>CAZUPI010000132.1:0-1528 GCA_964621755.1 uncultured Ruminococcus sp. | reverse complement strand
TTATTTCCGGGCTTGCAGAGGGCAAAAATTTAAAGGAGTGCTGTGTTTTTGCGACGGCGACAGCGTCCTTAGCAGTGCAGCAAATAGGTGCAACGAGTGGAGTTAAATCGAAAGCGGCGGTATTGGACGTCATTAATTCAAAACAGGAGGTGTGAGGATATGAAGCATGAATTTAAACAATACATAGGTGGAAAGTTGATAACAGGGCAAGGCAGAGTTGCTCAGATTGTCTGCCCAGGAAATGAGGAAGTAGTGGGAGAAGTGCCACTTTGTACGAAAGAGCAGGCACAGCAGGCTCTAGAAGCTGCACAGAAGGCTTTTCCCGTATGGTCCAAAATGTCTCTGGAGGAGAGAGGCGAATGGATAATTAAGCTGCGGGATGCAATAGTTGCCGAACAAGACAAAATCCTTGATTTGCTGTGTTTGGAAACGGGGAAAATAAGGGAGCAGGCGGCCGGAGAAATGCCGGATTTAATAGATACTTTTTCATACAATCTTGAAGTCGCAAAATGCAATTATGATGAGACGGTCCGTGATACAACTGGTGCTTGTCTGAATCTAGTTATGCGTCAGCCGCTTGGCGTTGTCGTAGGGTATCTGGCATGGAATTTTCCGATGCACAATCTTTCGGCGAAGATAGGACCCGTTTTGGCATCCGGATGTACAGCTGTGTTAAAACCTGCTACTAAAACACCAATGTCAACGTTGTACATTGGTGAAATTATGAAAAGGATCGGTTTTCCGGCAGGGGTAATCAATTTTATTGCGGGAGATGCCTCTGAGATAGGAGTAGAGTTAAACAGCAGTCCTATTCCGGCACTTTTAACATTGATTGGTTCCTCTGTCGGAGGTGCTAAATTAATAAAAGACAGTGCCACCTCGATTAAGCGTTTTTCACTTGAGCTTGGTGGAAATGCACCATTTATCGTCACAGAGTATGCAAATTTGGATGATGCGGCATCAAGATGTATGAGTGCGCAGTTTTTCTGTGCCAGTCAGAACTGTGCGGGTCCGCAGCGTGTTCTCGTACACAAAAAGGTATACCATGAATTTCTAGAAAAGCTTGTTGCATTGGGACATGATGTACGGCCAGGAACCTGCGATGAACCTGATAAAAATCTTGGTCCGATGATTACCAGGGCAGCTGTAGAGAGAATGCAGGAGCTTGTTGATGATGCTGTGGCAAAAGGCGGGAAAGTGGCTGTAGGAGGGAAAAGCCCAGAGCGTGAAAAAGGTTTTTATTATGAACCTACTGTGATAACTGGAATGCAGAAGAATATGAGGATATATTCAGAAGAAGTATTTGGCCCCATTGTGGGGGTAATGTCATTTGAAACGTTGGATGAAGCAATTGAAATTGCAAATGATACGGAATACGGTCTGTATTCTTATATATGGACCCATAAAATAGATGAGGTCTATAGATTGACAAAAGAACTTAGATTTGGAACAGTTAATGTAAACGGGGGATGTGATGGCGTACATATTCCGCATGGTGGTATTAAAGAAAGCGGGATAGGGAAAGACG
>CAZUPI010000131.1:0-1708 GCA_964621755.1 uncultured Ruminococcus sp. | reverse complement strand
CTCCGGCGCCTTCATATACGCTTTCAGCCTGCGGATAAATTCTTCTAAGCCTCTGTGCATATTCATGACGCAGACCGTGAAATGAGATTTTTTCGTTTCTCGGCTTCTTTCCGTTTCTCAATTCAAGTACTCTGTCCGGCGACATAAATTTACTGCGATGATTGTAGATCCAGTTTTGTATCCGCTTGATTGCCTTTTTCACGCCTCCCTTAAACTGCTCGGCGATAATATAATCGCCGGGCTTCAAATTTTTCTTTTGAATGTACGTCATAATCTCGGCAAGCATCTGCTTCTGCTCGTCGGTACGAATGGGAACGACCCGCACCTGTCCGCCCTTGCCCTTGATTTCAAGTCCTTCATTTCGTACGGCTTCTTTGATTTGATACACGCGCAGAGCGCAGGCTTCTGCGATTCTTGTGCCGTACACCCAGGAAATTTTCAAACCGTAATATACATCATCTCTTCCCATGCTTTTCCCAAGAGCGATTGCGGCACGGTATTCCTCCGGCGTCCACGAATTGTCAAAGACTCCTACCTGACGCTTTGGCAAATCCAGCTTTTCATTGCCGGGGAGCCTGTTCTTTCCGCCGAGCCATTCATAGACCTTTCGGATTGCCGACAGCTCCGTATGGATGGTCGATGGAGCTTTATAACTTTTCATGTGCTCGGCATAAATCTGCTTTTCTGAACATTTGAATTCCACCTAAATCGTGTTGCATTTGAATCTCTCCTTATTGTATAAAAGATAGCGCTTTCAATTTAACAATGAAAGGTTTGTTTTTCAAGAAAACTATTATGACCGATATTACAAGAATTATTGTACGGTATCAATCAATATCGGGCAGTATATTTACATTTTGTCATTTTTATGGTATACTAAAACAAATACAAGTGTCGAGGTGCTGACAATGAAAGAAATACCGGATCGTTATTACTCCATGCCGGAGATTATGAAGTATCTTGGAATCAGCAGAGATACAGCACTGCGGTGGATTACTACAAAAAATATGCCCGCACATAAGGTGGGCAAGAAGTGGAAGTTTAAGGTTTCCGAGATTGACGAATGGGTCAACAGCGGTCAGGCAGAAGAATAATGCTCAATATTATTTTGATCATCTGCAATTTCATATTTGTAATAGGAGAAAAATATGTATAGTGAAATTTTCAAGAAAGTCGTTGAAGCATCCCAGAAAAATAACCTTACTTTTTTTGTGGGAGCTGGAGTATCAAAGCTATCTAATGCCCCTAAATGGTCTGAATTGATTGATAGTTTATGTTCAGAATTAGGTCATGGCAAAAAGGATTATTACAGTTCTGAAGATTATTTGAGAATTCCACAAATGTATTATTATTCTGTCAACGAAGACCTTGACAGATATTATTCATTTGTTGATAAATGCTTTGATTGTAGCAATTTACAACCAAACCTCGTTCACAAAATGTTGCTTGACTTGTCACCGAGTTCTTTTATAACCACAAATTTTGATGACTTGCTGGAAAAATCATCGATCCAAAATTGTCTTAGTTATAAATCAATAGCGTGTGATAAAGAAGTGTCGGAAATCCATGGCGATAAATACATTCTCAAAATACACGGCGATTTACAACATAGAAACATTGTCTTAAAAGAAGAAGATTACTTAAATTACAGCGAAAATTTTAAGTTAATAGAAACTCTGCTTAAATCTATTTTTTCAACCAACACAGT
>CAZUPI010000130.1:0-1736 GCA_964621755.1 uncultured Ruminococcus sp. | reverse complement strand
AGGAAGACTGGCTTGTCAATCTGCCGCTGTATGCGATAGAGCAGATTGGCGCTCTCTGATTTTGGGAAAGCAAAACAGAAAGGGGATCACAGTGCCGATTATGACCTATGATGACGCGGTTGCCATGCTGTGTTGAATTTTACAGCAGGATAGGGTATACTACGGGCAGGCAGAAAGTGAGGGGATTCCATGACGGTGTATGAGAAAACGTTAATTTTTTGGCAGGAGAAGAACATCAGGACGGATGCAGAGCTGGCGGAGGCGTTGAACGGCCACAGCATTGCTTTCGCCTATAACTCCGGAAAGATAGAAAATGAAAATATCACCTACAACGATACACGGGAAATAATGGAAATAGAAGGGTCGACCTATGAAATAGTGGTCGCGATCACCAGCCATTCAGGGAAAGTGACAGAGCTTATGATCCCGTCAAGTGTGACCGGCATCGGGGCCAGCGCGTTTATAGAGTGTGGCAAGTTTGAAAAAATGGAAAAGGAGCAGAATTTATGAGTAAAGTAAGAGAAGCAGGAAAAAGGCTTATGACATGGTTGTTGATAGCGGTGGTTATTTTGGGTACGATGACAACCATTTATCCGGCGGCGGCAGAAGTACAGACAAAGACGACTGAGGATGGAATGGAATATAACGTGAAAGAGGATAAAACGGTAGAAATTACAGACTATTTTGGTGAAGAAACAGAAGTTGTGATCCCAACACAAATTGAGGGATATCCGGTTACGAGCATTGCGATGTTTGCATTTACGAATTGCAGCGATCTGACAACGATAGAGTTACCGCTGGGAATAACGAGTATCGGAGACGCGGCGTTTTATGGATGCAGCAGTTTGACGTCGATCAAGATCCCCGAAACGGTAACGTTCATCGACAGACTGGCATTTGGCGGCTGTATTAGCTTGACAGCAATTGAAATACCATCCGGAGTGACGAGCATTGGAAAATTGGCATTTGCTAGCTGTAGCGCCCTGACAGAGATCAATGTGGCGGCAGAGAACAAGAATTATACTTCTGAGGATGGAGTATTATTTAATAAAGAAAAGACAGAATTGATTTGTTGTCCGGAGAAAAAAGGGGGGAAATATCGTATCCCGGATGAGGTGACAAGTATCGAAGATTCTGCGTTTTCGTATTGCAGCGACCTGACTGATATTTCGCTCCCGGATGGTTTGACGAACATCGAAGATTATGTGTTTTCAAATTGCAGCGGCCTGACAATGCTCAAGATACCATCAGGGGTGACAAGCATTGGGACGGCGGCATTTCGTAATTGTTACATGCTTACAACAGTAGAAATACCGAACAGCGTGGCGAGTATTGGGGAAGATGCATTCAATTTTTGTTACAGTCTGACGGATGTTTTTTATGGCGGCAGTGAAACAGAGTGGAAAGAGATCCTCGTTGGAGAAAGAAACGACGCTCTGTTAAATGCGACGATTCATTATAACGCCTCGGCGCCAACACCGGTCAAATATGGAGATGTCGATGGAGATGGAGAGGTTTTTGCAAGCGACGCGTTAAAAGTCCTGAAGGCTGTCGTGCATCTGACATCACTGGATGAAGCGCAGGAAAAGGCCGCGGACGTAGACGGCAGCGGCAAGGTGGATGCCACGGATGCGCTGCTGATCCTGAAGTATGTGGTGAATTTGATTGATACCTTTCAGGCGGATACTGTTTGAAAAATCATGGATGTTATTTTAGCGCAATCTGCCCTAACCTGC
>CAZUPI010000129.1:0-1795 GCA_964621755.1 uncultured Ruminococcus sp. | reverse complement strand
TCGTGCTTATAGCCTCTCATTTCCCTGTGGATACTCCGCACCTCGTTTAAGTGTTTTTCCGATTGCTCCGTTTGATATTCAACCAGCTTCAAATATGTTTTCTTTCTCATAGGCTACCTCAGTTATGTTGGATAAATGCTCGGTTGATATCATCATACTTTCCTCTTGAAAGCGGAAGTTCGGTGTTGCCGATATTAACGAATGTACGGGAAATTCGTGTTATGTGTTTAAGTGAAACCAAGTATGAACGATGAATGCGGTAAAAGTCATCACTTACATTGTTTTCAAACACAGAAATATTTTCCTTTATCTTGTACTCTTTATCTTTCGTGTGAATGACAATGTAATGCAGAAATGATTCTACATAGAGGATGTCCGATTCATACAGTTTGACGGTCTCACCCTCGCAGGAGATTACCACCGACGGAGGTTCGACTGAAAGCTTTTCAGCCGCTTTGTTCAGTACTTGCATGAGCTTATCCGCAGAAATCGGCTTGAGCAGATAGTGAAGAGCATCGACTTCATAACCCTCGCCAATAAACTCAAAGTGCGAGGTGATGAATATGATTTCGGCGTTGCTGTTGTCTTTGCGGATTCGTTTAGCCAGTTCGATGCCTGTTATATTCTGCATTTCAACGTCAAGTAAAAGAATATCGTATGTTTTGTCGTCCTCATATTCGAACAGAAATGCTTCGGCGGATGCAAACGTGCGTATCTCGCAATTATGTCCTTCATGTGCACTCCATGATGCTACAATCGAGGTTATATATTCAATTTGATTCTGCTCATCATCACAGATTGCAATTTTATATTTCATGGTCATCACCGCCGTTCTATAATTGTTTTTCTTTTTTTGCCGGTCTTTTTGCATTTTCCGCTGTACAAACTGTTTTAACTCGCTCCCGGTGCCTTGGAATGTCCATATAAGAAAAGGACGGAGTGCTATCAAGAATATCGACCATCGTCAGCGCAGCCTCCCTTGCCATAGGAAAAAAATGCAGACGCATCCTGCCCGGCGTTCAGCACACCGAGCAGCAAGTTAAGTTTGTCGCACTGTTCGTTCATTTTGGCAAGGGTATCTGCGGATACATTCAGTGCTTCGCAGGCAAGCGTGCCGGTAGGCAGCGTTTTGCCCTCATATAGGACTGTATCCTGCCAGAAATCCAGCGTCGTCAAATTCTGATTCATATTTATCCCTCTGTCCTGTTTTTTTATTTTCTTTATTATATCATTCAAATATGAAGAAATCCACTGTTGTCCTGTTTTTTGAAACCGGGTTGTCCTCCGATTAGCCTGCTTTTTGCGAAATATCCGTCAGTTCCGGGAGGATGAAATGCTCTGCTTCCGGGTGTTGACGGATTATCTGCATCTTTTGGAGGATTGGAAGCCGTGTTATACGCCCAAGACGCCCGATGACGAATGGGATGACCGTTTCGTAGAAGCGTTGCAGATGCTCTGTCATATCGAATATATGGCAGATGTGCTGACTGTGGGCGATCTGGAGGAACGGGTTAGCGTAGTGGACAAGCTAATGAAAGAGGGCAAGATTGCTTTCCTTAAATCAGGACATCGTACCGGAACGCACTCCGATGAATGTACACTTCAGGGAACCGACCGGCAGCTACGAAGAAATGTTTGCTCAACTGGAACAGGAAAAGGTAATCTCCACAAGAGGTTTGAAAGCGGATGCTGTGAAGTACGGCGAGCTGGTATTTGATGTCAACTCCGCCTACTTCTATAATCATTGCGGCTACGAATTTGCAAAACAGTTTTATGCCGATGCCTACAAAGCCGC
>CAZUPI010000128.1:0-1882 GCA_964621755.1 uncultured Ruminococcus sp. | reverse complement strand
TTGTCCGCGATTCGCAGATGAAGGAGCTTGTCGGGCAGGCATCGGGGTTTATTCATGTAATTCTCAGATTGAAGAAAAAGTAATTAGAGAAGTTCATAAATATAATCGGATTGATATTTTCAAGTTTATTCTATTTGGAGAAACAAGCATTTTGTGAATTAGACCTATTGGAAAGAATAATTTAGGTGGAATTATGAGATATCGTATTATTGTAGCCCATCCGGGACAGCAGCATTCATTTCATACTGCATCAGCATTTAAGAAAAATAATATGCTACTTTATTATGTGACAACAGTATACAACAATGAATCATCAAAGACAATGCACTTTATAAAAAGATTTTTAACGGGAGATAATCTTGCGAGGGCAGTGAACCGAAGAAATCGAGATCTTACAGAATCAGAGGTTATTCAATTTGGAGAATGGCGTGGATTATTGGAGATCTTTCTTGCACGGTATGATAAAGGAAAAAAAATTTACAATTGGTGGCAAAAGCATACAGCAAATTATGTCGGTAAATGTGTCGCACGCCTTGCGATAAAGGAGCAGGCGGATGCAGTAATCATGTATGACACCAATGCTAAAATGTGTTTTGAAATGCTCCAAAGAAAAGCTCCGGAAATATTGAAGATAATGGACACAAGTGCAGCTAACCGTATATATATGAAGGAAATATATGAGAACGATATGAAGCTTTGTCCGCAATTTGCGAGAAAATTAAAAGCGGAACGCAGATTCTTGTGGAACAATGGCTTTTGCAATAGGCTAAAAAAAGAGCTAGAGGTCACAGATGTATTTCTTGCACCGTCAAACTTTGTAAAAAAATCTTTAGAATACAGCGGGATCCAAGCGGATAGAATTGAAATTTGCCCGTATGGATCAAATTTTGATCCGATAGACAGATCTTATGATATTTCGTCGGATCGTCCTATAGAGGCCATTTATGTGGGAAATGTGACTGAAATGAAGGGAGTCTCGTATCTTTTGGAGGCTGCGTTTTCGATTCCGACTGACAAGGTTCGATTAACTGTAGTTGGTGCTTATGACAATAGCGAAGGTGTGTTCAACAAATATTTAGATCATATCAATTTTACCGGAAGAGTGCTACATGATCAGGTGAAGAAATTGTTGTGTCGCTCAGATATATTTGTATTTCCGTCTTTGGGGGAAGGATTGAGTTTGTCAGTTTTGGAGGCAATGGCTTGTGGACTCCCGTGTATTGTCAGCGAGAACAGCGGAGCAAATGATGCAATTATTGATGGGGTGAACGGATATGAGGTCGAAATTCAGAATTCTGATGTCTTGCGAGAGAAAATGCTCTGGTTTGCAGAACACAGGAACAGTATACCAGAGATGGGGCGAGCCGCAGCAGAGAGTGTACAGAAATATAGTTGGGGGGGGTACGAGAAGAGGATTGTAAGAATTTTGAAGGAAAGATTAGATGCGAAAGTACAAGGAACAGTTCAGATAAAAAGCGCAAGGTAATCATTGCCCATCCGGGGCGACAGCATTCTTACAAACTGGCATCAGCGTTAAAAAAGAGCGGAATGCTGTGTGCTTATGTTACAACGATTTATGACAAAAAATCATCCAGACTCATGCAGTTTGTGAAGCGGTTTCTTTCTAAAGACAATTTAAAAAGAGCAAACAACCGCAGAAATATGGATCTCTCTGACTCAGATGTCGTACAGTACTGTGAGATTTCGGGCTTGATTGAGGCTCTCCTCGCCAGAATAGACAAAGGGCATATACTTTATCGTGCGATGCAACAATTTGATTCATTTCGCTTTGGTGTGAAGGTCGCAAAACTGGCGATTAAGGAAAATGCTGACGCAGTTGTTATGTATGATTCAAATGCAACTGAAGGCTTCCGGTATTTAA
>CAZUPI010000127.1:0-2038 GCA_964621755.1 uncultured Ruminococcus sp. | reverse complement strand
TGCAAAATAAGGAAATTTTTTTATTTGATTTGCGCTACAAGTGGCAAACTCGGGATGACAGAAAAAATACTTTCATCCCATAAATAAAATAGTTTGGAAGGGGGTGGGAAAACCTTTCCTCAAAAGGTTTTCCCACGGTTTCCTTCGAAAAAGTAAATTTTGTTGTCGTGTTTTTTGCTCAAGTACTTGAAATTATACAACGAATCTGGTATAATAACACGGTAATATAAAAATGCAGTATAGACGAAAACTATCTTTGTCAAACGCGACCCAAAGAGAGCCGGGGTGCTGGAATCCGGTGGCGGCAGACTGAGTATCCACTTTCCGAACTGCATAGGTCCATGCCCTTTATTGCATGAAAAGAGGTCGTATTTTTGCGGCAATTTGGGTGGCACCACGGAGTCTTTCGTCCCATAGGCGGACGGAAGATTTTTTTTTGTAAAAGAAAAGGAGTATTGAAAATGTTAGACATTAAGTTTTTGCGTGAGAATCCCGACGTTGTGCGTCAGAATATCAAGAATAAATTCCAAGATTACAAGCTCCCGCTTGTTGATGAAGTCATTGCGCTTGATGCTGAGAATCGCGCTACCATGCGGGAAGCTGACGCGCTTCGCGGCAACCGCAATAAGCTGTCGAAGCAGATAGGCGGGTTGATGGCGAAGGGTCTGAAGGAGGAAGCGGAGGAAGTCAAGCGTCAAGTGACCGAGCAGTCTGCAAGACTTGAGGCATGCGAAGCAAAAGAGACGGATCTTGCTGAAAAGATTAAGACCATCATGATGACCATTCCCAACATCATCGACCCATCCGTTCCGATTGGAAAGGACGACAGCGAGAACGTGGAAATTGAAAAATTCGGCGAGCCGGTTGTTCCGGATTTTGAAATTCCGTATCATACCGATATCATGGAACGCTTCAACGGCATCGACCTCGATTCCGCAAGACGTGTTGCAGGCAACGGCTTCTACTACCTCATGGGAGATATTGCGAGACTGCATTCCGCAGTTATTTCCTATGCGCGGGATTTCATGATTGACCGTGGATTCACGTATTGCGTGCCGCCGTTTATGATTCGTTCGGACGTTGTAACAGGTGTTATGAGCTTTGCCGAAATGGATGCGATGATGTACAAAATTGAGGGCGAAGACCTTTACCTTATCGGCACATCCGAGCACTCGATGATCGGTAAGTTTATCGACCAGATTATCCCCGAAGCAGAGCTGCCGTACACACTTACCAGCTACTCGCCGTGTTTCCGCAAGGAAAAGGGCGCGCACGGCATTGAAGAAAGGGGCGTATACCGCATTCACCAGTTTGAAAAGCAGGAAATGATAGTTGTCTGCAAGCCGGAAGACGCCATGATGTGGTACAACAAGCTGTGGCAGAACACTGTGGACTTGTTCCGTTCCCTCGATATTCCGGTCAGAACGCTTGAGTGCTGCTCGGGCGACCTCGCCGATTTGAAGGTCAAGTCCTGCGACGTGGAAGCATGGTCGCCGCGCCAGAAAAAGTACTTTGAGGTCGGAAGCTGTTCGAACCTTGGTGATGCACAGGCACGCCGTCTCCGCATTCGGGTTAACGGAAACGGCAAAAAATATCTTGCGAATACCCTTAACAACACCGTAGTGGCTCCGCCGAGAATGCTCATCGCCTTCCTCGAAAACAATCTCACCGCAGATGGCTGTATCAAAATCCCTGCTGCACTCAGACCTTACATGGGCGGCACAGAGATTCTCGTACCTAAAAAATAAGCGGCGGATGTATCTGAGACTCACCGTGTGAGTTCCGGAAGCCCCGCCAAAAGGAATGGACCGGGTCGGAACAAGTTTCGTACGGCTGATAGATGATTCTTGCACAAAATTGGATTGATTCAAGTCCTTAGCAAATCACTCGCGATTTGCTAAGGACTTGAATGTCTACATTTTATGTATCAATCATCTATCAGCCGTACGAAACTTATTTCACTCGGTCCATAATTTTTCAAGTAAAAAATGAACGGCTAACCGACAACCTTTGCAGTACCTCATCAAGGCTGATTTCC
>CAZUPI010000126.1:0-2039 GCA_964621755.1 uncultured Ruminococcus sp. | reverse complement strand
CTTTCTTCATCAGATCTATGCCTTTTTTCTTATCTGCTTCAACATGTTCACCTTGCAAATAAGCACATGCCAAATCGAGAGTTGCACTATCGTTGCCAATTTCATCTGCTTTAATGAGGTACTCAATGTATTTCTGATAATCCTGGGGTACAATTGTGCCTTCGTTGTAGATATTTGCAATATCATACGGAGCGTCTACATCTCCGTTTTCATATGCTTTTTGATACCATTCAAGGCATTCGGGATCGTTCCTTTTTTTTAGACTATCTGCGAGATTATACTGCGCATTGGAATAGCCTAACTCGGCAGCTTTCCTATAAAGCTCCATAGCCTTATCGGTGTTTTCTTCCACCCCAACGCCATTGTTATAGCAGTTGCCAAGATTGTTGATCGCTCTTGCGTTGTTTGGATCTAACTCGAGAGCTTTGGTATATAACTCGAATGCTTTTCCTCGATTTTCCTCGCCATCTTCTCGATCATAATAGGCAAATCCCAAGGAGATAATGGCATCAACATTACCGGACTCAGCTCTTTCAATAAGTTCTCTGTCAATCATTGCGCAACCTCCATTCAATTTTTATGCAGTTCATCAAGGATTCTGTCGTGGTATGCGTCATATTCATCCAGTTCTCTTTGATACTGTTTGAATTCAGTAAATAGTTGTTGCATGGTAGCGGAAGTTGTCTTAATGCTTTCAGCACAAGACTGTTCAAGCTGTTTCCGCTTAGACTTATTAGACAACAGGGTAACCAAACCATAGCCCGCTCCACCAAGGGTTAGAATCAACAGCCAGAAGCCGGCAAAAAAGCAACCGACAATCGCGGCAGCTCCGACGCCGAAGCCGATATATGCAGGCCAGTCTTTTATTGCTGCGAGAGAGGTATCTCTCTTAGATGTGAAGAAAGAGTTAATCTTTTGTTGTTCTTCATCTTCACGCTTGAAGTTGGCAACAGTAGAGTACTCACCGATGTTGACTTGATAGTTTACTTTACGACGGCTCCTATAATCTTCAGTGTGAGATTCAACCGCCTTCTCTTGGAGCATTTTCGTTAGAGTGAACATGCTCAGTCTGATCTGACCATTGACATCTTGAGCATCCCGCTCATATATCCAGTCGATCATCTCCGCAATCAGATTAAGGTCATTCGCTTTTTTTGCCTGTTCCGCCGCAAACTGCTCTTTGGCTACATCAACTTCTCCTTCAAGACGGATGACAAGTTCATTATAGGCAATCTCATCATATACGTCTTTCTCTACCTGATTCGGAGCTGCAATTATCTCGTCAATATAGCCCTTGAGGAACGTGTTCTTTTCCTCTGCCGGAACATTTACTGTCTTGAGGATGAATTCAAGAATATTGATATTGTTCTTTGCCTGCATCATTACGGCAGAGAGCTGATCAAATTCGCTGCAGCACTTTCTCAACATGGTGTACTGGAGCTGATCTGAGGGCTGCATACGATTGAAATAGCGGCGAATCTGATGGATAATCTCATCTTCGCTGTAGCCTGATGCTCGCATATTGGCATCGACTACTTTCTTAATGAACGTGAAGACCTCGTCCTTTGTTCTCTCATCCACGGTATCAACGAGCGTCTTGCTAACGAGAGAGAAAAGCATTAAAGTAGGATAAAATTGCTTGTTTTGCCAATTCAATTTCGTGATAGTGGTAAAACAGTAATTCATTGCAGCTTGCATTAAATAATGTCATTTTAGACTTTGCTGCTACCATTTTTATATTTTCATATACTTTGTCATTAGCACAATTGAAAATATCTTTACCATTATCAAATTTTTCGTTGCTGATTGGTAAACTCCATTCCTCTATAATACGTATAATGATTTTAATGGTTATAAGATTATTTCCTCGTCTATGGTCGCGAACTTCTCTTAATTTCGAAAGTTTATCTTCATAACTCAGTGCTACATTATTTAATATATTCAATATTTCACTTATTATAGTCATAAAAATCTCCAGTTTGTATTTTTATATTATATCTTATAATGAAAAAATAGAATATTAATAAAACATAAAAAAT
>CAZUPI010000125.1:0-2042 GCA_964621755.1 uncultured Ruminococcus sp. | reverse complement strand
TGCTGTCTTTGTCTTTTGAGAGTAGGTTTGTTGTGTCGCCGTGACCGTTATACGCGAAATATTGGTCGCCCGCAGTTATAACTTCGCCACCCAAGCCTCGGTTATAAGCTGTTGCACCTTTTGTGCCGTATTCATATACTATGTTTCATGATTACAGAGTAATTGTGCTTTGCCGCTCCCAAGGCGGTTCGGTCACATTCACCTTGTATGATTTTCCCGTATTTCTTATATAATCCGTGACCGAAAACGCGGGAGCCTTGCACGTCACCACATCTTCTGTTAGACTACAGTAATTATGTCTACGCGGTTAAGTTCCTCACTCCATATGACCGTATATTCAAACGCCTCGGATACTGCCCGCAGCGGGACATATGTATATGCGTCATCTACCAGTCTTGCAGGCGCATCAAGCTTAATCGTTTGCCCGCCGTTTTTCAGCATTATATCGCTGTCGACAGTAATCTTGATTTCGGTATTGTCTTTTACCGCAGTGGCGGTATTGGTGTCGTTATCCCACGTAACCTCTGCTCCGAGCTCTTCAAAAATCCTTCGCATCGGCACAAGTATTCTGTCGTTTTCTTCTATAATCGGAAGATTAAAGTTAATAGCCTCATTGTCGATACATATGCAATCTGTTAAAACTTCGTTCTTCCCCTCGACAGGCTTAACCTTATCAGGGTCAACGACTCTCACAGCTCTGTTCAGTTCAACCTCCCGTGGATGTATAACCGTAAACTCCAAAATGACTTTCTCTCCGACATCTTCCTCTTGTTTCACTGTGACAGCAACGTCACCGTTTAAATCACAACAGTATATATTGCGATTGTCCGGTTCCAGCAGTTTTTCAAAGTTCATATCATAGCATGTGCCACTCGATTCATCAAATAGAATATTTGCCCCCAGGCTTTGTAAATTGCTCGCTCTGAAGCCCTTATCGGTTGTTTCTATCTCCTCTCCGTCAGGAGATACCATTATTAAATCATACTTAGGAAATTTATTCTGTTGGTTTTCAGATGCGGCATCATTATCTTTCATAGGGAATATAGCGTACCCGTTACTCAGAACCTTGGGGAAGATAGAGCTGCTGTCATACTCGTCATCACTCACGCTTAATTCATGCTTGTAAACGCAAGTACCGGCACTGTTATACATTTCAGAAATATATTTCTCGGTGCCTACTGCATAATCATCAGGCTTGCTTTTAGTAATAACGGCAGTACCGCCGCTGTAATCACAACTCTCCCAACCGTCCGCTTTCGCCGCAAACTCAACACAATTCAGATCCTTGTTGACAAAGTAAAACCGATCGTTCTTCTCACAAACAGCTCTGCCCTTTGAAAACACTTTGCCCATCTCCGTTACACTGAGCGGTGAATTATAACAAAATCTATCTGCGACAAAGCAAGGACGCCCATTGTCGTCAATCAAAAACTGCTTCCCTTTGTCTCCAATCAGAACATATCCTTCAGAAGCACTTGAAACAATATGATTGTCGGGCTCTCTTATCCAATTATAATTCTCGTCAATGTATCCGTAATTGTCATTATTATCCCACGTGCTGATAACTCCGTCTGTGTTTATGGCGGCTATGCCGTCACTGAATATTGCAGGAAGTCCTGTATCTCTTTCATATATATTTCCGGCATAGTCCACAAACAAATACCTGTCGCTTAAAGTAACATTGTTTCTAATACAAACATACATTCCGTTTGAGTCGCAGCTCATAACCGATATGCCGATCTCCGGATCATAGCATTCCTCACTTATGTCATCAGAGAATTTCTCAATAACAAGTCCTATTTTTTCATACTCATTATTATAATCATTTGCACTGACGGTTAAATATATCGTAGAAGTTAACACCGCAACAATAGTAATAAACCCTATCCACCTTTTCGCTATTTTAAACATTTTTTGTACCTCCATCCAGGCGAATACTTGCTAACTTTATCAAGGTGATCTGTATAACTGGTTCCTTCTCCGCCACAGACGGCTTGGAACGCAGGTTTCAAGCCGTTTTGCTATGCCCGTGTAAAATTCGG
>CAZUPI010000124.1:499-2091 GCA_964621755.1 uncultured Ruminococcus sp. | reverse complement strand
ATACCTGGGCGCTTCCATACTTACTTCAATAATTTTTCTCTCACCGCTTGATAGATTTACCTTACTCTCGTCTATTATTTTCTTTCCATCCTCTCCATATAACACTGCCTTGACTTTCCCACTGAAAGCATTGTTCATCGTTTCGGTTAAGCTTACACTAAACTTTATATTCTTACCAAAATATGCGTGCCCCAGCTCCGGTATATCTATCTTCACCATTACAAGTTGTTCTACTTCTTCAGGATATGCTTTTATAAATGGATATTTGCTCATATTATTTCCTCCGCCGGAAAATGCAACTGCATAGATATTATCAAGTTTTTGCTCGCCATCGGTCGATATATTATGAACAAAGCCACGTAATTCATCAAAGTCATCCGACATATCGGTTGTTCCAAGTAGCTCCCCGTCAATATAATACGACGCAGTGCGCAAGTCAAAATCAAACCACATATCCATATGATACCATCTTCCTGCCTCATACGCTTTCGTCGGCATTCCGTCTACTTTCCAAGATGTATCCGAAAACATCTGATATACACCTGTTGTCCTCATAATGAATGCCTCAAAGCAATGCCCCGTAGCCTCTCCGCCCATCTCTGTATATGGTCCCTCCAGTATGCGGACATAGGCTTCTTTATCTGTATATTCGGACAGTATATCATAGCTGACCACAACCTTGCCGCTATGTATGGTTTTACTAAACAAAAAATATGCGGACGACTTCCCCGAAAGATTCAGAACTGAGCCATATTCATTTCCATATTTTGTAACGGATGCGCCGATCATTGCGGCAGGCATTTGGGAATCAGTTTCAAAATCAAACTTTCCTATCAACTCAGAATTTTCTTTTTTCTCAGTGTCGCTATACGCACATACCGGAGAAAATGCCCATGTAAACATCCATGCAATTACCAGCAAGAAACATTTGAACCTCATCTTCATACCCAACTACTCCTTTCAAAGAAACACTTGTGTTTTTCAATATATTTAACATCATACTGTCAAATAATTGTTTCACCAACACAATTTGATTGGGCACAATAATGAACCCGAAATTATCTCACTTTATTATTTTATCGCATCAAGAGATGGTCTATCATCAAAGCAAATTACACGGTCAGGTCTCGGATTGTGCAGTTCAAGCACACATACAGTATTCGTCTTATTAATCAATTCACCTGGAACATATAAGGTTTCCTGCGGTCCTATCCTCCAATACCGTCCGATATTAAAACCGTTTATCCATACTACTCCCTTATTCCAGCCTTTCATATTCAAAAAACTGTCAACCCCCGGTTCCGCCCGAAAACTTCCCGAAAAAAATGCCGGTCGGTCAGTCTTTGCAGGCTTACTTACATCTATTCCAGACAAATCGACAAGCGGGAGTGAATAATTTGTCCAACCCGTCTTTATAGTATAATTATAAGGATATATCGTGCCATCTTCTTCTATAAGCTCCAACTTGACATATTCACAAATTCCTTTTTTGTCAAATAGCATCGCATGACCGTAGTTAATGCGTCCAAGACTTTCCACAAGAATATCAAGCATCATACTTCGAGCCCATGTTTGATCAAGATATTGCCAAC
>CAZUPI010000124.1:0-489 GCA_964621755.1 uncultured Ruminococcus sp. | reverse complement strand
TTAAAACGTATCGTCTCACACTCTCTGTCCCTCATATAACTACCAAGATATATACCGTTTCCATAAACGGTTGCCCTGTCATGCAGACCGTATATGTGAAGCTCACGCATTAAATCATCCGTATAATTAATGTGCGTTGTGTATAAAATAAAGCCATACGCTTGGTTCAGCATCTCCATTGTCAACGGTTTGCCTGACTTTCTGATGCACACTGCCAATGAATCCCGATTGTCAAGCAAATCAGCAGACGCAGATAATTCCACGTTCGGTATACTCTGGACTTTAGTTTTATATTCCGTATTTGGCACAAAATAATGAGAAATACCTTTTTTGTCAAGATATTCATTCAACACTTCTTTGCAGACGTAATACTTTTCTGTCGGCAAGCCTTGCTCACTCACCGCAGCATCAACATCATAGCTGGTTGCAAAAGGTATGTAACGGTTTGAGACAGCAGAACCACCATCTGCATTTTTCCCTTCTAAAGCT
>CAZUPI010000123.1:0-2122 GCA_964621755.1 uncultured Ruminococcus sp. | reverse complement strand
TTTTACCATATCCGGACCCAATATGGTAGTGTGGATTTAATCAGAGGTTCCTTAGTTTCCTTTATTCGCTGCATTGTTTTCCGAACCTTCAGAGTTGAATTTGTTATGCTCACATCTTCCCATTGCAGTGTACAAAGTTCACCGATTCGTATTCCGGTATAGAGGGAAAGCAGAACGCCAAATTTATATAGATCCATGTCATGGACCAGAACCTGAATTAACGCCTCTTGCTCGGTTTGACAGAGAACACGCATCTCCTTGTCTTTCTTCTTGACGGTTAGTTTGCTGAGATTGCAAGATACCTCATAATTGTTGTACCTCGCATACTCCATAGTACTTTTGACTACCGTCAGAATGTCCGTGACGGTCTTGTTAGCCATTCCACCGCCTTTGTCAATTCGTCCGCAGGACAACTTGCGTTCAATGAACCCCTCTATGAACTGCGTGCTGATTTTGGAGAGCTGGTACTTTCCCAGCTGTGGGCGGATGTGTGTATCTATCAAATGGGAATACCGGGCATAGGTGGACTCCTTGGTGTTGATTCTTGAAGATTAAAGCCATGCATCTAAAATGTCGTTGTACAATATGCCGCACTTGGTCGGTGAAGCGTTTTGTTTCACTGAGAGTGCCTTTTTCTCCAAAAGCCGCTGTTTCACATCGTTGTAGGTTTTCCCGTAGATATACCCATATTTTGCTTTCTCGTTTTCATCGTAGAAGCGAACATATCGCCCCTCCCATCTTCCGTCTTTCCGCTTGTAAATGTTTTCACCTTTCTTTGACATAGTTCATTCCTCCATACTTTTTTGTGCTGACGGAAAAATGACGGCTCTTATCATCAAAATCATTGAAAACATGGAGTAAAACCGATGTTTCAACCCCCCACAATCAGATTTTTTTCGACTTTTTTCAGCCGACATATTGACAAATCCGGCAACGCTATGTATACTATAATAATTAATGAGGCCGAAATATGGCTTCGTCAAGTGGCATACTTTACGAAATCTCAATTCGATTATGATATAGAAAGGAGCTTCACTATGAACAAGGACTGGTGTAGTAATGGGTGAAAGTTTATCAAATGAGCGAAAAGAGAAATACATTCAAAGACTGGCTGATTCTCTGGCTATGCTACGAGCAAAGGCCAACATTACTCAGGAAAATCTTGCAAATCTTATAGGCGTTTCTCGACAAACCTATAGTTTGATCGAAAGCAACAAAAAGCCCATGTCATGGAGTACATACTTATCGCTAATCTTTGTTTACGATAGTATGCCGAAAACCAGAACCATTATTCGCAAACTGGAAATCCATCCAGAAGAATTGATGGAGCAATTAAACAATCCGAAAGAGGTGGATCAATGAGCCAACAGGTAGTTGAAATTAACTGCCCCGGATGTGGGGCAAGAGTAACCACAGGGCAAACAGAGTGTGAATGGTGTCATCAGCCGATTATTATCTCCACATTTAACAGTGTTTACTCCATGCCAATGCCGGAGGTGAATAAATACGCTGGCGCATATCGAAAGGCATTGGTAGAAAATCCAGATAACACAGAACTAAACAACTCCATTGCTATGTGTTATCTCAAGTTAAGACTGTACGACAAAGCATTACCCGCTTTTGAGAAAGCGATGGAAGATAACTTTGACAACTCAGAAACCTTCTTTTATGCGGCGGTCTGCCTTCTGAAAGGCAAGAAAGCATTTTTGGCACCTCGCACCGATATTGACAAAATTGAAGAATATATCAATGCAGCATTGATGATAGAGCCAAGAGGGATTTACTACTATTTTTTAGCCTATATCAAATATGATTATTTTAGCAGAAAGTTTTTTAAAACTTCTCCAACATATCAGGAGGCCTTAGCTACAGCTCAACAAGCTGGCTATTCGCCGTTTGATTCAGATCAACTTTTCACAATTCTTGGAGTGGAAAAGCCAACAGTGTTTTAAGCGATGCATATCGTTTAAATATACAACAAAATTAAATTAAGAGGAGGACGAACAAATGGGGTTCGGAAACATGGTTGCAGGTGCAGCAGTTGATGCTGCTGCTAAGCAGGCCGAAATGAAGCGGATGCTGAAAGGTAGAACGCCTGAGCAGCAAAGCGTCATCAAATACT
>CAZUPI010000122.1:0-2131 GCA_964621755.1 uncultured Ruminococcus sp. | reverse complement strand
GCGCATAATAGCGCCGCCAGCAGATGGGCCGCCAGCATCAGATACCCGATTCTGGCCGATCCAAATAATCCTATTCCGATCGTCCCGATCATGAAAAGCGGCCCGGAATTATTGCAGAAGCTCATCAGCCATTGCAGGCGTCCGGCGCTGATCCTTCCCTCCTGATACAGCACCTCCACGGCCTTCGCGCCGCCGGATTCGGGAAGGCGCACCAAAACCAGGTCGCCCTCTCGAAGCAGGTAGTCGGCGTGCACCGGCGCGCCGTTCACCCGCAGTCCGCCGGCGGCCTTCATGGCGCAGTACTGGCTGTAGGAAACCTTCAGCGCGCTGCGGACGTAGTATTTGATCTTGCGGCCGGCATCCTCCGCGCCGATGCGGGCAGTAAGCTCATAGCTGGACATGGTTTTGGGCGACCTCCTCAAGAACTGCCTCAATTATACCATTCCGAGGGCCTGGATTCAACCGAATTTCGGCCCGCGCAGGCAATGGAGCTTGGGCAGCGCATAAAAAACCTCAAAAACCAGCACAAAAGCGCGATCTTTGAGGATGTGGCTCCCTTCACAGCATTTGATACAATCCGGCGAAAGTCAAGCGTCTAAAGCTATGGGGGTAAAATTCTCTGCTGGTGCTTGGTCTTCCTGCAAAGGGGGCAATTTTTACCCCCTACGGGGGAAATTCTACATCTCACAAACTTCCGCAACATTTTTTATACTTCTTTCCACTTCCACATGGGCATAGAACATTTCTCCCAATTTTTACCACATGTTTTGTTAAATACTTCTTTTCTCTCCACGCGATTTGCATTGTATTTATAGACTCATGAAACAACTGCTTCTAAATGATCTGTGGTAGCCCTCCATTCTCTAAAGTAGTTTCGCCTGATTGATTATAATCAACGAAGCAAATGAAATTATCGTTCTTAGGTAATAGTTCTTTATTTTTGCGCTCATCAAATTTATATACGTTAATATATAATGCATCTGCGGGCATAGATCCATGTTTGTGCTGGAATTCAGGACATGGAGGGTTCTTGATGGTTTTAAGCCAATCAATGGCTTTTTCTATTTTAGCAAGTATCTCTTTTCTCGAATCAACTTGCCCAACATACAGATGAGCTCTAAGTCGCTTCCGATCTGGTTGACCTGCATCAGCAATTTTGTTAACTCTCATACCTTCGCTTGAAAAGTTTGGAAAACACAAGTATTTTGCTTCATTAAGGTCAACATCTTCTTCAGAAGCATCAAATACCAATGCATCTTTAGAAAGAACCTCCTGAACAACCTCTTGCGGTAAACGCCTCTTTTCAACTATATCAGCAAGCTGTTCCTGAGTAAATCTTAGCCATCCAGTTAACATTCTTGGATGTGATAAGCTTATATAATATTTTTCATAATGACTATATCTATTATATATTAATATAGCTATCATTAATACTAATTTAAAAATATGCCACTTATTGCAGTCGACTATCGACACTTCAACGTTAATTTGTTTTTCGTTTGGCAGGTCGCTAATGAACGTGCATATGTTTCGAGGTGTACTTAATTCCATGGCTAACAAAGCGAAGGGCACATAACCTTTCGTTGTTCTGTCGATAGAAAGTAATTCAATATGCCTGTTGAGGAACAGCAGTATGTCCATTATCAATCCGCTGACCATGTCATATGCTTCATCAAGTATTTTATCGAATTCATATAAACGCATTGGTTTAGCCTTTAATTGGCTATTTTCTGTATAATAAAAGCGGATATCATTTCCTCCACCGGTTCTTTGAATGGCTACTCCACCATGATTAATTGCATTACGCAAGTTAACATCGACATGATCAGCGATTTCATTTAAACCATTACTTTTTGCTACATCGACCAACGACCTTAGTTTGTTTTGTACCGTATAGTCCTTTTGAGATAATAACGAAAGAGGAACTGTAAGAAATCGCAGCAGATTAGAAAGGCATCCTACGACAATGGATGTATACATTGGCAAACGATATAAACGAGTTTTAGTAGCATCAGATATATTAAAATCGTGAATGTCCAACCAAGTATCGGATAGCTGAACATATGTACTATACGCTAGCCACTACAGCGTCCACCTTTTCCGTGGAGCGTGATTTGTCCACTTTGATATT
>CAZUPI010000121.1:0-2216 GCA_964621755.1 uncultured Ruminococcus sp. | reverse complement strand
GTAAAGGGCGCCAATGCTTCTTGAAGCAGAATCCCTGTCATCGTCATCATCATACTCGGTATCATCGCTGTACTCGGTATCATCGTTATCGTCCTGCCTTGCATACATTACGCATCCCGTAAGCAGCATAGCAGCCGTAATCAAAACTGCTGCTGCCACAAATTTTTTTACCTTCATAACAATCTCCTCCGTCATTTGAATAATTTGGTTAAGGCAATACCGCACAGAGATTGTGCGGCAGTTGCGTCAGCAGTTTTTTCTATTACGCATTTTCCGTAAATCAAAAAGGTGTGCAGCCGAAGCTGCGCACCCGAAAAATGCAAAGTTCCGATTGCTGCGAAACAAATCGTTTTCTCCCGGTTTTCCCCATGAAATTATACTACCATATTCACGATTTGTCAATTGGTTTTCAAATTTTTGTGTCCAATATCTATTGCAGCACTGCACGCCGGCGCGCGATTTCTCGTTTTTTCGCTTGACAAATTAATACTAATGTGGTAAAATAGCTGTGTAGGCATGAGCCTGTCCCAAAAGGACAAAAATTGCAAATGGGAGATTATGAGATGGCACAGATTGACGAACAACTTGAAGAACTTAAAGAACTCGGCATCAATGTAGAAGACGCTGTACAACGCTTTATGGGAAACAAAGAACTGTTTTTGCGAATGCTCGGAAAGCTCCCCCAATCCATAAAAAACCTCAATATTAACCCGGACTTTGATGATGCCGATATAGAACAGGTTATAACAGATACGCATACCGTTAAGGGCGTCACGGGAAATCTTTCCGTCACCCCGCTTTACACGGCGTACACTAAAATCGTGGATCTGCTTCGCGCCGATAAGCCGGAGGAGGCACGTCAGACGCTTAAGGACATACTTCCCGTTCAGGAGAAGATTATTGCCTGCATAGAGGATCTTTTGCCCGATTTATCGAATCGATGATGGCGCGGGGCGCGTTTCTGACGCCGGCGCGGAAAAGACTGCTTGGGAAAAACCATCGGAGGAACAAAATTGGAAACGATACTGATAGTTGACGACGAGGAAATCAATCGGGAGCTTCTTGCCGAAGTATTCAGTTCTGACTACAACACGTTACAGGCAGAGAACGGCGTAGAAGCATTGAAAATCATTAATTCCGGTACGTCTCTGGCGGCGGTGCTCCTTGATATAATTATGCCCGTTATGGACGGGCTTGAGGTTCTTCGCACCATGTCGAGAGAAAACCTTGTGGGAAGGATACCCGTCTTTCTCATCACTGCGGAGAATATGGGCAATCGCCTTATGGAGGGCTATAATCTCGGGGCGGTGGATATCATAAGAAAGCCGTTTGTATCAAACTTCCTGAGAGCACGCGTCAACAACACCATAGAGCTTTACCGCCACAGAAATTCGCTCGAGGCAATAGTGGAGGAACAGGTGAGAAAGCTTGAGCGAGTCAATCAGGACACCGTTGAGGCGCTCGCCACGATCGTCGAGTTCCGCGACTGCGAGTCGGGAGAGCACGTAAAGCGTATCCGCGGGCTGACAGGTATTCTTATGCGTCGGCTCGGTGCGATTTACCCCGAATACAAGATGCCGCATTCCGAGATAAAAAAGGTTATGTACGCTTCCGTTCTTCACGACGTCGGAAAGATCGCCGTCCCCGACAATATCCTCAAGAAGCCCGGGCGGCTCACCCCGGAGGAGTTTGAGATCATGAAGATGCACACAGTAAAGGGCGGTGAGCTTCTTCAGCACATACCCTCGCTGCTGGACAACGACCTTTTTAACTACAGCTATGATATCGCCAGACACCACCACGAGCGCTGGGACGGCAGGGGTTATCCCGACGGGCTTAAGGGCGACGAGATATCCATATGGGCGCAGGTCGTGTCCGTGGCGGACGTTTATGACGCGCTGACCTCGCCGAGAGTGTATAAGTCCGCTTTCAGCGTTGAAAAGTCAGTGGAAATGATAATCAACGGCGAGTGCGGCGAGTTCAACCCCAGACTGCTCAAAGCGTTTGAGCTTTCGCTTGACGAGATCGAAAGAAGCAGGATACCTGTAAGCAGCAATCAGTGATTCTATTCGGAATCACAGGAGGAAAACATATGCGAAAAAAACGGCTTCTAATCGTAGATGATTCCGAAATAGACCGTGAAATACTAAGAAATATTCTCGAGAATGATTTTGACGTTTACGATGCGGACAACGGGTATAAAGCGCTTGAAATAA
>CAZUPI010000120.1:0-2313 GCA_964621755.1 uncultured Ruminococcus sp. | reverse complement strand
TGGCTTTGCTATCTCCCTGATAAACTGGAAGTTGTATTTTGGACTAGTCTATATTGGCATGTATTTCTCTTACAACTTCAATGACCTTTATATTGCCATCAACTAACATTTCACGAATAGACTGATTATTCGTATTGCTATCTTTGTTTTCCCAATAAATTTTTGCCAATCTTATATTCTCCTGCTTATTAACGGTTCCATCAAAGCATTTGGTAGCATCACCTACAAAATAATTTCCATCAACCTCAAGTTTCACAATACTGTATGTAGGTCGCCCGATATATGCAAAAAAATTTGCCCATTCATTGGCTTCTACAAGTGTTTCAGATACATACAGACAACTCATTCTTGAAGGATAATTAGGGAATATTTTCTGTCTTACCTCCTCCAGTGCCAACTCTCTTAACGCAACTGAGATATGATGTTCCAGCTTTTCATTTTTATATTTTTCTGGATTCTTGTATATATCATTTACAATATCAATTTTATCTCGTACTCTTTCATGTACACCACTGTGATGCGTTGTATCAAAAACTATCTGCTGTCCGATATACATAGGTCTATCTGTTACAACATGATACACTATCATACCATTACCTCTCAATTTATATTTTGTCGTTCTTTTACTTTCTCCCTCGCTGTGGATTTGGTTTTTTCAGCAAGTCCGATTTCTCCGCAATTCTTTTCAGCCATTTCTTTTCCTCGTCTGATAATTTCCCATAATTCAGCTTGAGCCGCTTGCAGATAAAGGCCATCTCCGCCTGTTCCGGGTCGCTGTCCGTGGTGGCGGTTTCTTCGGCAGTCTGCAAGAAATCTTCCAGTGGATTGTCCCTCCGTGACACTGAAAAAATCGTTCTTGTGGGCTTCCCGCAGGTCAGGGGCTATCTTGTTTATATCTTGCTGTATCACATAGCGGCAAAAGCTGTCATCGTCAATGTGGGCGGCGATCAGCTGCCTTAACTGCGGGTCAGTCAGACCGGGATTGTGCTGCTTCATAACGGTTGCGCTCACAGCGTCCACAATGGCGTTTGCACCCCTGTAAAGAGAATCCGGTTTTTCAAGGGCTTCGCCGAAAATCATCTGTGACCAGATACCGCCATAGAGCTCGTGATTCACATCCTCCATGCAGGCTCCCAACAGCATTGGCGACACCGCACCGCTCAGTTTATCAAGCTGAATTTGTTTCATACGCACCTCTGTTTCTGTAATCATTTTTATTCTACACAGTATAGAATTTTGGAGAAACGACTCCCCAACGCGAAAAAACGTGAATTCGAGGAGGGTCGAACTCACGTTATTTGTTGTCTGTGCTTCCGATTTTTCTGAAGCGCATATAACGTGCTTCAAGCATTTCATCACAGGATTTTGTAGACAATAGAAGAATATCGCGCTGGAGGAGGGTTCTGATTCCTGAGCACATGACGTTGAAGGAATCAAAGCGCTCGTCGATAATTTTTTCCGCAACGCCGAATTTTTTCATGTAGCTGGCAGTCAGCTTAAGGTTTTCCGCCATCTCCGGTGCACGGGTGCTGTCTTTCCACAAGATGCTTGCACAGCCTTCCGGCGAAATCACCGAGTATACCGCGTTCTTGAGCATGTATACACAATCCGCGACCGCAATTCCGAGCGCGCCGCCGCTTTCCCCTTCTCCGATGACGATGGTGAGAATTGGGGTGCGAAGCCCCATCATAAATTCAAGATTTTCTGCAATCGCCTGTCCCTGTCCTCGTTCCTCCGCGTCCACGCCGCAGAATGCCCCCGACGTATCGACAAGAGTAATGACCGGACGATGGAATTTTTCTGCCTGCTGCATCAGCCGCTTTGCTTTGCGATAGCCCTCCGGCTTCGGACAGCCGAAATTCCGCATAATGCGCTCCTCGGTTGTGGTGCCGCGTTCAGTGGCGATATAGGTCACGGGAATGTTGCCGAGCAGTCCGATTCCCCCAATGATGGCGGGGTCGTCTCCGTAGTATCGGTCTCCGTGCAATTCAATGGGAGAGGTCAGCAGCCTTTGAATATATGCCGACGCAGTCGGTCGGTCCTGACTGCGCGCCTCCCTTAATTTTTCGTATGCTGTCACTCAATCAGCCTCCATCTTATGGTGATAGTCAAGAAGTATGGCAAGGGTTTCGCGCAGCCTTGAACGCGGAACAATTGCGTCTACAAAGCCGTGCTCCATTACAAATTCCGCCTTCTGGAATGTGTCCGGCAGCACCTCTCCTGTCGTCTGCTCAATAACGCGCTTGCCGGCAAATCCGACCAGTGCGCCGGGCTCAGACAGGATGATATCCCCTTGCATGGCGAAACTTGCAG
>CAZUPI010000119.1:0-2324 GCA_964621755.1 uncultured Ruminococcus sp. | reverse complement strand
TAGTAGGGGGTGATTTTTTGAAAATTCAATGGAAAAACTTGATTACCTGTCTTGCAATACCGCTTGCAGTCGGCAGCTTATCTGCGCTTCTGACACGAAACAATATGGAAACCTTCGAATTAATTAACAAACCGGTTTTGGCTCCGCCGGGCTGGCTGTTCCCGGTAGTTTGGATGATCCTGTATATCCTTATGGGAATTGCATCGTATCTGGTGCTTACGTCCGGAAAACCACATGATACTGCCCTGACTGTATATGGCATTCAGCTTGCATTTAACTTTTTCTGGTCGATTATCTTTTTTAATCTGGAACTATACCTGTTTGCGTTTATCTGGCTTATACTGTTGTGGCTGCTGATTCTCAAAACAGCCAATCTGTTTTATCAAATATCAAAACCTGCCGGGTATCTGATGCTCCCGTATCTACTATGGACAACCTTTGCGGGCTATCTAAACTTTTCCATCTATCTATTAAATTAAATACAAAAAACAACCATTGATGCCCGTCTCCGCAGGTGGATTCGGATTTCAATGGCTGTTTTATTTTATGCCTATAAAAAACAACGGATATCAACGGCAAGTTTTTCTTCAAGATTTATCAGACGTTTCGTGATGTCCTTAGTTTTCTCATCGGCGGCTTTATATTGGTTCAGATATTTGTTAAGGGACTTTACACCCATATTACAGCCGTCTGTCATTAAATCGGCAATGGTTTCATCCGATTCATCCATAACCAGTTTCACATTTGTTTTCATCCATGACATACTTTTCGCCATCGCATTGGGGTTTTTCCCGTCATCATGGTATTTGTCTAAAAGAGTCTGAATTTCCGCTTTCAACTTATCGTGTTCGCCTTTGCAATCCGCAAGGTATTTCCGAAGTGTCTTGTCGTGTACATAATCCAGAACATCATCAATAGATGCAACGCCCATTTTAATACCGGCATCACATTCTCGCAGCAGCTTTATTGTATCAGATTCTATCATTCGTTGTTTTCAACTCCTTTTATTTTATGGCTTAAGAAAATTATCTCCGTTTTTGCAAACATTATTCTATGCAACTGTAATTTCAGTATCCCTCAACAGCAAATATTTTACCCAAACAAACAATAAGAGGGGCCACGTAGGCCCCTTTTATTGTCATTCTCTGTAGGGTTGGTAAGCCAGAAAAATTTGTGTAGGTGATTTTCTGGCTTACCGATAGCCGGAGAGGATGTCCCTTCTCTGCTATTCGCTTATCCGTTATTTCGAGTCTTTCCTATTCCATAGCCACCAACAAGACCTGCTACAAGGCCTCCGCCAGCATAGATAACTTTTTCCATGACGTCTGGTGTGTTTTTCAGCAAAACGATAATCATAATCACAAAAGCCATTGCTACAATCGTCATTACCGCAAGAAACAGTCTATGATAATTACGATCCCGGTAACTTTTCTCCATTTCTTCTTTCGATGCTTCAAGGAACCCAGTAATATGCTCAGGAGTCATCTTTTTCATTACTTCTAAGGAGGGAGACGATTCGGCGTGCATCTGGAATGAAGAAACAATCATCTGTTTCATTTGCTCACGGTGCTCCTCGGGCACCCCATTTAGGAACCCATCGAGCATGGCATCCTCAGGACTCTCAATCTCTCGAGGAGTGCTCGCTACTTCTTGATCTGGCACATGGTCACTTCCTTTTTTTTGTGGCGTCAATAACAACGCCATCAGCAATGCGCAACATGTATCTCTCTATTTCACCGTAAAGACTAGTTGCAATTCTATTGCCGATATAAGCTTTGACTTCGGTGGTTGAATACTTTTTCATTTGGGGTTTGTACCCTTTGTAGAATGATTGTTCTCTCGTAACATACATGGTAAATCCTCTTTTCCGCATAGGACACCTCCATAAAAGAGTATGTCCAAAGATCAGAAAGCAAACCGGCCACATTTACGTTTATCCACAATCACATAAAATAGCCAAATGGCCCCCTTTGCACACCATCAGAATGATGTTAAGAGAACCCTTCCGCATATAGTATAGATTCGCCTTTTCAAAATGTCAATATTACTTTTTCTTTTTTTCAAGAAAAATCGGGAGGGCCAAAGCCATCCCGATACATATTACGCTACACCACCATCATACGCCACAAACCCGGTCTTATAGTAATCGGTGCCGTCCACCTGGTAGTACACCAGATAACGCCCGTCCACAACGCCCAGGCACTTGCAGTTCTCACGCTTGTTGAGGCTGCCGGTCTTAACCGTCAGGGCCGTGTCGGCATAGACGATCTCCTCTGTGGAGCCGTTTTTGTAGGTCTTGGGACTGGCAAAAATCTTGGTTGTTT
>CAZUPI010000118.1:0-2387 GCA_964621755.1 uncultured Ruminococcus sp. | reverse complement strand
TATGACGGCCGCTGTTCAGGTGACCATGAATAACCTGATGACCCGCTATGGAGCCCAAACGGTTTACGGCAGCGATGTGGCCCTGTCGGTCTACGGCATGGCCATGAAGGTCTATCAGATCGCCCACGCCATGTTTGTGGGGGTCTCCTCGGCAACGCAGCCCATCAATGGCTACAACTTTGGGGCGAAGATCTATCCCCGGGTTAAGGCCACTTATAAGATGGCGGCCACCATTGCGCTGCTGGTGTCGGTGGGCTGGTTTGCTGTTTATCAGCTCTTCCCCCGGGCCATTGGTTCGCTTTTCGTGGCGGGAGATCCCGTGTATCTGGATGCCTGCCAGCACATTTTCCGCTTGTATATGCTGGCCTTTTTCCTCTATGGCCTGCATATGGCCACATCCTCCTTCTTCCAGGGCATTGGCAAGCCGATCCAGGCCCTGGCCATTCCTCTGGTTCGCCAGGGGGTGGTGCTGATCCCCATGGCCCTGCTTCTCTCCAGGGCCATAGGGTTCGACGGCGCCCTCTTGGCAGCGCCGATTGCTGATGTGGTTTCCTTCCTCCTGTCCTTGTTTTTGGTGCTCCGGGAATTCCGGGGATGGAAAAAGCAAGGGTGGCTGGCGTAACGGCAGCAGTATCCCGGCGCAGGCCACAGGAGAGGATTTCAATGCGGTATCATTTTGAAATGTGGCAAATTAAAAAATTTTGACAAAATTTTGGAGAAAAGATAGACAGACGACGGAATTTATATTACTATATTTTTGTGTAGTATCCTTGCGCGACAATACTTATTTCAAAAAGAATCCCAAAAATTTGTTTTCATAACGATTGTTTTTGAAAGAATCTTGTTGACAAGATACTGTTTTTGAAATAATATCTTTTATGAGGTCAAAGAAAGGACTGTTTCGCCATGGCTGAACGTAAACGCACACGTGCAAAAACCAGTGGTACCCCAGCAAGCATTCGCGAGGCACTGAAAAAAGCAACCACGGAAATGCTGGTGCTTTTCGTGCTGCAGGAAAGACCCATGTACACTTACGAAATGATGCAGCAAATCGACCGTATGAGCCAGGGTAAGATTACCTTTAATACCCTCTACCAGGCCATCTATCGGCTGCAAAGTTTCGAATACATCCACGAGGAAGGAAAGGAGGTTTCAGAGGACAACCGGGTGCGTATTTACTTCAGAATCACAGAATCCGGCGCAGAATACCTTCAGAAGTTGATTGAGGAGTACTATAGCTTTACTAAGGCTGTAGATGAGATTTTGGAGAAGACAGACTCTGCGGCGTGTTTTAACGGGGTCGTCTAAATGGCTGTGACAGTGGCTGATGATCTGACGAAATATTACGATGAAGTTCGTAGTTTCTTGGATTGTCCAGAGGAAGAGCAAAACCGTCTGCTTTCTGATGTTAAGTTAATAAGAGGGTATTAGAATTACAAGCTGATGGTTGCGATTTAAGCTACAATGATATTGTTGATTTTTAGGATTGCCCGAGGATTTGGCGTCTCTTCTTATTTCTGATGCAGATCCTGATGTTATGCAAGCATATCTCAGAAAGCAAGAATTAGGACAAAAAATATCTAGATTTTTGCTTATTGTGATTGCTGTTATAATATTTGCCTCATCGACATATATCTTTTGTTTCAAGGAGAGTAAAGTTTTTACCAGTCAAAATAAAACTGTTATTACTCCGGTCTCTGGCAATGTTAGCTATAATGAGAAATAAAGGGAGGCAATATTCAAATGATTTTAAAATTAAAAAAAGTTTCTGCTGTAGTTTTAGCGGGGGTTCTTCTTATATCCTCGATGGTTCTTGTAGGAACGCCTAAGGCGCTTGCGGCGGGAGAGGATCAAGAAATTTCTTATGTTGATGAATTGGAAAACGGTTTTGTTTCTGAGACTGTTATCAAAGTGTTACCGTCACTAGCCAGAGATTCTGCCGTAAAAGTGGATGCTTCTAGTACAATTAAGGATGATGCTGGTGCGTGGGTAGCTACGGTAACTTTGCATGTTACTTTTGTTTATAACGGCATGACTGCGGGCGTTAGTAGTGTTAGTTATTCTAAAAGTTTAGCCAGTGGATGGTCTTATACTAATCATAAAATTACACAGTCTACACTTTCCACTAGCTCTGGTGCTGACGCAAAGTTAACTGCAAACCTTAGAAAGATTTTGTATAATGTGCCTGTTAGCATCTCTGTTCATTGTTCTCCCGATGGAACGATCACCAGAGGATAATCTTTGATAATGGGATTGTTTTTATTACAACTGTTTTTGTAGCTAACGGATAGCTTATTAATTAATAAGTTTTATTGCTATAATGTGTCCCAAAACCACGCGCCGCCGTTTCAGCAAACGGCGGCGCGTGTTCTTTTTGTCCTATTAAC
>CAZUPI010000117.1:0-2401 GCA_964621755.1 uncultured Ruminococcus sp. | reverse complement strand
ATATTGAACCTATGTTGCATGTATATACAGCTAAGATTTTGCAACAGAAATTCTGTGGGAAAAGTATTTTTATTTTAACGGATGAGAAGATGGAAAATTTACAATTGATTCATTCCGCAGATGATAACCATGATATTTTATATAATATGAGTTCAGGACAACTTGCGGCTGTCTCATTATCTTTCCTGTTATGTATGAATCAAGTGTATGCACAACAACAGTCCTTGCCTCTTTTGTTGATAGATGATCCTATTCAGACAATTGATGATGTAAATATGGTAGGACTGGTGGATATTTTGCGATTTGAGTTCAAAAATACACAGATATTTATTTCTACACATGAGCAAAAATTTGAATGGTATTTAAAATATAAGTATGAAAAGGCTGGAAAGAAAATGAAAGCATATAATATGAAAGACATTGTATTAAAATAGGTGAAGAAATATTGGTGTAGGAGATAATGTGAATATTGTTTACAGGTATAAAACAACTTGACACTAACTTACCATCAATTTTTGACCTACTTGACATTAATTTACCATAACCCCAACAAAGTTATGCGGTTTCCAGAGATTTTGTTTTAAAATGAGTCAAAAAAGTTCGTGACAATAACTTGACATCAACGGGGTATGGTGCGCTTTGTCTGGCGGATAGTATACCCGTTTGAATAGGTAAAAATGTCCAAATTTTCGGCATGAAATTTGGACATTTATTTTTTCAGTTATTTATCGCTGTAGACGTTTGTTTTGTGATAAAATCTAATAGAAGTTTTAAGACTTGCATCTATAAGAAAAGAGGAAAGAATTATGAAAAAGGCAAAGAACTTTAGCAAAAAGCTAACGGCGATGCTCTTAAGTATGGCGATGATATTTTCGCCCATGCTGCAGAGCGTACCCGTGTATGCGGCGGATGTTTCTGTATCCGAAAATGAAGTGCCGGACGGGACGGTATCCGAAAATGAAGTGCCGGACGGGACTGTATCCGAAAATGAAGTGCCGGACGGGACGGTATCCGAAAATGAAGTGCCGGACGAGTCTGTTTCCGATAATGAAGCGGCAGACGGGACTGTTTCCGGCAATGGGATGACGGAAGAAGCAGAGGAAGGAACAGAGACGGAGGATTCGATTGCCGCAAAGGAATTTGCTGCGGTTGGCGGAAATCTGTCGGCAGTTTCGGTATCCGCGTTTTCAAGTGTCGGAGGCTGGAACGAAAGCATCTACGCGGAGATAGCGGGAGTGGAGGACGCTGATGTCACGGCAGTCAGCTGGTCCGGCACCATGACGGGAGAGCTCACGGGAGATGATTTGGATTATCTCGTGAGAAGCAACGGGAACGGCGGTGTGCGCATCGATATCCCGGGACTGAAAGCAGGTACCTATACCTTGACCGTAAAGGTGGGCTCCAGCACGCTGACAGAGAGCGATATTACAGTCTATGCCTATGACCGTTCAGGCTATGCACATTTTAATTACACGGACGGCGTCGGTGCATATAAAGATGACGGCACCCTGAAGGACAATGCCATCGTTCTTTATGTCACGGATGCAAACAAAAATGATGTGAAAGTTTCCTGCGGCGGTATCACCGTAACGGGCATCGGCAATATCCTGAATTCTGTGGGACAGGAGTCAAGCGGCGGATTGGCAAGCAACGGCGGTGCAGCCAACACCAACCAGGGAATTATCAAGGCACTTGCAGGGGCAGGCAAGCCGCTGGTAGTCAGATTTATCGGCACTGTGTCGGAATCCGGCCTTTATGCGGAAGGCACGTTTAACGCCGCCTCTGAGGGACTGATAGAAGGCCTTACAGACTACGCTTCACTGGACAATGGCGGTTCAACAGATGATAACGGACATATGGCCCGCATTCAGTCCGGTAAGGATATAACGCTTGAGGGTATCGGATATGATGCCACGATTGACGGCTGGGGATTCCACTATATAGCCCAGACCTCCAATCCGGAATACGGAAAAAGCTTTGAGGTGCGTAACCTCACATTTATCAATACGCCTGAGGATGCTGTCGGTATGGAAGGACAGCAGGTGAGCAAGAATACGTCATCGGATCTTTCTTCAAGCGTTGAGAGATGCTGGATTCACAATAATGAATTTTATTGCCCGAATATTACAAGCCCTGCAGAATCAGATAAATCGGAGGGCGACGGTTCGGTAGACTTTAAGAGAGGTCAGTATTTAACCTGCAGCTACAACTATTTTGAAGGCTGTCACAAAACGAACCTTGTAGGGTCAGCGGACTATAGTCTTCAGTTCAATCTGTCCTACCATCACAATTACTGGTATATGTGTAAAGCGAGAGGACCTCTTGCGCGCAATGCGAATATACATATGTATAATAATATCGTAGACATGCAGACGGACTACGCGCAGAATACAAGAGCGGA
>CAZUPI010000116.1:0-2407 GCA_964621755.1 uncultured Ruminococcus sp. | reverse complement strand
CTTGGGTAGGCGATAATATCAAAAGCGAAATCAACGAACTGTTCGGAAATGAGTACACGCCCTTTGGCCGAGCCGTGATGAATTCGATTAATGAATCCTATTATGCCTATTCTTTGGATTCAAATTTAGCTTCGGTGATCGATACCATGACGGATACGGTGATCGCGCTCGGACTGGATTCCTCCTTTTATGCGGAAACAGCGCATGCAAACGCACCGTCCTCTCATGTGACCAATCATACCGATCTTTCCATTACAGCCGAAACGGTGAACCGCGCACTGGAAGAATTTACGGAACAGACCGGGATCCCTGCCGTGATTGTCGTTGACTCGATGGAAACGGTTTTCGGGAAATCGGTGTCTGTAGGCGATATACTCGTTATCCTTATCACAATCGGGCTGCTTGTGCTTGCCGTATATCTGATTATCCGTGCAATACGGGTGCGGAAAGAGGAAAAATATAATCATACGGGCGACGGATATTACGATCAATATCGTAATTGAGAAGTAACGATGTTCATGCTTGTATGTTTTTCTCTGCAAAGAAATCTTATTTGAAGATGTATATGTCTCTCGTGGATTCGGTAATAAAAATAAACGACGAAGAAGCATTTGAAGGAGCAAGAGAACTGGCGGCAAAAGAAGGGATCTTCGCAGGTTCATCTTCTGGCGCAGCACTGTCTGCTGCAAAAAAATTGATTAACGGTGGGGCAACAGGCAATATTGTTATTGTCCTGCCAGATCGCGGTGATCGTTATTTCAGCAAACACCTCTATGAGTGAAAAAACAGCAGCCGATTTTTCATCACCGGCTGCTGTCTGATCAAATCATATAATTGTCAATGTCTCGTGCGTTTTGCTGGTCGATAATATCCTGCAAAGTAATTCCGTCAAGATATTCGCTTATCACCTTGTACAATCCCTGCCATACGGGAAGTGTCGGACATTCGGCACTGCGGGCGCATTCTTCGGGATTTTTTCCGACACACGCTACCGGAGCGAAATTGCCCTCAGTCAATCTCAGAATTTCACCCACTGTATACTGGCTGGGAGCTTTAACAAGCATATACCCACCTTGGTTTCCACGGCTTGTACGCAGTAAATCAGATCTGTTTAAGATAGGCACAATCTGTTCAAGATATTTCTTTGAAATGTCCTGGCGCTTGGCGATGTCTTTTAATGCAATATATCCATCTTCCCGATGCTCAGCGAGGTCAAGCAGCATCCGCAGAGCATAACGACCTTTTGTTGAAATTTTCATATAGAAAAACTCCTTATTATCGTATACCTAATAATAACATATATTTAATAGGTTTTCAAGAGGGGCTACCATAAACCCTTATTTTTCGTGTATTGACTTTAGAATGTTTATATGTTATACTTTACATATAAAACCTATAAGTTAAGTGAGATATTAAGAGGATTCTATCATGACATTACAGCAAATAAATTACGCTATTACGATTGCCGAAAGCGGTTCGCTCAATAAGGCCGCAGAAATTTTATATATTGCACAGCCTTCCCTTACCAGCTCAATGCAGGAGCTTGAAAGAGAACTTGGAATTACGATTTTTAATCGGAGCGGACGAGGCGTTACGCTGACGGCAGACGGTATAGAGTTTTTACAATATGCAAAGCAAATCTACAGTCAGTATGAAACCCTTATAGAGAAATATGAGAATCCGCAAAATCTGAAGAAGAAATTCGGCGTCTCCACGCAGCACTATTCTTTTGCTGTAAAAGCTTTTGTTGAGTTGGTAAAATCATTTGACACTTCCCACTATGAATTTGCCATTCGCGAAACAAAGACAAAAGATATTATAAGCGATGTCACCTCTATGAAAAGCGAGATCGGCATTCTGTATCTCAGCGATTTTAACCGTGCCGCAATCAATAAACTTTTGCGTACTGCGGGATTGGAATTTCATCATTTGATTAACTGCAATGCTTATGTTTATTTATGGTCAGGACATCCGCTTTCAAAAATGAAATCCATTCGTTTTGAGGAACTTGCAGATTACCCTTGCCTTTCTTTTGAGCAGGGAGATACCAGCTCATTCTATTTTTCTGAGGAAATTCTCAGCACAAATGAATATTTGCGAACGATCAAAGCAAATGATCGGGCAACTATGTTAAATTTGATGATTGGTCTTAACGGATATACACTTTGCTCCGGCATTATCTGCGAAGAACTCAACGGCAATGATTATATTGCAGTGCCGTTTGAAGCCAATTCTGTAGAAGAAAACAGTGTAATGGAAATAGGATATATTACCAAGAATAATAGCTTACTAAGCGATATAGGTCAGAAGTATATAGAGGAAATAAGAAGATATTTGCGAATCGCGGAATAGTCTATCATACATATAGGTTTAATCTATAACTCGGCATTGATTTCCTGTATTGGAC
>CAZUPI010000115.1:0-2464 GCA_964621755.1 uncultured Ruminococcus sp. | reverse complement strand
CCATGGAGTTGCTATCTCCCGAGGGCATCAGTGATTAATTGTCTGATCAGTTTCTGGCGTAAGAGCAGCATCCAGGAGGCGCTGCATGGCCGCAGCGGATTCCATATCACGGCGGCGAATGGCATGCGCGTATATCCGAAGCGTAGTTGACGCGTCCTCATGGCCAAGACGGCTCGCCACCGCAACGGCATCGATATTTGAAGCAAACAACAGAGTAGCATGCGTATGCCGCAGATCGTGAAAGCGCACGCCTTCGAAGCCATTTTTATCCGCAAATTTGCGGAACCATTTGCTTGGCGTGTCGTGGTGTACCGGCGTTCCATCCCACGCGCTGATGATCCGGCCACAGCCACGCCATCGATCGCCGAGGAAAGCGGCGGCTTCCTCGTGATATTTGCGCGTCTCCTCCAGCAGAGCCATCATGCCCGCCGGAAGATCTATTGTGCGGCGTCCGGCATCCGACTTTGGATCTCCAACAAAATTTCCCTGTTCTGGCGTATACTTCAATGCCCGCTGTATGTCGATGGTGCATTCATCCCAATCCACATCGGACAGCTCCAGCGCTCCTACCTCACCCAAGCGCAATCCACAGAGCAATGCCAAGAGCACGGAACAGCGAAACGGCAGCGATTCTTCCTTGGCAAGGCAGCGAAGCAGTTGCACCGCCTGGCGATCGTCCAAGTAATTGACACGCTTCTTTCTGACCTTGGGCCGATCCACACGCTCCATGGGATTGACAGAGATGTACTGCCACTGCACTGCCTTGTTGAGCATGTAATTTATGCAGTCATAATAATGACGCACAGTGCGGTCAGAGAGCTTCTTTGGCTCAGCCGCCTGCCGGTCACGATCCGCCTTGCGCTTGCGCTGCTCCGGTTCCAGGGCGGTAGTGCGGGCAGCATCTTCTCGAATTTCATTTACAAAGTGTGTCAGCTGCATAGGCGTCAGCTTTTGCAGAGATATATCACCCAGCGCAGGAAGTATTCTGCTATCCAGAAAAAACTGATATGTTTTTGCGGTCGTGGCACTACACTTTGGCAGCACATGTTCTTTCATCCAAATTTCTGCGAAGTCGCGCACGGTGAGACTGCGCTGCTGAACCGCTTTCCCCTCAGCCATGTCAAGCTGGAGCTGAGCGGCAGCCAACTCAGCCCTGGCCCGCTGTTCCGACGCGGGCATATGCACGGGAAAATTCAGCGTGCGGCGAATCCACTTGCGGCCATCGGCCACCGATGTGCGCACGCCGATGCGCCAAGTGTTGGGGCCACGCTGTTCGATTGATGCCATGTGACAATCACCTCATAGAAAAGTTATAAGGGGGTAGTGTCAAAAAATGTGTTAATGTGTTATATAAAATAACTCTACCTATTTTTGATTCTTAAAAAGCGGTAGTGTTATTCAAAGTGTTATGGGAATAAATGTGTTACGATTAGATATTCTTGTTATTGCCATAAAAGATGCGCCCGTTTTTAAGATTCTTTCTGTATTCGCAACCGACATATTCCCATGCGTCCCCATGCGTACACTCTTTTGCATCTGAGCAACGAATAAAATCATTGCAACAGGCGAAATGTTCAACATTTGACCCATAATATTTATCATCGGCGATACTTTCCAGGAGATGGTAAAAGGGAATAACCTCCGCAAACATATCACTGATGAAAAAACGATATGCTATAACTTCCTCCGAGACAGTACCATCGGAGTTCTTTTTCTTTATCTTTCTGGCCGTATATTCCATACCAAATTCAGTTAAATCATTTATGTAAGCGGACTCGAATTCAATGTACAGGCCCTTCTTTTTTAAAACTCCCAGCATAGCCGCTCTTTGCTTGTAAAAATAGATCGACCCGCCACCCTTAAGCGCACGGAGTTCTGGAAAGGCTGTGCGCAATTGCGGTACGTTGTTAAGCAACGAATTGTAGAATTCACTGACTTCGATAGGAATGTTCTCAATGGAAAGATTTAATTGACTCATTTCGAAACCTCCCTAGAATCTTCCAAGACTCTGATAAGCTTCTCTTCATTGAGGATGCTGATTTCAACATTTTTAGATTGCAATTGAAGTGCTTTCTGCACTTTTGTTCCGAAATTCCCAAATTTCCAATTTGTAGAACCTACACCGCCAACCACAAGATAGCGCACCTTTTTGCTAACGTTGTTGACAATTCGTCCGCCCTGATTCTGAATTCGTTCTTCAATTTCCGCCTTGCTTCCATGAACAAAATCCCCACTGAGACAAAAGGCATTTCCCTCAAATTCTATCTCTGGCAGGCATTCAGGGGGTGGGGAACACGGACATTCAATTTGACGAAATACCTTCAAAAGTTCATCTTGCTCCTGCTGCGTTACCACGCCGTCCGCCAGAATCGTCTGCACACTGCTGAGGACGCGATCAAAGGGATATGCCCCGCTCAAATACTTGTGCTCATTCATCCATTGCAAAAGGGAACTGAGCTCGCGT
>CAZUPI010000114.1:0-2477 GCA_964621755.1 uncultured Ruminococcus sp. | reverse complement strand
ACATGTTATCTTTATAGTGGTCCCAGTGACCGGAGCGTTCCCACAGCGCACGGTTGAGCATCATAGGAGTGCTGATTTCCACATAACCATATTTTTTGTGAACCTGTCTCCAGTAATCGATAAGCGTGTTGCGCAGTACCATGCCCTTCGGAAGGAAGAACGGGAAGCCGGGACCTTCATCCATGATGGTGAAAAGCCCTAATTCTTTACCGAGCTTTCTGTGGTCACGCTTCTTTGCCTCTTCGATTCTCTCGAGATGCTGCGCGAGGTCGTCCTTGTTTGGGAATGCCGTGCCGTAGATTCTCTGTAAAACTTTATTTTTGGAGTCGCCTCTCCAGTAAGCACTGTTGCAGCTTGTCAGCTTAAACGCCTTTACCGCGCCGGTCGAGAAGAGGTGCGGACCTGCGCAAAGGTCGGTGAAGTCGCCCATTTTGTAGAAGGAGATAACAGCATCTTCCGGAAGGTCCGTGATGAGCTCGACTTTGTACGGCTCATCCTTCATAAATTCGAGAGCCTCTGCGCGGGGCAGGGTGAAACGCTCTACTTTCTGATTTTCTTTAACGATTTTCTTCATTTCCGACTCGATTTTCGCCAGAACTTCGGGAGTGAAGGTGACGTCAGAATCGAAGTCATAATAGAAGCCGTTTTCAATAGCCGGACCTATAGTCAGCTTGACTTCGGGATAGAGTCTCTTTACAGCTTCCGCGAGAATATGGGAAGTCGTGTGGCGGAATACGTGAGCGCCGTCCGCGTCCGCGAAGGTGAGAAGGGTGACCTCGCAGTCGGATGTGATAGGTGTGGTAAGGTCGGCGGGCTTTCCGTCTATTTTGCACGCGATAACATCGCGGGAGATGAGCTCGGCAGCCTTGGCGGCATCATAGACCGTCACAGGAGACTCGAACTGCATCGATTTGTCGGCAAATTTTACATTGAACATGAGTGTATACCTCCGGCATGAGATAGGGCATTGAAACTTGCACCGAGGCCGCTTTGGAAAAATAAAAAAAGCCGCGGTACAGATTAAACTGTTCGGGGTGCAGACAACAATCCGCACGGTTCCACCCGAGCTTTCACTCAATTTTATTGATTTTCATAAGCCGTTTTATTCGGCAGGGTGGTATCCACACAGTTTCGTGAAAACTTTTCAGCAGCTGTTTCTCTCTGTACGCGAAAGGGTGCGCGGACATGTCCCGTATCTAATATTATATCAGACATTCCACGGAAAGTCAAGCTTTTTTTACGAACTGTTTACGGCAATCGCATAGGAAAAAATCCCGGGGGAACCTTCCCGAAAAAGGTTCCCCCGGTAGACGGAGGTTAATAAGGAAGTAAATTTAATTTCCGGTTTTTTATACAGCGCCGATTAAGACTACGATTGTCAACAGCAATCTCGCAGGGAGGATACGCCGCTTTATTGTTTCACCTCAATGTTCCCGTTTTTTGTTTCTATCTTGACGGTTACAGTTGGATGCTCGCCAACAGTGCCGGTTGCTATTCTACCATCAATAGAAATATTTTCCTGAAAGGTGGTGGAGACAGAACCATTTTTCGTTGTGGCCTCAAACTCAAATTCCAGATCAGCCGGAAGCATAACACGAATATCGTCATTTTTGTTATAGAATGAGAGATCGCCGGTTACTTCAGCGTATATTACATTCAATTCGCCTGAATTGTTGGCTTTATAGGTTCCTGAACCAATGGCCGACTTGATATCCGTGTTGCCGCTGGTCGTGGTATAGGTAACATTCCCATCCAGTTTTTCACAGAAGAAGTTGCCGCTGGTAGTAGCTATCCTGATCGTGTCTGCGTTCAGATTATCCACATCCAAAACCCCGCTGGTCGTGGAAAGATAGAGACTTTGGGCCTCGACAGTATTGAGCTGGACAGTTCCGGCAGTGCTATCAATACGGAGTGCATGTAAAGACAGTTCCAGCCTTGAAATATCAATATCTCCGTCGGTTGTGGTAATTGTAAGATTCTCATGGTAAGACGCTGGCAGATAGACTTCAATATAACGGTAAAATCCATCTTTGAAGAGCGGTTTTCCGCCCTCACTGATTTTAATACTATCGCCGCTTTGATCTACCTTGGCATGATAGCTGTTCTTATTTTTCGTCATGTACTCTTTAATTACCAACTCATCATTTCCACTTTCACAGAACGTCACTTTTTCCTCGTCGTATGAGATAGTCGCCTCTGATACGTTGTCTAATGAAAAAGTGATCTCATTTTCCAGTTGCGTCGATTGTCCGCTGGAACAGCCTGTTAAGACCGACAATCCAATAGGCAGAGCCAGACACGCCGCTATTTTTTTGATTTTCATTGTGATTTCCTCGCCTTCCTACTCTAAATGAACAATTCATTCATTATTCGGGTAAAAATTAGCGAGGGCTAAGCCCTGCTAATTATCGTTTGTACGCAGCTACAATATTATCCATGCAAATCTGCTTCGCCAAATCCATAGAAATATTTTTTAT
>CAZUPI010000113.1:0-2587 GCA_964621755.1 uncultured Ruminococcus sp. | reverse complement strand
GGATTGTACAGCTTGAGCAGCAGATTGCTCAGGAGGAGGAGCTGGCTGCGCAGGCACAGGAACGTCTTGATCTTCCCGAAACGGCCGCTGATTATCAGGCGGTGATGGAGCTGACTGAAAGCTTAGAAGCACACCAAAGGGCGATTGAAGCTTTGATGGCGCGCTGGGAGGAATTGCAATTACAGCTTGAAGAGCAGACGGTATAAAGAAAGACCGGATATGGCGAATGAACCATATCCGGTCTTTTCATGTTCGGTTAAATCTATGCTTAAATCTGTGTAGAAATGGCCGCAAGCATATACCGTGCGTCAATGGTGTCGATATGGCCGTCGCCATTGAAATCACCGGCAAGGGCTTGTGCTTCGTTCAGCGAGTTGCCATTAATCAGTGAAATCATGATGACGCGCACATCGTCGGTGCTCATCACGCCATCACAGGTTACATCACCTAAAACAGCAAGGGTGAGAGAGGACAACTCATTATTTCCATCAAGAACTTTAACGGTCATACCGGTTTTGACGCGAGCCGTATTATCGACGGGAGTTGTTCCGTCATATACAGCAAGTGTATATGAGGAGGTCAGGGAAGAAAGCATTTCAGAAACAGTGGTATTTACCTTGATGCCGGAAACTGTGTTGTCCTTAACGGCGTATTTGTCGCTTTCCAAAACCTTCTTGGCTTCGCCTGTTGTGGAGTCGGATTTTTTCACATTGTCCGGGAAAGAGACGATAACATCATTTGCCGCCATCTGAATGGCATAGACGGTTATTGAACCCTTTCCGCTGAGGCTTACCTTTACTTGTTTAATCGTGCTGACGCCATCGGCGGGCAGCATGTTGTTCCATGTGTAGCAACCGATAAAGTTGAGTGCTGCAGAAGCCTTTTGTGCCGGCAAATATTCAACAGCAGTGGATTCATTAAAAGCAGGGTAGAAGTCATAGCCGAGCGTAAACCATCTGTCCTCAGCGTTTGTGGTCACCAGCAGGGAGATGTCAAACGCGGTGTTGCTGTCAAAACTAACCAGTAGATTTTCAAGCACTTCCGGTTTGAATTCTTTATTGAGGTCAAAAACCGCATGATAGCCGTTATCCGTGTCAGAGGTCACGGTCAGCGTTCCGTTATCGTAAACATAGCCGCCCGAAAGAGAACGGTCGGCAACAGAGAGAGTTGCCGGGTCCATCAGCGTGATTGTCGGCTCGGCAGAACCGGTTTTAGTGTTATAGGAGACATCGGTTACCAGTCCTGCAGAAGCGGCAAAATAGAAATAATTTACAGTCAATGAAGCGCCCGGCTCAAGATAGAGACGCAGAGTATCAATGCGATAATCATTCTCTGGTTCCCACCATTCGGAGAGATTGATTTCAAGCGTTTCCGTATTGGTCATATACGGTGCGTCATTTTCTACTACCAGCTCATCACCGGAATTACAGTCGCGCATCATGAAATATCCGCTGTTTGCCTGCGTAACTCCGAAGAAATAGCCGCCGGAAGAAGGGACGATTTGACATGTGAGATAGGGAGTGGTTGCTGTGCCCAGTGCAACGGGCAGAGAAAAGTCAATTATACCGCGTTCGGATCCGCTGTTTGAAATTTTGACGCTTCCGTCGGCATTATAAGCATATGTGACGCTGTTACTGATTGGTGTAATCAAATTACCGAGCGCGTCAATCCCGATGTATTTACCGTATTTTGTAATGCTGGTCCAGCCTTCGGTGCCGTTGGAAAGAGTAATTTTGCCCCAGCCGTTATCGGCAAGCTCCGTGACGTTCACCTGATCGCCATTATACAGCACGCCAATGGAATCATAATCAGTAGAAGGGCCGGAGCGGACATTCAGCTCAGATGCGGTGACAGTATAAGTGCCGAGCTTTTCAGCACTCGTACCGCTGTTATCCTGGTAGGCAGGTGTGCCGTAGCCTAAGATGCTCGAATAAGACAGGGAATAGGATTTGGCAAAGCATCCGCCGCCATCGTTGATTTCGCCGTTTTGACCGGAGGTGTTGCCTTCAATCGTATAGACATACCCGCCGCTTGAATAACGCACAATGCCAACATGTGTGGCAACCGAACTGCTGCTGGACTGAAAATAGATGATATCGCCGGCTTTTGGGGTATAGCTGCCGCCACGATAAGCAGAATACTGGAACAGCCCTTGGTTTTTAAACCATGTTACGCCATTAGGACAATATGCATGATAATAAACGATGCTGGAGGGGATGCCGGCTTGATTGGCACACCAGGAAACGAACATCGCACACCAAGCGCTATAGGAGAATCCGCCGCTGTCTACATTGTTATCGTACCATACGCCGTATTTGGTGTAGTTGTTGCTGCCCGCGGACGTACCGGAAAGAGAACCCTCCAGATAACCGACCTGTGTTTCGGCAACCCCAACAATATCCGCTGCTTGGTTGCCGGTATTGGTATACGTGTTTTCGTATGCGGCAGATACACCGGCAATCGGCAGACTGGTGAATATTAACAGTAGAGAAAGGACTAATGCAATCACCTTTGAGCGCTGTTTCTTCATGATAGATACCTCCTGAAAAAATAAGGACGGAACGGAAATCCGTTCATAAGGGGAAAA
>CAZUPI010000112.1:0-2623 GCA_964621755.1 uncultured Ruminococcus sp. | reverse complement strand
AAGACACGGCTGGCTGCCGTGCCTTAACCCGTAAATATATTGTAATAGGAGGAGCGACGAAATGAGTGAGAGATGACATTTTTATAAAAAATGTCGTCGCGAACGATATGGCGTCCGCGACGACATGGTCCGAGTGACAGGATTCGAACCTGCGGCATCCTGCTCCCAAACGGTTGAACGAAATTTTTTGTGGTTATTTGTGCTCATTTTTAGCGATTTTCGCTCGTTTTACATTACTCTTTGACGCTCTTAAATCAACTGTTTCCGGGTGCTCCGGCACTGTCTGTGGTCAAATATGTGGTCAAAAACGCTTCTTGACCAGAGACGCAGCGATTGTTGCGCCCGACCAAGAAGCGTTTTCTTGTGAGGAGAGTTACTCGATTTCAAGCAGTTGCTGGATTGCATCCGTCGACGCTTTTTTATCTCGGATTTGGGGATCGTCATACGACTTTCTGCGGCACATCCAGCAGGAACAATGGATCTTCCCCTTGGACAACCGTCCGGTGGCACCGTGCTTCCACGCGAGGACATTCGCTTCTCCTCCAAGCTGGCGGAGGATCGTTTCTTTGCGATGGATCGCACGCATACGCTGCTTGCGATAGTAACTGCGGTCTCTGTTCAATTGTGCTCACTCCTTGACAGTTCGGGCCGCCTGTAAGAGTCGTCAAGGATACATGCTCTCTTACAGGCAACCTATCTGTCGAGAAGAAAAGCAGTTATAATTCATGACTTCAACCCCTTTTGTTGCGCCTATTGTAGCTCTGGTGAAGTAAATAAGCAAGTTTTTTCTGAGCCCAAGACGAATCGGTTTTTGATGCGCTATAGACAAAGAATAGACGCCCGGCGGGAGGAAGACTTATCTCACCTACTCTGGAGCCAACAAACGCCTACAGCTATGCGTTCCACAGCATAGTCATAGTGATTGCCTGGATTCAGTTGGAGCACTGTGTCAATCCCCTTGCTCTGATAGAAAGCATGAATCTCTTATATGTTCTGTCGAATACCTCTCAGAACCGGGTTGCGAGTCTTGGCTTCCTTGTCCCCCAGGGAGAAATATATGCAGTCCGACCAGCGCTTTGGCTCATGGGAGAACACATACTCTTTGAATCCAGGAAACCAAAGAGAGCCGGACATACAGCTCAAACAGGAAAACACATCCGTCTGGTAGACAGCATATACCGCGAACAATCCTGCCAGAGAATACCCAGCGATCCCCCCGCCATGCCGGAGGCCCGGACAGTTCTTTTTCTACCCTGGGCGTGATCTCCTCCGCCAGCAGCCGCAGATAGTCGTCGGTTCCTCCGGTGAAAGCCTCTCCGTTCTTGAACGCCGCCGGGCTGTCCCACAGTGCCATGACGCTGTTCCAGTTCAGGTCGCTGATAACCACCAAAGTGAAAGATGGGTATCCGGCGACCCGTGCAGCCTCCAATATCGTTTGTCCTTCACAAGCGAAGGTATTGAGATAGATCACGGGTGTCTCTGGTTCAATGCTTGGAAAGACAAATATAGTCTTGTTGTCTGTTGTGAGGGTGTGCATATTGGGGGATGCTTTCTTCCTACCATATCCCAAGATATCCATAAAACATCCGCAGTATGTCATCACGACTGTACTCAGTGTGTTGGTGGGTATTCAAGTTGACAAGGCTAAGCATATCTACATTCCTTGCTGACCACATATAAAACCTTCTGAGCGATGCTCCTATTTTACACTACACAGGAGGTTTACACAAAGTTTGGGTTGCCTATCAGATGTCCTCTTCAAATAAATCGAACGACTCGTGTGAGTGCTCTATATTGTTCAATATTTGGTCGAAAATGCAATCTTTAATGACAGCCATGCACTCCTCAGTGTTTTTAGAGATATCTTTTCCCCAAAAACGAATGACTGTCCAGCCCATGTAATTCAGTTTTTGGTTTATTTCGTTGTCTCTTTCCATGTTGCGGGTTATTTTCTTTTCCCAATATTATGGATTTGACCCATTTCGAATCTTAGGAAGTAATACTATATACCAATCCTTTCCGTGAAAGAACTCGCTGTCACAAAAAATAGCAATCTTATATTTGGTCAGCGCTATGTCTGGTTTTCCAGGTAGGTCGGCATAGTTCTTTCGATAGCGGTAACCACTGTGCCACAAAGCTTTTCGGAGCTTCACCTCAATAGTAGTATCTTTGGATCGAATCCTCGACATTGCTTTGTGCCGCTGTTCTTTTGTTAAATTATCCATCAGGCTACCTCCATTTCACCGCTATCGCAGTGCTGCCAGATGCCCAACAGCATTTATACGCACAAGGCAAGGCAGGCTGACTTTACTCCCTGCCTTGTACGGTTATGGCAATTAGAATTCTAATGTAGCTATATCTAAAGATTTTCGATTCAAGTATAAATCATACATTTTTACCGCTGGAAGCAAACGAATTTGAATATCAGTCAATTCCAGATTGCGCAACATGGAGAGTGAGGCAGTACCAAGTTTGACCACATCGTCCTGCTCGGTTGGCATCAAAAAACAATTCTTTACATTTTGGATATGGTTTTTAGTAATAAAAGTTAGGTTGATTTTCTGATTGTCTTTGCATTAGTTGGCAAATGTCGGTTTAGCCTGGAATTTCAGGCTTTTCCGGC
>CAZUPI010000111.1:0-2727 GCA_964621755.1 uncultured Ruminococcus sp. | reverse complement strand
AGTAGGCATTTTTTGCCTACTCTTGCTTTTTTTGTATTACATTTTACGCTTACGACGATAAAGGATATGTAGCAGAAGATGACGTATTGGCGAGCATGAAGGACCTGCTGAACAATAAAAAGATAAGCGACAAACGCGTGATATTCAAATATACGGATTATGACGTGATGATCAGCGCCTACAGTATCTATGACGTGCTGTGCCTCCAGGCAAAAACGGTGAAAACATCTCCGGAAAATCTGGAATACGGTAAGGATGGCGCATATCAAACGGATACCATTGAGATCACTGCCGAGGTCTTTGTAACCTGCAGGACGGATGCGGATGCCCCGTATTCACAACAAGAGATTCAGCAGCTGCCGGAAACGGAGCTTTATTTTAACCTTGAGGATGTGACGCTGACAGCCCATAGCACATCCAACATTGTTTATTTCGGAAAAACACTGTGGGTGAAATCTACAAAGAAAGACATAGACACAGATGCGGCAACCGTTGGGTATGGTCAGAGTAGAAGCGTCCCGATTACAGTGAGCGCAGACATAGATGATAATGCAGAACTCCAGGAAACCTCTGCTGAGGTCGTGCTTGCAAAGTTTTTCGCTGCTGTGGCAGGTAATGAATATTATATTACTGGCTCCGATTGTTCTGTAGAAGTTACTAATACTTATGAAGCTGAAAAGGACAGCATATTAGATGCGTTGGCAAAGAGCTATCAGAACGCAGAAATTGCAGTTGCCTTGAGCACTAATCTTAAGCAATATTTTGCGGATGGCAGCAATGCTGGAGCAGACGATGTTGCGGTGATTGAATACATCGTAAAAATGCTTACGTTGGAAACAATATCGTCCTATAACAATGCCGAAAATTGGGCGGAACGATTGGGTAATCTTGCTGCCGACACGCTGAAGGGCAAACTGTTGTCGAAATTAGGCCTTTCGTCCAGCGCAATCGGTGGAACAGATACGGTGTATGCATATGCTCAGTATACGGGGACAAACGGAAAAACGATAGATTTGAAAATACCAGTAGCGATATATATGCTGAATGACAAAATCTATGGCGGAACTGGATCAATCTTTTACAGTATGGATGGCAAAGCTATTACCGATACCCGCAAGGTATGGGAAAATAGCGGGGATACGCTAACTTATACAAACATGAAAAATTTTGCTGACTGCATGGTAGACTATGTAAAGATTGCGTATGACGGAGCCTGGGGAAAGAATGCAAACAAGTGCGCGGAATACCTGATCGGACAACCTTTGGCCAATTTGTTTGGAACTGTAAAGACTGTTAATAGCGCTGCTAAAATACTGGGTATTAATGTGCGAATTCCTACGTCAGCATCTGATGCCGTATTCAAATTTACACTTAGCTTGTCGAAAAAGACGGCTTCTATAGAGTGCCCGGTGGATGTATATGTTTATAATTCCGCCGGACAGGTTTGCGGTGCGATAGAGAATAATGAGATCAATCCATACTTCAGTGATGAGAATGTTGTACTTCGGGTGGATGGCGATAAAAAGTACGTGACACTTTACAACGATGATTACAGACTCCTGCTTGTGGGAAATGACAGTGGTAAAATGAAGTACCAAATTGATGAATATGCCGACGGAGAGCTTGTGCGTTCGGTTACGACGGTAGATATACCACTTGAGGAGGGAACGGCTTACCATGGCTCTATACCTGAATCACTGTACACCAGCATTGAAATTTATGAACTGGTCGGCAAAGGCGAAGATGTGACGATTCCGGTAACAAATGATGAATACTTTGTACAGGATAAAGTCTCTGGTACTGTCACGAGCCATGGGGAGGACACCCAATCTACTACAATCTCCCTGATACGGGTTGGAGAGGCCGAAGCTTCCTACCAGACTACCGTCTCCGGCAGCGGCGCGCAAAATTACAGCATTTCCGGCGTGGAGGACGGGGATTACACGCTCCGGGTGGAGAAGCAAGATCATGTGACCCGGGAGTATGAGATTACCGTTTCCGGTGGAAGTGTGGAGCAGAAGTTGGAAATCTACCTGCTGGGCGATATAAACGGTGACGGTAAGGTGACGACAATTGACGCGGCCCTGGCCAATTCTCATGCCCGGGGGGTGTCCCTGCTGGAAGGCTATGCGCTGGCTTGCGCGGACACCGCCGGCAATGACGGCAAGGTAACCACCATCGATGTCGCCCGGATCAATGCCCACGCTCGGGAAGTAAATCTGCTGTGGTAAACGGTGAGAAATGATGTAACGCAAGAAAATGACAAAGGAGGAAGGCCAGATGAAGGTTACGAAAAAGAGGTTGGCACTGCTATTGGCGTTGACTTTGGTTCTGTCCGCTTTGTCTCCGACTGCTTGGGCAGTCGAGGGCGAGGGCGGCGACGCCTCGACGATGGTGGCGGAGACCGAATCAAATGCGGAGGCGCCGGTTGAAATGGAAACGCCCGATGAAGCGGAGGAGCCTCAGGCGGTTTCGGAGGAATCGGAACCTTCTTTGGCCGAACCCGAAGAAACCGTTGCGGAAGAGGAGATACTTTCGGCCAATGCGGAGACATCCGTTGTGGCCAGCGGTACTTATTGGGATAACCTGACTTGGGTGCTGGATAGCGCGGGGACGTTGACCATCTCCGGCACTGGGGCGATGGCGGACTATAGTTATGGTTCGGAACCATGGTAACGAACTTCAAGTGCCCTACGATTTTTAACTGAGTAAATCCTCTTTTTCCTA
>CAZUPI010000110.1:0-2743 GCA_964621755.1 uncultured Ruminococcus sp. | reverse complement strand
TTTTCCTATTAAATTCGTCTGGGGCATAAAATCACCTCCCGATTTTTATAAGCATCGCTGTAGCATTATCTGCATTATTCGGAATAACGGCTTGCTCGATAATTTTCTTCCCCGCACAGCTGATGTCATTTTCTGAACACAGTATTTCTTTTATTTCCGACTCAGTTAGAGAATCTGTAACACCATCACTGCATAAAATGATTGTGTCACCATCACTTATCTGCGGATAATACACATCAGCCTGAAGGACAAATCCATTCTCACCATACCCAAGATAACGATTTAAATTCTTTCGTGCTGGAAAATTCAATAGCTCTTTTCGAGACAAAATCCCCAAATCGAGCATTCGTTGTCCTTCGGTATTGTCTTTTGTAATTTGAGTCAGCGTTCCACTACTAAAACTATATGCTCTGCTATCTCCTACATTTAATACAGCACAATTTGTTCCACAAACCATGAGCGCCACGACAGTAGCGCCCATCCCTCGCATTTCATTATGCTGCCGACTATTATTGCATATATCTACATTTACTTTGTTTATACTTTTCTGAGCCAATGTAACCAGTTCAGAAATTGATATTTCACCCTGAATACATTTATTTAGTCTTACATTTAGTCTTGCAAACTCTTGAACACACATTGAGCTTGCAATCTCGCCTGCTTTATGACCACCCATGCCATCACTCACAGCAAAAACACCTATATCCGAAATGCTGTTTGATTGATATTCAATTAGCTTAATCTCCGGCATTCTCCGTTGTGTATCGGTATCAATTATTTTCCCATTGAGGAAGAAATTATCTTCGTGATTCGGGCGCATACCAATATGAGAAAAACAAATTGATTTAACCATAAGTGACCCCTTGAAAGAGTGTTCCCCTTTCACTATTCCAAATTATTTAGTTTATCTAAAAAAGCCAAACTCTCACCATCTTGCAGCCCCACAAAGTACAAGCGGTCAATCTGATCCGCGTCAAAAAGGTAAAGGCGGTCAGGATCAATGATTCCTTCAGGAAATAAGCAGGCACTATAATCCCACACCTTATCTGAATCAGACTGTTTTTGCTTAACTCCTACAATCATAATACGTTTCTGGCTTTCCTTGAGTAAAACAACAGAGCCAATTGGTAAAAATTTCTTCATGATGATCATCCTTTCTTATTGAGCAAGTTCCTTCAAAGTATACTGAGAACTGCAATTTTTACAAATAAATATATACTGGTAACGCTTCACTTTTGCGTTTGAGATAAAGATGGGATCCGATTTGGAATTTAGTTCAAATCCAGACAATGTTTCATAAACTTTGCGTTTTTCTAACTTCATTCCGCATTTTGGACATCTTTTACGTTTGAACAAAAAATAGGCAAGTTCATGTTTGTTAAATTCATAGCTAAATCCTTTGTGTTCCAATCTCCCACCCCTCTTTCATTGTATAGCCTAATCCCAGAAAGTAATAAAGTCAACAAAATTTGACCATCCTTCATCGTTAAAACCAATTTCCAATCCAACAGATCCTCCAATTAATGCGGCAACGCCTCCTTTAATGACAAACTTGTTATCTTCCACACCAATTTTTCCTTCTACGCCAGCTGCACCAGCATAGCCTCCAAGGGTCCCTTTTATTTCCAAACCTAATATATTGACAGAACCGGACACCTTTCCTTCTGCGGCTGCCACCATGGCCTCACCTTTCACATAGGCGTTCACACCATCTTCACCGACAGAAAACGCGCCTTTTGCTTCAGCTTTTGCACTTCCGAGTGTCCCCTCGGCTTTGCCATCAAGCCCAAGCATGTCACTACCTATGCTTCCTTTTGCGTCCGCTGCAACTGCAGCTACTGAAGCTCCTGCACTTGCTTCTGCAAATAAAAACGCTAACTTTTCTTTTTCTGACCACTCGCCATCTGAATACTCGGACTTGTCTTTATATTGCATGAATCCTGCTTTTGCTTTTGCTTCTGCCTCTGCCTTGCCGAGATAGGCGTTAACACTTGCAGAACTCCAATCGTTTTTAGTCTCCGCACTTGCTTTGCCTATCCATGCTGTAACCCCCGGATGACCATCTGCATACTTTGCCCCTAACCATTCAGCATTTGTTGATGTTCCACTTGAAGTTCCGCCATTTGTCTGGCTGTATATAACCCCGCTATCTAAGAATAAAAGCTTTGTTATAGGGGAGATTATCGGTAACAATCCAGGAATAATGTACGGTTTGTCAATTATTATATTTCTAAACCATTCAAAGATAAGGTCTTTTTCGGCATTTTCAGGTTCGATTAGCGAAGATACGTTTACTAAGTTACTATCAAAGCGTTCTGTATCCAGCTCTCGATAAGACAATTGCGCTGATTCAATAAACTGTTTATATTTCTTCAGCACTTGCGTATATCGATCCAACTTCAGCGCAATTTGATTGGCGCTTGAATTTATGTTTGACTGAAATTTTACATCCCAATCAAGCTGGCGAATTGTACTTTTTAGATCTGCGCTTATTACATCTATTTTTGCCGACGTACTTGCTAAGTCATTGCCGAGCTGAGACATCCTGGCGTATTCAACATAAATTCTTGGCACGCAATGTTCCCTCCTTCCTGCGGGAACAGCCAACAGATATTTTTCTCATGTTGGCTGTTCCCAATATGGAATCCAGTAACAGGCATTAAAAAATCTTGCCCTGTTCCTGTGCTCTCTGCGTACCTTCTCGCTCAGCAGCCTCATAGCTTTCTGCCGCCTGTGTGAGAAA
>CAZUPI010000109.1:0-2797 GCA_964621755.1 uncultured Ruminococcus sp. | reverse complement strand
CCTGCTCCACGGAGCCGTTCCACTGAATCTCACCGATGGGGATAGGCCGGTAGGTTCCGGCGATGATCTCCTCCCGGTGGAGGATGGTGTCCCGGATGCCGTTGTAGACCTCCCTGTTCAGTTCAGCGGCGAAGACCTTGGGGTTGGCTTGGGCGGCGTAGTCGGTGTTGAGTGCGGGAAGCGAGGGCGCGGTCGTCGGCTGCTCCTCCCGGTACGGCATCCCGCTGACGATGATGGCGGCGTTGTTGAGGGGATCGTAGCTGACACTGAAGTCCACCGCCTTGCCGATGTCCCGGAGCTTCACATAGTTGTGACCACCGATGGCGTAGGCTTCCAGTTCCACCCGCTGGCCGTCCACAAAAAATTTCTGGGTACTGGGTGTGGCCTTGAGATAGTCCTCCGCCGCCATCACTACCGAGGGCAGGCTTGCTCCGATCAGCACGCCCGCCATCACCAGGGCCGCGCACTTTCCTCTGCTTGCGTTTTTCATATGCTTGCCTCCTTCTCCCGCTGAGCGGGATTTTTGTAACGCAACCATACTCCAACGCATTTCACGAATCCATAGGTCCGGGGCAGAGTTATCAGTTTGTTATCAATTGCTACATGGATGTCCATCTATACTACAGCGGAATAGTTTTAACCGTACTTATTTACAAATCTTCCCCAGTTTGAAAAGCAGTTTCGATCCCTTGGTTGAACATATCCTTTCTCAGAATTCCACAAATTGCTTTTTAGCAAAAAGTAGGCCGCCAAGGTTTTTCCCGGCGGCCCACTTTCCCAGTGCTTTATTTATCTATAAATCTTTATTTCTTTGCCTCCTATTCGATATATCACCGGTCGCTCTATTAACGACTTGTTGTCCACCTTCGATCCACAAAGTGCATCAAACAATTCCCCCACGGTCCATTTTAGTTTTTCATTGTACATAGATAAGAAAAGCACTTGATACCACTGGCCAAAAGTCACATTTCCAGCAGGAATTGAGATCGCAGGGAAACCCCCATTAAATCTTCCAAGCGCAAATAACCTAATCTTTTTCTTGTCAACTTTTTTGGGACTTGTACGCAAAATATCTGCAATTGTTTTTTCATCTGAATTTGCAAGCCACTGTTGAATATCATCAATCCATTGATTTACAGTTCTTTCAAAATTACTTCTTTTGCTTAATAAAGACCGGTTGCTTGAGTATGGCAAATCTTGCCACTTCAGTTGAAATAAACCAATATCGCCCGTTTCTTTATCAATCACACATGCATCAATATCTGTAAGTATTTTACCGTCGCACTTAATAACCAGGTTCCGATCAATTAATTCATTGCGCTTGCTGTCAAAGAAGGCATACAACTCTTTTCGAAATGAGCTTTCTCGTCCCCTTGTGTTTTTATCCCATTCCTTTGGGTATCTTCTATGCAATTCATCCAATAAAAATTCAAAAGGACGCTCTAAGCATCCAAAGACCGACATAAGATATTGGTGTTTAGAAATTTTTATTAATGGAGGAGGTGCCGATCGGCAAGAAATATGCGACCCATAATTTTCCTCGTTTAAGGTAATAACTTCAAAGATTTTTTGGGCATCTTCGTGTGAAATATCATTAATGTGGCGAATGAGCTCAATAGTATCTTCTTCAACACATATTCTTGTTAATAAGTTCTCCACCCGCAAGTGCGGTTCCTTCTGAAGCAACAGCGCGCAGAACTGGGCATGCTTAATCGCAAAAGATACAAAATAGACAACTGTATTCACATAAACTTCATAGGGAATACCTCCAAAAGAAACATCCTTAGGAAACACATACCACTCAGTGGCCTCTCTTGAATCAAGGTATGCAGCATCTAAATAAAAGATATCAATATCTGGAGTAGTATCGTACCCAATGTAGTAGTCTTTCCAAACATAAACCAATGGTTTCATCTGCTCAAGTATGGCATCACGCATTTCAAAATGCTTTTTATATGCCTCTGACTGAAAGTCTTGTACCCTCTCCGAATAAAATCCAATATACTTCTTTTCATAATATTCTTCAGCCCAATATTGCCCTATGATTTTTAAATAAAGTTTTTTTGATGTATTTTTGATCGCTTTATACTCTCCAAGCGAAATAAGATCAGCATAATTCTGAAACAGCCCATTAAGGAAACATGCATATGCAATTCTATTGTTTTCCAATATGCTATCCGGATCAAGTGGTGATAAACCAACCGAGTTGAAAATATTTGGATCGCAGTATACTTTCGAAATAAGCCTTGGAAAAGCATAGCGGAAAGCCAAAATACGATTATCACTTTCCTCGTCATATTCTGGATGACATCGGTCGTTCACATATTGAAAAAACATAGTATCAAATATGCGAATTGTGTTGAAAAAGGCACATTGCCATTGCCTGTTGGTTAGTCCTTCAAACTTTCTCCTTACATAATTGTCAGTATCCTCTATTATGCTATCTAACACAGGATAAATCTCCACTATGTTCACCTCCCGCTTTTATATAATTATATCATGAATACATTAGAGCTGTAAATCCCTATGGACAACCTACGATACTGTTGTTTAAAGTAGCATTCACAAGAGCAGGAAGTAGTGTAGCCCAACTACCTCCTGCTCTCAATTTTGCTTTTCTACTTGTCCTACTCTCTTAAACTGAACTTATCGTCTTCCCTTTCTCGCTGAAAAGCAAGAAATTTCGATCAGCCGCTAAACACAACCTTTGCTGCAAACTTGCCCAACTAATCATTACCCAAGATCCGTTTTACTTATAGTTAGACCAACCTCTCGTTCGTCAGAATTTTTCTTGATC
>CAZUPI010000108.1:0-2806 GCA_964621755.1 uncultured Ruminococcus sp. | reverse complement strand
TATAATATCTTCGATCGAGAGCAATCTTGGTGTGGCTCCGCTGTTTGCATCAAACGGAGAATATGAAAGAACCACTGAAGCTTGGACTCGGCTGGCGAACTTGAATAGATCATCAAATGCCTTATGCGCCTTGCTCTTTATACAAAACGGAGATTGATGTCTATCATTACGATATATTGCTCTACTTAATCCGCCCTTCCCATTAGGAAAAGTGGTAGATATTTGCGGATTATCATGCAAGCAAATTGTCTCAAGGATGTGATAATAGCGGCTATAATGATACCGAGTATAAGGGGGGTCTGCATAAATGACATCTACTTCTCCAGGCTGCAGTCGTTTAAGAACTTCTACGTAGTCGTCACAAATTATTTCAAAATTTTGCTTGTTTTGAGGAAGTTCGGCGTAGTATTGCATCCATTCTTCAAACCGTTCAAAAACATCTAACGTCCTATCTGATATTATTTTTTTTGCCAGATTCTTTTTTAATGAACCATCTTTGTTCCTTACTTTCAAAGGCTGAGCAAATTGTTTGCCTATTGTATTTACTACATCTGTTGCTGCTCCCATAAGTGCGGCTAAAATAGCGTCCCTGGCCCTTTCGTCCTGTGAAAAGGCATATGAAGATATAGCATCAATATCAATAGCCTGTCTAAAAGAAAAATACAAGCCTCCATAATAACGCGTTACAATGGAATTTAAGGATTGCGGATCCATTTCTTTGTCTCCTTTAACCTTAGCAAAAACCGTTTCAAGCGGCGATGAAATATTCGTTTCACTGTAAGGCATGTCGTTCAAGTAAGCATACAAGGATCCCTTCTCAATCACCTCGTAAATTGGATCCAACTCTCCGGAAACTAATGAGTTTATGCACTCTTCTTCATAATCCAAAATAGGCTTAAATAAGCTTAGATTGGTTCTTCTGGCTTCAGAGTTCTTTATTTCAGCTATAGTACATTTATAATCAAATTCTTTTGGTAGTCCAGATAAACGTGCATTGCAATACACTTTTGAGTAATTTTGAATATCTACTGCCAACACATCATATTGTGGCAGTAAATATTCAGATACTACACCCGAACCGCAAAACAAATCGCATATTCTCCCATTTCCGTTGGTAAGCTCATCTATGTATTGCTTAATAGGAACTAACATACGAGCCTTACTACCAAGGTAATGAACTGTTTTTACACTTGTATCCATATTTATACTTTCCTTATACTTTCCATAGACCAAGACCAGGAGTGCTCGGTTTAATGGTGCTTACGTCTGTAATAAATCTTGCTATACCAGTAACACCATTAGTTCTTTTCCAATTATTTACGTAGTTGTCTACTTCATTGTATCTTGCATTCCCCGGCATCAGTAATTCATAAATGAATGATCTTGTAGAGGCCTCGCAAAAAACAACATATGGTCTGTTGCCACCAGTAGGGTAAGACAAACCATTTGCTGCACTGATCTCAAATCGCCAATTGTGGCTAGCAACCGAAACACTCGGTCTTGGTTCAGTAGTTCCTAATACGCCTGCAGGGTCAACACTTTTTAATAAAATCCTGTATGTTCCAGCAGTACCACCTGGAGTTGCACCAAAATAGTTTTGAAAAGATGCCTTATCAAAATTTATTTGTTTCCATCTTGCACTAGCCTTCGGAACTTCAGCTACTAATACTCTGTCTGTGGAAGATACTGTCCATACAGGGTTAATTGTAGGCGCAACAATAACCGGTGTCACCGGAGGGATTGGTGTTGCTATTATAGTAGTTGACTTCTTAGGCTTAGCCTTTTTAGGTATTGGCGGAGTAATGGCCTTGCGTACCGATGTTGTTTTAGGCTGAGTCTTATATAGTGCAACGAGTGACGGATCAGGTGTCGTGGCCTTCCCTGTCGAAGATTTAGGCGCCGAATAAGATTTTGCTTTTTTAACAGCACTTAAATTAACAGCATAATCAATAATCGGGTCGTTTATATCAAAAATAAAATTGTTATCGATCGAGTAATCCAACCAATCCTGCCAATTCTTTTTAAGATTTGCAAAGTCTGTATTACTTAGTGCATTATAGGAATACATTTCGACATTATGATACAATCCGCGTTCCGTTAAATTGCCAGATCCAATAATAGACAATCCACCACTGCCTGTTTCAAACCATGTAAGCTTTGGATGAAACAAGTATTTTTGGGAATCATGAACATAACCGTAAATCGTCAAATTATTATACAATTTGCAATAAGCTCTCAGCCTTGCAACAGCCTTCGGATCCGTAATTGAATCCGTACCTACAACCAACTCATAGTTATTGGTTTTAATATAATTGCTAAAGTCTGGATCTCCTAAAAACAGATCAATCCCGTTTTCTTCTGCAAAAGCAAATGCACCAGCTCCATCTTGTCCCTTATTGCACGCGTCAATCAGCGCCTCACCAAGTCTCATACTCGCTGCATAAGTTGGATCTTGAATCATTAATTCCATTTCTCTACCTCCGTATTATACTTTGGTTGTTACTTATAGTCAACAGTTAAAACCCTTTAAAAAAATCTTCAAATGAGACATTTAGTGCATTCACTATCTTTTCCAGGCTCTTTAGCGAAATGTTTCTTTTTCCCAATTCTGCCCCCGCCAAATAAGTCCTATCAATTTCAGCCTTTAATGCAAGCTTCTCTTGACTCAATTTCTGTTCATTGCGAAGTTGTTTAATTCGCTGTCCTACTTTTTCAGTGATCATAGCAAACACCTCCGAATATTATTATCCACCGCGTTACTTATAAGTCAACGGACTATAAGTAACACTTGCTATCTTTTATCACA
>CAZUPI010000107.1:0-2930 GCA_964621755.1 uncultured Ruminococcus sp. | reverse complement strand
ATCATCCTTAAAAGTTTGGCTGGGAAAGATGGTAAAATTCCATGGAATATTTTTCACATTGTCCATTTCCATAAAGCGCAGGACTTCTTGTGCAAGCGGATCATTCGGATGTTCCTCTTGTGTGAAGGTGTCAAACGGCGCGATGAAATTCAGACGGTTGATGACGAAATCTTTCCCCGTATCGCTGGAATAGAGCCAAAAGAGGAAATCGTCCGCCGCTTCTTGTTCGGCTTCAGAGGCTTTTGAATTAATGCACAGAAAATTTTCTGTTCCGATGCAAATTCCCTGTGTTTCTTCATCCTCAGTTCCCATATAGATGGGAAGATATTTAATGTCTTCCGCTTTGACGGTATTGCCGCTGACTTGGCTGATCTGACTCCATGCCCAGTTGCCGTTTTGCACCATAGCACACTCTCCAAGCGCAAATTCTGCCATGGATTCATCAACGAGTTTGGTGCCGAGGACTTTTGATTCGACAGTGGAATTGCTTAAATAGAGATCAAAAATATTCTTGAAATTGTCTGCGTAGGTGAAGTCAATCGTATTGGCGTCGCTGCCTGTCAAATCAGCATTTTTCTCTTCGAATTCATAAAAAAGGGCAACATTGGCAAGATGGGTATGCCATCGCCATTCTTCTCCAGGCTTGAGGGAAGTGGCGGCAAACGCCCCTTTGATGCCGAGCGCGTCAGTGTGGGCCTGCAGATCCTCCGCAAGGGCCTTGAGCGCCTCAAAGCTCTTGATTTCCTCCATAGAGCTGTAGGAGGTTGCACGATCGGTCAAAGCAAAATAGGCGCGCATAATGGCATCATTATAGATGATGCCATATCCTTCCACTACATTGGGAATGCCATAGACGCCGTCGCCTGCGGTGACAGCGAGGGATTTGTCTGTTAAATGCTGATACAACTGTGTATCGCTCAGATCGGCGCAATAGCTTTTCCAATTGGCATAGCCGCGCGGTCCGTTGATCTGAAAAATTGTCGGTGCGCTGCTGCTTGCCATTTTGGCGGTCAGTGTCTGTTCGTATGTGTTGTTGGCGGCGGTTTCAACAATGACCTGTTTTCCGGTTTCCCTTTGATAGGCGTCGGTGATTTCTTCATATACCGACGCAATTTCCGGCTTGAAATTCAGGTAACGCACGACGACAGATTGTGCATTGTTATCTGTATCATCCGTCTTGTTATTGCAGCCGCTGAACAAAATGGAAATACAAAGAATGACGGTAATCAGTGTGCTGATTTGTTTTTTCATGAAATGATCCTTCCTTTCGGAATGTATATACAAAAACAGTTTGCCCACATTTATTGAAATCATGTCATGAAGAAGGAGAATTTTTTGAAGAAAGAAAATCAAAGCCTGATTCGAATTTTTGCTTTGTTTTCCGACAGGAATTATGAAAAAAGAAAATGACCTGATATCTGTCACAGATATCAGGTCATTTCAATACGGTTTTATGTCATGCTTAATTTGTGCTAAGAAGCGGTTGGAGAACGGAGAAATTATTATGCCTCTGTCTTCTTTTTCGGGCGGATGCTGTCGGACAGGTTCTCACTGCTCCAAGTCGTGACAGAGGAGGCAATCTTATAGAGAAGTGCCGAATCAGAGAGATTGGTCATGCCGTCATCGTTGATATCGCTGACAGCTGCCTCGTCGTCGGACAGCGTAATCAGTCCGGCTGTGGAATAGTAGAGGAGCTGTGAATCCAACATATTGACCATACCGTCGTTGTTGATATCTCCGCGGAGCTGCTCAGGTTCGAGCGGCTCGGAGCCGAAGAACATATAGCTGACAACCGCGTTTTGGTGGATGTAATTGTAAAGGGTGACGCTGTTGATGGTCCAGATAGTGGTCGATTTATCGTTCAGATATTCGCGCATATCAATACAGATGGTCTCACTGCCCAATACATACTGCTCATGGTTCTGATATTTATCCCAGTTGGCGGCACCCGACGTCATTTTGGCATTGCCGGCATCGGCATTTCGGAACAGGAGCCACGGAACCTTATTGCCGGTATTGTCGTTGTACAGGGAGAAGGTAAAGGAGGATGTATCCGCCTGTGCAACCGACATGTACAGATAGGGCGTTTTGGTCAGATCGATCTTTAGACCCATTGAGCTGCCGAGCGGCGTCCATTCTGAGACGGTGCAATGATCGCTCAAACCGAGTGCTTCCAACAAATCAACTTTTTCAGCAACCTCCGGACCTTTTTTGGCAGCGTGTGCATAATACGGATTATCCGGGGTGGCGGCTTCGCCGTAAGTCAAGCTTTCATCCCACTGATAGTCATCATATTCAAGAGCTTCCAGCGTCTTGAGCTGCAATGTGCCTATGCCTCTTGCAACCACCACAATCTGCGCGTAATAAACAGCGGATTTGTCGGTAATCGATTTGCACATTCCCGATAGATCAAAGGTAACATCATAAGAGCCGGCGGCAACGCGGTCATCGGTGACCGTGAAAATGTTGGAAAGAGACGGATCAGAGGTGGTTGGCCAATTACTGGTATCATTTGTGCTCTTGACAAAGAGCGCAATCTTGAACGGCACTTCGGAATCCACCACCATATGCAGGCCGTTGAGCTTATTCATGTTATACATGAGCTGCGGCTTGAGATTGAGGCGGTATTCCTGCTCGCTGCTTGTGGATTGAAGGGTGAGAACACCGTTCTTCAGCTCGTGTGATCCTTCACCGCCGAGCAGTTCCACTTCCTCGTCTGACTGCGGCATCATATTTGCCAATGTTTCCTCAATATAGGGCGGTGCTTCATAATCGTCCACTGTCCATTGGCGGATGGTGACAGCAGAAGAGGAAGCGGAGCCAACCGAATAAACACGCAGCTTTTGGATGGAAACGGTTTCTTTGCCCTCCAGTGCAGTGATAGAGAGGAGGGGAATACCGACGGTATAAGTGCCGGACTGCAAATCACC
>CAZUPI010000106.1:0-3049 GCA_964621755.1 uncultured Ruminococcus sp. | reverse complement strand
ACGCCACGCTTTACCACATCCGGCTTAACAAAAGGAAAGAACAAATCAAGATAGTCCATCGTGGGTATGGATTCCTCACGGATAAAATGATTCTTCGGCAGATATACCGCCTCATAATCCATAAAGTTCGGCGTAGTAGGCAGCGCTGTCATGAGACCAAGCAAGCCATACTTTACTGCAAATACTTGAATTGCCTTTTGTATTTCCTGCGGTGTTTTCTTCTGCGATTCCATCCGACCAATATCAATGGCATCCAGAATAAGGCGTTGGTATTCGCTCAGCGGGTCGTAAAGTCCCGGCTGTGCCGTTGCGGTAGGCGTGAGATACAACATACCATTCTCCGCCGTTTTCCATTCATATTCATTATATCGCACCCAATGCGAACTGGTGCGTTGAAACAGGTTCTTCATCGTCAAACCCTCCGCCATGTATTGTAACCTATATTATCCATAATTATATTACGCATCACTGTTGTTTTCAATATCTACACCGTTTTCTCTTAAAAAATCTTTATCGAGCAAGGTCAAGGGCTGCTGCGTCTGCACTTTTTCGGTAAGTGCGGCAAGCAGCTTTTTTCGTATCTTTTTGAGCATCGTGTTTCGTACTTTACGGATGTTACGATCAGACTGCCCACGAATAGCGGCAATTCTGACAGAACTGTACTGCCGCAGTGCCCACAGGAACATAAGGAATTTGCTATCTTCGCTCAATTCCCGCAGGATATTGGATATATCCCCATCCGTCACAAGCTCGTGGATGTCGTAAGGACAGTAGAAAATGGAGTCTATGAAATCACCTTTGCGTTCCATCTTGGACAACACATCGTTGAGAGTGTCGGGAAAGTACAGCCCGCCCTCGGCTGCTCCATAGTCAAGGGGAACATTGTCACCACTTCGGAACAGCTCGTGATAACGCTCTTTTCGCTGACGGTTGGCATCCAGGCGGTCATACCACGCAACGAGATTTTCAAAATCCCGGATGGTACGGGCGGAGTCCTCTAATCGTTTCAGAGCCTGCGCCCGAAGCTCACGCTTTAAAAGTTTTCGTTCGGGCTGTTCATCACCGGTATCATCCCCATCATCCTCTATGCGATTTTCTGCGGCATCGGCTTCCAGTTCGTCAATGAGCCGCTGTTCCTTGGCAAGCCTGCGTTGTGCCTGCTCTTGTTCTTCGGCTTCTTCCTCCTCGGCGTCGGTATAAATTATCTTTTCTTTTCGTTTCTTTCGCTTTTTTCGCGGAGGTTTATCGGGATCGGCTTCATCGTTGGTATCTTCCTCGTCATCCCAAAGGGCGTTTTCATCTTCTTCATCTTCGTCTATGTAATCGGAAGAGTCCGTGTCGTATTCATCTTCATAATCAGTATCTTCATCATAAAGACTGTCATTTTCGTATCGCTTGGGATCTTCGTACACCGCAGGAAACCTCCCTTCAATAATATTTTTCAAATTTTCTTTGATTTTCCGAAAAAACAGTTCCGCTAAACACCCCGTATTTCTCCTATTAGTGAGGAAGTAATATATTCTGTCCCTTATTATATTACTTCTGATGCTAAAGAAAGGAGGAAAATGCCTATGACCAAAACCTATCGTGAGCTGACGGGAAAGGAGAAAAGACAGATCAAGAAGTTGGTTGTCTCCAAGTGCGCCAACTACGACAAGGAATACGGCTGCCTGCCATTATCGGGGACCCCGAAAAGTCGTAAGACTTTTTGGGGAGAGGAGAAGCAGCGGAGTGAGCGAGCTTTTCGTGCTTGCACGGAAACGAGCGATACCGAGCTTGCGACGACGAGCAACTGCTATATGCTTGGTATCTGCTATACCAACAGCGCCCTGTGCAGATATTTTCGGGAATCTGTACTGCCCGAAGCACCGGAACTGGACGCTGTATTCAATCACTCACCAATGGTCAACTGCAAGCTGTGCGGCAAGCCATTCCTCATTGACGGGAAACGGGTGTACTGCTCGGAACGCTGTGCCACCGAAGCACGCCGCCAGCAGACCGCAGCCAGAGTGCGTAAGCACCGTGAAAAGCAGAAACAAACCACAATGTAACCGTTTTGCCCTCGGAAAGCCTTGTACCGCAAGGCTTTCCGAGGGCATTTCTGCATGGGTAAGGGGTTTATCCCTCTCGCCCTGTTTTAACCGCACAAATGGTTACAGGGAAGCGGAACTATCAATAGTATACTCGAAATTTATGAATTTTTCAATCTATGGAGGAAATTTGCCTATGGTAAAAAACGAAAGCAAGAACTTTGCTTATACCACCCACCGCATCGGCGGCACAACTTACAAGGTAAAGGTCGTGTTCAATGAGAGTGGCACGGAAACGATGGAGGATAAAATTTTACGAATTATTCGCAATGAAGTTCACACAAGTTGCGAAAACTATGATATAATGAATACACCACAAATGAGCCGACAGTCTGAAAGGAGCGCATCATGATGAGCGTGAAACAGACTGTGGGACAAGATCCCAATAAGATTACAGCATTGTACAAGAGATTATCCCGTGACGATGACCAGGTTGGCGATAGCAATTCTATCGTGAATCAGAAAAAGTACCTCGAAAGCTATGCAGAGCAGAGAGGTTACACTAACATCCAGCACTACACCGATGACGGTTGGAGTGGAGGAAATTTTGAAAGACCTGCGTGGAAGCAGTTGGTAGCGGATATTGAAGCCGAGAAGGCCGCTCATGTACTGGTAAAGGACATGAGCCGAATTGGCAGAGATTATTTACAGACCGGCTTTTATACCGAGGTTATGTTCCGACAGCACGGTGTTCACTTTGTTGCCATTGCCAACAGCGTGGACAGCGATGATCAGAACAGCAACGAATTTGCGCCTTTTCTCAATATTATGAACGAATGGTACTTGCGAGATTTGAGCCGCAAGCAGAAAACAGCCATCCGTGTCAAAGGGGAATCCGGTAAGCCGACCACCAATGCCGCTATCTATGGCTATAAGAAAATGTCTGGAGATAAATACACCTGGCATATTGATGAAGAAGCGGCGGCAGTTGTCCGCAGGATCTTCCGCTTGACCCTTGA
>CAZUPI010000105.1:0-3090 GCA_964621755.1 uncultured Ruminococcus sp. | reverse complement strand
TTATGGACACTGTAGGTGTGTCTAAATTCTCTGAATTAAAAGGAAAATACATCCGTATTGCTTATAAATACTTTGATGGTATGGTTGACTATATCGGGAATATTATCCAAGACAAATGGTTCAGTGAACGCGACTTTTTTAAGAGCGGTTCTGGAACATGACGCATGAGCAAAAAAATAATCATTTAAGAGGTCAAAGCCATGTTTATAATTGAAAATAAGTTTGAACTCGGTGAAACTTGTTATACCCACTATCGGAAGCCAATTCACTACAAATGCCCAATCTGTGAGGGAGCAGGGAAGTTCTCATACAATGGGTATGAAATCTGGTGTAAGAACTGTAGCGGTTCCGGGAAGCTCCACAATGCCCATCAGACGGTTGCGGAATCGTGCCAGGTTAAAATATTGGGCATCAAAGCATCTGTTAATTCCGACAATGAAATAACGGTGTCGTATAGAGTGCGTCCGATTGACCAGCTTGTGTCCGTGAAGAAACGCGCGGAAAGTCTGCTTTTTAAAACAGCAGAAGAATGTGAAGCAAATTGCCAGGAGATGAACCAGAAAAGTCCTCAGAATGTCGCAGACACAATTCTGGATAGCCCCGCAGAGAAAGGGTGAGTGAATATGAGGCTTATTGATAAAATCGCGATTGTTGTGTGCATCATTGCGCTGATAGAGATCACCATAGCGGTTGTTACTTTGATTGTAGGCGCAATCATTCAGACGTATGACCAACATTTAACTGAAAAGAGACGGCGAAACATGATTAATCGAGGTGAGAAAAATAAACGCTGAATTTGATAAATTCGTGCAAGAAATGAAGCACAGTGCCGAGACTGGAAAAATAAAGGTAGAAACTGACTTGACTATGTTTGATTTGGTCACGCAATACGCTTTAACAGAGTTCCGCAGACGAACCGGTAAACATGGTGCCACCATGAACGATATATTCAATGAGATGGTCCGTCTTAGGATTGACGATTACGATAAAAAGCAGGTCGTAATTCCCGCTAACAGGCGGGTAGATTGACATTAAGAAAAAATGCGGGAATAGGACATTTTACTAGCCTATTCCCGCGATTCAAATAATAGATACTAAAAATACAAGAGTGTGGACATAATAAAGGCAGGTGATGAAAATGAGTACAATAACAATAGGAAATGGAAATTACTGTATAGATAGGAGTTTTGACAGCAGACTGTCTGTCAGGGATTTAATTATCCAAAGTATTTTGAGTACAGGCATCCAATTGGTTGACGGAAACCATGCAGAATGTTATAATAAATCCAAGCCCCAGATCGGTTGTCAGAAGGAGGCTATGTAATTGATAACCGATTTGACGAAAAACTACGCTTTTGGATATGCCCGTTTATCAGTGGATGATAAAAATAACGGGGAATCTGACAGTATATCCAATCAACGGACGAAGATTGAGGATTATTGCAAGCAAAACGGGATTGCCCTTTTAAAACTCTATGCTGACGATGGTTGGTCTGGAAGTAATTTTGACCGTCCTGCTTTCCGGAAAATGATTTCGGATTTGGAGAAGGGCAAAGTCAACATGGTTATTACGAAAGATTTATCGCGTCTCGGACGGGATATGGCGGAATCAAGTTACTATGCGGAACGGTGGTTCCCGGAAAACGGAATCCACTACATCGCGATTATGGATAACTTTGATTCTGACCACGAAAATATCATGGCTCCGTTCCAGTTTGCTATGAACGAGGTTTACTTGCGGGATGGTTCCCGTAAAGTCAGAGATGTTCTGAAGAATAAACGAGAGCATGGAAAATATTGCTCTTGTCCGCCGTATGGATACAAAAAACATCCACGGGACAAAAACCTCCTGATTCCAGATGAAGAAACGGCTCCAGTTGTCCAGCGAATCTTTCAAATGTCAAGTTGTGGCCGGTCATGCCGGGATATTGCGCTTACTCTTAGCGCCGATGAAATTGTCCCGCCGCTCAAATATCGTGTGCTATACCGTGATAATTTCACCACTGACGGTGCGGAACGAGCCTCTGACAGTTGGAATTACACGACTGTCAAACGCATCTTACAAAACCAAGTATATTTGGGACATACTTTACTCGGTAAGAGTAAAAAAGCCAGTATCAAGTCGAAGAAAAAGGTTAAGGTTCCAGAGCGCGATTGGGTTATCACTCGAAACACGCATGAACCACTGGTCAGTCAAGGAATTTTTGACATCGTGCAGCATAACCTTAAAATCAATGCTAAGTCTTACGCAAAACATGGCGCGGTTAGAAAGAGCATCTTTGGCGGGATTGCGTTTTGTGAAACCTGCGGTCATGCGCTTTGCTCCTGCGGTACTGTATACAAAGGGGAACGCGAAAAGTATTGGTATCTCTCTTGTACCCACCAGCGCAGCGATTTAAAAAACTCCTGTGCCGGTGCCAGAATCAAGTACACAGACCTTGTGGAAGTTGTGAAGCAGGATTTAAATGCCTTACTGTCGGTGTCGGAAGAAGATTATCAGGCAATCGCGAATGAACTTGAGCGCCGTTGCGGAAGATTAAGGGATAAGGATTCAGTTGAAAAGAAGAAACGACAGATTGAATCTCGTCTCTCAGTATTGGACAAGATAATCGTCAAACTCTATACCGACAATGCTTCCGGTAAAATCGATGATGAACGCTTTGACTCTATGCTTGCGGATTTTGAAAGTGAATCACGGACGTTGAAGGAAAGACTTGCTACATTAGAAGCAAGAGAAGATATTGACCAAGTATCCTCATCCTACAGACATTTTTATGAACTCGCAAAAGGGTACGGACACATTGACACCCTAGACCGCAAAACACTCGAAACGTTTGTTGAGAAAATTACGGTTGGCCCGAAAATTCTTCCGCCCGGCACAGTTGTCACCAGTAGGGGAAGCGTACCATTCCGTCAGAAAATTCACATTTACTACAGATTTATCGGAGATGTCTCTGAAGAACCGATACGAGACTTCCCATTTGGGAAAGATTGTAAATAATTCACCGTTTTTAAGATGTAAAAAAACATCAAAAGAGGTTGGCGTTGACCTGAAAGATGGCTACAACGGCGACCTGACCTCCCGGGAGG
>CAZUPI010000104.1:0-3099 GCA_964621755.1 uncultured Ruminococcus sp. | reverse complement strand
TTTTTGAAAAGATCTCAACTACTACAAACTATTTGGCGTTTTTCAGTAAGGACTACTTAGGAAAATAACGAATTTGCCGACTGGCGGCGAGACCCCATTCCATTGCGAAGTCTATTTTATTAACAAGACGGAACAAATGGCAATTCGATGGGGTACTGACAGCAAGGTTCAGTATTTGGAACCTACATACGGTTTCCCTCTCTCTATCGGAGCCAGTGGAGAAATGAGTTTAAGTGTTGAGGATTCCCGCAAATTGCTTATAAAGTTGGTTGGAACAGAGGCAATCTTAGGGCAAGCACGTTTGACACAGTTTTTCCGTGCGTTCTTAATGACCAGAGTAAAGACCTATATGGCGCAGACCATGAAGTCAAATGCGATCAGCATATTTGAGGTTGATGCACGGTTGACGGAGTTTTCGGATGAGCTTCATCAGAAACTGACCCCTGATTTTGCTGAATATGGTGTCAATCTTGACCGTTTCTTGGTAACAACGATTGTCAAACCCGATGGTGATCCACAATATGAGAAATTCAAAGACCTTCATTTCCGCCAATATGCCGACATTGCCGATGCAAAGCTCCGTCAGCAAGTGGGTGTGATTGAACAGCAGACTTCTTCTCAGCGCATGGTAATTCAAGCACAGGGAATAGCACAGAAACGTCAAATTGAAGGTTATACCTACCAGCAGGAGCGCGGCTTTGATGTCGCAGAAAAGGTAGCAGAAAACGAAGCCGTTGGACAATTCACCAATATGGGTGTGGGACTTGGAACGATGGCTGGTGTAGGCGGCGCTGTTGGCGGACTTGTAGGCGGTGCAATAGGCGATGCGCTGTCCGGCACCCCGGCAATTCCTACAAATACCGGGAATCTATTCTGTGATCAATGCGGAGCGGAACTGACACCCGGAGCTGCATTTTGTGATAACTGTGGTGCTCCACAGGTTGCTCCTGATACTTGCCCCAAGTGTGGTTTCAAATTTATGAAGCCCGGTAAATTCTGCCCTAAATGCGGCGCAAAACGGGAGGTGCAAGCATGAGAAAAAAATCCGGATATGCAGTTTTAGGAATTGCTTTCATCGTATTTTCTGTGATCGTTTTTGTTGCACCTATCGAGAAAACCGCAGCGTTTTGGGTTGCATATGCGTTTTCTGTTTGTGCGTTTGGCTTACAGATCCCCATCTGGAAGAGAGCATTAGGCCCCACTGAGTTAAAAAGCAAGTTTTTCGGATACTCGATCATATATATCGGAATTTGCTATCTCATTATCCAACTGATCGCAGCAATCATTATGATGCTCATTCCGGGAATTCCCACATGGGTACCAGTTATTATCTGTATTGTATTGCTGGGTATCGCATGTATCGGCATGATCTCCGGGAATGTGGCGCGCAAGACTATAGAACAGACAGAAGTAAAAATCAATGCAAAAGTATCTTTTATCCGATCACTCCAAACTGATGTAGAGAATATGGCGGCGCAGGAAAATGATCCTGATGTAAAAAAGAAATTGCAATCATTAGCCCAGGCGATTCGATATAGTGATCCAATGAGTAGCGATCAGCTTTCGAGCATTGAAGAGATGATTTCTCAAAAAGTAAATTCTTTATCGAATGCAGGTACGGACAATCTATCGGTCATTTCTGAAATAGAACAACTTTTAATCCAGCGCAACAAAAAATGTAAAAACTCAAAATCTTGATAGGGGAAATGTAAAATGAAACAATTGACATGTGAAATGTGCGGAAGCACAGATTTAATCAAGCAAGACGGTGTATTTGTATGCCAGACTTGCGGCTGCAAATATTCAATTGAAGAAGCACGGAAGATGATGGTTGAGGGCACTGTAGAGGTTACCGGTACTGTCAAGGTTGATAATTCTGCCGCCGTTGAAAATTATTTAGATATGGCGCGAAATGCACTCGATGCTGGCAATAATAAAGAGGCTGATGATTATTGCAACAGAATTATTGAAATGGATACGGCAAATTGGGAAGCTTGGTTTATTAAAGGAAAAGCCGTTGGTTGGCAGTCCACGCTTGGAAATATTCGTATTCCAGAAACAATTAATGCTTTTTCTAAAGCCTTGGACAATTGTCCTGAAGACAAAAAGAAAGATCTCGGCGAGCAATGTCAGCAAGAATTAGAAAAGCTTCATACCGCATTACTTTCGGTACGTGTCGGTAACTTCAAAACACATCCGGGAGACCGCGATCTTCAGGGCTTAAGAAATGATATTCAAACAATATTAAGTGGTACAGTTGGTTTTTTGCTGAAAGCGCAAATCTTGGTTGATACAGGAAATATCAAATATGGTAGAGTTATAAATAACGGATTATGTGATGCGTGGTCTGTTGTATATAAAGATTATAGGGGTGATGAAGGGCATCCTAGTGATTATGATTTTAGAAGGTTAATATCTGAAGGTGATACGCTAATCGAGGCGTTCAAATTGGCGCTTCTTTTGCTCGGTACAAGCTATGATGATAAAGATAAAAATAGTCTGATTATTCAAATCTATAAGAATATGATCGATTTGCAAGAGACGATTCGAGATGCTTGCTCTTATGAAGTCGATTTTAGTTATGGTATTAAATCCTATGACAAAAAACTTACATTAACAGCACAAGCAAAAGCTGCGCGGAATACCGAAATAGCCCAGTGGAGGGAAAAATCCAGGAAGTGGAAACAACGGGCGTCCAGAAGGCGGCCGAGGCTGCACAGAAAAAGCGTGATCAATATTGGGAGGAACATGCAGATGAAAAAGCTGCATTAGAGGGAGAAAAGAAAACTTTACAAGATGAAAAGGGGCAACTTGATTCCAAAATCAAAACTCTCACAGAAGAAAAGATTTCAGTTCCTTCGGTGAAAGAGCTGGAAGCTGTCCGTGGCCGCATCTCGTCATTGACGCAGCAAAGAGATAGCCTTGGGTTGTTTAAGGGAAAAGAAAAAAAGGCTATTCAAGCACAGATTGATGCTATTAAAAAAGAGGTTGCTGAGGCCCAGAAAATGGTTGATGCGCAGCAAGCAGAGGTTGAAGAAAAAATAGTACCTATTCGTTCAAGACTAAATGAAGTTGAAAATCGCATCAAAGAAATTGATA
>CAZUPI010000103.1:0-3111 GCA_964621755.1 uncultured Ruminococcus sp. | reverse complement strand
CTCTTGATATTTAAGCACATGTATGATATAATTACAGTAGAATAATCTGCCCCCCACAGACAAATTTTTCTGCCGAAAGGAAAGTTGCATTGAATAACGAAAAGAATAACGAAAACGTGGAGCCGGAGGAGCAGCGTAAGGAGGTCGTAATCGAGGATTTTGACGACGAAACGCCGCCTGAGCAGGACGAGCTTTATGAACGGTACGTGGAGTTAATGAATGCCAAGGATGAGGACGAAGAAGACATCGCCGCAGTGGCAGAACGCATCACGGGTGTGCGTCACTCAAAGGTGTCGACTGCCGCGCCCATCCGCATCCGTGAGAACGCCAAACAAAGCCCGCCGACGCCAACCTCTGCTCCGGTGCGTGTGAGAAGCGCGGACAACCATGCACACCGCACCATCAGGCCGCACCAGCCTTCGAAGAAGTCAAAGCATATGTTCCGCACCCTCATCACGGCGGCACTGGTCGTTATGCTCGTCTTATCTGTGGTCGTGATTACAGTAAACATCGCATACGACAAGAAAAATGCACCGGACATTCCTGATTCAGAGGAGCTCACAACGGAACCCAAGCAGGACGCAGCCGAAAATTCCCCCGAAACCATCCACATAGAAACGGACGCCTCAGATGCCGTAAATCATGAGGAAACTGCGCCGCTTGACAATATCACGCCAGACGATACCATTGAACCGGAACCCGAACCGGAGCCGGTCGTCGAGCCGGAACCCGAATTCACCGTCACCTTGGATTTCTACGACCGGGATGACATTACCGTAGACGTCGCCCAAATGACCCTCAGTGAGATATATAACGAGGTCGGCTATACGCCTCGCGAGACAGACCGTCCGTCTGTCTCCCTCGACTACGTTATCGCCGCGGACGCCTACATCACCATCGATACAGTCGAATATAAGTCCGAAACTGTGACAGAGACGGTCCCATACGGAAGTGACGTCATCGAAGTCGATACCATTCCGCGCGGCACGACGAATTACATCAATGCCGGCACAGACGGAGAAGTTGTCCGCACCTATACGGTGGAATACGTGAACGGCGCAGAGCAGAACTGGACTCTGCAGTCCGAGGTGACAACAAAATGGGCAGTCAACGAAAAGTACGAACTTGGAGTGGGCGGCACGATAGTCGGATCAGACGGCGTAACGTATACATACTCCTACCGCCGCACCGTTCCGGCAACGTATTATAACATCGAGGGGCTTACTTATCTCGGCACCATGGCGGACGAGTCCGTCATCGCGGTCGACCCGGATAAAATCCCCCTTGGAACAAAGCTGTACGTCAAAAATGCCTCCTATGACTTTGGCGTCAGAACCGCCGCCGACGTCGGTCCCAAAGTCGAGGAATGGGAAGTCGATATCTGGCTTTCCCCCGGCAACCCGCAGTACGCTTCCTTCTCTCAAGCAGGTTATCACTACGACATGGAAATATACTATATTGATTAAGAAAAGAAAGAAAAATATGATTGAACAACATCATCAAGAGAAACATATGGATTTTTCGCGAATGCGCGCGTTTCAGGATTGGCTGGTAGGATGGCGGATTCCTGGAAATGATTGTTCTGTTTTTGTGGATGGCAAGGAAGTCTATCGCTATATGAGTGGATGGGCAGACGTCGAGAGCGGACGCAAAATGCGCGGAGACGAGCTTTACTACTTTTGGTCCGCATCCAAGGTAATCACGACAAGTCTTGCCCTGCGCCTGCATGAGGCGGGGCTCTTTACGATGAACGACCCGCTGTCCGATTATATTCCAGAATTCCGAGATATGGCAGTGCGGGTCTCAGTCTGCGGGAAAGAGGAGCTTGTACCGACAAAAAATCCCATCAAGGTCGGTCATCTTTTCAATATGACTGCCGGATTTGATTACAATATCAATACGTCCTTCATCAACGAGGTGCGCAAGGCAAGCGACAATAAATGCTCAACAGTGGACGTCGCAAAGGCCATTGCCAAATCGCCGCTGTGCTTTGAGCCGGGAACGAGGTGGCAATACAGCCTTTGTCACGATGTGCTTGGCGCGTTTATCGAGGTTGTGTCCGGCAAGCGTCTGCGCGATTACGCAAGGGAAGTGCTGTTCGATCCGCTGGGAATGGACGACACATGTTATAATCTGCCGTCCCGTGATAAAATGGCGAGAATGGCGACACAATACGACTACCGCGACGACCTCGGGAAATGCTTGCCGACAAAAAACACCTGCGGCCATATCCTTGGGGAAAACTATGACTCAGGAGGCGCGGGAGTCGTCTCGTCCTGCGCAGACTATATGAAGTTCGCGGCATGTATCGCAAACGGCGGCACCTCCGCAGACGGATACCGCTATCTGTCGCGTGCCACCATAAACCTCTGGCGCACGAATACGCTGACGGATGAGCAGCTTGCGCGCGATTTCTCATGGAGCTATCTCGCCGGATATGGCTACGGCTACGGCGTGCGCGCCATGATGAGACCGGAAAAGAGCGGCGCGCTCAGCCCGGTCGGGGAATTCGGTTGGGGCGGCGCCGCCGGCGTGTGGGTCATCCTCGACCCGGACAACAACGTGGCGCTGGTGTATACGCAGCACATGCTGAACAATCAGGAGGCGTTTATTTCACAAAGACTGCGGAACATCCTGTATGCGTGCATTGGATGAGGAAACGTGCAGCAATCCATAAAAAGATTTGGCGTTCCACTTAGGCAGGGGCGGGGACAGCGTCCCCGCTGCCACAACGTAAAAAAGCGATTTCACGGAATCGATCCATGAAATCGCTTTGCCTTTTATCGGGAATTAACCAAGCTTTGCAGTATTAACCTTGATGCCCGGGCCCATAGTGGAGGCAACAACGCAGCTCTTGATATACTGACCCTTAGCGGCAGCAGGACGAGCCTTGATAACAGCGCCAACGAGAGTGTTGAAGTTCTCAGCCAGCTTTTCTGTACCGAAGGAAGCCTTGCCGATGGGGCAGTGGATGATGTTTGTCTTGTCGAGACGGTATTCAATCTTACCGGCTTTTGCCTCGTTTACAGCCTTCGCAACATCCATGGTAACGGTACCAGCCTTCGGGTTCGGCATGAGACCCTTCGGACCGAGCACACGACCGAGACGACC
>CAZUPI010000102.1:0-3120 GCA_964621755.1 uncultured Ruminococcus sp. | reverse complement strand
TTGATTCAAAAACATACTTATTCCTCCTATTCTGCAGCTTCCAATTCGGAAAGAAGGGAACTTACATTTTCGCAGTTTTGCTGAGTTATGTTTCCCAAATCTTGTGATAAATGTTTCCTTGTTCATAGAAGCTTTAAATTGTACTCAGACCTTGTATTGTTAATGAGATCCTGAACCTCTTTTTCCAAAATATGACCATTATTGTCCAGAATGTTCTGCGTAGAAAGGTTTTTTATAAGTGTAAGGCAAAGGGTTGTTTTGTGAAGAGCCTTTTGTTCCGTACAGGTAAACATATTGTAATCCGTTTCCCGCTGTACGATGGCCTCCATGGTATCCATACGCTTTAAATATTGGGCGTTTAGCCTCTCTAATTCGGCTAAGACGGAATCACTCAGATGTTTAACTTTTCCCAACTCCTTTTCTGATTGCTGCATACGCTTGACGGCATTGTCGACCTCAACATCAACATTTTTCGCACTTTCCAGAGCTTTTGAAGCCTGACCGTTTAGCATGATCCCGCTTATCATAAGCGCTGGTGCAGCATTTAAGGCACCCAAAACAACCCTTCCGCCAGCCATGCCAAGGCCATTAACGGCTAGGGAACCTCCGCCGAAGGCTGCCAATGTAGCATTGGTTGCAGCTGCACCAGAAAGTGCTGATATAGCAGTTCCAGTAGATGCCGTGGCGCCAGCACTTATTATTCCTCCAGATACTGCTACACTTATCAGGTTTCCGCCTGCAACGCTTGCAACTCCTCCTGAGAGCATACTTTTTGCGCTGATTGCAACCGCTTTAATCTCCTCTAAGTCCTCCGCACTTACAGCAATTGATTCCTGCTTAACATCGGCACTTATCGTTGGCGGATTTTTAATTTTAGAGTACATAATGGAAAAACGCTCAAAGCTCTTCCATATTTTGAGCTTTTCCTTACCGAGCTTCATCAATGAGTCATTGGTTTTATCCTGCTCCAACTCAAAAATTTCTTTCTCCTCCTCATAACGGAGTAAAGCCGCATCCTTGAGATCGCTTGCTTCGGATAGTTTTGTCACACCAGAAACACCATTGGCTACTCCGATTGTACCGGTTGTGGCAATTGTTCCGACTGCCGCCGCTCCGGCTGAAGTCCCAGCTACAGTGGCAACAGTTCCGGCAGCTCCTCCAATTACAGGGACTGCACTGGCAGCCCCTGCAGCAGCACCCACTGCTGTTCCCACTGTAGTCATTGCTCCAACAGCTGCAGTCCCAACTGCCGAACCAGCTACAGCTGTCCCGACTGTAGTGGCAGCGCCTACAACAGCTCCTCCGACAGCAGTTCCGGCCGCCGCAGTACCAACAGCAGCGGCAGTTCCAGCTACTGCAGTGCCAACAGCAGCGGCAGTTCCAGCTACTGTTGTAATAGCAGAACCAACAGCCGCAAGTCCTCCAATTATAAATGGTAATGGCATAAAGATTCCTCCTTCAATTTTTTGCAAGCCTGAATGTTAATCTGGATGTATTTTTCATAGCTCATTTCATTTTTAAACCACTCATATCCCGCTCTGACATTGCATTTTTGAGGCCTTGTATTGTAAATCGTGCACAGCCTTGACTTTTTATCAAAATACATACATACCCCAAAGCCGTCATCTAAATCTTGATAAAGCTCGCTTCCTGACAAATGTTCACAACATAGTCCACAACGATCACAGGGAAATTCTGCTGTTTGCTTTCCCATTTCTCATCTCGCCCCTTCCAAACACGTCATGGATAGAATCAAAAATGTAGAACAAAATTAGGATCTCGCATTTTCTCATCAAACTCTTCAAAACTGTGGAATTGCATTTCTATGTTATGACGTTCAAAATACTGATATATTTGATCGCTTTCTGCATGATCATCTTCAAGCAGGGAGTAAATGGTCTGAAGTTCCTGAATTTCATTTTTGTACTGTGCATAATCAATGCTTTTAAGCTTTCCCAAGTATTCATCTAAGGCGGCGTTGATTCGACGAAATTGAAGTTCCAAATCTCGGTAAGTAAAATCACAGCGGATGCCAATTTCTTTCAGAACTATAAGGGTAAGTTTAAACCAAGCAACCAGATTCAGGTGTAACATAAAGACAATTGGATTCCCGCCAGAGCGGATTGCTGCATCCACTCCATCGAAAACGCACAAAGTACCGTGTCCTACTATCAACATCCATCGTAAATCAGCTTTCTTACTACTCGGAATACACTCAGACCAAGGCTGATTATGATAAAAATGTTGTTTTATTGTCCATGATGCTCTAATAAACAGATCCGCAAGTAATACCGGGAGAGCCATTGCCATTCCAAACCGTGCATCATAGCCCTCTTGAAATACTCTAATCATTAAGGTTGCAAAGGTTTGTCGATCTTTTCCAATCTGGACTTCTCCAAAATCAGCAAATTGAAATAATTCATAGAAAGGAATTGCTATGCCGCTTCCACGTCCTCCTGCGCTGTTACCACGCCCTCCGGAAGATCCTGCAATATCTGACATGATATGACCGATCCAATTACAGAAGCCGCAAAAAATTTTGGAATGAAAATTCCCGCCTCTAAGTTCAAAATTACTATCACTGGTATCGATTCTTATGATTTGACCATCTGCAATAAATGAAGCTTTGCTTTGAAACTGATCCAATATAGAGAAAAATAATCCGATTGGATCAGGAGAATGAGCTAAAGACTTTAAATGGTGATTCTTTGTCCCCATTCTGAACGCATTATTGACATCACTTGTATATCTTTGATCATAATTAACAGGAAATGTCCTTTCCAAATAACCGATTGCACTGGCAGTTCCTTCACCATTCCACCCCGTTTTTTTAGCAAAGGTCATAACAACCTGATCTACTTGGCTATCACTCCAAGTCCCCAATACGCTATCTCCAGGTGCTCCTACCAGAAAAATATCGACTAATCCTGCGATACATCCACAACCTACAGCAATTAGATAATCATACTTATCACATTTCCGGCTATGAGCAATTGCCAGCTTAGCATCAAGCTTTTCCTGCTCAGAAAGTGTCATAATTCTTTCCCCCTTGCACAATAACTGACTGCCTCTCCCTGACTCCTCAACCACATCTCAATCCCCTTCTCGCCAAACACCTCT
>CAZUPI010000101.1:0-3183 GCA_964621755.1 uncultured Ruminococcus sp. | reverse complement strand
TATGGACGCTACCGTTTCAAAAGCACAGGCGGCTCTCGACAGTCAGCTTGCCTACTGGGACAAATACGCGTCTAACATAGAAGTGCTAAAGAGCAAGTCTGCTGATGAATTACACCTTACCGAGGAGAATTACAACTTGCTTATGGCAAACGTCCAGAGCGGAACAGAAGAAGCCGCCGGTCTTGCGCAAAGTATGGTTGAAGCTATCAACAGCGGTAATGAGGAAGCGGTAACAGCTTTAGGAAATACCCTCGGAGAGGTAGAGGCTAAAAAGCAAGAAGCGGCGAGTGCAATAGCAGATTGGAATACAGACTTTACACAAGGCATTGTTGATATTGGCAATGAGATGAAATCCGCTATTGATGAAAACCTAAACCTGAGCGACGAGGCAAAAGAGAAAGCAAAAGCCACGATTGACGGGTATATGGAAGGACTGCAAGGCAGTCAGGGAAATGCTGTCGCGGCAGTGCAAACTATGTCGCAGGAAATATCTGCTGCTTTGACAGAAGCGACACAAACTGACACAAATATCACGATTGAGGCAACGGATAATGCCACGCCGGTAATTGAAACTGCGCAAAGTGCAGCTGATAATTTTGTTGATACAAAGCCGAATGTCGATATACAAGCAACGGATAATGCCACAACCGTTATCGAACCGGTTCAAACAGCGGCGGATACGCTTGGAGAAACAAATCCAAACTCTGTGATAAGCGCAACGGACAACGCGAGCAGCACTATTGCGAGTATTCAATCATCGCTCGATAATTTGCCGACATCAAAAACGGTGACTATAAATGTTCAACAGAACGGCACAGTACCGGGACACGCTTCGGGAACAACAGACGCGGAGAATGTGTTTGTAGCAGGTGAAAGCGGTCCTGAGCTGATTGTCGGCGCGGCTCACAGCACGGTATTTCCACATAGTGAAACAGAAAAAATCATTGACGCGGTGTCAGATACTGATGAACGGGCAGACAGAATATATGTGCCTGTTCCTCAGAATGGTTCAATCAGTGATATTCGTTTCGGTGGAGATATGGCAAGTACAAGAAAGGTACTGCTTGAAATAGACGGCAAGGGTAGCATTGAATTAACAGGCGGAAAAGTCGATAAAGAAACAGTCCTTAAAATTTTGTATGAATACCTGAAACCTGCTCTGGCTGAGATATTAGTTGAAGATTGTTACGAGGAGGGCGACTTGGCGTATGAATACTAATTACGAGATGTGGCTGACATATAACGCGGAAGCGGAGAAAATCCGCTTCCCTGTGTTACCCGAAAAAATTGATATAAGCAAAGGGCTGTCAAGCACCAGTGTGAATATTCAAGACCTCGGCGAGGTTGTTATTATTCAGGATAGGAAAGCGATTAAAATATCGTTCAGTAGCTTTTTGCCGGCGACGACATTTCCCGGAGTTAAGTATCAGGAATTGACGCCGCCGTATGATATTAAGGACAAAATAACTATTTGGCAAAAGAGCGGTAAGCCGGTTCATTTTATTGTTACGGGTACGACAATAAATCTCTATTGTATAATCGAATCATTCGATTACTATGAGCAGGGCGGTGATGTCGGTTCAATTCATTACAGCCTTACGCTTAAAGAATATCAGGAAGTAACGGCGAAACAAGTAACAATAGAGAATAAAACAGCTATGGTTGAGGACACAGAAACAAGGATTGATAACACAGTACAGCCCGAGACGTACACAGTAAAAGATGGTGATTGCCTGTGGAATATTGCCAAAAAATATTATGGAGATGGTTCTAAATACACTGTTATTTACGACGCAAACAAAGATGTTATCGGTGGAAATCCGAACCTGATTTACACGGGACAAGTCTTTACAATACCGGCGATATAAGGAGGTGCGAGAATGAATGGAAAAAACAGCCTTATAATTTTTAAGACCGGCGAAGCGGAGGGCAAGGATGTTTCGGAGCTTATCGAAACGATTACTTGGAGTGGACGCAGAGGCAGCCCCACGCGAACACTGACCGTTAAACTGATAGATGATGACGGGCATAATCACGAACGTAGTGAAATCGACATTGAAATGGGTTATCAGTGTATTTTCTCGCACAACGGCGAAGAATTATTTCGCGGAATATTTCTGAGGCAGAGCCAAAGTCAGCAAAAGACAAGCGAGTACAAAGCCTATGATTTGGGGATTTACCTGTCGAACAATAAGGACACCTTCTGCTATGAGAACAAAACGGCGACAGATGTTTTTTATGATGTATGCAACCGTTTTGGTATTCCGGTAGGTGAAGCGGCGCAGACAAAATACACGATACCCGACCTTACGAAAAATAAGACAACGGGCTGGGATGCAATAGCTGACGCGTTGTCGTTAGATTATGACAATACAGGCGAAAAGCATTATGTGTTCGCTGAAAAGGGACAGCTGTTTTTAAGAAAACGGCTTGAAAACGTCTTGCAGTGGGTACTTGAAACAGGCGTAAATATCTCGAATTACAGTTATACAAAGAGCCTTGAAAACGTCAAAACAAGGATAAAGCTGTTATCGAGTGAGGACACCGTATTAGCACAGGAACAGGCAGACGATATTGAAAGCAAAATCGGAATATTCCAAGAAATAGATACGCCCGATGAGAGCTTGACAACCGCTCAAATAAAGGAATTGGCACGAACAATGCTACGGGAGCAGTCTATCGCCGAACAAAGCTTATCTTTAGATGACCTGCTGGGATTGCCTGACGTTATTTCAGGCGTAGCGGTGTTCATAAATATTCCGCATATTGGGCTGAACAGAACATTTTACGTGGATAGTGATACGCATACATTCAACGGAAATCTCCACACAATGAGTTTGGAGCTAAATCTTATCTCGGAAATGAGCGAGACGGATGAAGAAACAGCGACCTCCGGTAAATCATATCAAGTTGGAGATATTGTTCAGTTTAACGGAGGCAAGCATTATGTCAGCAGCACGGCGAGCAGTCCCGCAAGCACAAATTTGAGTGCAGGTCCTGCAAAAATCACATATACAGCAGAGGGTGCAGAGCATCCGTGGCATTTGGTACATACGGATGGACAGACAACTGTTTACGGCTGGGTAGACGACGGCTCATTTAGTTAAGGGGGCGGAATAATGGCAAAGGAAAGCAGTACGAGTATTAAAGCGCTGATACAAGGAATGATACCTGACAGCTCGG
>CAZUPI010000100.1:0-3186 GCA_964621755.1 uncultured Ruminococcus sp. | reverse complement strand
TACAAGACCCTGTGACCTACCTGTGGAAAGACGTATTTCCGAACGCAAAAATTGTTCAGACTAATGCCGCTGAGGAAACGATCAATATTGACCGGCGTAAAAGATACCCTTCTCTTACCTGCCGTTCGTTGTACGGTACACTGAACGGTGCCTGCGACTGTAACGGATTTTTGATTTCGGATGACCTAATTGGGGGTATTGAGGAAGCGCTTAATAAAGATCGGCTTATTTCGGCGTGGAGCAAGGTGGACAATAACCTTCTGACCCGTGCAAAGGAAAAGGCGAAAATTCTTTGGTGCGGCACAAGGTGGTCTATGGTAGATCCTGCCGGGGTACGAATGGAGACTCTGCAAAACGATGATAGGTTTAAGGGAAGGAGATATAAAATTATTAACCTTCCCGCTCTTAACGAGAATGACGAAAGCAACTTTGACTATGATTACGGAGTAGGATTCAACACTGATTATTATCGGCAGCGCAGAGCTTCGTTTGAACGAAACAATGATATGGCTTCATGGGATGCTCAGTATATGGGAGAGCCTATTGAGCGAGACGGTGCGCTCTTTACTCCGGGCGACTTTCGTTATTACAACGGTGTTCTCCCCGAAGGAGAGCCGGACAGAATATTTATGGCGGTTGACCCTGCTTTCGGCGGCGGCGACTTTGTGGCAAGTCCCGTGTGCTTCCAATACGGAGAGGATATTTATGTTCACGATGTTGTGTATGACAACGGAGATAAGAAGATTACGCAACCGTTACTCGCAAAGGCGGTTATCGACTACAATGTCGGGGCAATGCAGATCGAAGCCAATAAGTCCACCGAAGCCTATAAGGAGGGCGTACAGGAGGAGTTGAAGAAGCAGGACAGGAGAATCAATCTTACCACAAAAGCCGCTCCGCCCGATAAGGCAAAGTTCCAGCGGATTTTTGATAAAGCCCCCGACATTCGAGAGATGATGATTTTCCGGGAATCCGGCAAGCGGAGCAAGCAATACAGCCTGTTTATGCAGAATGTTTTCTCATACAAGATGTTTGCTAAGAACAAAAACGATGATGCGCCCGACAGTCTGGCTATGGCAATTGACATGGTTAGAAGTCCTTCAAAACGAGTAGAGGTGTTCAAGCGGATGTTTTAGAAAAATTAACATTCTTCAATGCTTTATTTGTACAAAATCGCTTGACAAGCATAAGAGAATATGATACAATATGAAAAATAGTATAAAGGAGGTGCTGATTTTGGAGTTGAAAGGCAGACGTGTCATTTACACCGATGTTGATGAAATCAACGATGATAATGTGCTTACTGTCCTGGCTCGTGCGATGACGGTTCACAATGCCAATCGTATCGAAATACAGTATCTTTACGACTATTATAAGGGCAAGCAACCTATTCTCCAAAGAACAAAAGAGTTCAGAGAAGAAATCTGCAACAAGATTGTCGAAAACCGGGCGAACGAGATTGTGTCGTTTAAAGTCGGCTATCTCATGGGCGAGCCTGTTCAGTATGTCAGTCGCGGCAACGGAGATGATACAGCACTTTCAAATGCACTGAACATACTCAACGAATTTGTGTTTGCGGAAGACAAGGCATCTAAAGATAAAGAGCTTGCGGACTGGTTTACGATTTGCGGTACAGCGTATCGTATGATACTCCCCGACGCGGCCGGCGAAGAAGATGAAGCACCGTTTGAGATTTACACTCTCGACCCGCGCAACACTTTTGTGGTTTACTACAGCGGCCTCGGCAATAAGCCTGTAATGGGTGTAAGCTATGTGACACAAGAGAATGGCACGACAGTCTACTCTGTTTATACCAAAAACCACTATTACGAGCTGTATTATGACGGAATGCTTGATTTTGAGTATATAACCCCGACACCTGATATTTTTGTTAAGAGTGTAGACCATATTTTCGGAGATATCCCGATCATAGAATATCCGGCTAACTCCGCTCGCCTTGGCGCATTTGAGATTGTGCTGCCGCTTCTCGACGCACTCAATACTGTATCTTCCAACAGAATTGACGGTGTGGAGCAGTTCATTCAGTCGTTGCTTATTCTAAAAGGCGTTGATATTGATGCCGAGGAATATAAGGCATTAAAAGAGAACGGCGGTCTGAAAATTCCCGCGGAGGGCGATGCGAAATATCTTACGCAGGAGCTGAATCAAACTCAGACACAAGCTCTTGTGGATTATTTATATCAGACAGTACTTGTTATCTGCGGTATGCCAAACAGAAACGGCGGCAGCTCCACAAGTGATACAGGCTCGGCTGTAATTATGCGTGACGGTTGGTCTGATGCCGAAGCAAGGGCTAAAGACACAGAGCTGATGTTTAAGATGTCTGAGAAACGTTTCCTCCGGCTGGCTATCGAGATTGCCAATACATATCGCGACTTAAATTTGAAACTGTCAGATATCGAGATTCGTTTTACCCGCCGCAACTATGAGAATATCCAGGCAAAGGCGCAGGTGCTTACCACATTGCTGGCAAACGATAAAATTCACCCTCGTCTGGCATTTGAACATTCTGGCTTGTTCTGCGACCCTAATCTTGCATATGCCATCAGCACTGAATACTACGAAAAGAGAAAAGAGGAAACAAGAAACGAGCTCGAAGAGTTCTCCGAAAGTGAAACGGCAAAGGGCAAGCAGGATGCCGAAGAATCAGAGGAAACTGAAAAATGAATTATGCGAACACCGATAAGATTATCGCATATATAGACAAGCAGTTGATTGAAAGGTTTTCTCGTCTGAAAAGTATTATTTCAATTGACGAGCTGAATATCCTGCAAGAAGTCAATGCCCTTTACAGTGAAGTGGATGCCATTGTACGCAAGGCTTTTCTTAAGCTTGCAAAAAAGGTGTATGCCGACAATCTCCGTGAAGAATCGTCGCAAAGTCTTGACGAGCAATGGGTTGATGAGTTGCTTAGCTCCTATGATCCTATCAGCAAATACGTATTCACTCATGAGGAAGACAGAAAGCGGGCGCGTCTGATTGAGGCACTTGTCGTGAGCGACACGAAAACGGAAGAGATTGACAGAGCATTACGTGCGATGTCCTATATGTGCCGGATATACGCGGACAGAGTGACAGACGAAGCAGTGACGCGGGCTTATATCGATGATGGCGTGGTTCTGGTGAAGTGGGTGGCCGAGAAAGATGAAAAAACCTGCTCAGTTT
>CAZUPI010000099.1:0-3200 GCA_964621755.1 uncultured Ruminococcus sp. | reverse complement strand
GTCATTCAGCAGTATAGCGCAGAGGACGGGGATTTGCATACCCGGACGCTGGCTCTTGCCCAAATTCAAACAACGGAATATTTCAAGCAGGTGTTGTCCGATGACCTGATTGAAATTCTTTCCGACATCAGGGAGGCCCATAGGCAAGATGCTACTACTGCTGATGGGGAATCCGCCGCCGAAGCGGTCAGCGAATATTTGCAGACCGCCATGAGCTATGAGGGAAGCCCACAGGAGAAACAGGCAAGGGTCTACCTTGCGGGGCTGGGTATTGACTATGAGGCTATATCCAAAGAGGAATTTGTAACGCTGATTGAAATTTTGCAGAAGTCCAAGAAATTGAGAATTAGGCAAGAGAGCCAGCGGGGCCGGAGGAATAGACACAGGAGAAAATAATAGAAATCTGTGTGGTGTCTTAATAATATCTCTACCCATATCGCAGTATTATCTAGGTGTTGTAATAGTGGCTCTTTTGTGATGCAATATATGGTAGCTTAGTCCCGAACAAATGTGTCCTCAAACTCATTCAGTATTATCCCTTTATACAGCATGACGGAAAGCAATATTTCTTAAACGGAGGTTTAGATGAGAAACAAAAAGCAAGACATTGAAAAGCTGGCTGCTGGTCTGGATATTTCCCCATCTATGTACAAGTATGCAGTGGATCGGTATCAGGGAATGTACAAGTTCCTCAGTGAAAAAGGCATTGATGCACATTTCTATCCGCAAGGGTCGTTTAGGACAGGGACGGTGGTACGTCCGATCAGGGATGGTAAAGAGGCAGACTTCGACATTGATGTCGTTTGTGAACTGACAGACACCAAGGACAAGACTTCTCCGAAGGCGGTTAAACAGATTGTCGGAACCACCCTCAAGGACAGTAGGGAGTATGGACCTAAAATGCGGCCAGAGGAAGATAGATGCTGGACATTAGATTATGCTAATGTCTCTGGTGGCATAGACTTATCCCTGGATGTTGTTCCATGTGTCCATGAAGGAGATACTGAGTGCCTTCGACTAAAGAGTTTGGGCGTTAAAGATGCGTTTGCGGACAAAGCTGTAGCCATCACCGAAAAGAAGAACCCTACAACGTACATATGGCAGGCAAGCAACCCGGATGGATACGGTGATTGGTTTGACATGATTAATCGGCCATTTCTTGCAGTTGGGCTGCGCGAGCGGAAGGAACGCATTCTAAATGAAAACCGTACCATGTTCGCATCTGCCGATGATGTACCGGACTACTATGTCCGTTCGCCGCTCCAGATCTGCATCCAGATTTTGAAGCGGCACCGCGACTTGTTTTATGCTGAGAGTGATAAGGCCGGAAAGTGCCGACTAGCTTCTGTAATCATCACTACTTTGGCTGCACAGATTGCCAATGGTACACAGCCTGCCGATGTAGATGTGTTGCTATCTCGTATTATCGAAGGTATTGATGATTACTCGGAGTTGCTCCAGGGACGACGCCCTCGAAATGAGACATATCATATGCAAAAGGCATTTATCAACCGGAAGGATAAAAAGTGGGTTATTCCGAATCCCGTCAACCCGGAAGATAATTTCGCAGATTCTTGGACCGATGAGACGGCTCAGATGTTCTTTCGTTGGGTCAAGGCCGTAAAGGATGATTTTGTGGATACTACGCCTATAGAAGAAAAGAAGTATCTTGCTGGATTGAATAGTGGCTTTGGCCTCTCGCTTGTCGAAAAGGTATTGAATCCTTATGCAAACAATACCCTTAGCGTAACTGCGACAGTTTCCCGTCCTTCCTCCATTTCTCCGACCAAGCCGTGGGGACAAGGTTGATGGACAAGGTTGAACTCATAAAACAGGCTGATGAAATGGTTTCTTTGCATGATAGCTTGTCTTATGAGTGCGTTGAAAATGGCATAGACTTTGATGGGATATACTGGCTAGATCATACCTATGGCGGACCACATCTCTGCGAAGATTACAAAATCAAGATTCATATTCCTTGGACTTTTCCATTATTTCCACCGACAATTTGGGAAACAAGCGGAAAAATCCCGGTAGATGGTGCATTTGAACATTTCCTTTGCGATTCAGACAATGCACTTTGCCTCGGGGCAAGTTGCGATTTGTTTTCAATGCTTGAACAGAACCCGACTATAGCGGAATTTGTGGATCGAGTTTTGCCTAGTTATCTTTATGCTGCCAAATATTTCTATAGATATGGGATTGTTCCTCAATATGGAGAGCGCCCTCACGGACTTGAAGGAACAATACAGGCATATAAAGAGCGCTACGATGCTCGAGATGATGAACTTTTTGTAGAACTTCTTTCAATGTTGGTAGAAATAAAACCGTATCGTGGACATTTGCCATGTCCCTGTGGTTCAGGACACAAACTTAGAGATTGCCACGGAAAGCAGCTGCTTGCAGATATTAACTCTAGGTATCGCAACTACTATTGCTATGAGGCTTATGAAATAATTGCAGACTACATTAGCAAACGAAAGGCCGAATATGAGAACACGAGACGATTTTCAAAACAGCTACGACATATCTAACCGGTTCGCTCAAGTAGCCACTATTTGCTTTTGGGTAAATGCTGGATTTGCATTTTTAACATTGGTTACCCCTGATTGTGTGAAGTCACTTCTTTGGGGAGCGCAGGTAATTCTTGCTCTTGCCTATGTGATGCTGACTGTGATTGATAATTGCTTTTTGTGGTACGAGGCCGAAATAGGTAGAATCAAGGATAATATTGCTGATGCATTTTCTGCCAACCTTACGGAAGATCGCACAGAGGGATATTACACCAACAATGAAGCCCCATCAATAAAGAAGTATACTGTAAACACTTATGAAAGTGCCGTTTATAGCCGTGAAGAAGCAAAGGCTATGATGCCTTATGCTATTATCAAAATTACTGTAGCAATCGGTATGGTAATGCTACTAGCTTTGTTTAGAGCCATTGATATGTCATGGGTTCTTTGGGTGGCACAAACTGTGTTTTCATCAGTCGTAATTATAGATTGCATTCAGCTTATAGTTTTTTCATTCAAGATGAACGCTATTTGCAAGCAATTTTATACCCAATTAATTACTGAAAGTGGAACCGCAACAGTTGACCGTGATACAATTCTCCTCTCATGCGTTGTTGAATACGAAACCACAAAGATGTATTTTAAGGTTAGGCTGTCCCCCAAGGTATTTGAAAAGTTAAAACCGAA
>CAZUPI010000098.1:0-3352 GCA_964621755.1 uncultured Ruminococcus sp. | reverse complement strand
GATTGTATTTTTTAGTATACGGACTCTTCTTACGATGGATAATGTCCTGCGGAAGAAGGTCGGCGCATGCATCACGTAGAAGGGCCTTTTCAACGCCGTTTTGATATTTCATATTCCAAGGAACATTGTAAAGATACTCCACGATTCTATGATCGGCAAAAGGAACACGGGCCTCAAGGCCGTATGACATACTCGCCCTGTCCATGCGGTCAAGCAGTGTCTGCATGAACCAACGTATATTCAAATAACTGATTTCCCTTCTTCGCTTTTCTTCCTTACTTTCCCCGGAGAGTTGCGGGACAGTTTTCAAAGAATCCTCATAGCGTTGTCGTGCATAATCACCGAGACGGAGCGTTTCAATTACGTCATCTCTCAGCAAGCACATCCTTGCAGATATATCATGTGACCACGGAAAACCATCCGCACCTAACAAATCTTCGCGGTAAAACCATGGGTATCCACCAAATATTTCATCGGCACACTCCCCCGTAAGTGCAACTTTATTGTGTTTTTTTACAAGGGAACAAAAGTACATAAGCGAGGCATCGACATCGGTCATACCTGGAAGATCCTTAGCATAAACCGCATGAGAAAGTAAATCCGCAAGAACTTCATCATTACATTCCAGATAGGTGTGGTGAACGGGAAGCAGAGACACCATCATATCTACATACGGTCTGTCGCGGGAGGGCTGAAAACTGTTAGAATGGAAATAATGATTATTTCCGACAAAATCAAAGGAAAAGGTGTTGAGCGTTCCACCGTTGGCATCCATAAATTCTGATGCCACTGCCGTAATAATACTGGAATCAAGTCCGCCGGACAGGAAACTGCAAACCGGAACATCAGAAACCATCTGCCGTTTGATCGCGTCACGGACAAGAAAAGATACTTTTTCAACCGTTTGCTCATAATTATCTGTGTGTGGTTTTGCTTCTAACATCCAATAGTGATGTTCGTGGAATCCTTCACAATTAAATATCGCAAGCATTCCGGGTTGTACTTCATGGATTTCCTTAAATACGCCATTTCCGGGAGTTCTGGCAGGGCCGATAGCAAATATTTCCCTAAAACTGTTATCATCTGCCTGTGGTACTATGTTCGGATGCTGAAATAATGCCTTGATTTCAGACCCAAACACCAAAAGATCGTCTTGCAATGTATAAAACAAGGGCTTGACACCTAGTCGATCTCGACAGAGCACCAAACGCTTCTCCTTGTCATCCCAAATTGCAAATGCGAATATCCCGTTTAGTATGGAGGCACATTCGAGACCATATATTCTATGTACGCATACAATATTGCCTCTGTATCTCCCATCGTTTCAAAAACGTATCCCTTTTTCTTCAAATCCGGTACGAATTCGTCAGTATTGTATATCTCGCCGTTATATATAATTACATAGTCAGAGCCGCTAACTCTCCGACACATTGGCTGAATACCACCCATTACATCACGGATAGACAGCCTTGTATGTGCCAAACCGACATTCTTGTCTAAATATTCACCTGTCTGGTCATTTCCCCTATGGGCAATCGCCTGCCTCATGGCAATTAAAACATCCATCCACTTTTTTCTATTTATAATATAGTTATCATTGAAATCACAAAAACCGGCAATACCACACATTTCAATACACCTCACCCAAAACGCCGTTGAAGCAGCAAGCTCCATTGTTCATAAAATATTATATGTCTTCATTCTTTAATGTGTGATTTTTATTCAGCAAATTCAGATGGCAATAGGATACATTTTTCAAAAGTACCCCGGTTTATTTTTGGGGCTTTGATGGACAAAATCACCTCCGATTAAATTAGCCGATATTTGTTAATGATAAAAGTACGGAGGTGATGTAAATGGCGAAGAAAATTAAAAATCCAACACCGGAACAAACAAAAGCCATGCGTGAAAGCATGGCGAAGGAATTATGGTTGCTTTATTTCAACAATGTGCTGTATGAAAAAGGGGTGATTACGGAAAAACAACGAAATCAAATGAAGAATAAAATATCTACTTTGGTATCAGACTGGGACAGTTGAAGCTCTGCAAACGGTTTGATTATATATTTGAAGTCTTAGGAAGAATGACCGTAAAACAGCTTCCTTTTCCTAGCTCACTGGTCACAGACACCTTTCCACCATGGGCATGCACGATAACTTTTACAATTGTCAATCCAATGCCTGCACCTCCGGTTTTCCTATTGCGTGATTGGTCGGTGCGGTAAAAACGTTCAAAAATCAGCTTGCAGTCCTGTTCTGAAATCCCGATTCCGTTATCCTGAACCCGAATAATATCCATATCGGGTGTATTTTCTACGGACAGGTGAATGCTGCCGCCATCCCTTGTGTATTTTATGGCGTTAGAAAGCAGGTTTGTGATAACTTGCTGCATCCTGTTCCGGTCTACCGGCACGACAGATTGCTCACCATCTACAGTACAGTTTTGCTGTTTTGCCGCAACCTGAGTTTCGAATTGCTCGACTACTGTCCTAGTCAGTTCCAATAAATCGACTTCTGTCTTTTCTAACCTCATATTTTCATTTTCTGCCTGCCGCAGACGTTCAAGGTCAGATACCAAATTAGAAATCCGCTGTAACTCGTCATAGCATTTCTGGAGGCGTTCTGGTGTCGGCTCCCAAACTTCTTCGCTCATCATTTCCAAATACGAAGAAACATTGGCAAGCGGGGTACGCAGTTCATGTGCTACATCCGACGTCAAGCGTTTCCGCAAAGTTTCCTGCTGCTCAAGCGTTTCCGCCATCTGATCGACTGCCTGTGCGAGTTCTGATAATTCCTTTGTTTTTATTCCATCGTGGAATCTGGTACTGTAATCTCCATCGGAAATCTGCTTCGTTATCTCTACAGTTTTAGAAATCGGTTTTGCAATGTAATTTGCCAGCAGCAACCCCATGAGGATTGCGCCCGCCATGGAAACCACACCAACAGCTATCAGAATCCGATTCAAGACGGAAAGAAATTGGAATGCGTTATCATTGAGGTAATAAGGACTGTAATAGCTGATATCCAAATAACCTATGATTTGACCTTCCCCTTCCAGTTCGAACCGCTTTGTAACAAAATCTCCTTCCAAGTCCGGACGTTCTTCCTGCATCCGTTTTGCAATGGAATCCATGACCTGGTGGCAAAGGGTCATGTCGTGGTTTTCGGCATCCCACAACGCGTTTTCTTCTTTATCATACAGCTTTGTGATGTACCCATCGTCAAGGGCATACATACCCATTCCGTGTACATAATCGAGATTCCATGTGCCGGGACCGCTGTTATATTGGAAAGCAAGATTCTGTGTAATTTATTTACGGATACAAATTTGTTTAGGAACCTCTGGGGAAATG
>CAZUPI010000097.1:0-3404 GCA_964621755.1 uncultured Ruminococcus sp. | reverse complement strand
GAGGAGGAAAAAAATTTGACGAAAGCAGAAGTTGAAAAGCTGTTGCAGGACACAGTTACCGAAGCGGTGACTAAGGCGTTAGGTGAACAGCAGAATGAGCCGCAGTCTGATGAGACTGCAACGAAAGATATGGTACAGGAAATGGTAACAAAAGCCGTAGCCGAAGCCATAGCTCCTGTTTTGAAAGCGAGAGGCGTACCCTCCGCTATGAATGATGGAGCAAACGAACCGCAGCCCGTGGAAAAACACTATCTCCACGGCATTCTTTAATTACAAGGAGGAGGATTATACAATGCCTATTTCAAACAGACAGGTAATTCAGAACGCTGCAATTACCACAGACACAGTTACTTCGGGGCTTCTTAACCCTGAACAGGCGAGAAAGTTTTTACAGGAGACATTCGAGGCTACCACATTGCGCCCGCTTATTCGTCACGAAGTTAGGACGGCGAGAACAGGTGAGGTTGACAAGATTGGTATTGCTTCCAGATTGCTCCGCGCAAAGGTGGAGAACACGGACGACGGCTACAGAGCCAATCCGAAGTTTGACCGTATTCAGTATGCGACAACCGCAGTGCGTATTCCGTGGGAAATTACCGAGGAAACATTGAGGGAAAACATTGAAGGACAGGGCTTTGAGGGTATCGTCACCAACCTTATGACTACCCAGATGGGTGTTGACCTTGAGGATTTAGACTTAAACGGCGATACCGATACCGCAGAGAGTGCGGAGGATTATGACTTCCTTAAAATCAACGACGGTTGGATTAAGCAAATCAGCAACGGCGGTCACGTTATAGACCGTTCCACAGTGAATGGCGGAGCAATGAGCCTTGACGTGTTCTATAGCACCGTAAAGGCTATGCCGAATAAGTACAACAATGGCAAGCTCCGTTGGATTATGTCTCCGCACCGTTATCAGGATTGGATTTACACACTCTTGAACAGTGCAGTTTCAAACGGCGGTATTATTACCGACAAGAGAATTGAAGACCCTGCTGCTATTCCTGTTGTTCAGTGTGCCGGTATGCCTGACGATAAGATTATTCTTACTGACCCGAAAAACCTTATCGAGATTGCAACTTATGGAGTACAGATTAGAAAGACAACAGAGGGCAAAGAAGCGATAATGCAGGATAAGCGTTTCTACGTTGTGCATTTTGACTTCGACCCGATTATCGAGGAACTGGATGCAGCCGCAATTATTACAGGTCTTGCAGAAATCTGATAGGAGGATGCGGCAATGGCTAAACTGAAACTTATTAAAGCAGGTTCTTATACAGGTTTGGTAAAAGCAACTGCGAAGCAGCCGTTTGTCGAAGTTGATACGGACGATGAGGCGCAAACCCTTGTAGCGACAGGATATTTTGAGCTTTGCACCTCCACAGTTTCCGATGCCCCGGATGAAGATAAAACTGAGGAAAGCAGCCCCGATTATGATGCACTATCCGCAATGACGAAAGCAGAACTTACGGCGTATGCAAAGGATAATGGCATTGACACAGAGGGTTGTAAAACCAAAGCTGATATTCTGGAAGCTATCAGTGCGGCAAACGGCGGCAGTTATACGATGATGGATTTACAAAGGTAAAGGGGGCGACGGCTATGGCAAACAGACCGTGGGTTGAGCCGTCCGAGGTTATAGCCTACACCGATTACAAACAGGTACAGGAGAGAGCCGAGGAAAAGCTGAAAGTTGACATTTCGAGGGCTGAACAGTACGTAATAGCCTATACAAATAACGATTTTGCCGAGTATGAGACTATCCCAGAGCCTGTGAAAACAGCCGTTATTCTCCTTGCCGAAGCTTATGCGTATAATGCTTGTGCTGACACAAGAAGCGGAGGCAGAAGGATGAAAAGCGAGAGCTTTGACGATTACAGTTATTCGTCCGATGATGCCTATATCAGCATTGATGACCTTGATGTAAAGGTATTGCTTGACCCGTACATCAAGGTTGCTGCACGGAACGGAATTACAATGAGAATGAGGAAACTATAAGGGGGCGGAGATATGAGCATTGAAAGTTTTTTCGACCACAGGTGCGATATATACCACCTAATTGAGAACAGCGGTTCTGTCGGTTATGCCCTACCCTCTTCCCCATCGTTCTCATACCCTGAAACGCCTGACGAAGCAGACGTTTCTTGCCATTTTGGAGTGAAGTCTTTTAGTTATACCATACAACAAAACCAGCCCGCGAATGAGTATGACGCTAAAATCAAGCTGACCTTGCCTATCGGCACTGATATTCGCCGCAATGATAAGGTTGTGGAAAAGAGTACGGGGCTTGAATATACGGCAGAGCAGCCGAGAAATGTGAGAGGACATCATCTGTTCGTATTTGTGAAGCGAACAGATGCACAGAAACCACTGTAATGGGCGCATATGTAACTTATGATTTTAGCGAGTATAAGGCTTTTTTTGAAAAGATGCGGGCAGCAAAAAGTGATTTTCACAAAGAGTTGGAACAATGGCTTGAAGCTATGGGGATTGAGTTCTTGAATGAAGTGCGGGAGCAGATTATCTCACGAAAGGTTATGAAAACCAGTTATCTGCTGCACACGTTTGAAAGGGGCGCGGATAACAATGTATGGGAAGCTGACCTTGGAGCTTTGCGACTTGAAGTCGGCACAAGCCTTGAATATGGTTTGTGGGCGAATAACGGACACAGTCAACAGCCGGGACGGTTTATCCCGGGCTATTGGAATGGCGATGAATTTATTTACGACCGTAGCGCAAATGGCGGTATGGTACTAAAAGCGTCGTGGGTAGAGGGTAAGCATTACTTTGATGCCGCTGTAAAGGTTTTTGCTCCGCAGTTTGAAAAGTCGTTTGAGAGAAAGCTTGAAGAATGGCTGACACAGTATTTTGATATGTAGGAGGCGAGGAAAATGCTGCTTGAACAGGAGATTGCCAGTATTATGGCGTTTGCTCTGCAATATGCAGACAATCCATCGCCATATTACTATGATGTGCCTGAAAATTTTCGATACCCTGCAATGTATTTCCCGCAGCCTGAGATTGAAACGGGCGGGGAAACAATGCGGACATATGCTATGCAATACTCGTGGTATATCAATATTTTTTGTTCTACCACGGAGGATGCGTTTGCTTTGGCTTGGAAAGTGTTGACAGCGTTGAAACAGAAGCGAAACCTTGTGCCGCTGTTAAATGAGGACGGGAGTAAAACAGGCAAATGCTTACGTCTTAAAGACCCGTCCGCAAAAGTAGTTGATGTTGGTGTGGCGCAATTATCGTTGTCGTGGACGAGCCGTAGACCGTATGAGTATTCGGAAGTGCAACAGATGGTTGAATGGGAAGCGGTTGAACGAATAAGGGCAGAAAACGCTTAAAATCGGCTCTATAGCAATTTTAATTTGTAGGAGGTGTTGCTTTATGGC
>CAZUPI010000096.1:0-3448 GCA_964621755.1 uncultured Ruminococcus sp. | reverse complement strand
GCTTGGATTCGCTGTCACGACCGTTCTTTGTGGAACCAACACCCTTTTTGTGAGCGAAGAACTGTAAACCTATTCTAATCATTGTTATTTCCTCCATAATTAGTAATACCGTCATTTTTCTTCGGTGTCAACATCGAGAAATTCATAATATTCTTCGACAAGGTCATTCAACTGATAAAAATATCCCTCGATAAGACCCGAAGCCGCAAAACGTTTTTTCTCATCTTTCTCATATTCGGGAAGGGCAGAGAGACATTTTACAGTAATATCAGCAGTTTTATCGTCGATTTTATAATCAATCGGACATTTGTACGCTATTTCGAGCGTGTTCAATATCAGCATTGTCATTGCAGAAAGAGCAGAGCAGAGAATATCATCTCCTTCTTCACCGAATCCGGTGTGACCAGTTTCACGAAATCCCCAAAAAGCTCCGTTTCTCCTGAAAAATGTAATCTTTGTCAAGATATAAACCCCAATTCACCGATATATCCGGTTATCCAAATCAAAACGCGATTTTTTCAATCTGAACCTTGGTATAAGGTTGTCTGTGACCGATTTTTTTCTTCTCGTTCTTCTTTGACTTGTAGGTCATAACGTAGATTTTTTTTGCTTTTCCGTTCTTAACTACGTTAGCCGATACTGTAGTGCCTTCCACTGTAGGCTTACCGGACTTGAATCCATCAGCTGTGGAGACTGCGAGAACCTTGTCGAATATGACTTTTTCTCCCTCTGCAACATCAAGCTTTTCAACGAAGATAACATCGCCTTCGTTGACCTTATACTGCTTTCCGCCTGTTTCAATAACTGCAAACATTTTCGAAAAGCACCTCACTTTCTTTATGTGAACTCGCTGAGCGGGTAAATCCAAGGATTTTTTATGACCCGACATCATGCGGCAGAATATATTATATCATGATAAACTTGACAAGTCAATAGTTAAACTGAGAAATTTTTTGGTAAAAACAAAGAAAAAATAGTATCGCAGATACTTTATTTTAGTGAAAAGCACGCGATTAATTCTATTATTTTCTGCGTACCGCCATCTCTGCTGCTGTCAGCGTGTTTTCCAGCAGCATCGTAATCGTCATAACACCGACGCCTCCGGGAACCGGGGTAATGGCTGACGCTTTCTCGGAAACCGCCGCGAAGTCAACGTCTCCGGTCAGCTTACCATCTGCTTTGCGGTTCATTCCTACATCGATGACAACCGCGCCTTCTTTTACCATATCTGCAGTGATAAAATTTGCCTTGCCAATTGCAACAACAAGTATATCCGCGCGTCTTGTAACCTCGGCCAGATTTTTTGTACGTGAATGACATACTGTGACTGTTCCATTCGCATGAAGAAGGAGCATCGCCATAGGTTTTCCCACAATATTACTTCTTCCAACAACCACACATTCCTTACCTTCAACCGAAATGTGCTCATATTCAAGCATTTTCATTACACCGGCAGGAGTACAGGGAAGGAAACTATAATCTCCTATCATGATTTTGCCTGTATTGACCGGATGAAACGCATCCACATCCTTTTCCGGTGGAATAGCGTCAATTACAGCTTTTTCATCAAGATGTTTCGGAAGGGGCAGTTGGACAAGAATACCATGAATTTTATCATTGTTTTTGATTTCATCCAATTTGGCAAGCAATTCATCCATCGTCGTACTTTCAGGCAATTCATGCACTTCAGAATAAAATCCGACTTCGCCACATGCTTTTTTCTTATTACGCACATATACCTGAGATGCCGGGTCACTTCCGACTATCACGACTGCAAGTCCCGGCTTTACTCCCGTTTTTTCCTCAAAGGCAGCAGCGCGTCGTGCAATATTGGCTCTCGCATCTGCTGAAATGACTTTTCCATCAATGATGTGTGCCATAATTTTTATTCCTCCGTATTGTCATTTGTATCACTTTTCTTTTTTTTATCGATCATATCATCAGAAGAGACGCTTTCCGATGAAGCAGCTTCCTTGTTTCCCTGAGCGTAAACTGGGGTATAGTCATTTTCTGACCTATTTGTATTGCCTCCTGTACGTTTCGTCCAATAAACCATCAAAACAATGCCGAGTACAAGTGACAAGAAGCCTACTCCCTGTGAGATACGCAGATTGCCAAGCATCAAGCTGTCTGTACGTAGACCTTCGATGAGCATTCTGCCAAAGCCATACCAAATAAGGTAAGAGCAAAACATCTGACCATCAAATTTCTTCTTTTTATAAAATATCAATACAATAATCAGTCCAACCAAGTTCCAAAGCGACTCATATAAGAATGTCGGATGAACATATGCTTCATAGTCCCACACACCAGTTGTAAGACCGGTATTGGTGTAACTATACAATATGCCCATTCTCCAAGGCAGGGTGGTTTCTGCACCATATGCTTCAATATTGATAAAATTGCCCCATCTGCCAATAACCTGACCGATTAGAACACAGGGTACTAAGATATCAAACAGTTTGAGAAACTTAATTTTTCTGATTTTCGCAAAGATAAACGCTGTGAGAAGTCCAGCCAAGATACCACCGTATATTGCCAGGCCACCCTCCCATATTGCAATTACGTTTTTTAAGGTTTCCCATACATTTGAAAAAAAGTTTTTTGTCATTCCCCATAAATTCAGCCAGAAACCGCTGTCAATGGACACATAACTGTTCCAGACCGCATAGCTGTCCCATTTAAAAATGACGTAGTAAAGTCTTGCACCTATAACACCACATATGATGATTACAAAGGCAAGGTCAATCATATCATCAGACGATATGTTTTCGAATTTTCCAAGATGTATAGCCCACAATACAGCAAGTATCATGCCGCATGTGATAAGGATACCATACCATGCAATATCACGACCGAACACGGAAAACGCTACCTTGTCAATATGAAACGGCTCAATACCAAGGCCTGGAAATGATATATAGTACATATATTTTATACCTTCTGAAAGAATTATTTTGTTTCTGCCATGTAAATCCGTGAAGTTTCTCCCCACGGATGATATCCTATTCCAATATACGTAAATCCGAAATGTTCATAGTAACCGATATGGTCAGTGGCCAAATAGAGATGCTTGAACCCGAGTATTCCGGCATCATGAAGACAACGTTCGATGAGCAGCTTGCCATAATTATGCCCACGATAATCTGGCTCAATAAACAACGCACAAAGCCATGGGTACAGGTCGCTGCGGCTGATAAAATCGTTTGTAATAAGTCCGACGCATCCAATAATGTTTTCTAACGAGAATTTCCCCCCGTCCACCAGCAGGTACCAATGTGGAAGCGGAGAATCGGTGAGGATTGCGTTTCTCATACAATCGTCATAGACATCCATACTATCAGGCGTTGCCCATTTAGATTGAAAGTATGAAATAAAAGCTTCAATCAGATTCGGATTTTCACGCAAAGAATATATATTCATTGTAGTGCCTTTCATGTAAGATTAT
>CAZUPI010000095.1:0-3558 GCA_964621755.1 uncultured Ruminococcus sp. | reverse complement strand
AAGAAATAAAACAAGGTTCCAAATTCTGCTCCTTCTGCGGTGCGCAGACAGATTGGAACGAACTTGTTGCGGTAACTGAAAGCAACGAGGCATATTCCCGGGCGCAGCAGAGCACATCTGCTGCGCCCGGGCAGGAGCAGCAGATTAACCAGGCGGCAACCATAAAAAAAGCACTTAAATGTCCGCATTGCGGCAGTAGAAATTTACAGGCCATAACGGAATCGACTACCACGGGAGGCGGCTATTCGGGAACCAAAGGCTGTTTGGGTTATCTGATGTTTGGGCCGTGCGGTTTAATGTGCGGCAACTGCGGAAGCACGCAATCAACCACCCATCAAAATTTCTGGGTCTGCGGTGATTGCGGGCATAAGTTCCGAAATCCGGAAGATTTGCAAAATCAGATCAGTCAGGCAAAAACGATTGCAATTCTTAATCTGCTTTCCGGTGTCATTCTATTTCTGATCGGAATCGTTTTCGCTTCCATGGGAGATGACATCGCATTGCTTGGCATCGTGTGTATTACACTGGGCCTGATTCAAGGTATGATTGCGCTCGCTGTATACATCAAAACGAAAAACGACTCGTCAAATTATGATGAATTGCAGAGAAAAGCGTTGGGTTGACGCGCAAAAACTGCACAAACAGTTGATGCGGTTGGGGCACGCGGCAGGATGTCATCAACTACCTGAAAGGAGTTTTTTCTTCCGGCAATATCAATTCCCGCTTTGCGCCCGATGTACCGGGTTGCTGGTTGGTTATCTTGCCGGAGGAATACTCCTTTTGGGCGTGATCCTTCCGTTATGGCTGTGTGTCGTGTTTTTAGCGGTGATGTTTTATGATTGGTATGTACAGTATCTTAACCTGCTTCCGTCCACCAATCGGAGGCGGCTGATAACAGGGATAATCTGCGGGGTTGGGTACTTGCATCTTTTAGCCCGTGTTGTTTTGTATTTGGTTGAGGCTGTGAATCATTTGTTTTAAAAGTTTCGTTTCACAATAAAAACAAGGAAGTTCCAGCGCCTCACCCCTCTGGCGGGGCAGTCGGCGCTATATAAAAATTGGTAGAGAGAAGGAGAACGATGTTTTGCTCTAATTGCGGGAAACCCATTCGTGACGGAATGAAATTTTGTCCATATTGCGGAGAAAAAATGAGTCCTGAAAACACGATGCAGGCCGAAATCGTCAACAGTCAAATTACGGTCAAGGATGAATATCAAAATGCTCAGGAAAAGAAACCATCCGGAATGTCCAGGATTGTTTCCGGGGTTGCAGCAGTGATTCTGGGTATTTTTGCAGTTGTATTTGCTTTTAAAGCGGTTGAAGGATTCTCCTCCTGCGTTTCTATTGTATTTTGGCTGGATGATGAACTTCAAATGCTTGCTGAGGGATGCTATATCCTTTTAGGAACTCTGATATTTATCAACGCCGCAAAATGTGCCATTCAATTAGCCCTACGAACGAAAGCGGAAAAACTGGTTTTGATTAACGCGGTGACTTCCCTTTTCAGCAACGCAGTGCTATTTGGGCTTGGAAAATATGCCTTAGAAAATATTTCCTGGCGAGGGAACTATGATTTTTTTATGATATGCTATTCGTTGGTGTCTCCATATAATCAGGTTATATGGCCGATGGTCTTTGTAGGGATTATACTTGTTTTCGCACTCCTGCTGATCAGCAGTTGTGCATAAGGCAATGAAAAGTTTCTGCGTTTTGTGTTGGAGGGGAGCATGTGGCTAGAAAAACGAAAGAGCGTCCGTTATCAATCATTTGCCCGCAATGCGGCAAGATAAATATATCGCCCGCTCACTTTTGCACGGGATGTGGCCTGTCATTAGAAGGAATATCGGAAAATAAGAAGCGAAGAACCATATTGCCTGTTGTGTTGATTGTATTCCTGGTTGTCTGTATTTTGGCGATGGCAGGATTCCTTTCTTTTTTGTTATTTGACAGTAGAGCCGGAACAGACACAATTGGGCAAGAAGAAAACGCTGACATTGAATTTGCGGCAGAAAGCAAAATGCCAACAGACGTTGAACAGGGAGATCCAGAGGATGAACCGGGAATAAGAATAGAACGAGCTCCGCTCGAAGCAGAGGATGAAACGGAAGAAATAGATCAAACGCCGTTTGAAGCAGAGGATGAAACGGAAGAAACTGTTTCTGTTCCGTTTGAAACCGAGAGCCAAGAAGTTATAGAGCCGGAAAAGCCAGCTGATTCTGAGGAGAGTGAAAATAGCGACCAGGAGGTAACGACTGTGGAAACCGAGGAAGAAGAATTTCCGGAGCCGGTTGTGAAAAGTGCGAGTGCCACCTCAGAACTAAGCGAATATGGCATGACTCATACCGCAAAACTGGCAATAGATGGAAGTACAAAAACAGGATGGGTCGAGGCCGTATCCGGCCAAGGCATTGGCGAATCAATTACTTTGACCCTAACCGAGACCAGTCAGGTTAGTGGGTTTACGATTTGGGCGGGTTATCACAAGAGTTCTGATCTCTATCAAAAGAATTCCCGACCGAGTTCGCTTCAGATATCTTTTTCGGATAGTTCAATGATTGTGATCAATTTAGAAGACAATATGAGTGCGCAAACGTTCTATTTTGAGCAACCTGTAATGACAGATCAGGTGGTCATTACCATCCAATCTGTTTATCCCGGCACAAAATACGAGGATACCGTTATATCAGAAATCCAACTTTTTTGATAGGAAATCGTGAGGCTGTTAAGACATTGAGTGAGGTTTTGAGTATGAGATGCCCTTATTGCGGAAAAGAATTGCGCCCAAATGCGAAATTTTGCCCCGGATGCGGGAAGGCGTTGCAAGATATTCCACCTGCGGCTAGTACACAAAAGAGAAGCCGGCTCACACTGATTATTATACTGCTGTCAGCAGTGCTGTTAATTCTGGCAGCAGTTACTTGCTTCGTGTTGTGGCAGCGAGGCAACGCCGGTTCCAACGGAGAGACTGTCCCGGATTCAGAGTATTTGGCGGCCATTGAGAATTACACTGATGTGAATAATGCTGTGATGGAACTCAATGCTTCAAGCGCGTATACGGAGGCTGAGTTAGATGAAAAAGCAGGGCAAATGCTTGAATTGCTGGATCAGCTTGAAACGGATGGGCAAATTTCCCGGGGTTCAGTGAACTATGATGAAACGGCGCAGGTGATTTCGTATAAGTATGCTAACGGTGCTTATGGCGGTATTATGCTGGAGGATTTTACAGAAGGCTTTAGTGGGATTGGTGAATCCTCTTATGTGTCGGAGTATGATGAAGATGGTTTGGTAGTGCGTACATCAAGCACCGTCCGTTTTGACATGGATAGTTGTCCATATAAAGAAAATCTATCGGCGCTTATTTTGTATGGGTTGGGAAGTGACGAAGATATACTCCGCTTTTTAAAGGATGAACAGCAGGCATTATGGACAGATGAGTATATGGAGACTCAGCTTGAGGAGGATTGTACAGTAACAAAATTAAGGACAGAACTGAAAGGCTATGATCTGATTTCTATTCAACTGCATGGGTATGTATATAATAATATGCCGACAATATAT
>CAZUPI010000094.1:0-3568 GCA_964621755.1 uncultured Ruminococcus sp. | reverse complement strand
AGGCAGAGATCGTTGAGCCAAGAATCCCCCGACTTTAGCCGTGGGGAGTGTCAAGAACGGAACAAATCTATCACACCACGCAGCTTTTTCTTCCAGCGCGTATTTGCTTTCCGGAAGATACGCCGACAGAACATACACAGCGTACTTCTGTGACAGCTTCTCGGCAGCGCAGATGATTTTCTTACTGGGCTTGCTGTTTAGGAAGAACCCCTTTTGAAGGAGCTCTTCTTCTGACGCAGCCTTCCAATGTGCGAGCGTTCCATCCATGTCGAAGAAAAAACGTATTTCCTCCGAATCTGTACAGAACCCTGTGTGGCAATATCCGTATGTGCCGGAAAGCCAGTCCGAAATATCTTCCTCTTCCGTCAGTTCTTCAGGAACCCGAACCTCATCAGGGAGTCCCATAAAATCAGCGAGCTTGCCGGGACAATGACGCCAGAGACTTTTCATATGCTCTACTCTCTCGAGTAATGTCATATTCTTGTACTGTTCGCACGTTAGCCCTGATTCCGCTGCAGCGTCTTCTATGGTAAGCTCACAGAATTTCTCGAATGCCTCATCCAAGTCAATATCCCATTGAATATCATATACTTTCACTTTGTCTTTCCTCCTTTAGAATCATCTTACTATAACATATCGAATAAACATACATCCTCCTTATTTTAGGGGCGCCAAACCGGCGCCCCTAAAATAATAAACTCCAATTACAGTCTGGGTCGTGTTTCCTTATAGACTCGCTCGATATAATCCGCAAAAGAAACACCTGTCAAAATCTCGAACATCTGTTCCGCACCATACTGCGGAGGGTTCAGAGAAGATCTTGCTTCAAGCCAGCAGGTAAGCACCTCTCTCCCGACGCCTGTCTCCCCGGAAACATCTGGTAAAATGTCGGCCAGGATAGTATCTGCATCAAGAATGCCGTTGAACGAAGTCTTCTCAGACGCGATCGCGTCATACATCCGCAATCCCTCCTGGCACATGTTACGCAAAGGTTCGGGGGAATCCATTATCCTATCAAACTTGACAGCGTCAGGGATAAGGACTTCGATATTTACATCTTCCCCCATGTATTCCACACACTTTGTGTCACCGCGATTCAAAGCAACCTTCTTCGCATAAGCAATTGCTTCATCGCGCTGAAGCGCGTTGAATACCCTAGGATAATCCCCTCGATAGCAACTATAGTCGATCGTTAGAGAGGTAAATCCGTGATTGTTTCCGAATCCGCCTGTAACCAGAACATACCTCGGTTCCCCCGTCGGGAGCCATACAGTGCCTGTATCGGCACAAATCAGATAACCGGAGACGCCTTGCTCAATCTCATCCTCAATTACTTGTGTGTGCGTGGATAAAATGACCGAAGTGCCTTCAACATACTCAGGATTATTTCCTGTCCTAAATCCCCCATCGCTCAGAATACGGCTTAGTTCCTTTACATTGGGCGAGCTCATGCTCTTCCTGTACAATGTTCCATCGTACACGCGGATCTCCTCATTAACGAGCTGCCAATCATTGACAAGCATAGCAACAGGAAACTCGTCTTCATGAACTGTACAGATTCTCGCAGTATATTCATGTTCGACATGACGGGTACGAGGTTTCCGACAAGACGGCTTTGGCAGGAACTCCTGTTCGGTTATTTTGGTTATTTTGACTTCTGTAAATTCCATAAAATTGTTTCTCCCTCCGTGATTGCAAGATTTTTGATCTTCCATGATTTAGGTCACGAAAGTACAGCAAACGAACTTCAGACGTCGACGTAGTACCACCCGGTACACTCGTCTACCTCCCCATTACGTTTGTCCTCTTCCGCATTGAAATGCCCAGTACAGGCAACTTTTCTCCCATACATCGAATCGATTAGATCTGCGATAGCATCTGCTCTCGCCTCACTATCGCATAAGATGCAATCGCCGTTCGACCACACATGGCAGTTGTCGACAGGCTCTGACGGCAATGCTTCCATGATAGCTTTCAGCGCAATCCTGTAAAGAGTGAACTCCGCTGAGTCGTTTGCTGAAGCATCGGAGACGATCTCACTGTGGTCACATTCCCGAACCTCGGTAATGTCAATACCATTAGTAAGCAATTCTCTTGCGGCCCGCCCCTGCAACTCAGTTTCAAAAAAGTTGCGGGCTTCGTCTTCACTGTCAGCCGCAACGGTTATGCCGCCTGTCGCAGCAAAAGTAATGTCATACCTCATAAGCTTTTCCCCCTATAATAATGATTCCGGCATGGCCGGGCATAAATTTAGCCATGAGCGTGGCTCATGGCTCCTACTATATAAACAGCAAAAAGACCCACTACTCCCCTCTGCAGGTCATAGTGAGTCTTTGTACTGGAATTGTAAATTCTGTGCGATCGAATGTTCGCAGAGCTAAGTTAGTTGGATTATACCAATATAATAGCCTATCTGCGGAAAATAGTCAAATCTGCCTGTTTGCCTAACTAACAACTAAATTCACGAGTGTGCGGCAAACAATCCTCATCTTGTTTCCGGCATCCCTCTGTAACTGTTTTTTAGTTACATCTCTATTATAGCAATTTATGCCCACACCCATGTTTACGATACAAAGCCCCAAGAGCCATATCATTTGATATTATTAATATTATTATTCATCGTTAATATTAAAATTAGTTGCAAAATAAAGCATGCTATGATACAATATAATATAGTAGACTATTTGCTGCCTCTCATGGTTTTGTTTGTGGGACAATCTAATAGGATAGAACGAGGTAAGAAGATGCCAAGACAAAAGAAAGACGGAAAGAATATAAGCTTCTATATGGATAGGGTGCTTGTGGAACGCATACACGCACTGGCAGAAGAACGGGGACAAACACTTACCGTGGCAGTAGAGCGATTGCTAAAGAAAGCGCTAGACGACGAGGATGCAAAACGCACCCCTCCCGTCCATAGCAAGAATATGGGGGCGATTTGAATTCCTGATAAAGGAAAAGCCGCGATCCGGCATTTAACTGTCCCTATAAGCAAAGTCGAACCGCGCCTTGGACAGCCGCGAACATTCTTTGACGACGCAGCTTTGCAGGATCTTGCCGACTCAATCTCAACACACGGGCTCATACAGCCTATCACCGTGCGCCCTATTGACAATGGCTATTTCCAGATCATTGCCGGAGAGCGTCGGTGGCGAGCTTGCCGCATGGCTGGACTGTACGAGATCCCTATCAATGTCATTGAAGCTGACGATTACGATACAACCATACTTTCATTGGTCGAAAATTTACAAAGAAAAGATCTTAACCCTTTGGAAGAAGCTCGTGGATACATGGTTTTGATCGAACAATACAATATGACACAGCGGGAAGTTGCTGCGGCCATAGGGGTATCTCGACCAGCCGTTACGAACGCTCTACGTCTTCTCTCTCTTGAAAAGTCTGTGATGGATATGGTTGAGGAGGGAAAGCTTTCCAAAGGACAGGCGTTACCCTTAACCGTTCTGGATAAGAAAAAGCAAGTCCTTGCCGCAAAAATCATCGCCGAAAAGAACTTGGGCGTTCGTGATGCGGCAAGACTAGCCGAAAAAATCAAGCGGCAAGATGAAAC
>CAZUPI010000093.1:0-3828 GCA_964621755.1 uncultured Ruminococcus sp. | reverse complement strand
CCTTGAGCGAGACAGCGGCGCAGCAAAGCTATCTTTATTCGGTGAGAGCAGATGATTGATCAGCGAGAAATTACACCTGAAATCTTGGCCCGGTTAAGTGCCTTGCTGTTCACTCAGATTCCAGTTCAATCGGTGCTAACGGGAAAAATCTTTTATGACAAAATTTCCAGCAATGACATCGCTGACCTAATGATCAACGATAAATACTTCTGTCAATCCTATTCGAAACTGGAATGTGAATCCTATGCGCAAAGCATTATCGACTATGTGTCTGAAAAAACAGCGTGGAAAAAAAATTATTCTGCCTTCAAGTCCTGCTATTTGAACGCATTTGACCTGCTTTTAATCGTTCTGCAAGACCTGCTCATCGTAAATAATAACCGGATTGAGTGCCAATACGAACAGATTTTTTCATGGCGAACGCTGTCACAATATTTAGGGGAAGAGTTACCGCTTTCCGCAATGTATGCAGATCGGGATCATTGGTACGCCAAAACAGACCGTGATATGTTTGCTTGGCCTTATGTGGTCAGCCACAACAACACGCAGCTGAACTTCATCCTTCACCAAGGAATTTCAAATCATCATTGCCATCTATGGGCATCGACACCCTATTTTCATGTTTCTTGGGTCAATTTAATGAACCATGTTACTAACATGAAATATATTAATAATTTAACAAAATTGGCTAATAGTCAAAATAACACCGGCGAATATGATGAATTGATGCGGTTGCGCGCTGCATGGATCCGGCTCTATCTTTCTGAACGACTGACAAATACAGGCCACAAAGCACTGGAGTGTGCTCAAATCAAGACTGTATCACATCCTAGTTTTTCATATCAGTTCAGTCTGTGCAGGGAAAAACTGCAAACTTTTATCAACGCATATGCTCGGACTCCTGAATTCCGAACCGATTATATACTTAACATGTTTTCTTGGAGTCTGACAGAAAATCCTTCTAATTATGAGATCCTGATTGGTGAGCGGTGGCTTTATTACAGTATTTTTTCTGATTATCAAAAGTCTAATCAGCAAAAGCACTTAACGCCCAAAGAATATAATCTATTTTATGCTTATTTTCTCATTCGAACAAAGCTCCGCGCTCAACTGGTGCAAACCAATGATATCATTGGTTTTGACAACTTCCAGACGATCCACAGGCGGAAGAGCTATTTTCTTGGCAAAGATGGCTTATCTAATACATACTTGGCACGTTTAGCCATAAATGAGACGCTCAAGAAGCCTTATATCAAAGAGCTGGAGGTGCGAATTCATCCCATTCCCGATCAGATCCAGCAGTTAGAGCACATAATAATGAGTGAGGAAACTCCAAAAGACGGAAAAGATATCAGAGAACGATATTACTATGTTTTCCATTTCCTCAAACAGAAAGATTCATTATTCCAAGAAACCCAAGCTATCGGAAATAGTCCCCATACGTCGTATAATATATCATGTCGTCATGATAATTTACGCAAGCGGATATCAGTTCAAGCTCGTGAAATCATTAAATTCCGCACAACCAAGCCCCACTTGGCGCGAAGAGTTCTCGGAATTGACGCCGCGTCACAGGAAATCGGTTGTCGACCAGAGGTTTTTGCGCCGGTTTTCCGTCTATTGGGTGAACACCATGTAAAATATGCTGGGTATACCGAAGCATCCCGGCGGCTTCCTCCACTGGGCAAGACCTATCATGTCGGCGAAGATTTTCTTGATGTTGTAGACGGGTTACGCGCTATAGATGAAGTGATCCGCTTCTTAGATTTTGACTGCGGAGATCGCCTAGGACACGCCACCGTACTTGGGATAGACGTAGAAGATTGGTATGAAAAAAAACATCGTACAATCTCCCTTTCTGTCCAGGATTATTTGGATAACTTGGCTTGGTTCTACCACGCACTGACCCATTTTTCTATTTCAAATGCAACCTCCTTGAAGGAGCGGCTCATTGCTGACTTTGAGTACTGGTTTCGGATTGTGTATCGCAATATCCTTTCTGATGCAGCACTGAATTCAATTATGGATCTTGCGCGAAGGAATTGCTACGATCATACTAACGAAGATCACAATCACTACCAAAAACATACCTGTCATTTTGATATTATGGACTATTATCGGTCATGGACTTTGCGTGGAGATGACCCGTCATGCTATGCAGAAGGTTACTTCCGGAAGCCATACTCATATTCCCTTTTGGTTCCCAGTGAGCGGTGTAAGGTGAACGAATCATTCCCCTTTCACTACGAAGATCGGTATGTCGCAGAATACAGTCTTTTGAACTACTACTATCAATTTGACGAACTCGTTCGGAAGGCAGGTTCGAAACGGATCAAAATTGATATCTCTACGGAATATATTCAAGCAGCAAAGGCGGTTCAGATTGAAATGCGTTATCTGCTTGCCAGAAAAGGTATCTCTATTGAATCTAATCCAACTTCCAATGTTCTGATTAGTACCTTTCGGAGCTATGAAAAGCATCCGCTTTTGGCCTTCTATAACCGCGGCCTTCCTGTCACCGAGCAGGAAGAAGCCGAGTGTGCGCAGCTTCAGGTATCGATTAATACAGATGACAGCGGAGTGTTTTATACAGATTTGGAGACTGAATATGCCTTGTTGGCGCGTTCCGTGGAGCAAATCGTAGGCGATAATAATAAGCCACGTTTTAAAAAAAGTGACATATATAAATGGATCGACAATATTCGCATATTTGGAAATAATCAGAGTTTTCGCCCATTGACGTAACTTGATTATAACCTGAGCTTACAGTTTATCCCTACGCCCTTTTGAACACAAATCACTCAAAATAGATCCGCTAAAAGCAGGCCGGACAGCAAATCATTATTTTATTCTCTTTTTTAACGTATAACGATATAAAACACAGTGCGGTGACCAGAAAAAACGGACAATAGACAAAGGCTCCCTGACGTAGGAAAATAAAACTACATCTGGGGGCCTTTTCATGTCCAAACAAAATTTACACATGCGCAGGCGCTTTTAGAGCTCCAGGCAATGGCGAAAGCGTGAGAGACACAACGGACAAAATATGCTGTTATCTACCGGCACCGGGAGGAATATCCCATATCCGTGACAGGTCAGTTTTTCGGGATGTCTCGGAGGTTTATCGGCCGAGCAGGCCAGAAAAGGGCACTGGCTTGGCGAAAGAGCTCCGTCACCGCAGGAGGTGGGTCAATATGGGGCAGTTCACTATTTTATGATCCTTTTTGTTGCCGATGGCAAATGGCATCAAACTCCTTAGGGGTGTAGGTGAGATTAGGCATTTCAATTGAGCAGTACTCTTTGCGCCATTGATATAGAGTGCTTTGAGCGTTATACAGTTCTTCACTGAGAGACTTAAGCGATTCGTCTTTCTTATAACAGCGGATGGTTTCGACTTTAAATTCATTCGGGCAGATCATTTTGTAAAGCAGGAAGTGTGGTGCTCTGTTATATGGATAGACTATTGTTCCGAACAAAACTAAGATCACACTTGTAGTATTACGCCTATTGAATTTGAAAAAATTGCCAATACTTCTTGGGTATGCCGAGGAAGATCAACTAATCAATTATTTGACCATAATATTAAACTGTAAACCTATGACGGGAAATACCAGATAGATTTATATGCAACATAGTTTTAAACGCAGAAGGGGCTGTCTCACAAAATGACAGCCCCTTTTCACCCAGCCCGTCCCGGCAAAGCGGCTCTGTCTGGCGGCAAAGGCCATTCCGGGGGAAATCCCTTGGGTTGGCCCCGTCCCCAAAAACGGCTTGGCCCCGGAAACCTGTATGGTTTCCGGGGCCAAGTCCTTATCTCTCGGTCGTTTT
>CAZUPI010000092.1:0-3846 GCA_964621755.1 uncultured Ruminococcus sp. | reverse complement strand
CAAAAGTTCGGAAAATATGTAATCACCTCAGAAGCATCAGACGAGGTGCTAATGAAAATTCCTGCTGGAAGTCCTGTGGTTATCTACACAGCATCCAGTGAGCGTGCTGAAATGCTCACAAAGTCTTATCCCACGCTTAACTTTGCATTTGCTGCCGATTTTACTATATACGATGAAATCAAAAATTTGTACGAAAATCCGATTGCTGTATTTGATTTTTCTGATATGCAAGAACTTGTTGATATGGCATTGACTCTGTTTACCAAAGGCGTAACCCATGTTGCCGGATATCCCAAACTCTCAATGCCAATCGAACAGGCAGCGGAAGCATATGATAAGCTCTGCCGTGAGCTTGTCAGAATGCGCAGAAAAGGAGAAAAATACACATTTGTTCCCTTTACATTCGAAACTTCCTGTGGCAGCCTCGCTCGCATAGATGAAAGCGAAATTCTACAGTGTCATGGCGGTACCTTCTCGGAGGTGTACATTGAGAGCGGGATGATGCCGCTAAATGCCGTGTTGCTTCACAGTGACGCACTTATCGACAAATGTGCAGAATGTGCAGTTGTACTGTCAGCCAGATAAATTTCAATTCAATCCTGTTTAAGGATTTTAAAGGGGGTCGGGGGAAACTTTTTAGAAAAAGTTTCCCCCGATTATTCATTCAATTGTCATCCTACTCACTGGCAGCCACACTTCCGTTCCCCGTCGGAATTGTTTGGCATTACTGACGGTGGACAGAATTCAGAGGTTGGAAACGACATTTGCTTGAACAGACTGCACGGATCTTCCACGGACGGCATTTCGCATTCTTTCTCGGGTACGCAATATTCTACAGCCGAAACGAGATACTGAGCAGGGCGTTCGATTCTTACAATGGAGAAAAAGCCGAGCGAGACAAGAAGTACGTTGGAATCCGGCTCGTCGGAAAGGTCGCACGATAATGTAGAGCATACACAATCAGGTATTTCATCAATTGTGCAACAGCAGAGGCAGCGGCACGGTTTGCATGGTTCTACAATGTTGGTATTAAGGATGATAGGGTCGACAGTTTCCAGTACCGCAATTGGAAGAGTGTTTGAGCTGCTTGATTTTGGAGCGCCACATCCACAGAAATTATTCTGTTGCGCTTCGCTCTTAAATACGCTTACATTTCCTTCGCTTCCAAACAGGATGACCTTCTTTTCGACTACTGCTATGCCTTCAAATTCTTGCACGTTGCCAGGTCCTACGCAAGCTTCGAAGGTTATTTTTACGTATATTTTGATAAAAAGCTGGTAAAATCCACGGTTGAATGGCACCGAATCAATATTGATACACGACCATACAACCCTTGCGCATTTTGCCCTCACAACACTTGTTCGGTCAATGATATCCTGACCCGCACATGTGAGGTAAACACGCACGTTTTCAAAGCAATCTTTGTCGCGGCAGGAATCGAGAACCCGGTATGTGTCAATACACACAAGGTCCCGGTCACGTCCGCCGTTATTTCTGCATTCAGCCATTTTTTATTCCATGCCTTTCATATGAATTGACTGGCGAGAAGAATTGTCTGTAAAATAAATAGATGACAGAAAGATTCTTCATTTACATGGTATGCGGATGAATGCCATGGTGACAATATATTTATTAACATGACGTAAGTTTGGAGACGTGATAAAGAAACCTTTTGAAAAGATGCAGTTGAAATGGATACAATTTAAATTCCATAAAAACAGACGGTATCTTTATAATACCGTCTGTTTTCACTAAGTTAAATTATTCAACAATAAACTTCTTTACCGTTTCAGATGCTTCTTCAGGCAACAGTGACGAGGTTATCACGCAATTAATATTGTGGGTTTTCACAAGGGCCTCAAGCTCGTTCAGAAATACGTCGAAGCTGCTTGCATCGTTCTGACAAATCTTGAGTGCAGAGTCGATAAAAATATCACCTACGTCGTGGTTGCTTGCAAGAATACCCGCAATAAAGCCGAACAAGGACTGACCGTCAGTCACGAGATACTCATCTGTGTCAATAAGTCTGCACTGGTAGTTGATAGCAAAGTTGAGCTTGTCGCCTTTTTCAATACAAACTACAGAGCCGTTTGTGGTGCTGAGAGTTGTGTTTACAAGGTCGATGAGAGTTTTTGTTTTGCCGGAACCTTTTTTGCCTATAATTAACTTAATCATGATTTCCTCCGTTTTTATTAATATTATTTCATTCTTGCTTCAAGTTCAGCTCTGTGTTCTTCATAACCAGGCTTGCCAAGCAGAGCATACATATTTTTCTTATATGCTTCAACACCGGGCTGGTCAAACGGATTTACACCGAGCATATATCCGGATACGGCACATGCAAGTTCGAAGAAGTATACGAGATAACCAAAGGAATACTCACTTCTGTCTTCAACTTCGATTACTACATTTGCTACACCACCGTCGTTGTGAGCGAATAATGTGCCAGTCATCGCCATTCTGTTTACATCATGAAGCTCTTTGCCGGATAAGAAGTTCAACCCATCGATATTGTGCGGGTCATCGGGAATAATTACAGTATCGACCGATTTTTTGAAGTCTATAACTGTCTCAAACATAGTTCTGAGACCTTCCTGAATATACTGGCCGAGAGAATGAAGGTCTGTCGAGAAGATAACAGAAGAAGGATAAAGAGCCTTGTTGTCTTTCCCCTCGCTTTCGCCGTAGAGCTGTTTCCACCATTCGCAGAACATTTGAACGGCTGGCTCATACGCTGCAAGAATTTCGATGGACTTACCTTTATTATACATAATATTGCGGATTGCGGCATAACGGAGGCAGTCGTTTTTCTCTATGGATGTGTCGAGGTACTTTTCTCTTGCATCAGCGGCCCCCTTCATCATTCTGTCAATGTCAATCCCCGCTACAGCTATCGGAAGAAGACCAACAGCAGTAAGAACAGAATAGCGCCCACCGATATCATCCGGAACTACAAAAGTTTCATAACCTTTTTCTGTAGAGAATTCTTTCAACTTACCGCGTGCGCGGTCTGTTGTAACAAAAATTCTTTCTCTTGCCCCTTCTTCGCCATACTTCTTTTCGAGTAATTCGCGGAAAATGCGGAAAGTCACAGCAGGTTCTGTTGTTGTACCAGATTTTGAAATAACGTTTACACAAACGTCTTTTCCTTCGCAGAGACGCAGAGTATCAGCAAGTGCGGAAGAGCTAATTGTATTACCTGCAAAATATATTTCAGGAGTATCTTTCGTGAGATTATTATAAAGAGGAGATTTTACAAACTCAATAGCGGCGCGCGCACCAAGGTAGGAACCACCAATGCCGATTACAACGAATACATCGCAGGTTTTCTGAATTTTTGTGGCAGCTTCTTTTATTCTTGCAAATTCTTCCTTATCATAGTTCACCGGAAGGTCAACCCATCCAAGAAAGTCAGAGCCGGCCCCCTTACCACTCTTTACGAGTGCATGTGCGGCTTCTGTGAGATGTGAAATCTTATCAATCTCAGTTTCAGATACGAAACCGGAAAGATACTTTTCATTGAGTTTAACTGACATGTTTTTAAAGTCCTCCGTAAATGCTTATCGTTGATAATAAATCTCAGACAGTTTGGAATAAATTTTTTAAGATTTGAGGAAAAGCTTTTCCAACCTATTTCCTGTACCTTTTCTTATATCATACAACATTTTATGCGTTTTTTCAAGAGTAAATTATGAATTTTATGGCGTTCTCCTTATTTTATGCTTGTTTTAAAAGATAAATTCCTATCATACGCATTAAAAGTCCGCCAAAACTGATTTTGTTAACATCTTCTGAAGCAACAATATCCTCTTCATACAGCAGTTCGCCATCACACAGATATCGTAC
>CAZUPI010000091.1:0-3849 GCA_964621755.1 uncultured Ruminococcus sp. | reverse complement strand
CGCTCGATATCGGCAGATTCCTCTCTGTGCCGATATCCCCAGCCACCGATATACCTGTTCAGATAGTACCCGGGAATGGTGGTAGCCAGCATAATTACCAGCAGGAGCGGTTCCACGTTGGTAAGAAGCAGTATGTAGATCACAAATCCGGCGAAATTTCGCAGAAGGCCGAACAGGGTGCCCCATATGGATTCTGCTGCGGCGGAATTGTTGTTAGTACATTTTCCTGCCTTTTGCTGAATTTTTGAGAATTCTTCGCTTTCCACATTGCAGTAGGATGTGGTGGCGCATTTGTCATTGATTAACGCACCTACAACACCACGAAGTGTGATTTTTCGGTAGACATCGACACCGCCAATGTAGGTATTGACACAGCTTATGAAAATCAGCATACCGATCATCAGCCCGATTTTTCCGACAAGTTCCCAGACAGAAACCTGCTGGTCGACTGCACGCAGAACCATCGGTGAAATAAACAGATTCACCAGATTCTGCAATACCGCCAGTGCCGTCATAATCAGCCCGCCCCACAGGATCATCGGTTCGTGTTCCGCTGCCAGCTTCAGCATAAACCCAATGCAGGTTGACATTTTGTATTTCGGCTTCGGAGCTTTTTCTTTTTTCTTCTTTACATCAGTCATATTGGAAACCTCCTTTACTGTGATTCTATCATATCACAAATCCCCGGACTTGTGTAAATCCGGGGACGAATCGTTATTTTGGGGTGATGAATTGCAAATTTTATACCTGAGGAAGCAATATTTCTGTTGTAAAAGCTCCGTCCTCACTATTGCGGCTGATATACCCATCGAACCGTTCCACAATTGCATCAATACGGACAAGACCAAATCCGTGTCCGTCGCCCTTGGTGCTGCGGAACAATTTTCCTTCTTTTTTCATTTTCTTACCAGCGGTAAAGTTGGTAAAGGAAATGTAGAGCTGAGTGTTCCGCATATCCATATACACACGGATCACACGCTGACCTTCCGGTAATTTCACACTTGCTTCAATCGCATTATCAAAGAGGTTTCCGATGATACAACACAGGTCAATCTCCGACGATTTCAGTTTAACGGGAATATGCGCGTCTGCTACGACTTCAATTCCTTTCGCTTTTGCAAGCGAAATTTTAGAGTTCAAAATGGCGTCGGTCATGGGGTTGCCGGTCTTGATAACAGTATCAACGGTGGTTAAATCCTCATCCAAAAGATCGAGATACCGCTTGATTGCATCCCAATCCTCGGTGGCTGCGTATGCTTTCATTGTCTGAATATGGTTGCGGTAGTCGTGCCGCCAACCACGAATTTGCCGATACATATTATCGACTTCCCGATAATGCGTTTCGAGCAGCTCGTGCTGATAGAATTCGATTTGCTTATCTATGCGCTTTGAAAATAATCCCATCTTCTTCACCTCATATTAATGATCGCCCGGTTAATTCCGTCATAAGCTCCCCTTGGCAGAGGAAGGGCGGTTCCGTCAGCGAGCTTGATTTCTGTTTTTGTGACACGTCTGATCTGCGTAAGGTTGATAATCGTGGAGCGTCCGACACGGTAGAAACGCCCGTCGAGCTGCTTTTCAAGCTCTCCGAGTGTCATCTTTACCGTAACATCGGTCGATGCGTGTATCGTAACGTAGTTACCAAATACATCCGCATACCGGATTTGATAAATCGGTACACGCACCATTTCGCCGCCGCTTTCAAAGTTCAAGACCTTTTCATTCTTTGACAGCTTCTCGGCGGCTCGGTCAAGCACAGTGCAAAGCTTTTCTTCCGAGACAGGCTTCATGAGATAGTGGAGTGCTGCCACCTCGTAGCCCTCTGAGATATAGTCGGAGTATCCCGTGATGAAAACGATCTGAACGGTATCATTGTTCCGCCGTAGCTGTTTCGCCATCGTCACGCCATCCATCCTCCCCATTTCGATATCGAGGAGGAGAATATCGTAATCACTTTCATCGGCATAGCGGAACAGGAAGTTCTCTGCAGAAGTGAAGGTGTCGGTATGTACTACATGACCGCCATCCGTCGCCCAGCGGTTCACCATATTCAAAACATATTGCCTGTCCGCATCCGAATCATCACAAATCGCTATTTTGTATCTCATGTTCTCTCCATCCTTTTATCTCATATTATGAAATAATTAATCCAGCGGTTTAGATTCGTTTACTGTTTTCAAATAAGCCACTGGATCAATGGAAATCATACTGCCATCTGAGAATTTCAGTTCCACACATGCTGTATCCATGTTGAACTCCCAAGGAACCAAACGCTCCATTTTGCCCTCCTTAAATCATGCCGAAGTGCAAAAGCGCCTCCTTGATTGTTTTTTCCTTATCGGGCGGGCACTGGGGCTGCTTTGCATCCTCGGACTTTGGTTTGTTGTAATTCTCTCGCTCGATGATGCCGCATTTCCGCATCGGTGAGATCAAGTTCGTCCATGTTCAGATCAAACTCGATATTGCGATTATTAACTGTAACATAACTTTATTCTCTCAGTAATATTATATAATTTATGGTATGAAATGTCAAAAAAATTCCGGCATCCATTTCATGTACCACGACATCCAAATCGCAGCCTAAACCCTACCGCAAAATCCGTCTGTTTTTGCTCTGTTGCCACACTGTGAGTGCATAAAATGGATATCGAGTGCTGAAACCGCCATATTGTGTTAATAATTTTTCTGCTTTCTCTCTTGTCGATAACATACATTGTCCCCTTTCATAGATGCTTCCTTGACATCTAATTTTCCTGCTCCACAAGTCGATAATCGTTTCTTGTGCCGTGTACTTTTTCCGTCCCGCGTCTGCCATAAGCGATCTTGCCACAGTAAACGGGATTTTTCAGTATTCTGCGGATCAGGGCCGAATCGAACAGAGGATTCTTGCCGTTCTGTCTCTGGATTTTCCCAATACCATGATTGGCAAGATATTTTGCAAGACCGTTTGCACCCATGTCGGTATGCACATACTGGTCAAAGATCGTGCGGATTGCTTCTGCTTCTTCCCCGTTGACCTTTTTCCAATTGGAATCCTCTTTTCGAATTTATCTTCATTTATGTAATTCCCACATTGAGCGATTATTCAATGCGGATTTGGACACTCATCACACGATTATTTTATCATGCAGTCTTTAATTTTTCAATAGTGTCCGATAATTGTTCGGAGTTGTTTACAATTCCCTTGGTTTCTTTCTCCAAACAGAACGGCGGATCCGGAAGATTATCAATATCCAGAACCGCCGCATATTTCTCTATTAAGTTTGCAAGTAAATCGGCAAAGCCGCTCCATTCATCCTTATTTCGATTCTCTATAATGATTTACCTCCTGCTCCTTGGCTTCCTTTTGCAGAGCTTTCAGTTTCTTTTCCTGCTTTTCAACAGCGGATTGCGTGTCAGCCAACGTCTGCTCCGCTTGGTCTACCTGTGCGGTCACTGCTTCCAAATGCTGCTGTTCAGCTTGCACCTTGAACTGCATTACCGTCAGATGTTCTTCGGTACTGCCACGCTCCACATCGGTATATTCGGCAGCTCGCATGAAATTGAAAAAGTCATCCTGTAACACACTGTAAGATGAACGCAGGACTTTCCTGCCCTTACTGTTCAGTAACGGATTCCCCGCTTCATCCAGCACCGGCTTGGAGTCCCATTTCTTACTGCGGCTGACCTGCATGATCGTTTCCTTGACCGTCCCTCTAAGAGATTCGTCTTTACGCCGCTTCGACCACAGGATCTGTTTTTCCACCACTGGGATATAGACCACATGAAGATGATAGTGGTACGCATCCTCGCCCAAGGCTTCGGACATGGCACGGTTGCGCTCGTCGGCGTGCATCACAGCGGAGAGGA
>CAZUPI010000090.1:0-3890 GCA_964621755.1 uncultured Ruminococcus sp. | reverse complement strand
GCCGGTGCCCTTCTGGCGATAGATCTTCCGGCCGCCTCCGCGAACCTCGCCGCGGCTCAGGGCGCTCTGCGTGCCCTGACGCTTGTTGGCCAGAATGGAGCGAACGACCAGATGCATAGCGGCGGTGTTGATCGGAGCGGCAAAGATCTCCTCGCTCAGCTCCACTTCGCCGATGGCCGCGCCTTCCATGTTATACAAAGAAGTCTTAGGCATGGTGTTGATTTCCTCCTTCTAAAGGGTCCTTACATTCTCAAATGTGTGGCGCCGTTAAGCCTTGCAGGTGTTTCTCACCAGCAGGAGGCCGCCGTTGGGGCCGGGCACCGCGCCCTTGATGAGGAGCAGGTTGCGCTCAGCGTCCACCTTGACGATCTCAAGATTCTGGATGGTCACGCGCTCCACGCCGTAATGGCCGGGCATATGCTTGTTCTTGAACACGCGGGAAGGATCAGAGTTCGCGCTCATGGAGCCCACGCCGCGGTGATACTTGGAGCCGTGGGCCATGGGGCCGGTGTGCTGGTTCCAGCGCTGGATGGTGCCGGTAAAGCCGTGCCCCTTGCTCACGCCGCTGACGTCGATCTTCTCGCCGGCCTCAAACTGGGCGACGGTCAGCTCGTTGCCAACCTCCAGCTCGGCAACGTTGTCCATACGGAACTCGCGAAGATAACGGGTGGGCGCTACACCGGCCTTATTGAAATGGCCCGTCAGGGGCTTGTTGACCAGCTTCTTGGCGCGGTTCTCCGCCAGGGTGTCAAAGCCAACCTGTACGGCGTCGTAACCATCGGACTCGGTGGTCTTCTTCTGCACCACCTTGCAGGGGCCGGCCTCCACCACAGTCACGGGTACGAGGCGGCCGTCATCGGTGAAAACCTGCGTCATGCCGATCTTCTTGCCTACGATCGCTTTTTTCATGATGTCGTACCTCCTGCATTAGTTATTGAGCTTAATTTCGATCTCGACGCCCGCAGGAAGATCCAGCTTCATCATGGCATCGACCGTGCGCGGATTGGGATTATGAATGTCGATCAGGCGCTTGTGGGTGCGCATTTCAAACTGCTCACGGCTATCCTTGTACTTGTGCGGCGCGCGAAGGATGGTGACGATCTCCTTCTCCGTGGGCAGCGGGATGGGGCCGGACACCTTCGCGCCGGTCCGCTTCGCGGTCTCCACGATCCGCTCCGAGGACTGGTCGATCAGATTGTGCTCGTAAGCCTTCAGCTTGATGCGGATTCTTTGATTGGCCATTTTCGTTCCTCCTTGATTTCGTCTCAAGTACACCGCTCCGGGTGTGTCCATCGGCTGCTTTTGGACGGGCGAGGCAACCCTCGCCTTCCTCAAGCCCCAGAATATTCGCCGTGAGAAGCGTCCTTCCCGAGCCGATCCTCGCGCCCCGCGCGATGCCTCAAGTCCGTCGCCCGATTCCCGGGCTGGTCCACGATAATTACCCGCCATGGCCATGGCGGCAACTTACCGCTTCATCCCTAAACAGACAGCTCAAGTAGTATAAAACAAATCCGCCATGAATGCAAGAGTTTTTTTAAAATTATTTTTCTTTTCTGTGCCACAAATGCCTAAAAAGCGGACGTCATGCTCTTATAGAATGAACACGCATCCGTGTGTGTCTATTATGGCCGTCTCATGCCAAGAGACGCACGTTATGCGACCGCTCTATTCATCGGTATCCCATCGTTTGCTTTTTCCTATCTTTTCAGGATAAAAAACATAATTAGAGCAACTGACTATTGTAAATGTGATACTCTGTGGTATAATCAATAATCATCAATGGGTTGTAGTCCTCTCCAAAGAGTCAATATCTGTATGAGAGAACAATCGGGGTAAGTCCGAATGTGAAAATTACGACATAAAATTCAGAAAGTTTTACCCTGCCGGAGATGAGACCGTACATGCGCGGAAAGGAGGGATATCTCTGCAATTCAGGAAGAACGAGTTTGTTTCGCTTCTCCGAGTATGATGTCAGCGAACCTGATTCTTGCCGACAGACCTTGCCTGATTTGTATTCTTATAGGTCCTTTAGTGCAACTGTTTGGAATGCGCATTTGTGCGGTGTTGTCTAAAAGAATTTGATAAGAAGGAGAATGATTATGAACAGAACTAAAAAACGCAATTTGTTATTTACTGTTTTAATTGTGGTAATTGTAGCCTGCACTTTGTTCGGCTGTTCAGCAAAAAGCACCGAGGAAAAGGTTGAAACGCTGGAAAATGAGGCCAAAATTGAATTTGAAAAGCTCGAAGGTGATGCCGATGAAATCATAACCGCTGCGAAAGATGAATTTTCAAAGTGGGATTCAGAGGCAAAGGCGGCTGTAACATCTGTTGAGAATGTGACCGAAGAGGATATTCATGAAGCAGTCAGCTATATTGACGAGAATATAGTGGAGCCGTTTAAAAATGGGGAAGTGACAAAAAAGCTCGCTGAATATGCGGCAAAGTTAAAGTATCTGGGCGAAAAAGACGCAACGATTGCCGATCATGAAATTACAAAATTAGGCCAAAATGTGTATGATTATCTGCAAAAGGTCGTTATAGAGGGTGAAGAGTGGGAAGGCAAAACGGCAAATACAATAAAGACGGAAATTGATAAATGCCTTTCCACAATTAAAAATGACATGGATGGCATGGTTTCGGAATTTCACTCCTTAGTACACAAATAAAACACGAATGAATAGTAGACGGTTCATACCCTTTACTAGCTGTAATGGGTATGAACCGCAAAATATCTCAAGGAGGTAATAAAGCCATGAGTACAGAGGCAAAACTGCAAAACAGCTTTTTTATGAATCCAATGATTCGTAAGCTCTACAAGGTGTCGGAAACCGCAGATTCAGAAAAAAACGCAGCCAGCCATAGCGGAATTGCGGCAAAAGCTGTTTTTTTTATGTTATGGGCTGTGGTCGGTGTCGTGGCCTTTCATATCGTGCGTCCGAAGATGATTGTCGGTGAAGTGATTGTTCTGAATAACGGTATGCGTATTCATCCCCTGGAAGCGCTTGTTTTCTTCGGAGCTTTCGTGTTATCACTCATCGCGCCGCTTCTGGCTTTTGCTGTCAAGCCGTTGGTTCCGGTTCTTGGAAGTATCTATTGCCTATGCTTCAGCTACAGTTTCACCTGTCTAGGCGATCTGTTGCCGGAAAAATACGGCGGAATTATTACGATGGCAACTGTTATAACCATTATTCTGGTTTCGGTTATGGCAATCCTTTATACAACTGGAATTGTCAGCGTCACACATAAGTTCCGAACCGTAGTGACCACAATGTTTTTTACGGCTTTGTTGAGCGGCGCTCTGGTGTTCCTGTTAAGCTTAATACCGGGTTTTGAGAATATTCTTACATTCGCCCGGAACAATGTAGCGGTAAGTATCGGTGTGTCCATTCTCTATATCATCATCGCCTGCCTGTTTTTGCTGGTTGATTTTCAAGCAATTCGGAACTGTGTAGAAAGGAAACTGCCGAAAAAATATGAGTGGATTGGCGCATTCGGTCTTGCCTATACAATCTTCTACCTGTTTTTGCAGGTATTCAACTTGATTTCCAAAATTCAAAACAGCGGAAAATCTGAATAAACAATAGTAAAAATAACATTGCCACTCGAAAAACAAAGCTTAAAATTCCTTATATTACAAGGAAAATGACAAAAAACGTTACTGTTGAACAGGAGATGTATGGGCAAAGATACTTTCATCGGTATCTTTGTCCAGCTTTTATGTTATACGAAAACAGTTCACGGTTCATAATTTCCCTGACGTTCATACTGTAAACCATTCTTCTCATCATATATTAGGGAACCTCTGAATAATTTCACTTATCCACGCTCCAATCGACACTGGCAGGACAATTCCACATTTTATTACGATGTTAGCCCTATCTTTCAGG
>CAZUPI010000089.1:0-3894 GCA_964621755.1 uncultured Ruminococcus sp. | reverse complement strand
GAACCCAAACAAGTTCTAAGAGGCTCCCTCCGCATCGGAGGGGGCCTCTTCTTATTCCTTTTTTCTGTCAAATCGACGAAGGATTTGGCGGATAGGCGTATATCAACACAAAAGGTAAAAGGGAAATCCATCTTACCCCATTGACAAACTGTGATGAATGTGCTAAATTAAATAAATCTGCTTTGGCAGATCTCGATATGTGCTGTAAGCTCAAAAATCGGATCAGGTCTTGATACCCTTTCTGCGTACATGTCACCCGGGAAAACAATCGCATTTCTCGGTTCATCCGGTGTAGGAAAATCGAGTCTTGTGAATGCACTTGCAGGCGAAGAGATCATGGCTGTTAATAGGATCCGTGAGAATGACAGTAAAGGACGACACACCACAACCCATCGGCAGTTGATTATGCTGAAAAACGGAGCAATGATTATTGATACGCCGGGTATGCGTGAACTGGGAATGTGGGATGTTTCCAGCGGGCTGGGCGAAGCATTTTCGGATGTCGAACAATACTTAGGAAAATGCAAGTTCAGCGATTGTAAGCATCAGACTGAGCCGGGCTGTGCGATCAAAGAAGCTATTGCAAACGGCGATTTATCCCGTGAACGCTGGGAGAGCTATATTGGCCTAAAAACAGAAGCGAAATATTTGGATGACAAGGTTGCTTTTCTACGGCAAAAGCAGCAGCGGAATAAGAATATCGCAAAGTTCAGCAGGCAAAAGAAAATTGAAAACAAAAAATACGGAGACGGGAAGCGATGAATATCCCTATTAGAAATGAAACACCTGCAGATTACCGCATTGTAGAGAAACTCACGCGAGAGGCTTTTTGGGGTAATATGGATCATCCCACTTGCGATGGAGAGCATCTACTGGTACACAAATTAAGAGATCTCCCTTCTTTTGTGCCGGAACTTGATTGTGTCGCAGAAAAGGTAAAATTGTAGGTCATGTTATTTACAGTTTGGCGAAAGTCATGACGCCGGATGCTCAAGAAATACAAGTCTTAAATTTCGGTCCTCTCAGTGTTCATACGGACTATAAAAGGATGGGTGTAGGTTCAGCACTGATGCGTCACTCCATTGCAGAGGCAACAAGACTGGGATACCGTGCAATTTTCTTCTATGGACATCCCGATTATTACCCGAAGTTTGGGTTTAGAAGAGCAAGTCGGTTGGCAGATTGCCGTGTTTTTTAGTTATATTTCTCATTTTGTTTGCTATCTCCATCGACGTTCTTAGATTATTTGCGAGTTTTATTTGAAAATCAATATTAAAATGTTGTAAATATATTGACAAAATATAAAAACGTATGATATACTAAAATCGGTCGGATGGAATATTGTTCCACAAGTTCCATATTAGACGGAAATGGTAATCGAACTGAACCGCCTTACATGCCATCCTATGCGAATACTGCAGATCGACATTCTGACCCATACCCTACCATATCCGATCAAGCGTATTCATGTTGGCGCAGAGGTTGGCTGTAAGTTATCCGTTTTAACTTGCAGTTCAGGCTATGCGCTTTTTCGCTCTCTTGTTTTATAGCCGACTGCAAAACACAAGCAAAAATGCCACAATGATAATGCAAAGCACTTTCTGAAGTAGTGGAGTAAAAGCATAAAATTTAACAGGTGATGAAAAAATGAAAAGTGGTCTAAAATCATTGATACTTACGTTTCTTGTGACATTCTCACTAATCCTCACTCTGCCTTCATGTACTTTCCAAACGTTCGATACCGAGACATTATTAGCCTCTCATTCATCTGACATTTCTTTTTCACAAGATTTTCAAGTCGAGTATGATGAAAATGGACTTACAGTATTAACCCAATACTGCGGTTCAGGCGGAGATGTTGTGATTCCTGATGGAATCAATATTATCGGTGAACACGTTTTCGACTTGCTTACCTACACTGACGGGCGAGTGATTACTTCAGTCTATATCCCAGACACAGTCACGATTATTGAAGATTACGCATTCCTTTGTTGTTATCGCATGAACGAAGGGCTTCAGCAAATCAGAATGTCCTCAAATATTGAGTACATTGGAGTCGGTGCATTCGATAATTGTGTTTATTTGGAGACTATAGAATTCGATTCTCTCCCACAGACCACTGTAAGTATCAATGATAAAGCCTTTGCGTACTGTAACTCTCTTAAAGAAGTACAACTTCCTGCGTCCGTTTTATTTGGCAACAATGTCTTTGAGGGTACTGAACTCGACAACGATTACTCTGCACAATACAACAGCCTCCCATCCCCCATCGCATCCTCTGAAGCTCTTGAAACAGATTCAGGAGAAATGGAAATCGTTCCTGAAATTATCATCTACTCACCAAAATAATATAATGATGAAGAAAACAATTTAGGATGAATTCAAGGAGGAAAATTATGAAATTTAAGTCAACTCAAAAAAAACAGAACCATTTGTACTCTCTTAACTGTTTGCATGTTATTCCTCAACATCAACAAGCTGGCACAACAGAATTTATGATGCAGGATGTTTTGTTACATCCTATGCTATGCTTCTGAAAAACCTTGGAAACACTACTTCCTCCAAAGTAGTAGATGTTCGTTCTTCTCTCACAACCACCGCATACTTGGAAGCCGATCCCTTTACTGTTACATATGCCAATGCCGGTTTTCCTTCCATTACCTATAACAGTACCTCTGGTAAATATATCGCATCTTATTCTTCTGACCCTGTATATACAACTCCAACTACAATCGCTACTAATTTCGATGCTATCTATTCTATTGTAGATCTGTCCGGAAAAACAGATGCCCAGAAAGCTTATAATCTGGCGTACTATATCGACAAGTATCCACAGGGGGGCGGAATTTACTTCGAGGCAATCCCGTCGGAAGAAATAATACAATCTTCTCGTAACCGCAAAATAAATAATGCAAATAGAAAACTTCCGAGAGATAGCATTCCTCGGAGGAAAGCAGTATGACTGTGTTTTGTGATCCTTTTTAAAGATTTTGTGAAATAGAGACTGCTTTTTTAACGTGAGTTCGATAAAAAAGTTAAAAAGGCAGAAGTCCCTGTTCCAGAGGAGAAATACCAAGAGAAGGCTTTGACGGCAGAAAAGAATAGGCAACAAGCGCAGAAACAACATTGAACTGTATCTTCCGTTCCCACAGTTTTTCAAACAGCTTCACAGAAAGATAGCCGCGGTCGGCAAACAGTTTCCCATACATCTCTCGTGTCAGACGTTCGAGAACCTCCCAGTTACGGTCGTCTACATTACCTGAGGTCAGGCAGAATGCCAGAATCTCTCCGCGGTCATCGATGGCAAGGTGCAGCTTGAAGCCGTAAAACCAGCCGGTGGAACTCTTTCCGCGTTCCGCAAGACCAGAAAACACACGGTGAGAGTGGATTCTGTGAGAATCGCAGACTTTTAGTGTGGTAGAATCGACAAAACTTATGCCGGAGTACTTGCCAAATCGCTTGCTCATGAGGTATAATGTAAGCGGAACAATGCTCAACTGCATGATTTCAACGAATTTGTTTTCTTATATATTGAGATAAATTCTCACAAAATGTGCGCTTGATTGGAGCGCGAAAATATTTTATACTATTATCACCGGTAAAACATAACTTCTGTGCAGAGAGTGTTAGAATGGAGATATGGTATGAAATTGAATTTAGGAAATCAAATACGATTGAATCGCCGACGTATGAATCTTACCCAAGAACAATTAGCAGAAAAATTCGGAACGTCTCCGCAAGCTATTTCTCGGTGGGAGATTGGAGCTACTTACCCAGACATAGAAATGCTACCAATGATCGCCTCTTTTTTTGAAACATCAGTGGATGCGTTGCTGGGAGTTACCGAGGAGGAAAAGAAAAAGTATTGCACCGAGCTCCAACGGTCCTTTGAGG
>CAZUPI010000088.1:0-3949 GCA_964621755.1 uncultured Ruminococcus sp. | reverse complement strand
AAGCATAAAATCATTACCACTTATTCTTAGGAGAAATAAAATATATGATAAAAATCGAACGAACATCGGTCTTAAATTTTGAAAACGCTGTACGAGGTATGAGAAATCCAATGAACAGTTGGAGTAGAATCGACAGCTATTACGACGAAAGTGAAACCTACATTCTCGGTGAAAACGACTTGAAACTTATGCAGACACTTTGCCGTTCGGGAAGTGTTGACCGGAAGTTTATGCGGATGATTTTTGTATCGGTCGACGTCACCGCACCGTTGTATTGGTGGAAAGAATATGATACATATAAGGTAGGCACTGTGGCAAATTCCACAAGCACCATGCACAAAATTCACTCTAAGGAATTCACAAGAGAAGATTTTAGCTGTGAACGTATGTCTGAAACCGCACTAAAATGCCTTGATAATATTATTTTGGTTCTTGAAAGTCAAAGACTTAAATATATTGAAACAAGGGATACAGCATATTGGCATGACATGATACAGCTTCTGCCTTCCTCGTATAACCAAATGCGTACGTGTACTTTAAATTACGAAAATCTTATCAATATTTATTATGCGCGCCGTAATCACAAACTTCCGGAATGGCATGTCTACTGTGATTGGATAGCTTCACTTCCATACGCAGCAGAGCTTATCACCGGAATTCGCGATTATCCCACGCAAACTAACTGAGGTAATTATGACGCAAGCAAAGGAAATATCGTCCGAAGCACGTACAAAAATGGGTAGAAAAGCCGGAATTGTCGGTATATGCATAAATATAATACTTTTTGCAATAAAATTGACCGCAGGAATTATCTCCGGAAGTGTATCCATTATTGCTGACGCTGTAAACAATCTGACAGACGCTGGTTCGTCAATTCTTGTCATGCTCGGCTACCTTGTTTCCGCTAAGCCTGCTGACCATGAGCATCCATACGGACATGCGAGAATGGAATACCTTTGCGGGCTGTTTATATCAATCATTGTCACGGTGCTTGGGATAGAGATGTTTAAATCATCGATAGAGTCAATCATCAATCAGGAGTCACCCGCACGTTATGGCACATTTTCCATCGTTATTATGTGCATAGCGATTGTTATGAAACTTTTTCTTGCGCTGTTTTATCGTACTATCGGTAAGAAAATCGATTCGCAGACCCTCCGTGCCTCTGCTGCCGACAGCATCGGCGACATATGTGCGACTTCAGCGGTAATTATTGGTATTTTGCTCACCCCATTGATAGGCCCTGTTGCTGATGGGATTTTTGGATGTGTTATCGCAGTGTATATTTTTGTAATGGGAGTAAAGCTCATTATTGACGCATCTAATACGCTGCTCGGAACTGCACCGGATATTGAGCTTGTAAAAAAAATTGTAGCCAAGCTAAAAAGTTATGACGGTGTACTTGGCATTCACGACCTTGTGATACACAATTATGGTGCTGCACAGTACTTTGTATCTGTCCACGTAGAAATGGATGCGGAACAAAGTATCATCGAAAGTCATGATATCATCGACAACATTGAAGTTGATTTTCGAAAGGATATGGGAATACAGCTTGTTATTCACTTAGACCCAATTTCGATAAAAGATGAACAACTGAACGAGCTGAAGAACTCCGTTCGTGAAATTATTGACGAAATTTCATCGGAATTCTCGTCGCCAATCTCTTTTCATGATTTTCGTGCAGTTTTTGGTGTAACACATACAAACTTGATTTTCGACATTGCATTGACACATGAATTCCCACTGACAAACGAAGAACTTGTTGGTATGATTAAATCGGAAGTGAAAAAGAAGCTTGGTGAGGCGTATAACACCGTAATAACAATCGACCGAGATTATACGACCAGCCGCTATTAAATTCATGAAAGTTCGACGGGGAGGTGCTTTTCAAAAAGCGCCTCCCCATACTTTTTTGGTAAAGAACTATTATCTGAAATATTTTGCTGCGGATTCGAACATTTTCATGTCATAATCACCAGGAACGTTTTTATACAGACCTGCATTCCAGCGTTCTGTGTGTCCCATTTTACCGAATACTCTGCCGTCTGGTGAAGTGACGCCCTCAATCGCCATAACTGAGCCATTCGGATTGTAGTCAATATTCATGGTAGCGTTGCCAAATTCATCCGCATACTGCGTTGCAATCTGACCGCCTCGAATAAGTGCATCTATTGTCTTTTCATCCGCAATGAAGCGTCCTTCGCCATGTGAAATTGCTACATTATATACCTCGCCTACCTTTGTTTCAGCAAGCCATGGTGATTTATTAGAAGCAATTCTCGTTGAGACAAGTCGAGACTGGTGACGTCCTATTTTGTTGAACGTAAGAGTAGGACAACTTTGGTCAGTGTCGATAATTTCGCCAAAGGGTACAAGCCCTAACTTGATAATCGCCTGGAATCCGTTGCAAATACCGCACATCAAACCGTGGCGAACCTTTAACATTTCGTTTGTAGCTTCACGGATGGCACCATTCCTGAAGAAGGCAGTAATAAATTTACCGCTTCCGTCGGGCTCGTCACCGCCTGAAAAGCCGCCGGGAATCAAGATGGCTTGGGCAGATTTTACTGCATTCGCAAAGTATTCAGCAGATTCTGCTACTGCTTTAGAGGTGAGGTTGCGTATTACTACAATTTCGGGGTCAAATCCCGCATGTGCGAGCGCCTTTGCAGTATCGTATTCACAGTTTGTACCCGGGAATGCGGGAATAAGCACTTTCGGACGCGCAAATTTTTCAATGGAATAGGCATGTGTGGTGTATGGCGTATTAATATTTTGAACCTTTTCGCTGTTGTCCTGTGATGCTGCATTGACTGGATATACGCTCTCGAGAACATTGTTGTACACCTTTGCAACGTCGGTCATACTGAGTTTTTCTTCGTTCAGCGCAATCCTGTATGCGTTTGTAGTTACACCAAGATTTATACCAATATAGTCACTTTCTGTTGCCTTATCAGAGTATTCAAGCACAAATGCACCATAAGAATAGCTGAAAATCTGCTTAAGACCTACATTATTGGAATACTCAAATCCGACTCTATTGCCGAGAGTCATTTTCATGATTGCTTCCGCAATACCGCCATAAGTAGGCGTATAGGCAGATACAATCTTGCCTGATGATACAAGCGAATGGACCTTGCTGTAAATGTCTATAAGAGATTTTGTGACCGGTAGTCCATTTTCGTCATACTCAGGAGCGATGAATGTAACTTTATGGCCAGCAGCCTTGAATTCGGGGGATATGATAGTGTGAATGCTGTCTGTCGTAACAGCAAATGAAACGAGTGTCGGCGGAACATCCAGATTTTCAAAAGAACCACTCATTGAGTCCTTGCCGCCTATTGAACCAATACCGAGTTCAAGCTGAGCCTTAAATGCACCCAGCAGAGCAGACAAGGGCTTTCCCCATCTTTCACCGGCATGCATCGGCTTTTCGAAATATTCTTGGAAGGTTAGGTACACATCCTCAAATGATGCACCAGCCGCTATCAGTTTGGAAACGGACTCGACAACTGCAAGATATGCTGAGTGATAGGGACTCTTTTCTGCAATATAGGGGTTATAGCCCCATGCCATCAGTGACACAGTTGTGGTATCATGTTTTTCGATGGCTATCTTATGCGCCATTACTTGTGACGGTGTTGCTTGATACTTACCACCAAACGGCATAAGCACAGTTCCTGCACCAATAGTAGAGTCAAATCTTTCGGAAAGTCCGCGCTTTGAGCATACATTGAGGTCAGACGCCAACGACATCATGCCAGAGGTGAAGTTGTCAGGAATCGCTTTGTCATATGATTCAGAATGTGCGGGAGCGATGTCTATATGCTTTTCTGCACCGTTTGAATTCAAAAATTCGCGCGATAGGTCAACGATAGTCTTGCCGCGCCATGTCATAACAAGACGCGGATTTTCCGTAACATGCGCGACGATAGTGGATTCGAGG
>CAZUPI010000087.1:0-3970 GCA_964621755.1 uncultured Ruminococcus sp. | reverse complement strand
GATAGATATTTTTGCCTTGTTTCGGCATGGTTCTCACCTCCTTCCGAGAACTATAGTGACGAAAGGGAGGCAGCCTTAAGTAACATTATACAAAGGACTTGTGAAAAAATTTACAAAGTCGAAACCAGCGACATCTTGACAAATGGTGCGACAATGTGTATAATAGAAAGGTAATTGGTCGAAGTGGCTCGTAGAGTAAAGCACTCTAGGAAAACGAAACTCAATTTATTGAATATTTTATGCAGGAGTATGTCCCAATATGCTGAGCAACAAATGCTTTTACGCAAGAGTATCGTTGTTTGAAAGAATAAGGCAGCAGAAAGAATTGTTTTGTTGATTAATAACGGGAGGAAATACTTTGAATACTGAAAGAACGGCTGATATCAGAAATAAGATGACGGAACTGTTAAGAAGTGAACTGCCTGTATTGAGAGCGAAAGCACGAGTCTCGCAAGGAGAAATTGCCGAAAAAATCGGCATCTCACGGCAAACATATAGTTCTATCGAAACTGGAAAGAGAGATGTCATGGACTACTTTTCTCGCACTTATAGCCTATTTTCAAAATAATGAAAGCACAAGGCAAATGCTGGACGGTATAGAAGGTTTGTCCGAGGGAGTGGAAATGATCATGGAACATAATTATAACGAAAATCGGTGATAGGCAGTGACTGAAAGAAGCAAAAGAACGGAAAGAAGTTTTGTAGAGAGAAGATTATATGAGTTCCTTGGAATACGATTATTCAGAAAACTTGCATTGAAGCTTGAAAGCTTTAGACACCGTAAAGATAATTCCAGGAACATTAATTATCATCTTCATGGCAGTGGTATTAGTTCAGTGAAAAGTTTCACTGGATATTTGTTTTACAATGCAGTATGCCACACTATAAGTCTTTCTTTTGTTGCTGCTTATTTTGCAATAACGGGGATTGTCGGAGCTAGATATATCGTTCTCGATGTTTCTATGTGTATTTTGCTGTTAATCAATCTGTACTGCATTATGCTTCAGCGGTACACATACATAAAGATCAGAGAATTTGCAGAAAGATTAGTTAATAGCAGGGAAAAACGAATTGCTGATAGAATTGAATGTTTATCACAAAGAATTGAACACAGAGATTATAAAGAACTTCAGAAGGAGCTTTTGCTAATCGAAAGGATACAAGAGAGTATTAATAACGCGACGGATTGCGTTATTAAAGAGAGCGATGTAGCCATATTAAGTAACATTTCAAAATATGCTAAAGATATCCTCGGAACCTACAGCCGCGAAAAGAAAGAAAATGATAATGGGCTGTTGTTGGAGAATGCTATTCTGAGTATACCGAGGCAGCCCGTGGTTATTAACAAGGTTACACGGAGGGCTGCTAAGTTACAAAATGTATTCCGTTTTGAAAAATGCAATAACGTTCTCTTTGGGTTTAGCATCATTACAGAGACCGATGATTGCGAGAAAGCATATAGAGCCCTTATCCAGGATACGTCTCGCGATTCAGTTGAATTTGCTTTTGATGTTCTTTTTGGAGCGTACAACAAAGTGCTGTTTTCTCTGAGGAGGGCACAAATATGACTACGATGCAGCGGGATTGCAAAACAAGCTTTCAGAAAAAGGCGGCGCTCAACTCTATTCTTTCTAATGAGTTTGGAGGTTGCAAGCATAGAACCAATGCTCGATACGAGTGGAAAAGACCGGATCAAGTGCTCACCGTTGGTATATCGCTCAAGGATACGTTTGAAGTGGGAATCAATCTGAATACAGGCAGACAGGAACACTTTGGTGATTCTGATAGTGCGTCTATGCTAGAGATAATATACAGAGCTTATTACATTTCTGCATATATCCGTTGTCTGGATGATGCAACTACTGCTGTACCACAATCATATTTTTCGGGACTTGTATTGCTGTGTGCGATTAACAGTTTGTGTGGAGGTAAAAAGGTAAGAGCGTTTTCACCCACAAAGAGACAATCACACGATCTGAGACCGATTGATGTTCATTGTGCTATCCGTGCATTGACGAGATTAACCATCGATTGTACTGAAAGAATTCAGGAAAATTTAAGGGATGATATCAATGGGATTATCAACGAACTGTTAACATATTCCATGCTCCCTGAAATCAGTTACAAGAGAGATGAAGCATTATATTCGATACTTCAAGAAATTAGAGATCTCCGAGAAAATGTGACATTACATAGATGTTCCATGACCGACTACACATTCTTTGATGAATTAACTACCAAAGAATTCGCCGATTTAAGCCTAGATGAATTGGTGCTTATTTGCGAGAACAGTCAAAACCCATTTTGGGGAAACCTTGTGATGCGTCTATTTGCTCATTTGGGCAAGTATATCGGCACCGCGAAAGGTGAAGAGTCTTTTATTACAAGCTGTATTCAACATTTTGGAGAAGACTCCGTTAGATATTATCAGGATACTGAGCAGACAGACAATTTATTGCTTATCGATAATCTTGCGGCAATAAAAAGGCTTTCTAGAATGAGTGAACAAGCATCTTCGATAGTTACTGCGGATTGTGGAAGAATCCACTATTTTCAGTAACAAAAGGAGACAGAGAAAACAAGAGGAGGAAACAAAATGAGTAGCGGCGTTGAAGCTGATGGAATTGTTGCTGCAGCAGTAATTTTACCCGTTGCTGCCGCCTATGGTGCCGGATGGCTGGCCTGGCAAGGCGGAAAGCTATTGGTAGAAGCAAATAGAGCTGTTGACAGACAGATAGCTGAAAAAAAACGACAACTCGAAGAGGCGGCACGTCATCGCAAGATGGCTGCTATTTCTGCGCACGGTCAGTTAGTGGACATGTGCTCTCAAATACTTTCTCAATTAGAGACAGGAAGCGACACTGGTAGCATTGCGAGTTTTGCCGAGATAGAACAACTTAAATATGATTTAGCATCGATTTGTAAGGAGACTTTACCCGATGATACCGCGCAAATAGAGAGCTTAACCTCTTTGGGATATCTTAAGCTTGATAAAGTTGTTCGGCAACAAAGCCAAATTGCCGCTATGACTATGTCGGAATCAGCGACGGGTCTTTATAGGGGACTTTCAGTCGCTGACTTAATGGATGATATTCGTCTGGTTGTGGAAACTATGTCAGTTAATGCAACTAACGGACAGAACGTCGCGGCAGCTAATCCTGATGTCCTTGAGAGAACAAAACTAAATGAAGAGTTCTCTCGCATTACTGCTGAAATCATGGAGGCCCTTGAAACTGTACAGTCTCTCTCCAATACATATGGACTTACCGCATCAGGTAGAGCATGGTTTCATAGTTGCTTCAATGGAATAGATATGCAAATAGAGGTCTTGTGCAGACCTACAACCTCCAACCAAGAACTCAAGAAAGGCATTCGCCGTTTGCGGGATGCGTTAGATCAGTATGAAACAATGGCGCCAAGCATAGAAAATGATCTAAAGCGTATGGGAGCTTTATATAAAGTTTATGTAGATGCGTCTAGAGCTTTAGGCGAAGTTGTCCTAGACATTAAGGCTTTTAAGAGCGTATCAGAACTAGAGAAAAAACTGCGCTATTTGCAGGAACGGGCTAAAAAAGCTCAAGAATGCGCTGAAATCTATAAGAAACTTGGACCGGCTGCATATATGTGCTATGCGTGGGATCAGGAACTTAGGGCTATGGGATACGAAGTTCATAGCCGAAAAAAGATAGCCGAAATGGCGAGGAGTAAGCCTGTTCGTGCTAAAGTCGGAGAGGATAAGCTCCCATTCTATGAATGGAACAATGCTGATTTGACACAGCTGTATTCCGTAAGTTCACAGTGTGCATTGCAAGTAATTGTTCATGATGATGGATCAGTTTCAATGCAGACGATTGCCGAAGAGGAAAGCGAAAATGTTGTTCATGTTCAACGAAGCCACTGTTCGCAATTAAGTGCCCTACATGAAAATCTTCGGAAGAACTGGTTCATCTTATACGATTATGAAGAAACA
>CAZUPI010000086.1:0-3971 GCA_964621755.1 uncultured Ruminococcus sp. | reverse complement strand
CCATTCATTCCTTTCCTGAAATGTAGAAACGTAACTAATTACTATTGGTATTGATAATAGAATCGCAATTATCAGATTCCATTTTGATTTCATATATAATTTCAATTCACTTTTAAACATATAATCACCAGTCCAAATATGATTAATAAATAATAGTAAGCTCGTCCAACGTCGATTCAGCAAACATAAATTACTGGGTAAGAGAATTATGTAACAGTTTGCGTTTGAATCTAGTACATTGGACGAGCTATGTAACTTTGCTGTAAGACGAAAGCTTGATTATAAATACTTGTTACTCATCAGCTTTGATCTGAAATTTCATTGTATCAGATCCCACTTGATTCCACGCTGGCTTTGTTTGCGTCCAATAATTATATCCCGCACTGCCAGTGTTATCATCACCAGTATATGTGTAATAAGTATTTGGAACAGACACAGAACCACTTCTTATCTCGCCGCCCGAATTAATTAGTCTAACCGATGGGCTTGATGTCATTGTCTTAGCTGTAGCATATACACGGAACTTCTCACTATCAGTCTCTTTGTAGTCATAAGGTCCACCAAACTGGTTTTTCCAACTATCAGAACTGTTGATAGTTACTGTAGCAAGATCTCCCCAGCTAGCAGCATAGCACGTAATCGCGCTACTCATCATGACTGCAACAGCCATTACAGCAGGAATAATAACCTTCTTAGTTTTTTTCATGACGTACCATCCTTTCTGTTTCGTGAACATTATCAGATGTATAACCTAATCCATTCTTACACTTTCCAGCTATAAGAATCCCGCACATCATCAACATAACCCACATACAACAGAGAAGAATTTGTTTCACTCCGAAAAAGAGGGCGATGAAGAATATAATAGCTTCTAAAGCCGTAATCATATATGTGCGTTTCCTGTAAACAACCTGCTCTATGTCATCAAGTGGCTTGTTAGCATCTTCCACAGGAGCAAGAATAAGAATAACTGCACATGAGATCATAAGTGCGATGATGCAAATGAAAGTCGGTACATACAAGTATTTCATTGCCAAAAGAACTGCAATCATCAAAAGAATGGAATAAATATAGCATCGGGTAGCTGTTCGAGCGTGATAACCGCCTGCATTACTTCTTAATGGAGCGTACAACGCCATAAAAAGCATCGCTTGCCATAGCTCTTTCATAACAGCACCGATAACTATTACGGTAACAGCATTCAGTAGGATCGTCAAGCCTTGCTGAAACCCGAATCGACATATCTCATACTGTTCACTTGAAATTGAATTGTTTTCTTGTAATTTCTTGGTGATCGTATCAGCCGTTTTAGCAAACATCAGAATTTGCGAAGGCTCTTAGCTTCTTCCGGCAACGAGTCTTGGTGCATAATGCAAACGCAGGCTGTGTTTGCATTCATAGTAGTTACTACTATGGCTAACGCCGCAAGAAAGCCACCGTACTTCTGAAAGAGTTTCTTCATCACGCTCACCCCCTTCCCTTTTGGCACTTTTATTATAGCACAAAAAAAGGGCTTGTGCGAGAAGATGGTACGAAATGCCGGTTTCTTGGTACGAAATGACAAAAGAAATTATATCAGCCCGAAATCTCTCATATATACATTAATATATCAACCGTAAAGATGTTGCCTGTGTAATCAATATTCATGTAGCCTTTGTACTTATTGACAGCTTTCGATATGTTATTCAGACCATAGCCGTGATGTTTCGAACTCTGTTTAGCAGATACTATCTTTCCGTCCCTACACAATACATCGCCAATATACGGATTTGATGTGCGAACGATAAGCCTTTCTTGGCTGAAAACTACTTTTATAGTTAAGCTCCGTCTATCCTCTGGAACATCTGTAAGTGCATTCAACGCATTATCTATCAGATTACCGAGGATAGCAACTAAATCCGTAGTTTCTATGTTTATCTGCTTCGGAACTGCTATTTCAGTTTTAACCTTGACTTTATCATTAAGGGCATTCTGCAATTTATAGTTGATCAGACCGTCAACAATAACATTACCTGATGTACTATATATTATCTTGCTCTTAGTCAGCGAAGTCAGACGGCTTAATTGCTTTTCGGCTTCTCCATACTGCTCAGATTTGATAAGTTGCGAGAGTGTGATGAATTGATTGTTCATATCATGACGAAACTCTTGCAGTTCCTCTGTAGAAGATTGCATGATCTCGCATTGCTTACTATATAATGTATTCTCCGTTTCTAAAATAGACAGTTTTGATTGACGGACGTAGCTTTTTGAAAGTGAATCGTATAAATAAAACGCCAAAACATTTATAACAAACAGGATAATAACCGATGTGATTACCTTGTGTTGAGACTGAGAATTACTGCTGACAAACATAATTTCATAAGCCAAAGTAGAGATGGGTATAAGGATGGAGGACAGCCAAAGACTCCAATCGACATTCCGTTTTTCTCGTGTTGCTTTGTAATTGTGTAGTAGGAGTGCTTCACTAAACGCAAGTATTTTGGTTATAATTACTCCAATGCTGTTTCTGTAACTTCCGTCTACAAAAAAGGAAAAATGTAGGTATCCTGTAGCAGCCGCTACAATCAACTCAGGAAACAACATGAAAACTACTATATATGTTGAATACATCATCCGTTTCTGCATCGTTGATTCGTAAGTCAAGGAAATCATAAAGATTATAATCCAATTTAACGCAAGAGTGATGATAGGAATATCAAATATCAAATAAGCTAATGAAGTTACAATAAAATACGATAGATACGCTATATTTGTCATAAACTTGCTTTTGCCATTGTTTGAAAAAAACAATCGCATAAAACGGTGTATTATAAAAATGGTGAAGAAGTTAGAGATAAGATAAACAATATTGTATGTATTAAATTCCATGTTAGTGTCCTCCATTCTCATAGAGAAGCTGTAATCGGGAGATTTCATCTCGTTTCCCTTTTGCTATAGGGATTATATCTCCATTGACCATAATAATTGCATCGGGTTGAAAGACTTTAATGAAACGGTAATTCACAAGATACGATTTATGGGGAGATATAAATCCTTGAGGACTTAACTGAGGGGCGATGCTGTTCATAGTACCGTAGAACTCATCTCTGCTTGTAAGAGTGACGATATTGATAAGTTTTCTGTTACATTTGAAATACAGAACAGTGCTCAGATTTATCCAAAAGGTATCGTGTCCGTACTTGTAGTGAAACAAGTCATTCTTGTCACCGTAGATCCTCATATATTTTTCGAGAGTGGTGCGGATCATACTTGTGTTGAACGGCTTTTCAATAAAAGCAAACGGGCGAAATGCAAAGAGCTGTCTGTCATACTCTGTTTTACCAGAGACATATACGATCTGAGCAGACTCGTCCTTGACCTCGTTTCTGATACAGTCGCTGATTGTAATGCCAGATTCGTCATCCAGTTCAATGTCAAGAAAGAATATATTATACATACTTCCATCTATTAAGTGCTTTTTTAGGATTGATCCAGATGAGAAAATATCTATCTCATTTTCGATATGTAATTCCTTGCAAGACTGTATAATAAAGGATTCAAGCTCTGAGCAAACAGCATCTTCATCATCGCATAAGGCTATTCTGAGCATATGTATATCACCTCGCAGGCAGAAAAATAAGCTTTTTTCTTATTATACCACATCTCTCTGTTATTTTCAATATAAATCCCAAAAGAAAGCACTCTATCAAGCTGAAATGCTAAAATAAAGTGCTTATGCGTTGTTATCGAATATGACTGCTTAATCTTGCTGTATCCATTATATGTGGTCTCCGAGATAACATTCTTTGACGGTAGCGGTTATATGACATTTGAGCCTGATGAGTTTGATTTAGTGATTGGTAACAAATTTAATGTTGAAAAGTTGGAAAATCGGGGGGGTACTCGCTTATAGTTTCCCGAAAGAAAATATCATTGAAGTGTTATACTGAAAGAGCAGTCGACAAACACCCCAAAATCTGGTAGAATAA
>CAZUPI010000085.1:0-4030 GCA_964621755.1 uncultured Ruminococcus sp. | reverse complement strand
GGGACAGCTCGCCAAACATGGTGTAGCAGTCGAGAATCCAGCCAAGCTCAGCGTGCGCGGAGACATGGCTCTGCACGAACAGAGTATTTTTTTCGGGGTCGAGACCACAGGCGATATAGAGCGCGAGCGTTTCATAAGTGCGTCTGCGAAGCTCTGCGGGAACCTGACGCACCGTGATGGCGTGTTCGTCGACAACGCAGTAATAGCAGTGATAGGTATCGGAAAATTCCGAGAAATTGCGGATGGCGCCGAGGTAATTGCCAATTGTGAGCACACCGGACGGCTGCACACCGGAGAATACGACTTTTTTGTCTTTATACATAGTGTTGGATGGATTTTTCGGGGGAAACTTTTTCAAAACCCCCGAACCCCTTTCAAAAGTGTGATCAAATATATGAATTTGGATTTATTCTTCGATAGTCAAATCTTTCAGTGTTCTTTCAATGAGTTTGCCGATAACTTTGGACTGAGAAGCAAAGGTAGATGCGGGTTCCTTACCATTCAGAACGATGGTCTGAACAGCGTTGGTTGCGCCGAACTGGAAGGCCTGCTCCAGCTCGTATGCGCGGTTGTCGATGACAAGGTCGAGCATTTCGATGGATTCGCGGTCGCGGAGATATTTGAGGGAAAGCGCAACTTCATAGTAAGCCGGACGGAGAACCTCGCGGGATTTTGCAGCCATGGCTTCGAGAATGAAGGAGCTTTCTTCAATGCTCTTTGCGCTTATCGGAATGGTGGCATAAGAACCTACCTGCCATACGATGTTGCAGTAGTTTTCCTGGGATTCATCATACTTGGGGCAGGGGGCGATACCGAAGTCTGTTTCCATATCACGCAGACGGATGACCATCTGCAGATTGGTGATCCAGAACAGACCGCGGTTTTCCTCAAACATCTTAGTTGTGACGAGGTGGGCGCCGTCGTACTTGTGGTAGTTCAGGGATACGGTCGTATCATTCATGAACTGGGAGAGGTCGGTGAGAATGTTATATACGCGCTCGTTTCCTTCCAGGTTGAAGTACGGGATGTCGTTTTCATCCTTATCGATAAGGTGATAGCCGAATGTGACGAGCATAGCGGTTGCGTTTTCGTTCTGTGTCAGGTTTGCGATGGAGTCGTTGGAGTCGAAGTCACCGTCGCCGTCGAGGTCGATAGACGCGCCCTCACAGATGGATTTGTAGGTATCGAAGGTCCACTGGTTGTTTGCCACATAGTAGTACGGGGATTCAAGGCCGAAGTTATTTAAAACTTCAAGGTTAATCATGGTGCACCATGTTGCGTCGTTGTTGAGGGTGCTGATATCGCCGGATACCATATAGAGCTTGTTCGCGATGCTGAGGTCCTGAATGGAGCGCTGATCCCACCATGCGCGGTCGAGGTTCATGTAGGTTGCGTCGGCGGCAAGATCGACGAGATATCCGTTTTTCACCATGGTGCCTGCGATATCAAGAGGAGGCATAACTACGTCGTAACCGATGTAGCCGCTCATGACGGCATTTCCGACCGTGTTTGTCATTGTACCGCTGTCTGCACCATAGGTAGCAATCTCGATGTTGTAAGTCTCGGAGATATAGGAATTACGGTCGAATACGGCGTCGTTGAGTACTTCACCCGTGTAGCCTTCAACCCAGATACTGCTTTCCATCCAGTCTGTGAAAGCTTCGGATTTTGTGATAAAGGTGAAGGTGCGTCCTCCGAAGTCCTTTGCGGGAAGCTCAGGGTCGAATGACTCCGTTTCTTCCTCTTCGACCACGGTTTCGTCGCCGACTGTGACAGTACTATTGTCAGCAGTGGGTGTGTTTGTCCCAGTGGTATCCTCGGAGCTTGAATCAGCACAAGCTGCCATTGTGGAGGCGAGCATCAGTAGGCTGAGCATGAGGCAGATCGTTTTTTTCATGTTTATTCTCCTTTATGTAAAAATTTTTATGTAAAAATTGCATAAGCACTTATGTTGCATGAAAGGAGTCTTATCTTACCGCTTTTGCTTTGATTTTGCGAAGCCGCTTCATAATGTCGTTACCGCCGCGTCCAAAGTAATCGTGCAAAGCGGCATATTCTTCATATAAGTTGTCGTATACCGTACGATTTTCCGGAATCGGATGGTATACCGTATTGGACAGCTTACCCATTGCTTCCGATGCTTTGGCGAGGGAATCGTACCCACCGTTCTCGCTTCCGGCAGCATAGGCTGCGAAAATAGCCGACCCCAGAGACGAGCATTCAGATGACCCTGCGATTTGGATATCAAGTCCGGTGACGTCTGCGTAAAGCTGCATCATAAACGGATTTTTTACCGCAATCCCACCTGCCGCGCAGCATTCGTTTACTGCGATACCGTGTTTGCGATAATTTTCGATAATCATCCGCGTACCGTAAGCAGTCGCTTCGATGAGGGCACGGAACAGATCCTCGGCTTTTGTGTTCAGATTCATGCCGAGAAAAAGACCGGATAAATCAAAATCCGTTAGAACACTGCGGTTGCCGTTCCACCAATCGAGCGCGAGAATTCCAGATTCGCCCGGTTTCAGGCGCGCCGCCTTTTCAGTGAGCAGAGTAAGAAGAGAAATTCCTCTTTTCTCCGCCTCCATTTTGTATTCGGACGGCGCAAGCGTCCTGGCAAACCACGCGAAATGGTCGCCCGCGCAGGTCTGCCCCGCTTCATAGCCATAGAATCCGGGAATCAATCCGTCGCGGACCACGCCGCAGACGCCGGGAATCCCCTCGCCTTGACCGGCCACAAGCATGTGGCAGTTTGACGTTCCCATGATGAGAAACATCTGTCCTGCCCGGGTGATTTTCAGTGCCGGTGCGGCAACATGCGCATCAGATACCGCAGCGGATACCGCGATGCCGGGATGCAGTCCAGTGAGCCGCGCGGCGGATTCAGTTATTCTTCCGGCTAACTCACCGACTTTACAGATTTTTCCATATAGCTTATCTGAAACTACCTTTTTCATACGCGGGTCAAGGGCGGCAAAAAAATCCGACGTGGGGTAGCCTTCCTCTGTGAAGAAAGCCTTGTATCCGGCGACACAGGTGTTGCGGGTCACGTTGCCTGTGAGCTGCATGACCATCCAGTCGCCTGCGTCAATAAACATATCGGCAGCATCGTAAAGCGCGGGCGCCTGGTCGAGAATTTCCCAGATTTTTGGAAACATCCACTCACTTGAAACTTTGCCGCCGTATTTGGTGAGCCATGCTTCTCCGCGGCGTTGTGCGATTTCTGTGATACGGTCTGCGTAGTTGCAGGCAGCATGATGCTTCCACAGCTTGACGTATGCGTGCGGATTATCCGACCATTTCTCATCGAAGCAGAGCGGAGTGCCATTGGCATACGCGGGAATCAGCGTACAGGTTGTGAAATCCACGCCGACGCCGATGACGTCACATGCGGGTACGTGACATTTTTCAAGAAGGGCAGGGATAACATGGGAGACAGCGTCGAGGTAATCCTGCGGATGCTGCAACGCGAAGTCATGCGGGAGTTTGACTTGGCCATGCGAAGTCGTGAGAAATTCGTCCATGACCCCATGTGGATAATCAAATGTAGTACTGCCCAATTCCAGCCCGTCGCAGGTTCTGACGAGAAGTGCGCGTGCGGAAAGGGTACCAAAGTCAAGGCCGATTGTATATTTTGCTCTGTCCATTTGAGAACCTGCACAGATATAAAGATAATGGAAAACAAAGGATAAAATCCTATTCCACTATAATTATACTAATTATACTCCATTTAGTGACGAAAGTCAATAAATAAAGCCGGATTTAACACGAGAAGAGTATATATTTTCAAATATTACATTATTTAACATGAGGTCGGGTGAGATGCTTTTGAGAAAAGCACCTCCCCACGAGTTTCTTGATAAACTCGCCCCTCCGCCAAAATTTTTCAGCAGATGAATTGACGAGGTAGGGTTTCGTGTGTTATAATATTCCCAAAGATTCAGGGATATCTTATCATCAAAGGAGGAACCATGGGAGTCCTTTTTATAACAGGGGCACCGGGATGCGGAAAATCCACTGTCGCGGCGAT
>CAZUPI010000084.1:0-4292 GCA_964621755.1 uncultured Ruminococcus sp. | reverse complement strand
TAATATCCCGATTTGCCCTGGCTGTCAACCGCTATTTTCCACAAAAACGCCCGGCGCCCCGGCGCCCGGGTTGGAAGATAGAGCGTTTCCCTCGGCGGAGACGACAGCTTCGGGAGGCTCATTCACCAAATTGACGAAAACGAAAAGCACCCATCCACTGTGGAGTGAATGAGTGCCGGAGCCGAGCCGGAGACCGACGGAACCAGTTTTCAATTTTTGAAAATCAGCGCCGCAGGCGCGCAGCCGCAAAATGAAATTTTGTGATCGAAGGGGTTTGGGGATGCTGCCCCAACAAGCGCAAATGTATATACATTTGCATTGCTTGCCAGAATCAGCGTAGAGGGCCCTCTACGCCCAGCTTGCCGAAGGCAAGTTGGGCGGGAGTTTGGCCATGTACGCCCTGCTTGCTAAATCGTCATTCCTTCGAAGAGTGATAAGAGACTATTACCTCAACATCGCTCTCAAATACAGTGCCTTCGTCGAATTTAGTCCTTCCGTCTATTGAGACGCTTTTAACAGCACCTTCGGTCATGACGAGACCAGTGACCTTATTCATATCCTCTAATCCTACAGCTGTTATATCCGTAAAACCCATATCACTCAGAGCTTGAACCACCGTCTGATAATCCTCACCTGAGAAATCATTCGAAGAAGATGCTACAGCTACTCGTGTTTCCGTCAGAGTTTTTGCTGAATGATATTTGATTATTACCTCTGCCTCCCGGGTAAAGGACTCCACTTCGAAAAGCTCTATCCCGTCAACAAGTACGCTGGTTACAGAGCCGACTTGTTTTAGTTCTCCTGGATCAAGATCATCAAGGGGGACTGAAGTAACATTATTGAAGCCCATAGCCTGAATAGCCGCTTCAATATCTAAGTATTGTTCACCTGTATATTTTAGCTTATCTGCGTGATAGGATATTTCTACTACAGAATCGTATGGAACCCATTTCCCTTCATAAAAGATGCTTGTATCATTCAAAAGAACTAGTTCTACTAATCCCGGATCGGACCGATCAAGGATAGTCCTATCGTAAAGCGGTGTGAGAAGAATATTTGTAAAACCCGCTGTTTCAAATTCGTTACAGACCATAAGATAGTCTTTCTCAATATACTGGTCTGAATCACCGGGCACAGAAATATCTGTAGCCCTATCCGGGTCGAGAACATGATACTCAACGGACACAATAACGTCATCAGAAACCCAATCACCTGACTTGAATTCAGGCCGATTACCGACAGTTATTTCTGTGACATCGCCATCCTCATGCTCTCTGTCACGGGTTAGATCTGCATATTCATCGGCTTCAACGGTGAATCCAGCATTTGTGAATTCGTCAATAACATTTGAATAGTTATTACCAATACAGCTATCGGAAGAAAGCGGAATCTGCAATTGGTTCTCTTTTGCTGGATCCAAGATATGATACGTCACACGGACACGGGCACTATTTGGAAACCATGTTTTTTCTGTGAACGTAGTATTGCCATTAATGGAGACCTGGGTAACGATTCCAGTTTGCCCGGCATCGGATTTACTCAAATCAGCAACGGGCACTTCTTCGATATTTAGGAAGCCGGCGTCAGTAAGTAAGTCAACTGTATCCTTATAATCTCGGTTACAATATGAGCTTGCTCCTAAGGGCATCCTAACGTCGTCTTTATGTGAATGGTTAAGATAAATAAAATATCCAAATACTCCCGCAGCAATTACAACGATTAGAATAAAGATTGCTTTAGCACGTTTCCACGCCTGATTCTTCTTCTCAAGTTCGAGTTGCTGAACAGCGGTGACCGTTTCCTTTTCTATTGCTTTTTTACCTAGTTCGACTTCTTTATAAGCACCAGCATTGATTCTCTCTATGGTAACAGCATCGGTTTCATTAATTCTTTCTGTCGTTCCGCAACGGGTACACTTAAGCACAGGGGCGTTATCCACATAACACAGTTGTTGCGGTGCTCCGCATTGTTTACATTTCAGAGTTGTTGTGTCCATGAATTACTCCTTACAGCCCAAGGACTTCTTTTTTCTTTGCATCAAACTCTTCTTGTGTAAGGCTTCCAGCGTCTAACGCACCCTTAAGCTGTTGCAGAACCTCAAGCTGCTGATTGATGGAAGGCGAACTTGACCCCGCATTATTTAATCCCTGTGCCATGTTCATGCCAAAGATCATCCCACCCATGTTGCCGAGCCCGTGCTCATGAATTCCTTCCGCAATTTTCTGTTGCGCAGCGATATCGGATGCTTTTTTGGAAACGTCATCATATGCCGACAGTTCCATCTTTTTTGCAGCATATTGCTTTATTAATTCTCTAGACTCTTCGGTAATCTCGACGTTTTCAACAGCAGCGTGAACGAGTTCAAGGCCGAAGCGCATATTCCATGTACCGACGTTTTGTCCATCATGTGTTATGCGGTCAGATATCTCGTTCTCCATAGACGGAAGCTGTGAAACCGGATACGTGGTGGACATCGAGTTAAGCGCAACCGAAAAGGACTGCAAAAACTCAGGGACAAGCTGTTGTCGTGCGTTGTCATCATCAAAGGAGTATGTAGTTATATTTGCCGGTACAAAGTTTTGGATAAATCTCTCAGCATCTACGACCTTTACTGAAAACACTCCATAGGCTTGGAGTTCAAGGTCAACCCCATACGATGGGTCGCGATAAACCATCGGGCTATATGTTCCGTATGGAATCCCTCGTATTTCTCGAAGGTTGACAAATGAGATTCTTTTCTGATTTGGTGTAATCCCGCCGTAACCGACTCTACGAAACACAGATCCAACAATGGGGCGGATAAGACCATCACCTTTATTGAAAACACTTTTCTCTCCATCCTGATATTCATAACCGCCAGGAAGTAGGATGATGTTCTCTATTCCCGATTCGCTGAATATGAATGCCGCAGTATTTTCCGGTACATAGATCTTGCTTCCGTTAGAAATAACGCCGTAGGAGCCAGGCTCATTTGTTCCACGCTCCTTGTTACGTAGTTTCAGTACGCCGGGCGAAACAACTGTATGCTCCGTAAACTCTCCCGCAGTAATTATTTCTTTCCATTGATCTGCAAAGGTGCTGGATACCGAGTCCTTGAATGCCTTTATAATACCCATAGGACAACCTCCCTCTCAATGCTTATGCTTTATTCTCTGAAGAGTCATATACAACATTGTCGATCGCAAACTCGAGACTTGTCATGACGATTTCATTTCGTGTCCTGCCGGTACACTTCGCGATATGATCCAATTCTTTTATCATATCGACCGGCAGTCTAACGGATACCGCTGTGGTTTCGCCTTTATATTTTCTGGAAGGAATCATTAATTTCTTCGTCTCCATCATTAACCACCTCCCCTTTATTATCAACTACAAATGTAACACAAAGGTAAGCGTGCGTCAATTCTGAAAACAGCGTTCCATATAAAAAGCGCCTAGCTGGAGCCAGGCGCGAAAAACGCGTAGCTCCTGATCGTTGCGACACGAAACCTCTAGCTTCACCGGGATGCCAAAGTGGAGAGCGCGTTTTTACCAAAAGGTAAAATGGCTCCCGTGAAGCAACATTATTCGGTTTCGTGTCGCAAAACCAATATACCACAAGTGAGACAACAAAAAAAGCCCTCTTCGATCAAATCGAAAATGGACTCTGTGCGATTCTATCTAGTTGGACCTAATGGCGCACTTATATACTCTCGCCCGGCGGGCGAGAGTATGTGCGTCCTGCGGAGCGAAGTCCGGACACGCGAATGTCCGGGCTTTTGCGTCGCTGTGCTCCGATCAGGGGATGTGCCCCTGCGAGCGCTTACGCGCTCTACCCCCACCGTCTTGCGGCGGCTGCCTGTTGAGAGAGAAGAAGATAAGGTCGATGTCACGAAAATAACTCTGTTTTGTCCGCCAATACCAATGGGTTGAGGGTCGCTGATCGCAGGCGTCAGTATCCCAAGTCGTGACGCCCGCAAACCCGCCTCAAAAACCGTGACATAGGCGAGATCAACAAGAGTTGTTGAGTCGACCATGTCCTCTTGCAGCAGTCTATTCATGGCACTGGAAGAGTAGAAAGATAGAACTTTTGAGCCCGCCTGTACCAAGGGATTGCGGGTTCAAAACTCGGCACCCCGGTATAGTCGTATTACCCACCCTGGTTAATGAGCCCTATTGTTCGCCTCAAGCAAAAAACAAGAACCGCACAGAGCCAGTGATTGCTGGTCCTGTGCGGTTCTTGCAGCCAACTCCCGGATCGACAGATGCCCAAAAGTGATGTTTTGGAAAAAACCTTTCTTATCGACAACTGC
>CAZUPI010000083.1:0-4515 GCA_964621755.1 uncultured Ruminococcus sp. | reverse complement strand
ATTTTTAAACTTTGTAAGTTCACTTGCCTTTATATCCACATCCCCTGTATCTATGGTCGTTTCTCCGTAGTTTGTTCCACAGCCGCAGGCGAAAATCATGATTACCATGATAAGTCCAAATAAAACCATTTTCTTTTTCATCTTTTGTTTACCCCCTGATGCTTTTATTATTTTTCATGCGTTCTGTAACTTCCCGCACTGTATTGCTTGTAAGTATACAAGTAATTTCTTATTTTTTCCATTACTTTTTGGCGTTATCTCCTGTATATTTTCGTTTATTTTTGCAATTTATTCCAGTATATTTTTCTGCTTTGAAACCCAGAAATAACCCCTATCCCGCCAAGGCGGAATCGACCTGCCATATTCCTCGGTTTTCAAAATGACAGATATGCCGCACCCTTTGATGGAATTTGGTTTTGCAAATGAGAATATTTTTGAAATTATCGTTCTGCAAGATTGACAAAACAAAAACACTGTGCTATATTTAGCAGTAATGAGCAAAGGTGTTCATTCCGTAGGGAAGTTTTCCGCTTTCTTACGGAATGGACACCTTTGCTTTTATTATTTTACTGAAAGGATAGGAAAACCATGAAATTAGAAGGTCAAGTACGCATTCCGTCCGGTTGTGCCATCGCAGCCGTTATTTCGAAAGAAGGCAAAAAAATGACGGGCGAATCCATCATCAACGGAATGAAACCGATGCACGAGCGTTCCAACGGTCTCGGCGGTGGTTTTGCAGGATACGGGATATATCCTGAGTACAGGGAGTTTTACGCACTCCATATTTTCTATAATGACAACAACTGCCGCATTACCTGCGAACAGTTTCTGAAAGAAAGCTTTGAAGTAGTAAAAGCGGAAATTATACCGACACGCAAAACTCCGGCGATTACCGACGAGCCGCTGATCTGGAGATACTTTGTAACTCCTCTCCGTTCCGTTCTTGCCTCCGTTCAGTTAGACGAAAAGGAATACGTCGCAAGAACCGTAATGAAAATCAACACCGATCTGTACGGCGCATACGTTTTTTCAAGCGGTAAAAACATGGGCGCTTTCAAAGCCGTAGGTTATCCCGAGGACGTCGGCGTGTTCTACAGGCTTGAAGAATATGAAGGCTATTCATGGACCGCGCACGGACGTTATCCGACAAACACCCCCGGCTGGTGGGGCGGCGCACATCCTTTCACACTGCTGGATTATTCCATTGTTCATAACGGCGAGATTTCCTCCTATGACGCGAACCGCCGTTTTATCGAAATGTTCGGTTATAAATGTACTCTCCAGACAGATACCGAAGTCATTACATATATCTGTGACTATCTGTTAAGACGACAGGGACTTACTCTTGAAGAAACCGCTTCTGTAATTGCGGCTCCTTTCTGGAGTACGATCAGTCAGAAAGACAGCGCCGAGAAGGAAAAGCTGACCTACCTCCGAACAATCTATTCCAGTATGCTGATCACGGGTCCGTTCTCAATTGTTCTGGGTTTTGACGGCGGATTAATGGCAATCAACGACAGATTAAAACTCCGTTCAATGGTAGTTGCGGAAAAGGACGACAAGGTGTTTATTGCAAGCGAAGAGTCTGCAATCAGAACAATGGAGCCAGACGCCGAAAATGTTTATGCTCCTGCCGGCGGCGAACCGGTAATCGTCAGAGTCAAGGAGGGAACATACTAATGGGAATCAATTTTGTATATCCGGAATTTGAGGTTGTCAGAAACGACAGCCGCTGCATCAGATGCAGGGTTTGCGAACGTCAATGCTCAAACGAAGTCCATTCATACGACGCGGACGGTCATGTACTTCTCAGCGACGAGTCCAAATGTGTAAACTGCCAGCGCTGCGTTTCTCTCTGTCCTACACACGCGCTGAAAATCATAAAAAGCGACTGCACATTCAGAGAAAACGCAAACTGGTCGAACGATACGATCAAAGAAATTTATAAACAGGCAAACAGCGGCGGTGTGCTTCTTTCCTCAATGGGCAATCCGAAACCGTTTCCTGTTTACTGGGATAAAATCCTCATCAACGCATCGCAGGTTACAAACCCTTCCATCGATCCGCTCCGCGAGCCGATGGAAACAAAGGTTTTCTTAGGCAAGAAGCCCTCTGCGATCAAGCGTGACGAAAACGGGAACATCAAATGCGATATTTCTCCGCAGCTGGAGTTATCCATGCCTGTTATGTTCTCCGCAATGAGCTACGGCTCCATCAGCTACAACGCGCACAAGAGCCTTGCACAGGCGGCAACACAGCTCGGGATTTACTACAACACGGGCGAGGGCGGTCTACACGAGGATTTCTACTGCTACGGGGAAAACACCATCGTTCAGGTCGCTTCGGGTCGATTCGGCGTACATAAAAAATACCTTGAAGCAGGTGCCGCCGTTGAGATCAAAATGGGGCAGGGCGCAAAGCCGGGCATCGGCGGACACCTTCCGGGCGCAAAGATCGTTGGCGACGTTTCCAGAACAAGAATGATTCCCGAAGGCTCCGACGCCATTTCTCCGGCTCCGCATCACGATATTTATTCCATCGAAGATCTGCGGCAGCTTGTCTATTCCTTAAAAGAAGCAACACAATATAAAAAGCCGGTTATCGTCAAGGTTGCGGCAGTACATAATATTGCAGCCATCGCAAGCGGTATCGCACGAAGCGGCGCGGATATCATTGCCATTGACGGTTTCAGAGGCGGTACGGGCGCCGCTCCGACAAGGATCCGCGACAATGTCGGCATTCCTATCGAGTTGGCTCTTGCCGCTGTCGACCAGCGTCTGAGAGACGAAGGAATCCGCAACAATGTTTCTCTTGTTGTCGGCGGAAGTATCAGAAGCGCCGCCGACGTAGTAAAAGCCATTGCTTTAGGTGCGGACGCATGCTATATTGCAACCGCCGCCGTACTTGCGCTTGGCTGTCATCTGTGCCGTACCTGTCAGAGCGGTAAATGCAACTGGGGTATTGCAACACAGCGTCCCGATCTTGTGAAGAGACTCAACCCTGAAATCGGAACTGAAAGACTTGTAAACCTGATGACCGCATGGAAGCACGAGATCAAAGAGCTGATGGGCGGCATGGGCATCAACTCAATAGAAGCACTGCGCGGCAACCGATTAATGCTGCGCGGCGTAGGATTAAACGGAAAGGAGCTTGAGATTCTCGGTATCTCACATGCGGGAGAATGAAAAGAGTATTTGTCAACGAAGAATGGTGCCTTGGCTGCCATTTGTGTGAATATAACTGTGCTTTTGCAAATTCCGGAGCAAAGGATATGGCAAAGGCACTCAAGGGCAAGACAATCTATCCGAGGATCCATGTTGAGGACAGCGGCAAGATAACGTATGCTGTTTCCTGCCGTCACTGTACTGACCCGATATGTATTAAAAGCTGCATCTCCGGTGCACTTACTAGAGATGAAAACGGTACGGTTCGCATTGATAGGAATAAGTGTGTAGGTTGTTACACCTGTATTTTGGTATGTCCTTACGGTGCTATTACATACGATGGAGATGGTGCTGTACAGAAGTGTGAGCTGTGTCTGAAAAATTCCTGCGGCGCACCGGCTTGCGTACAGGGCTGTCCGAACAGAGCTATTATTTATGAAGAGAGGTGACGGTATATGAAGCAGTATGTAATTATTGGAGGCGGCGTCGCTGCTGTGGGCTGTATTGAGGGCATCAGAAGTGTTGACGCCGAGGGGAAGATAGTCCTTATCTCAGGAGAAAATCGTCCTGTTTATTGCCGTCCACTTATTTCATATTATCTCCAGGGCAAGACGGATTTTGAAAAAATGAAATACCGCCCCGATACATTTTATACAAATAACAATTGCGAACTGGTTTATGCGATGGCTGAGAGCTTTGACAAGGACAGAAAAACCGTCAAGTTAGATAACGGCAGTGTTGTAAATTATGATAAGCTGTGTATTGCAGCGGGCTCCAGTCCCTTTGTACCGCCATTCAGCGGCTTGAACACGGTTGAGCGGAAGTACAGCTTCATGACCGAGGACGACACCTTGGCACTGGAAAGCGCCATAAGTGAGGATTCCCGCGTGCTTATCGTGGGAGCAGGTCTAATTGGTCTTAAATGTGCCGAGGGTATCTGTCAGCGCGTTAAAAGTGTGACCGTATGCGATTTGGCAACACGGGTGCTGTCCAGCATCTTAGACGAACCGTGTGCCGCCATTATGCAGAATGTACTGGAGGAGCAGGGGATAACCTTCATGCTGGGTGACAGCGCAAAGAGCTTTAGCAGGGATACCGCCGTCATGAACAGCGGAAAGACTGTGAAATTTGATGTGCTTGTGCTGGCTGTGGGCGTTCGGCCCAATATTTCCCTTGTCAGAGATGCGGGCGGCGAGACTGACAGAGGCATTATTGTCGACGCCAATATGAAGACCTCTATTGAAAATGTTTATGCCGCGGGCGACTGTGCACAGGGCTATGATTCCTCTACAGGCACAAAGAGAGTCCTCGCCATTTTGCCAAACGCATATATGCAGGGGCACTGCGCGGG
>CAZUPI010000082.1:0-4613 GCA_964621755.1 uncultured Ruminococcus sp. | reverse complement strand
AGTAGCCAATGGTTTACATAAAAAATGAAAGGAGCATGGAAAATGAAACACACAAATAAGAGGCATTTATAAAAAATAACAGAAAGAGAGTGACTGAAATGCTTAAGGAAAAGTCCACACAACAGTTGCTGGATATGTGGGAAGCGTGTCGTGAATGCCAAAATGTTATGGGACGGTTTTCACAGAGTTATCTTGTGAAAGAAGAAGGATTGATTTATCAAAATTATTGGAGTAAGCGTGATGATGTCAGCCTTGGCTTAAATCATGGGTGGTATTCGGGGAAAGAAGCAGTAAAAGGATATTATGACGCATTGATTGAAAAAAATATATTGTGTAGCCGTCTAATTAAATCACTTTTTCCGGACTATCTTGGGGATAAGAGCGAGGAAGAGTGTTTAGGTGTTGGGTTGTTGGGCTATAAACCTGTGGATACCTGTGTTGTGGAAGTTGCAGGGGATCTGAAAACAGCAAAGGGCCTTTGGACGGTTAGAGGCAGTTATGTTGACTTGAAGAGTTATGGCATGGTTTCCTACTTTGAATTTAGTTATCTTGCAGTAGATTTTATCCAAGAAGATGGTCAATGGAAAATCTGGCATTTGCAGAATCTCTATGATGTAGACCACCCGACCGGTCAAGGTTGGTCCGAGGAGTTTGTGCCTTATGAGGAGGTACCACAACTGGTGGAATTGAAAGACTTTAAATTGCCTAAACCAAATGTGCCAATGGTATTGCGTGAATTGTATCATCCGATGCGTGCCTTTTCGCCGACTCCAACGCCGCCTGTTCCCTACGAAACGTTCAGCGAAACATTCTCTTATGGAATCTGAGAAAGGAATAACAATATGTCTTATAATCATCATTTCTCCGATGACGAACAGGTCATTCGGTTGTGGGATAAGGAAAAAATCAGAGAGCTCATGGCCCGTCGCTGCTATTATGTGACAAATAACTGGCGCCGCCAAGAACTAAATGACCTTTGGGTTCGACAATACGATCATCAAATGACAGCATCTTATGGCTTTAATAAAGGTTATGTGGTTGGCATGGAACGCATTGCAGCGTTTTATGTTGCCCCCAACGAGCAGCGACTATATAAACGCCTAAAAGAATATAGTGACGCATGTGAAGATGTTGCTTATAACAGTTTAAATCTTGGACTTGGGTTTATGGCTACCCATACCACAAATACACACTTGGTGGAGCTGGCAGATGATGGACTGACTGCACAGTACTGTGCATGTGACTGTGGTCAAATTACATTTGGACATCCCGATGGTTCCGCAGATGAGTACTATCTAGGAGGGCAAATATTTGCGGATCTAGTGAAAGAGGAAGATGGATGGAGAATCTGGCATTTAAAAATTCATCACGATCATACGATACCAGCAAAGCATGTAGATCAGCCGCAGCCAATTTTGAATTTAACCCCGGAAGATGGACCGCCAGAAATTGGTGAGGTGGATCAGGTCGATTTGGGGCCTGACCCGTATTTGGAGGAACTGGGGACACCTGACATGAAAATGACTGCGTATATTCCAAAATACGGATGGTGCTTTACGCCTCAAATGATGCCAAAACCATATCCGTATTTTGATTGCAGGCATGGGTTTGGGCCGGAAGGGCAGTTTGATTATAATTTCCATTGAGGAGGTAGCCATGAACAAAAATTTGAGTTTCCATCAGCGAGTGCATAATGCCATCGGCAGCCAGGAAGTCGAAAATATTAAGGCTCGACATGCATTATGGCACGGCATGGGATATTCCAGAGAAGAATGGGAGCAGCTTTGGCATCGCGGGGCACATTCAACTTGGGCGCATTTCTTTGGCAGAATGGTGGGGTTTGACGAGGTTTGGAGCGGCAGTGTCATTGACAGTGACGAAAATAAGTATAAACGGTACACGGAAAAATGCCGGAAAGATCCCAATGTATCCCATCTGGATTTTCGTGCAGTGGGGGTTTCCACCTGCCATAACTTAGCGTCCCCGGTCATTGAGGTGGCCGAAGATGGGAAATCTGCTCGAGCCACTTATTTGACTCCGGGCTTAACGGCAGGTATCATGGGTGTCACGAACCATAGTTCCTTCAAGCCGGGTGCAGGCATCTTTTTTGAACGCTACGGTTCTGATTTCATCTGCGAAGGAGACAACCATTGGGTTTATTTCCATGAGCAGGTTTGCCCGGATGTGTTGGGCAGCGTTACGGAAGGAAATTGGGGCCACGATTTGTTTGTCAAGGCCATGAAAGGGGAATTCAATTTCGGAGGTGGAATGCATCCAAACAATATTACAGATCCTGGTCCGCTGCACCATGATCTGACACCGGTACAGATACCTCAACGTACAGTGCCGGCACCCAAACCCTATAAAACATTGGATGATGACAATAGTTTTAGCCCCGGAAGAAATGATCCCAGTCTGTAGCACTTGGTATTCCACGCAATATGAAAGGCGGTGCGGATATTGCGCTCTATACATTGTAAAAAGTTGCGTATTCCGTGAGAATTTCTTTGACTAAAAGATTGTCTTGTTTCACGTGATAAGACCTTCATTTTCGACAGAGACTATGGGAATCTTATCCTGGAACAAAGTGCACTTTCAGGTAGTATACTTTCGTATTCAATTATTATTGCAATATTATTATATGAGGAGGTTTAGCAAATGAAAGAATTGAAAAAAATGACAGCACTGCTTTTACTTTGGGCCCTGTTAGTTGCTAATTTTGCTGCTTGTGGTACTGAAGCAGTTACTTCGACAAAAACAAAGGTGCCTTCGGTTGGTGCTTCAAGCGAGGAAGAAGAAATAGGACCAGCGGAGTCCGAAGAAAGTGTGCCTGACGAAAGCTCAGAGGGGGCAAGTCTGGAGCAATCTGCGGTGGAATCAACAATTGAGCCGGAGTCAAACTCGCCATTTACAAACGTGGAAGTACAACTTCCGCTGTGTGATGAAGTCACATCGGTCAGCATTTGGACTTATATGCTTCCTCCGATTATTAACTATGTGGCAGAGGATTACTCACAGAATGTTTCTTATGCCTATTTAGAGGAATTGACAAATGTACATGCGGATGTAACAGCAGTTTCACTATTCCAAGCAACAGAGACGTTGACATTAGCAGTTGCTGCGGGTGATTTGTGTGATATTACTGTTGGGTTGCAGCAGTTCTATGCAAATGGCGTTGAGTTTGTCTACAATTCCGGATTGCTGGTTAATTTAATGGATTATCAAGAGGAAATGCCGAATTTCTTTGGACTGTTGGAGGCTGATCCGGATTTGTATCGTGATGTTTTGACAGAAAATAATGTGATTCCATACTGCTATCAATTGGACGAAAAGATTAGCAATAAACAGGGAATGGTTATACGATCTGATTGGCTCAATGAAGTTGGAATGGATATCCCTCAGACTTATGATGAATTGCACGATGTCTTGACTGCATTTAAATCGGAATTAGGGGTAAAAGCACCCTTATGGTTTAGTTATACGGGTGGTACATTGAATGCATATTTGTCAAATGGTTTCGGCGTTACGAATTCTGACAGTACTACAGGTGCAGCGGTGCCGTCTTTTTTCATGGCGGTTGACGGTAAGGTCAAGTATTCTCCACTGGAAGAGGGCTTTTATGACTATTTGTCACTAATGCATCAGTGGTATGAAGAAGGGCTAATCTCTCCCGATTTTATAAATGGCACACTGGATAGCCGGCCTGCGGACGATGACCTGACAAACTATGGTGTCTATTTGACCAGTCAGGATGGTTACGAGACAATTTATAATATGTATGAAAATGTTGAAATTACGGCCATGGCAGACATGGTTCAGGAGGTTGGCGATACGCTCCATATTTCCGGGACTAACGCATCTCGCGCAAAAGCTTTTGGTGCAGCCATCTCCGCAGAAGCGTCTGATATTGAACTGTGTTGCAAGTATATGGATTTCTTCTATTCCGAAGAAGGAACCTATGCTGCATTCTTTGGTGAGGAAGGCGTTACTTATGAAATTGACGACGATGGAAATATTTCCTATACAGATATAATTGCAGCAGATCCGGAAATGACGCTGTCTAATGCGGCACTGGTCTACTGTGAACAGCAAAGTGCCGGAATTCTGCTTTCAGAAATGGACTATATTCTCTATGGGCAAACGGTTATTGATGCAATGGAAGTTTGGAATGAGGTACTGGATGATGATACATGGGACTATCCATCCATGGCATCCATGACAACAGAAGAATCAGAAAAATTTTCCGGAATTTATAGCGATATTCAGACATATGTCCAGGAAATGATGCTGAAGTTCATAACAGGTATTTCGTCTTTGGATTCGGATTATGATACATTCCAGAAAACAATTGAAAGTATGGATATTCAGCAGTGTATTGAGATAAAGCAAACAGCACTGGATCGCTATTATGCCAGATAGAGATTCCATATAAAATCCCCATGCCGTATCTGGCACCACGATAAATGAAACCAACGAATGTATTTGAGATGTGGTATAATAGAGGGAGCGGCAAAGGTCGATGACTTTTTGGGCGCTAAGCCCGCAAATAAAATTGACTTTAAGATTCCCTCCTTTGCACCACGAATTGTCCAGCTTGTAAACAGCAAAAGGAC
>CAZUPI010000081.1:0-5506 GCA_964621755.1 uncultured Ruminococcus sp. | reverse complement strand
TCCTTTCGGCAGAAAAATTTGTCTGTGGGGGCAGATTATTCTACTGTAATTATATCATACATGTGCTTAAATATCAAGAGCTACCTTTTCATGGAAGCAGCCTATACGCCGCAAATAAAAAGCCGACGCTTCCCCGCGTCGGCTTGGGATGATTTTAAATTCAGTCAAACATGTCCAACGTTTGCTTTTGCCCGATAAACAAGCCTCTCATGCAGTATCTTGTCACGACAGGGTCCTCGCAGGTTGCGATTTGGCTCTGTACGAACCTTTCGTATTCCGCATCGCTCATTTTCTCGACTTCGTCTGTCATGTTGTAGAGCATACTGTAAGTGGAAGCGACAGTCAGAATTTTCATTTTGTATTCACGCGAAATGTCGGTCATCTCCTCAAGTGTCATACCGTAGAACATATCGCACACATGGTTTTTTTCCACGCTAGCCAGTTTGCGATAGGCCTTCATGCGCTCCGCGGCATCGTAGGTACGCATGGCGTTAAAGTACTGCCCAAAGGTCATGGCAACAGGAGTCATATACGTGAAAGCGAAAATGCCGTTTGGCTGGAGAACTCGCAAAGACTCGCGCACAAAGACCTCTCTCTCCGCTTTGGTACGCATGTGATACATGGAACCGAGGGAAATGACAATATGGAAGCTGCCGTCTGCAAAGGCAGATAGGTTTCTCGGGTTGGCGCAATAGACCTCCTTGAGTTTTCCGGCATTCGGATTGGCGCGGATGGCGTCGGCATGCTCGGCGATAAAGTCGCCCGCAGTTACAGTATAGCCGAGGTCAGCAAAGCGGAAAGCGTTCCTGCCGAGTCCGGCGCAGGAATCGAGAAGGTTTCCATTTTTCGGAAGGTATTTATCAAAAAGGTAATCAATGACGCGGTTTTCGGTTTCAATCAGCTTATCAGAAGTATTTTCTTCGGCAAAATAGCCGTAATACTCAAACATATCCATAGTTTTCGCTCCAGTTATGACAATTGAAGGATAAATAAAAGGGGGGAAGGTATAGCTTTCCCCCTCAAAATATATTGAAGTGAAAAGCGCCATTGCATTTCATTCAAGCGAGGCTCGTCCCAAACACGATTATTCCCTAAATTTATCATATCATAAATAACCATATATGTCAATACTTTTTGAAAATTAAATGAACCCTTTTTCTTTATGGTATGATTCTCGTTTTTGGTTACAGCGGTTTTATAAACGTTTGAGAACAAAGGATGGCAGCATCTCTCCCACAGTCTCACCGGTCATATTATGGATATCCCGACATGTCGTTCCCAAAAGAGCGGAGGTCTCCAGCTTTCGGATAAGTTCTCTATTGTTGTCCGGCGCTATCTGACGCAGAATCTCCGCAGCAATGACCTGCCATGAGGTTTCCGTTCCGTCATAAATTTTCAACATAACGCCCAGACGCTCTTGTTTCAGCCCGAACATATACACACCAGACGCGCCGCCCTTTGCAACAAGGTTCGGAAAACGGTTCAGAATGGTGCATAAATATTCATTTCCTCGGATAAGTTGCGGATAACTATTCATCAGCTTTACCATACGGCGCGTGACTGCGGCAAGGCTTTTATCAGGTAAAAGCTCCGGGCAAGCGAGTTTTAAATAGGATTTTGCGAGAGCAAATCCGGGTGCGCCAAAGACTGGAACACCGCATCCATCGCAGCCGAGCTTAATCTCTTCATATGCAGTATCGGTGAACAGGGAAAGGATATAGCGAATGAATCTTTGAGCGGCCGAAGCCGGATTTTCGTATCCGCGCCCGCTTCCGGTCAACTCCCGCTGGAGGAGGATAGCGCCGACATGCTTCGGTGTGCACCCGTGCCAGATTTTTTTAGGCGGTTCTCCTGCGGCAAGAGCGGCGTTCCGCGTTCCTTCATGGGATGGGTAGCGCGGTCTCATGACAAGGTCGTCGTCGGTGACGCCCGCTTTTTGCATGAGCGTTTTCACCACGTCGGTACAGTACGACTCACCCGCGTTCGAGCCCGCCATGATGGCACACTCGGCATCTGTCAGACCGTACTTTTTGTCGATTCCGAGAAGAAGGACCGGAAGAGCCTGAATCGGTTTGGAGGATGAGCGGAAAAAATACGTATCGGTATAGCGGCCGAGCGCATACGCAGTCCCGTGCTCCGATACGACACAGACCGTACCGAAGTGGGTATTCTCGATAAGCTCGCCGCGTGTTTCAATGGTCAGGAGTGACATAAGATACCTCCGAAAAATGATATGTTTATGCGGAAATTTGAGTAAGCTGCTTTTTCCCGTTGAGGCGATAAAGCAGCGCAGTCGACGCAGCAAGAACCGCGCACCATATTCCCGCGATAATATGGTAAGAAAGCGGAAGGGCAAGCAGAAGGATAACCGGAATGGCAATGCTTATAAAATCCACGAGCATGGTAACTGCCACTGACGCGCTCTGTTTGACGACGCGCACCTCGTTGTCCCAATCCATCAAAGGGAGCGCGATATTTACCGTAATTCCCGCAACAGAGGAAAATAGGATATATAGCGCCGGAATGAGTATCATCCATATCGCTTCAGGGAGCGTGGGCTTTACCGCGAGAAGGCAGCAGATAACTGACAGAAGATAGGCCGGGCCTACTAACGTAAGATTGACGAGGATTTTTCCGTTCCAGACATCGCAGCTTTTTACCGGAAGGGTTTCGAGAATCCACCAGTGCTTGCCCTCCATGGAAATAGAGCACGCCGTCGTGGGCATAATCGTCGCCAGAAGAGAGAGGAAAAAGGGGAGAATGCGGGGAATGAGCTTTGCAAAATCCATATCGCCGTTTCCATCAAGCAGATGAAAGAGCCGTTCGGGTCCAATGACAGCCAGCGCAACGGAGGCTGCCGCCATCAGGATATAGCCGATGAGGGTATTGGAAACGTAAATACTGGATGAAAAGTAATGTTTCATCTCACGGCGAAACATAGCGGCCGTGACAGATGAAGCCCTGAGGTGCTCCGCTTTATAATCGTTTTTCGCCGAGGTCGAGAACAAAGCGGTACAGATTTGCCTGAAGTAATGCTGTACGAGGAAGATGGTGACCGCGAACACGGCGGCGGAAACAGCAAGCAGGAGGAAGAACGCAAGGGCGCTTCCCTGCACGACCGCATTGCCGAACCACGCGGCGGGATAATACAAATGTCTGAGCTGTGACGACACGGTCTCGGCAAAATTTTGCAGCATTTTTTCGGTGAAATTTTCCACGGAACCGCCGAAAACAGAGCTTACTGCGATTAGTCCAATGGCAATCACAATAGTGAGGAGGGCTGAGACGATACTTTTATGCCGCATACGTGAACTTATCGCCGTAACGCCGGCGCCAAACACCGTTGCAAGGGTAATTGGAAGAAGGGGAAGCAAAACGGTTCCCAGTACGGCGAAAAGGTAGGACAAAAGAGGCGGGCGGGATGCAATTCCATATATGACGATTCCGGGGAGCATCACAAGTGCGCTGATGAGAAGGTTTGACACGTACATCGTGAGAAAGCGGCTGATGGTGATATCCGCGGCTGATACGGGCAGGGACATGAGAATATCGTATCCTTTTTTCTGGAATATCACGCTTCCCGCTTTCAGCATCGTAAAAAAGAAAATCACAAGGGACGTAATGGTGAAAAGATATTCCGGAATCAGGTTTGCCATTCCGAGAACGGTCAAGCCGACGCACAATGCGGCGACATAGAAAATCAACACTACCACAAGAAAACAGACAGTCGCAGCCATTGCTATCCAACGGCTGCGGCGTTTTTTGTCTTTCGTATGACGGAATTCGTTGCCGCCGAACAGGTTGCATGTCTGCACCTTTGTAAGAAGGCGGATGTTTTTAAAGCTTATCCGGCGTGTCACCGTGTACCACCTCCATAAACACCTCTTCAAGGGATTTGCCGTTCGTCAATGCGTTGGTCTCTCCCGCCGCGATGAGTTTCCCCTCTTTTATAATCGCGACCTTGTTGCAGAGTCTTTCCGCTACGTCGAGCACGTGCGTCGAGAAAAACACCGCCGCGCCGCCGCTCACCATATTGTGCATGATGCCCTTGAGTGTGACGATAGCTTCGGGGTCGAGACCCACAAACGGTTCGTCGAGAATCAGCAGGCGAGGTTCGTGAATCAGTGCGCCGATGACGGCGGTCTTCTGCTTCATGCCGTGGGAATACGAGGAAATAAGGTCGCCAAGTGCAGAAGTCAGCCCGAACGCGCCTACGTATTTTTGGATTCTCGCTTCCCGTTCCACGGACGGGATGCCGAAAATATCCGCAATAAACGAAAGGTACTGCACGCCGGTGAGGTACTCGTACAGGTCGGGATTGTCGGGAATATAGGCAAATTTGGTCTTGCACAAGGCAGGGTTCTCGCGCACGGACACGCCGTCAATGAGGATTTCGCCCGATTCGAAGTCACAGATACCGACGACGGACCTGATGGTCGTGGTTTTCCCCGCACCATTGTGCCCGATAAAACCGTAAATATCGCCCGCTGCTACTTCAATCGACAGGTTGGATACCGCGGTTTTCCCACCGCCGTAGGTCTTGGTCAAATTTCTAATGCTCAGCATAGGTCACGTCTCCTTTTTTCAGTCGTGCATGGGGAGGAGATGAAGGTGATGCACCGCAGTTTTCGTCCCTCCGCAGGTGTATTCGAGAGGACTCCGTTGAATACCTCGTTCAGCCTCATGGTGAAATCAGCAAATTCCTCGTCGGTCATCAACAAAGTAGAGGTAGAAAGGCCCAGCATATCGCGCTGCGGGTCGTTTTCGGGATTGGAGAAATATTGTTGGAAATCCGTCATGATAGACAGCATGGCAGTCTGCACAAGCAGGGAACCCTCTTTGGTCGACATCTCTCCTAGTGGGTTGGGAACGAGCCGGTAGACCCGCTCGACGGTACCGCGCACCTGCCGTTCCGCCGCTACATCAAGGAATCCGGCTTCGTGCAGGATTTTGATATGGCGGTACAAACTGGCGGTCGGCACGTCGGAAAGCTCCGCGTGTATTTCGCTTGGCGTAGCGGTCTCGTGCGCTATAAGGAACTGCACAATCCTCATCCGCACCGGATTCATCATAATTTCGGTTAAATTTTTCACATTCGCCCCTCCGAATTATTCTCAATTATGATTATATTACAAATTATAAGAATTGTCAAGGGGAGACTGCGACAAAAAAGATGCGGGAAACCTTTTATCCCAAAAAGTTTCCCGCATTCTCTTTTTATTCAATTACTTGCTGGCTTCTTCAACCGCAACTGCGCAAGCGACTGTAGCGCCTACCATCGGGTTGTTGCCCATACCGATGAGACCCATCATTTCGACGTGTGCCGGAACGGAGGACGAACCTGCGAACTGAGCGTCGGAGTGCATACGGCCCATGGTGTCGGTCATACCGTAAGAGGAAGGACCAGCTGCCATGTTATCCGGGTGGAGAGTACGGCCTGTGCCGCCGCCGGATGCAACGGAGAAGTACTTCTTGCCGTTTTCAATGCACCACTTCTTATAGGTGC
>CAZUPI010000080.1:0-5643 GCA_964621755.1 uncultured Ruminococcus sp. | reverse complement strand
CTTCCGACAACCCGGTGCGCTGCAGAAAGTCCTGAAATGAACGATACAGGCCATGCTGTTTTCTTTCTTCAACGATCAGCGCAGCGCTGGCATAATCGAACGTCTTTACTTTGTCCATGCCATATATGATCTTGCCGTCATAGACAGAAAAGTTCGTTTCTGACATATTCACTGTCGGCGCCTCGATAGTGATCCCCATGCGCCGGCATTCGCTCAAGATTTCCGGGAGCTTATCTACCTTGGTGTTATTCAGCACCGCGCACATATATTCTACCGGATAGTGATATTTCAAATAGGCGGTCTGGTACGAGATCATCGCGTAAGTCGTGGCGTGGCTCTTGTTAAAGCCATACTTTGCAAAGCCGGTCAGTGAATCCCACAGCTCGTTGGCATCGCCCTCTTTAGCGCCTTTTGCGACAATGCCGTCGATAAACTGCGGCTTATATGCGAGAAACTCTTCTACGTGTTTCTTGGACATATGCCGGCGGATGATATCGGCCTCTCCCAGAGAGAAGCCTGCACATTTATGGAAAATATCCATAAGCTGTTCCTGATATACCGGCTGTCCGTACGTAACAGACAAAATCTCTTCTAGTTCCGGGACAATGTACTTTGGTTCTTTCTCTCCACGCTTAACAGCGACAATATCCGGGATGAATTCCATAGGTCCGGGGCGATACGCCGCAACCAGCAGGATAATATCCTCAAAACATGCCGGCTGGAAATCCTTAAGCATCCGCCGCATTCCGTCCGATTCAAATTGGAACACGGACTGCGTATTTGCCTTAGAGAAGATTTCTTTGAAAATGACATCTTCAAACGGAAGGTTGTCGAGATCAATAAACACGCCCTTATCTCTCTTGATCCGCCGCACGCATTCCGTAATAATATCCAGGTTCGAAAGCCCGAGGAAATCCATCTTGAGCAGTTTCAGGTTGGCTTCTGCTTCGACCATGTCACATTGTACGACCCACTGTTCTTTCTCAGTGTTGTACAGCAAGGGCACGATATCGCGCAGGGGCGTTCCGTCGCTGATGATGATCCCGGCCGCATGGACACCGAGTCCAATAATGGTGTCCTCCACAGACTTTGCCCGTTCCAGAATGATCATGGCATCCTGATTAGAGCCGAACTCCCGCATAATGTCCTCTTCGCAGTCGGCGATTTTGATTTTGGGCTTGTTAGGGATGAGTTTTGCCATCTTATCCCCAAGATCCCGCATAGCGGACATCTGCTGTTTGAAGTTTTTGTCCGCATCCTGCCCGTAGAGCTCAATGCCGCGCAGTCTGGCACAATTCCGGATAGCGGCTTTGGCAGCCTGGGTAAGCGCTGTGCGGATACAGGCAATGTCGCCGTATTTCTGCCGTACATATTCGATCGTCTGGTCGCGTACCTCCGCGCTGAAGTCCACGTCGATATCCGGCATGGACACGCGGTCCTTATTCAGAAAGCGCTCGAACAGAAGGCCATACGGGATGGGGTCTATCGTTGTGATGCCCAGTAAGTAACAAATCAGTGAGCCGGCAGCGGAGCCGCGTCCGGGGCCGATCCCGTAACCGATTCCCTCGGAGGTCGCGGTCATAGCGACGTGTTTTGCGTATTGCACATAATCGGCCACGATTAGAAGATAGTCCGCAAAACCCAAATCGCAGATAACTTCCATCTCGTACTCCATGCGTGCCCGGTAACGCTGTTCGTCCGGGAACCCATTGGGGAAAAGTTTTCTTATACCCTTCTCTGCATCTATCCGCAGGAGCTCTTTTGCGTCGATTTGTTTGTCCGGGTCATTGCTTTTGAACTTGGGATAATGTGGGGTATCAGGAATCTTTACGTGACATTTCTGTCCTATTTCTCTTTCATTCAGTATTGCTTCTTTTGCCGTCTGTGCATCTACGATTTTCAACAGCGTGTCGTATGACTGCTTTTCGGTTTTGATATACATTTCCCGGTCTGCGTCGGAGATGGGTTCCCAACGAAGAAAACGCAGAGCCTTGATGACCTGTCTGGACGGGGCGTCCCCTTTTCTGGCAATATGGGCGTCATTTGCAGCTAATACCTTTAGTCCAAGCTCTTTTGCCAGTTTCGCAAGGATGGGATATACCTCTTTCTCCTGCGGCAAGCCATGGTATTGGAGCTCGATGTAAAAATCCTCTCTACCGAAAATCGACACCATCTCCATGGCAAAGTCTTTTGCCTGAGCATACAACTCCTCCGGGGTACGCAGACTGCTTTTCAGCTCTTCGATCTGCTCCGATACCTCCCGAAACCTGTCATGTGATGCCGAGAGCATTTTAATTTTTTCATGATTCTCCGAACGAGATTTTTTCAGAGCCTCCATCTTGCGTTTGATTTCTTCCAGCTCTGCCTGCGCTGCCTCCGTTTCATCCATTTCCTGTTTAAGGACTTTATACGCTATCTCATACTCCGGCGTGCCCTCTCCCAAAGATTTCATCTTTTTCAGTCGTGCCGTATACTTTTTCTTTGCCTTATTCTGTGCTTCTGTTCGCAGGTTTTTCAGTATTTCCAGGGCGCTGTCGAAGTTTCTTTCCATCTCTAAACTTTGCAGGTATATAGGGTCGGATGGGGAGTTATATTTCCGAAGCTTTGTCATGTTCTTCTCTATTGCAAGGGTAGCATTGTCATTGTACTGGATCACACTTGCCAAGATCCCCAGCACACAGGCGCTTGTAGCGATCACATTCCCGCCTGATAGGTACTTTCGGACAATGTCCATATCCATAATAGGCGCCATGATCCCGCCTATATTCGTAAGATGGTTGTTCGCTTCCGATACTGCGCGACTGATCGCCTGATACCCCTCGTAGTTTTTTGCAAGCAGAACCATATGGGCATGGCTTGCCCACGGCGTCTTCACATACGCCTCCACACCGGGGATGCCATTGATATTGTTTTTCTCGCACTCGTTCATGAACTCAATGACTCCCGTCATTGTTCCATGATCTGTCAGCGTGACCGCCTCCGCACGCACCTCGATTGCCCGCGCAACCAGATCCCTGATCTTTTGTGAACTGTCCTTGAGGGAGTGGTCGCTATGACAGTGCACAACCGTATATCCAGACATTTTTGTAACCCCGCATTATTTTTCTTTGTCTTAATTATACCACAATTATAGAAAATAATCAAGTTATGGCAGGGCGAAGGTCTGCCTAATCCACTGTCTCATGTTTGCCTAACTCCCAACTAAAGTCACGGGCGTGCGGCAACCGTTCCTCCCAAATCTCCCTATAATTGATTTTTTGCACTTTTTATCGATTTTTTCTCGATTTTGTGTTGACATACAATTGATTTCTTGATATAATTAGGCCGTAAGTTAAATCAATTTATCAATTGGAGGTATAGAGAAATGATCCATATTGACTTACATAGTCCTATTATCCTTTTTTCTCAGCTTCCGGCGCTTGCCGAGGAACTCGGGGTCGAACTGCTGAAATTGAAAGCGCTCACGAACAGCGGTAAGAGTGTTATTACCGAGGATATCTCGGTCGGCGAAGGAGAAAATTCCATGTCGTACCACAAGGGCGATATTCTGACCGATAAGGAATTGGCCGACCTTCAGACACAGGGTGATACGAAGATTTCTGTTCCGCATCTCTACGGCAGCGAAGCCGTTGTGTGGCTTTGCAACTTCAAGCAAGTAGAGTGCACCGCCATAACGTCGATCGATCTGAAGCGGGACGTATTCTATGAAGCGTCGGGCAGACAGTGGATCGATATTTCCTACGCCGCTGCAAGGGTGGAATCATGGAATGACCGCTTTGCACGTTTGAAGGAACTTGATGCGCCGGAGATCATCCTCCGTAATGAGGTACGTATGCTTCGTGAGCGAGTTGAGATCCTGGAGTCAAACCGCTACGGCAGACCCGAGCTCCATAAGGACGGGACGCTTTGCCGCGCCTTGAACGACATTGGGTATTCCCTTCTCCATGGCTGGGATAAGGAAATGCTCGAAGAATTCGAGCGCCGTAATGCAAAGCTGGAACGTGAGCGTGAGCAAGCGAAAGCGGAGGCGGAGGCGAACGCGGAGTCCAGTGAGACGCAGGAGGGGGAAGTCAACTAATGGGAGGTAAAGCGGAATACAGGGAGTTTCGAATACTCCTTCGGAATGCGATTGGACCGGATCGCACGCAGGCGGAATTTGCTCAGGAAGCCGGCATTTCGGTAGAGCACGTTAATCGTATGCTGAATTCAGATATCATCAGCCAGCCCACTGTTTCCACGCTTAGTAAAATTGCCGGGCATGCCCATTCCGGTGTTACTCTCGGTCAACTAAAAGCGGCTTGCGGTCATGATGACAAGAAGACGCCCGATGATAACCGTGAAATTTCCAAGCGCAAAGGGATGGAGATGCACGACCGTACCAACGCATGCATCGGGGATATTCAGGATGGGGTTAAAGCGCTTCTGGACAGGCGTACTGCCTATTCTTCCCTCTACGATTTTCTGAATACTGTCCTTATGCTGTATGCAGTGGAAGATCTGTCTTTCGATATTGAGTCTGTTGCCGAAGTAAATGATGAGAGGCATTCGTATGCCACTGATGTTGCGGTGATCACTATGTCTTTTACGGATACAGATTTTTCTGCGGAGTTTGCCTTTGCTCTGTATTACGCAAAGACTGTTAAAGGAGATATTTTCATTCTCGACGCCGCATTTGATTTCGCAACTCTGTACGATATGAATTTCCGGCTTGCTAACGAGATTGCGAGGGTATCAGATCTGGACTTTGATACTCTCAAAAAAAATCAATCCGTCTGTTTTGTTTATAGCAAGAAGCCGGAAAAGCAAGCCAGTAATATTGATTTGCGTCGTTCCATTGCTGAACGAGTGTCGGAGATCCAACTGGCAAAAGGTATCGGTGCTAAGGAGGCGTTCTTCCAAGCCTTATTTGGAGACCCGGATCGTCCTCAGCGCGTAAGTACGGTCGAAGGGATCGGCTTTTATATTGACTATACGCCGGAGTATGTATTTCGGAAGTTTTTGCAAAAGCATAAGGAAACTTTCTGCCAGAGCGATACAGAAAATGCTGTCTTTGCTGACGTAGTTGCCGGAGAAAAGCCCCTTGCGGACATTTTCGAGTGGTACGAGCCAGACTCTAAATTCAACACCTGTGGGCATTGGGGGATTGCTATCGTAAACATCATCTATCGTGAGACCGGGCTCAACCTTGAGCTTTGGGTGGATGAGGATCAAGACAAGTATGGTTTTGAAAACCGTGCTGTTATTATGCTTCCCGAACGTGCCCCGTGGCATCTTAATGAGGCGGAAAAGGAACTGTCCCTTGCGTCTGCGACGCAGATTCTGGACCGCTACGCCGTAGACCTGCGTACAGAAGTACAATCGGACGTCTATTTTACAATGAAACTCGATTTGTAAATATACGGCGAGCGCCATCGAAAAACAGCAAGGACAGGTGTCCCTCCCGGGTATCTGTTCTTGCTGCTTTGCTTTCCCCCGCGAACAGGCCACGGCCTTTTCGTCGCCCTATTTTTTGGCCCCGCTGTAGTACTTCTTTAGAAAATCATCGTACATTTCTTCGCCGCGTTTTCTAGCCTTCACGGCGTCCTCGATCTTGTCGTAAGCGCCTAGATAGTGCGTTTTCCCCTGCAAAGTGATCTGTGCGAC
>CAZUPI010000079.1:0-6144 GCA_964621755.1 uncultured Ruminococcus sp. | reverse complement strand
CACGTTCAACTCTCACCGTTTCGTGTCGCCGATAAACTCCGAGGTGGACAGCACTGCGGGGCAGCAGGTCTGCTACGGGCTTTACGGGCTTACGATGTCGTCCTGCGTTTATCTTGACAAGACGGAGGAGAACCTTGCCGCGACGGGGCTGGACGACCCGTTCGCTAAGGTAACGTTCAAATACGGCGGCAATCGCTATGTGCTGCTGCTGGGCGACAAGATCGTTGAGTCGGCGGGCGGCAGTGACGACGATCCCGACGGCGAAACGGGGGAACTGGTGACGGTCACGGGGTATTACGCCTGCCTTGACGGCGTGGGCGGAATATACTCTATCTCCACCGCGAACGCTCCGTGGTACAGCTTCACGGTCGAGAACATCATGTCGAGACGCCCGGTTTCGCCGTATATTTACACCGTGGACAACGTGGAGATAATCACACCCGACGGCGAGTACGTTTTCAAGATAGAGGGCGACGCGGACAGCCACACCTTCACCTGCGGCGGCGAGCCTGTGGATGACTACGGCTTCCGCCAGCTTTATCAGCACCTTATCACGTCGGTAGGCGAGGAACTGTATTTTGAGGAAACGGACGCCGAGCCGCTTGTCACGGTAAGGTTCAATTACCGCGACGGCTATGAGGACGTTTACGGCACGAGTACAGACGAGCTTATTTACTACGGGAGCGACGACAGAAAGAACATTATCCGCGTCAACGGCAAAGTTTTATTCAAGGTGCGCGAGGTGTACACCGAGCGCCTTATCGACAACGTAAGGGCGCTGCTTGAGGGCGGCGAGATAGAGCTTAACTGGTAACGGTCACGATGCGACAGGAGGTATTTGCATGGCTGAAAACAAGTTGTTTTACTACAGGGAGTTTCCGCTGCTGCGGCAGGGAAACACTATTTACTACGGCTGCGGCGGCGATGATTTCGCGGCGCTGCTCACTATCAAGGACACCAAGGCCGTAAACGGCGAGGAGATCCCGAACAGGATCATGGTTCAGCTTATCCCCACCGACATGAGCAATCTTGCAAACATGGCTAAGGTCAAGGACAGAAAGGGAGAGTTCACCGGCTTTTACGAGTCGCTGGACACGGCGCATCTGTGGCTTTGCGAGGCGCTATTCGGATAATAAACCGCGCTTTAAGGCAATACCGCACAGCACGATGCTGCCGCAAGGCCGCCAAAAGGCGGCAGGCAGAAGCTGCCCCCGGTGGACGCCGCCAACCAAGCGGTCCGGGCGGTCTTTGCGCGGTGCTGCCTTAAGCAAGACCCGCCTTTTCAGGGCGGGTTTCGCGTTAAGCGCTGCTCAATTTTCCGACGGCTTCTATTTTCTTTGATATAACTTAGGCAAGATGTCCCGGCGCATGGATGCGCCGTGCCTTGCCCCGTTAAATGACGGGGCAAGCCCCTTATTGAATAAATCCTAAATAAAAGCTATGAAAGAGATTTAATATGCTGCATGGGTTTGAAAAAAGCAATGTTTCAATTCTTCCCGGCGTTTTCAGAGAGCGGATCGACACTAACAGGGAGTATCTCCTGGAACTTGATTCAGGGTGTCTGCTTCAGAACTTTTACTTTGAGGCAGGAATTGTCATGCCAGGGCTTCAGGTTGTTGACAAGCCTGCGTCCGCGCGGCTGCACCGGGGCTGGGAAGCTCCCACCTGTCAGCTCAGAGGGCATTTTCTCGGACACCGGATGTCCGCTGCGGCGGCATTGGTCAAAAGCGAGAACGATACTGAATTAAAGGTGAAGCTTGATAAAATTGTGTCTGAGCTAGCAAAATGTCAGCAGCTTAACGGCGGCGAGTGTGTCGGCTCTATCCCCGAAAAATATTTCGACAAAATGGCAAAGGGGCAGTATGTCTGGTCTCCGCAGTATGTCATGCACAAGACGATTATGGGTCTTACCGATGCATACAAATACGCAGGAAACGAGCAGGCACTTAAAATCGTAGACCACCTCAGCGATTGGTACATTCGCTGGACAGATGCTATGCAGAAAAGTAATCCCGCAGACGTTTACAGCGGTGAGCAGGGCGCTATGCTGGAGGCTTGGGCGGAGCTTTACGGTCTTACCGGCAAGGAAAAATATATGCAGCTTGTGAAGCGTTATTGGGACAACGGCTGGTTCAGACAACTTGATGACGGCAAGGACGCTCTCTCCAACGACCACTCAAACGCAAGCATTCCGCTTTCCCACGGAGCGTCAAAGCTGTACGAAATAACCGACGATGAAAAATGGCGCAGCCGCACCGAGCGGTTCTGGAAATGCGCGGTTACTGACCGTGGAATGTACTGCACAAGCGGGCAGAATTCTGGCGAGTTTTGGGTTGCACCTTTTGCGCAGGGTCAGTTTCTAGGCGAGAATAATCAGGAGTTCTGCACTGTTTACAACATGGTAAAAACGGCGCAGTATCTGTTTAAATGGACAGGCGATACACAGTATGCCGATTATATTGAGAGATGTCTGTATAACGGATTTCTTGCCCAGCAAAACCCCGAAACGGGAACGCCGACTTATTTTCTTCCGCTTAAAGCCGGAAGCCGCAAAACCCACGATTTCTGGTGCTGCCATGGTACAATGGTTCAGGCGCAGACGATTTATCCCGATTTGATTTATTATCATGATGAGGACAACAGCAAAATTCTTGTCGGTCAGTACATACCGTCACAGTTGAAATTCCGCCGCGGAAATGCCGATATCTTCATTGAGCAGACTACGGATATGAAAAGCTACAACAGCCAGGTCTTCTTTGACGAGCACAATGGCGGAGATATGTCAAGGTGGTCGCTCAAATTCAGCATTGCAGCCTCGCAGCCCGAAGAATTAAGGCAACACCGCACAGAGATTGTCGCCCGATAGCGTCAGCAAATTTTTCGTCAGATTGCACAAAATCGACGAATAAGGCTGACGCCTATGAGGAGATTTTGCGCAAAAATGGCGGAAAATTTGCAAGCAAGCGGGCGGCAAAGCGCGGAGCGCGGTCTTTGTGCGGTGCTTCCTTAACATTATCTCTGCGTGTACCGTCGTGGGTCGGCAGTGCGCCTGTCGTAGTGTTAAACGGCAATCAGCTCGACAATCCCGAAATTCAGAATGGCTGGCTGAACATTGCAAAGAAATGGTCGAATGACGTTTTGCAGATATTTTTCCCCAGCAAAGTTATTATGGAATCGCTCCCCGATATGCCGGAGCTTGCGGCTGCGGTGGACGGACCTATTGTTCTTGCGGGACTTACCGACAGTGACTGCGGACTTGCAGGCAATTTTGACAAGCCCGATGAGTTCTTTTTCCCGCAGCTTGAGCATACCTACGGCACTTTCCCGTGGAAACAGAATTGCTATGTCACTAGAAACCAGCCGAAGGACATCATGTTCAAGCCGCTTTATGAAATTACCGATGAAATCTATACGGTATATTTCACCAAGAAATAAAGTCTATACTCTACATCTTCATATTCTAATAGCCGCTGCAATATGCGGCTTTTTTCTTTATAGCCTCTGAAAACGCATATCAATATAGCACAAAAACACATCAATTGAATAGAAGAAATACTTTCCGGATTATGATATACTAATACCATAAACCTACGGGCTTTATTCCACCCAAAATATCAAATGGAGGTATACCATGAAAAAACTCAAAGCACTTACTTCCGTTACGCTGGCTGCTGCAATGGCGCTTACTATGACCGCTTGTGACGAGGAAGCACCCACAAGCACAGCCAACAGCGGCGCACCCGTCGCTTCCGCAGTTACCACAACTGCAACAACTACTACTTTTGCGGAAAATCAAGAGGTTAATAACGCTGTCGCACAGATCACCGACGGTCTAGAATACACTGATATTGAAGTAACAAAACGCATAAAGTGGATGGGACATTTTGATATCGACGAAACCTTTGCCGCAGCTATCCTGTTCAAGAAGACATACGGAGTTCCCACGGAGGGCGATGATCCGGAAAGTGAAGGCAGGATATTTGAGTATTCCTATGTCGGTTACGAAGAACGTTATGAGAAGCTTGGCGCTGCTATCGCCTCCGGTGATTCTCCCGATTTGTTCCCATTTGATTATCAAGACTACCCATATGGAGTTCTAAGAGGAAGGTATCAGCCGATTGACACGATCATTGATTTTGACGGCGCGAAATGGTCAGCTACCAAGGAACTGATGGATCAATACAAGCTTAACGGCAGATACTACTGTGCATTCTGGGAGCTTTCCCTAAATAATCTCATGTACTATCGTAAGTCAATGATAGAGGAAATCGGTGCTGAAGACCCAAGAGATCTTTTCGAGAAGGGCAACTGGAATTGGGATACATTTCTTGATATCGCCCGCAAGTGGCAGGAGTCAGGTGATGGCAGATATGTTATCGACGGGTATTTCCCCGAAAACGATTTTGTGATCTCTACCGGTGTTCCCTTGGTAGGTAATGACGGAACAAAGCTTTTCCACAATTTGAAGGATCCGGCTGTCGAGAGAGCGGAAGACCTGCTCATAACTCTTTATCAGGAAAACCTGCGTTATCCGCGGCATGAGCTTAACGGTTGGAGTATTAACCCCAAGGCATGGGCTGACGGAGACATACTTTTCCATGCGGACGGTTCTTTGTGGGTGTGGGAGGAAAGACTGGGCAAATATGCCAAGAAGAACGGCTGGGCTGACGATGAGGTAAAGATAGTGCCTTTCCCGAAAGATCCTCAGGCTGATAAGTACTATGTAACACTCAACGAGGAATCCTATATGTGGGTCAAAGGCTCCACGAACGAGAACGGAGTAAAAGCATGGATCGACTGCATACAAAGCGCTATCGATGACATCAACGCGGTGATCGCAGTGAATTGATTTTTACATGGATAAGAAACATTCTGCTCCCTATGGGGGTACGAACAGTTTGATTGAAAGGCTGTATGACTACTCGTACAGCCTTTCTTTAAAATGTATTTGATCCGACGTAAACGAAATAATTTTAATCGTACGGGAGGAACTAAAATGAACGGTTTTATTACGCTTGATAAGACGGAACTTATACAAAAACAAAGCGGGACTATTAAAATACAAAGTGTTACAAACTGGCTTGCGCTGTACAACTGCAACGTATATTGGGTAATTCCCGAAAGCGGAAAAGACGTAAAGGATATTCCCGAACACACAGTATCTTCTCCTAAAGAAAAGCGACGGAAGCTATACGATAATGCTCCCGCTTATCTGCGGCGATATTAAAGCGTCATTATGCGGCAGTGACGATGGCGTAGTTGTGAAGGTTCAGGGAGCTTTAAGCGGCGAAGAACCGGAAAGTGCCGATCTGCTGTATGTTGCCCACGGCAGCGACCCCTATAAGCTGTCTGAGGACGCCGTAAGGGCAGTGAGCAAAAGGCTCGGTTCATTCAAAGTGAGAGACGAAAAGCGTATCCCGAACTTCTCGGATTATCTGGGCTGGTGTACATGGGACGCGTTTTATGAGGCGGTAGATGAAGAAAAGGTCATAATGGGGCTTGAATCTTTTAAAAACGCGGATTTCCCTCTTGGATTTATGATACTTGACGACGGCGCTTGGGACACATATTATGACAGCCTGAACAGCATAAACGTAAATCCAAAAAAATTTACGGACGGTCTGCATGGGCTTGTCGAAAAGGCAAAAGATAATTACAGAATAAAAATATTCGGGGTATGGCACTGCTTTGAGGGCTACTGGGGCGGGATAAAGCCCGACGGTGCGCTCGCGGGGAAATATCGTCTTATCAAAAACGAGGCGAATATCCGTCCGTGGGAGGAAAAGGAGGTAATACAGGATATTTACTTTATCCACCCCGACGATATTGAGAAGTTCTACGAGGAATTTCATTCATACCTTCACAGCGAAGGTGCCGATATGCTTAAAATTGACGGACAGTCCGCGATGGATCTTTTCACAAAGGGAAAGATCGGTCAGGGCGGCGCGATGAGAAAATATCAGCGTGCAATGCAAAAATCGACGGAGAAATATTTTGGCAGCCGCGTTATTCACTGTATGACCAACAGCGTTGATGTTGCCTATAATATGATGACCACTAACTGCTGGCGCAACAGCTACGACTATGCGCCGAAAGACATGAAAATGCAGCAGGAACATATTTATATCAATGCCATGAACGCAA
>CAZUPI010000078.1:0-6405 GCA_964621755.1 uncultured Ruminococcus sp. | reverse complement strand
TTCCTACTTGTTTTGAACCCAATAATGAGTCTGTTCGTATTCATCCCGATTCCGCTTGTCGTCTACTTAGTTGCAAAATTCTGGGCTACTATGCAGAACAGAAACCGCAAGAACTGGATTCTCGGACATCATGTAAACCTGTTCCTGCAAGACATTCTAAATGGTATCCGCGTTGTCAAGGCATTTGGTAACGAAGAACGGGAAATTAAAACATTCCATCAGCGCACGAACCGTTCTGCACATCAGACTGAATCAAATGCTGCTCTATACGACACCATCTTCCCGCTGCTCGGCTTTGCGGTTCGCTTCGGCAGCTACCTGATTCTGTTCTACGGTAACTACATGCTGTTCAAAGGCACAATGAATTATGGTGACCTTTATCAGTTCAACTCCTACGCAAACATCATTTACGGACCCTTACTCTGGATTACCTTCATTCCGCGTAACATCTCCGAATTCCTCACCTCACTTGGTAAGGTGCTTGAAATTCTTGAAGAAGAACCTGAAATCTCCGATATCGGTCTTCCGATTGACATTTCCATTGAAGGGGACATCAGCATCCGCAACGTAACCTTTGGCTACGATACATACAATCCGGTTCTTGAAAACATCAGCGTTGACATCAAGAAGGGAGAAATGATTGGCATTGTCGGTCATTCCGGCTCAGGTAAAACAACGCTAATCAACCTTCTGATGCGACTATACGACGTAACGGAGGGAGAAATCCTGATTGATGGCGTCAACATCAAGGACATTTCGCAAAATGCACTCCGTTCGCAGATTGGCGTTGTGCTTCAGGAAACGCATCTTTTCTCCGGCTCCATCCGCGACAACATCAAGTATGCGAAGCCCCTTGCCTCAGATGAGGAAGTCGTCGCCGCCGCCAAACTCGCAAACGCGCATGACTTCATTGTAAATCTGCCAGAAGGCTACAACACCATCGTCGGCGAAAAGGGGTATTCCCTGTCAGGCGGCGAACGCCAGCGTGTAGCAATCGCACGTGCGCTTATCCATAACCCCAAGATTCTGATTCTCGATGAAGCAACCGCGGCGCTCGACACAGAAACCGAAAAACTAATTCAAGACGCCATCAACAAACTCACGAAGGACAGAACGACGTTTGCTATTGCACACCGTTTGTCAACTCTCCGCAACGCTGACCGCCTTATCGTTCTTGACAAGGGACACCTCGTCGAATGTGGTACTCACCAAGAACTCCTCGAACAAAAAGGCTTCTACTGGCGTCTCGTTATGGCCCAGCGCCAAGATTCCGGCATGCTGAAGAAAGCAAACAAGGAAATAGCCGCCAAAAAGCAAGCTGCGTCAGTGGGATAAACTACAGTCTTAAAAATGATTTGGGGGAACCTCTATAAAAGTTCCCCCATTTTCTTTTCCTTCCAAACTCTTCCAAAAATCCACAAAATAATACTTGACAAACCGGAAAAACAGTGATATGATATAAAATAAATGGGCTATGACGTATGGCGATTAATCGTCAGGGCATCTGAGTGGTATCGCGGAGTTTATTCCGTCCTCTGCTTAAATTGGTTAAGCCGGGGATTTTTTTATTTTAAAATCCGGCAAGATATGAGGTTATTACGATGGTCATTACTGATTTACTTGAAAAAAATGCAAAGCTGTATCCGGAGGATGTAGCGTTGGTAGAAATCAATCCTGCCAATCAGCCGCATCCCAATACCACATGGAGAGAGTTCTCCTTGATTGAATCCACCTCTGGCGGGCGTTACAGACGCGAGATGACGTGGAAGGAATTTGACACCAAAGCAAACAGGTTTGCCAATCTGCTTATGACGCGCGGCATCAAAAAAGGGGACAAGGTCGCTATCCTTCTTATGAACTGCTTGGAATGGCTTCCGGTCTACTTTGGTATTTTGAAAACCGGTGCTCTCGCTGTTCCGATGAATTATCGTTACACGAGCGATGAAATCAAATACTGTGCAGAGCTTGCCGACGTATCGGTTCTGGTTTTCGGTGAAGAATTCATTGGCCGTGTGGAGTCGGTTTACAAGCAGCTGCCGATGATTAAAAACATGTTTTTTGTCGGTCTTAATCCGCCAGAATTTGCCGACAGTTATGACAGACTGGTTACCTTCTGCTCATCGATTGCTCCTGCAGTCGAATATGACGAAGACGACGATGCAGCGATTTACTTTTCCTCCGGCACAACCGGATTTCCGAAAGCCATCCTGCACTGCCATCGCGCGCTCATCAACTCCTGCAGAACTGAGCAGAAACACCACAGTCAGACACGCGACGACGTTTTTCTCTGCATTCCCCCGCTGTACCACACCGGCGCAAAGATGCACTGGTTCGGCAGTCTGATTTCGGGAAGCCGCGCCGTGATTTTAAAGGGCGTCTCTCCCGAATGGATTCTGCGTGCCGTGTCTGAGGAGCGTGCAACTATTGTATGGCTGCTCGTGCCATGGGCACAGGATATCCTCGACGCCATTGACAGAGGAGATGTCAACTTGGACGACTACCGTCTCAGCCAATGGAGACTCATGCACATTGGTGCACAACCTGTTCCCCCGTCCCTTATCAAGCGCTGGAAGGAACATTTCCCGCATCACGACTACGACACAAACTACGGTCTGTCCGAATCGATTGGCCCCGGCTGTGTGCACCTTGGTGTTGAGAACATCACAAAGGTTGGTGCAATCGGTATTCCCGGTTATCTTTGGGAAGCCGATGTTGTCGCTCCCGATGGGTCGAGCGTAACCGGGGAAGACGTTGGCGAACTTATTGTCCGCGGTCCCGGCGTAATGAAGTGCTACTACAAAAATGAAGCGGCAACCAAAGAAATTCTCAAAGATGGCTGGCTTTATACAGGTGATATGGCCCGCCGTGATGCTGACGGATTCATTTATCTTGTCGACCGCAAAAAGGACGTCATCATAACCGGCGGTGAAAACATTTACCCGGTGCAGATTGAGGATTTTCTCCGCAAGAATGACAAAATCAAGGACGTTGCGGTTATCGGGCTGCCGCACGACCGACTCGGTGAGATTGCCGCGGCAATCATCGAGCTGAAACCGGATGTCACCGCGACCGAGGATGAAATCAATGAATTCTGTCTCGACCTGCCGCGCTACAAGCGTCCGAGAAAAATCATCTTCGCGAATGTTCCGCGCAACCCCACTGGAAAAATCGAAAAGCCGAAGCTGCGTGAAATTTATTGCGGCAAACGCCTTGTGGAGGCGCAGACTACAAAATAATAAGTTCGATGATGCATCTTGATTTAAGAAAAGATACCGACATAAAATCCGTTTTGCGTGAGCACGCGGCGCAGTATCCAGCAATGACCCCAGTCGATGTGGTCAAGCTGATTTATCAAGCAACGTTTGGTGTGGAGCATTTGCTGACAGACCAGCAAACCGTGATGACACGCCTTGCAGCTGAGGAAAAAGACGCGTACCCCTCCTTATCCGTTCCTGCCGAAAATATTGGCGGCGGGTTTGCAAGGGTTTATCTTGGACATGAGATACCCATCAAACTTCTCGGTGCAATGTTTCTTGACGCCAGTCAGACTCCCTGTGGAACCGAAGTGGACTTTATGGACAGGCTTACCCTTCTGCGTGCATTGACGGCTGAGGAAACATTTTCGTTTGGTACAGCGGAGCTTGAAGCATACTTAACCGATTATTTGGCAAATGGCGTTCGTGCTGTCAGCCATAGCGAACTTTACCGCACAACATATCATCCGGTCTATCGAGTCGTTTCACGGGACATGGCAATCCTTTTGCCGATGCTGATAGATATTTATCGAAAAGTCGCCGAAAAAGGCTCTGCCATACTGGCGCTTGACGGTTTTTGCGCGTCGGGCAAAACCACCCTTGCGAAAAGACTGGCAAACATTTTCGATGCGCGAGTCATTCACATGGACGACTTCTTCCTGCCGCTCGAAAAACGTACACCGGAAAGATTCGCAGAGGCAGGCGGCAACGTAGATTATGAGCGTTTTTACGACGAAGTAGTAACACATCTTTCAAACGAATCTCTGACCTATGGCGTATTCGACTGCACTGAGATGAAAGTGACTCACCAATCCACACTCGCGCAAACACCGGTGACGATTATCGAAGGCGCATATGCGATGCATCCTCACTTCGGAATGTATGCTGACACGTTGGTATTCATGGAAACAGACTCCTCCGAGCAACAAAAGCGGATTCTCGCCCGAAATGGTGAAGAAAAGCTTACACGTTTCGTGAAGCGCTGGATTCCCTTTGAACAAAAGTATGAAAAAACTTTTGCCATTCGCCAAAAATGTGCGTACCTGATTCAAACTTAAAATAACAAAGGAACGTATGACTCCAACATCATGCGTTCCTTTTCTTTTACCCTACTTTCTGTTCTCCGCCAGTCCAAGAGAAAGCACAAGAAAGTCAACCATCTGCCTGCGATATTCCCCTATGATGATTTTATCTTCCTCATTACTGCCCTTAGCATTTCCGCAATCCACAAACAATTTTTTCGTATGCTTATTCATAGAAATGGAGTCCAACGGCCAACCCTCATGACGCAGCGGAGACGGTTTGTCTATCATATAAAACATGCTTGCTTCTACCACTTCTCTGCTCTCCATACGTGACATCACTTTGCCATTGTGATACACAGCAATCCCGTTGAGATAATACGCTGTCACTCGTCCACCGAGCGAATGTACGAGCCCCCTGTAATAGGCAATCATTTCTTCGTCGTCCAGCCTAACCCCATTCGGCGTTCTGATATGCAGTCCCGGCTGTCGCGGGTCACGCAGGTCAAGTTCATTAAAATAAAGGCCGGAATCGCCGCAAATGACGGACTCGAAGAACCGCCCGTAAAACTCCGCCTTAATCCGTGCGTTTTCCTCGGGCGTTGTACCGGTCTCCTGCGGCTCCTTTTGAATACCAAGATCCCGTAAAGTGATAAATTCCACATCATGCCCCGCAAGCATAGATTCAAACTGCTTGACCTTTGACGGATTTGTGGTTCCAATCAGAATACGCATCGTATCCTCCCATAAATTTAAAAAACGACACCCAGAAAGTCCAGGTGTCGCGTCGCAATGTGTTAATATACAAACATTACTCAAAGAAAAATGGTCTTGCCCGTTTCGATGGACTCGTTGCAAGCGAGGGTGAGCTTGAGGGACTTAACTGCTTCTTCATAGTCTGCAAGGATACCCGAACGGTCGCCAGTGCGGACTGCGTTGAGGAATGTCTTATCCTGGATTCCGGTCTGCTCTTCTCCTCTTTCGTAGTACTGCTCGCCGTTCACGTCGCGGATCTTGAGCCAGCTGCGGAGCGCGTATTCAAGCGTAGCGTCAGCACAGTAGATGTTCATACCAGACTGCATACCGCCGCCTGCGCGAACATAGCATCCGGTGTAGATGTTGGCAACAACGCCGCTCTTGAACTTGATAACAGCGGAAGAATAGTCGTGTACATTATATCCCGGAACACCGTACTTTTCGCCGTCAACGATACCGCGTGCACCTGCGCAGTTTACGTAAAGTGGCTCGCCGAAGAGATAACGCGCCTGGTCGAAAATATGAATGTTCTGCTCTACGACCTGACCGCCGGAGGTTTCCATTCTTCTCCACCACCACACACCGGGGATACCACCGAACCATGCGCCAGATACCAAGCCTACCTGCTTGTCAGCTATGTAGTTCTTCATAATCTGTGTGAGGTTCTGATATCTATCCTGGAAGCCAGCAACAGTAATGAGATTTTTCGCCTTAATCTGCGCGAGAATGCCTTCAGCAACCTTGAGGTCGAGGGCAACAGGCTTTTCGATCAGGAAAGGAATGCCGCGTTCAATGATAGCAGGCTCGATTTCACCGTGCATGTGCGGAGGAACTGCCATGAAGATAACATCGGGAGTTGTGTTAGCAAGAAGAGCCTTGTAGTCGGGGAAAATCTTTCCTGCCGGGTCAACGCCGATTCTGTTTGCATAGCCAACCGCATGTTCTTCAATCGGGTCGCAGAATCCCACATATTCAAGGTCGGGGTCCATCATGCACTTTTGAACATGCGCGCCGTTTCTTCCGCCGCAGCCAATGAAGGCAACCTTTAATACTTTTGCCATAATGTTCTCCTTTTCATCTTTAAAGATAAGATTGTCGTTCGATTTCACGTCATTACAACGGTGAGGGTGAACGTCCCATGTCGTGTTAATTATAGCAATATTATCTTAACAAGTCAATAGAATCCCGAATTTTTTATGAAGATTTTTATATACATGCAAAATCGGCGAAAAAGTTTTACAAGAGCAATACAAAGGGAATCAACCTTTTCAGAATGATTCCCTGACTGCATTCGCATATTCAAAAGTACATGCAAGCCCGATTATTTGTATTTGCGCTTTCTAGCTGCTTCGGACTTTTTCTTTCTCTTTACG
>CAZUPI010000077.1:0-6459 GCA_964621755.1 uncultured Ruminococcus sp. | reverse complement strand
CGCTTCTCCTGTCTCTTCAGTCATGCGAATTTCATCCGAATCGCGGCTTCCATCAATTACGGCAGTAACCATACGGTTGATCCGTTCGCTGTGTGTCTCGCCGAGAACCCGGCGGATATCTATGGGAATATCGTCCGGCTTCAGAATTCCGGCGCGCACCGAATCGTCGATATCGTGGTTGATATATGCGATACGATCTGCAAACTTGATGATTCTCCCCTCCAGAGTAGAGGCCAGATTCTCCCCCGTGTGGTTCACAATAGCGTCGCGCACCTCCCACGTAAGGTTCAGGCCTGCGCCGTTGTTTTCAAGTTTCTCCACAACGCGTAGACTTTGTCTATAGTGCGTAAAATCCTCGGAATAGCACGCCTGCATGACCGTCTCGCCGGCATGTCCGAACGGTGTATGACCGAGGTCGTGCCCCAGCGCAGCTGCTTCACATAAGTCCTCATTCAGCATAAGTGCACGTGCAATTATTCTGGCAATCTGCGAAACTTCAAGCGTGTGTGTCAAGCGAGTCCTGTAATGCTCGTCCACTGGAAACAAAAACACCTGCGTTTTGTGCATAAGCCGGCGAAAGGATTTTGAATGAAGTATCCGGTCACGGTCGCGCTGGAATTCGGTCCGATTCACGCACTCCTCAATCGGATGGTCACGTCCACGCGTGTTCTCACATAGAAAGGCGCGCGGCGACAAAGTCATTCGCTCCCTCTCGTAGAATATCTCACGTACAGTCATCCCAAACCTCCTCAAACCTCCTCAAACCTCCTATCGCTTAATACATTATATAATATACGCCAAAAATTTCTTTTTTTCTTTTTTCGACAATATTATTTTGAAAAAGGAAACGTTGGGGGACACTTTTGGAAAAGCGCCCCCATCAAAACTTCTCAGGTATCACATTAAATCTATATTCTGGAAACTCGCTCCTCATAGCCGGTGATAGAGAACTTGCCTTTTCCATAGGTCAGTTCGGATACGGTGGAGGAAACTTCGGGGGCGCGAGCGGATTCGATGGCACACAAAATTGTTACGTTTTCACCAAAATCGCAGTGGTCTTCGGTCGTGCCAAGTTTGGCAAGGGCGATGGTGAGACGCTGGTAGTCAGAATAGGTGACGACGATTTTCATAATTGCGTATGGCTCGAAGACGGCAAATCCGGCGGCATCTATCGCGATTTTAGCAGCCGATGTATATGCACGCACAAGTCCGCCTGCGCCAAGGAGGATTCCACCAAAATAGCGTGTCACAACTACGCAAAGGTCGCATGCACCGGACATCTTGATGGTATTCAGCACCGGCATCCCGGCTGTTCCCTGCGGTTCTCCGTCGTCATAGTAACGGGCAATCGCACCATCATTCAGCATGTAGGCGTAGACGTTATGAGTCGCATCGTGGTATTCCTTACGTTTCGAATCGATAAACGCACGCGTTTCTTCTTCACTTTGCACCGGTGCAGCATGCCCGATGAAGATGGACTTGCGCTCTTCCATTTCACATGATACGCTGGTCGCGAGAGTCACGCGTTTTTTGATGGTCGCTTCCGGTTTCTTCGGTGTGGTTTTGTCGTTTTTCCGTTTCATATTTTATGTTCTTTCGTTTTGTTTATTCTCTGTTATATCTTTTTTACAAGTATTTTTCGGACAAAACTAAGGCTGTTTTTCAAGCCTTCTCTATCCGCCGAAGAGTCGCTGTTTCGTATCGCACTCATGAGATAGACCCCACGCAGCCGGAACTCGCGCAATGCGGCATAATATGGCAGACTTTCTCTCATCTCTGCCGATAAGGGACGTATCGACTCATATCCCTCAAGCAGTCATTTGATTTGTTCTTTTTTCGCTCTCTCGGAAAGATAGTCGTTATCGAAAACGGAAATGTTCCATATCTGCTCACCGAGGTCGTACATCTGCGGACCATAGCCGAAGCTGTCAAAATCAAATAACGTCGGTACGCCATCTGTGTAATGAATGTTGTAATTGTGCGGGTCAGCGTGCAGAATCCCATATGAAACATTTTCATACCGGCGATATCCTTCGCGGAGAACCTCTGCAACAGCCTCCACTTCCGCGTAAACCGTGTCCGTACCAAAATAATGGTAAATCGCATACAGCGGCTTTTCGATGAAATATTCTTCGTCAAGGCGCTTTTCGTACAGGTTTAAATTCCCCGTACATACATGAATTTTTGCAAGAGCCGCACCGAGCAGATTCATCTCCGATTCCGTTTTTCGCCGTCAGCACCTTTCCGCCTGCGTCCGCAAACAATACCGCGCAGCGACTGTCCGAAAGTTCCGATATATACGTCCCGTCCGTCATTGGAATTGGCGCGGCAACCTTCACATCGTTTCGCATGAGATGGAGAAGCAACTCCACCTCCGCTGCGGTTTCCTCCAATTTGCGGAATTGTTTTGGGGATACACGCAGGTAAAAATCCACATTGTCGTCTGTGATAACGTAAATTTCGTTGTTGTATCCTTTTTGCAGGAGCTTTACTGACGCGCCTTCACTAAAAGGGTATTTCGGTAAAATCGTTTTTTCTATCATTTCCGTCATTCGCCGGCTGTTCCCTCCGCCACAATGTACTTTTTTATCTTCGCATACAATTTGTCATCCGCAACACAGCGCACGTGGATTCCATCCTCGAGGTAATCGACCTCCACGTCGTCGCCTTCCTTATATATAATGCCGGTTATCGCACCGTCCTCGGGGGGGATTTTGAGCGTAACCCGGTGTTTTCCGCTGGCAGCCATGCGCTCAATTATGGAAACCAGTGTGTCACATCCGGCGCCTGTAACCGCGGAAATGAACACCACCTCGGTATTCGTTCCGGCCGCGAGCGCCTTCATATGAATAAGGGCATCACGGTCGGTGCAGATATCGCATTTATTGAAGACGTAAATCATCGGTTTGACGGACGCGCCCAGTTCCTCCAAAAGGTCGGAGGTGACCTGCGTCTGTGAGATAAACTCCGGGTCCGATGAGTCGATGACGATAAGGAGAATATCGGAGTAAACAGCCTCGTCGAGGGTAGATTTAAACGCCTTGATTAAGTGGTGTGGAAGGTTACGGATAAATCCTACCGTATCAGTGAGGAGAAGTTTTGTGCCGTTTAGCGTGGTGAACTGGCGTGTAGTCGGGTCGAGGGTTGCAAACAGCTTATTTTCTGCAAGGATGTCCGCGCCGGTGAGGTAGTTGAGAAGGGTACTTTTTCCCGCGTTGGTGTACCCTACAATGCCGCATTTGGTGAGTCCGGATTTGTCGCGCTGACGCCGCATGATAAGACGGTTTTGCTCTACCTTGCGTAATTCTTCCTCCAGAGACGCGATTTTTTCTTTGACGCGGCGTCGGTCAATTTCAAGCTTGGTTTCACCCGGTCCGCGTACACCAACTGAGCCGGAAGAGGCTGTGCCTCCCTGACGCGACAATTCCTTGCCCCGTCCGGTAAGGCGAGGCGAGGTATACCGGAGCTGTGCGAGCTCGACCTGCAAGCGGCCTTCGCTGGTTCTCGCGTGGTCGGCAAAGATGTCGAGAATCAGCATACTGCGGTCAATGACCGTAACCTCGGAGGTTATTTCATCTTCGATAGACTTAATCTGGGACGGGGTAAGCTCGCGGTCAAACACCACAAGAGACGCGCCTTGCGTCTCACAAAGGTCGGAAAGTTCCTTCACCTTGCCGCTTCCGATAACGGTTTTGACGTCCGGAGTCTCGCGGCACTGTGTGACAATTCCGACACATTCGCAATCGGCGGTATCACATAGTCTCTCCAATTCGCCGAGCGAAATAAGGCATTCACTCTCCCCATTCTGCGGATAAATCGCAACAAGAATGACCTTTTGTTTTTCTTCCATAAAAATATACCTCCTTTTGGGGATACGGGGTTCTGTCCCTGAGACTTGTAAGGTCTCTGGATTCTTCAAACCTTTTTATGCTTAGAACAGAAAAAGCCGGACAGGACATGAATCAAGCCTGACGCTTCGCAGTCCTATCCGACATCTTTTCTCGGACAAATTTATAGATGGCAATTATTTGCCGCTCTGCTCGAGACGCTTCTTGAACTTGTCAACACGTCCGCCAGAGTCAACAAATTTCTGCTTGCCGGTGAAGAAAGGATGGCACTTTGAGCAAATGTCCACGCGAAGCTCACCGTTAGCATCGCTCTTCGTTGAACGTGTAGTTACAGTTTCACCACATGCGCAACGAATCGTCACCTCTTTATATTGAGGATGTATCCCTGTTTTCATTGTTCTCACCTCTTTACAGATACTCACGTAAAACAAATTATATCACACCGTTATTTAAATTGCAATACTTTTTGCAAAAAAACTTTTAAAAAATTCATTTTTATCATTTTTATCGGGAGACGATGAAGTACTTTTTTAATTTGTATGAAACATATCCCGCTTTCACACTCGTTTTGCAATTTGCTTGCGCAAACGACTGATAATGCGTTTTTCAAGCCTTGATATGTAGGATTGAGAAATACCGAGACGGTCTGCTACTTCTTTTTGCGTGAGTTCTTTTCCGCCGCCGAGACCGTAACGGAGTTCAATGATTTCGCGTTCGCGTGCTTCGAGACCGGAGACTGCTTCGCGGATGGTTTTTTCGTCCTCGTCACGTTCAATTTCTTGGCCGACCGGTCCATCGCCGGAGTCGAGTACATCCGAGAGAAGGAGTTCATTTCCGTCCCAATCGGTGTTCAGGGGCTCATCGATAGACAGGTCTCCTTTATGTGAGGCGTTTTTGCGGATGTACATGAGGATTTCGTTTTCGATGCACCGGGACGCATATGTCGCCAGTTTGATGCCGCGGTCGGTTTTGTAAGTATTTATCGCCTTTATCAGACCGATTGTGCCGATTGAGATGAGATCCTCGATGCCAGTGCCGCTTCCCTCAAATTTTTTTGCAATATACACAACCAGACGAAGATTGTGCTTGATTAGTGTGTCAGCGAGAGAGCGGTCTTCGTCAAATTTAGCCAAAATTGCCGCTTCCTCCTCTGTCGACAAAGGAGGCGGGAGAACTTCGGAGCCGTTTATATAGTAATTCCCTCCTTCCCCCATAAAAACAAGCATCATTCTGCCTACAACCGATTTAAAATCGCTCAGTGCATCAAGCACTCCCGAACCTATTATCATGTAAAGTACCCTCCTAATGTAAGAATTTTTAATAAAAAACATAAGTTTGATGAGTTCTCGTGAAAAACAGATAAAACCCCTTTCAAATTCCTATTAAATTAACGTTATGCCCTGCCCATTCATTTGTGTAAAAGTTTTTGCGGAGGGGTTCGGGGAGGCGCTTTTCTCAAAAAGCATCTCCCCGTTGAACTAGTTGAACTCAGTTGAACTCAATCGCCCTCACGTCAAAGAAAATGAAAAAATGCCCAGGGCAACTCTGTACTTTCTGTTATGCACTGCGAGTCAGCTTAGTGGGAACAATCCCATCAAAGCCACCATAGCCGCTGCCGCTGTCATCTGAGGCAACCACTGCCGAAACCGCTTTTCCATCAACAGATACGGCATCCGGTACAAATCCGCGGAGGAGCTTATGTCCGCATACTCCGTTCGCGGGAATCATGCGTATCCTCAGGGAGGTGTCGGTCTTTGCAAGTATATCTGAAAGCTCTCCAAGGGATTTATCGGACGCGATTATCACCGGAATGCCTGATATCGGGTCGGTGAGCAGACATCCCGAGTCGCACAAGGCGGTAAACGACGCAGTGACGCCTCCTGCCGTAACGGTTATAACCGCTGACTTTTTCGAAGATACGTTTTTCGTAAGACGCACAAAAAACGCGGATACTCCAAAACAGATGAGAAACAACGGCGCGAAGCCGTCGTTTCCGTAATCGAGATACACAGCAGTACCAAGAGACATTATGCAAGTCATGACGCCGCCGAGCAAGGTCCCGGCGCCCCACAGAATGATGCTGTCGCGGAGCAAGCGTATGGGGCTTTTGTATCTACCGAACGCAATGAGGGTCATACCCGCAGCGATGACAAGTCCGGTGACAATATAAAGGACGCCAGAAAGGAAGAACATGGAGACGGTGCCGGAGAGTCCGCCAAACGCGGATGCTGCAACAAGACGTGTGCGGCTTGTCTTTTTCCCGGTAATAGAGGCGGCAAGGTAGAGTGTGAGGAAATCCATGCTCAAGTTAATTAAGAATAGAATGTCCGCGTAAACTGTGATTGTTCATCCCCCCCTTGCAGACTGATTATACATTACATATGCGGTAAATTTATGTCACATGCAAGGAGCAGAAAGTATTTCCCGGTAAGAAATCGTGCAAGAATCAGAAGGCGAAAAATTATGAAATTTTGCAAAAAAATTTAAAAAAGTATTGACACGGTCGCACCGATGTGCTATAATTTAAAAGCTGTCAGGAAACGGTATCTGGGTGTGGCGCAGATGGTAGCGCGCTACCTTGGGGTGGTAGAGGCCGCTGGTTCAAGTCCAG
>CAZUPI010000076.1:0-6828 GCA_964621755.1 uncultured Ruminococcus sp. | reverse complement strand
TAGAGGTTCCCTTAAATAATGTGACTGTATATCGTACATTTCCTTCATACAGTAACGAGTTTGAATACATTGATCGGTTAATGCAGGAGCAAGATTATATAGGTTTTCAATACTATACAGGCGAATATGATATAAGAAAAAAAGAATGGGTATCACATGCACCAGATCGTTGTTGGTCGGTTGATAAAGTAAAAAGCTTTTTAAAACTATGTAAAGATAATAATATAAACATATTATTATTAAATCGAAATCCATATGGAGAACAGTTGGATGCAGTTCAGTTAGAAAATGTGTCTTTGCCTGCATATTTTTATGCAATATCAAAAATAAAGATGAATGTTGGTATTGATAGTTCTGCGGGGCACATAGCTGCGTTATTCAATATACCCACAATTACGATTTGGGGACAAACAAATCCATTAATTAACCATTCGATAGAAGCGAGTTTTAGAGTCTTAAAAAAGAATTATAGCATATATTCACAAAGAAGAAATATCGAATGTATTGAAGCGGAAATAGTTGTGCGTAAAATATTAGAGTGGCAGCAGGAGGTGTTAAAGTTTGATGAAAAAGTCATTTCATATAAAGATTCAATGGAGAATTATATGATTCAAATAGTTGATTAGAGTGCGTTTCTAAACTGGAACTGATGCAAGAATACAAATATGAGTTGTAAAAAAGCATCTGAATTGTGTATTATAACAAAACATCCGATGAAGGAACACACGAGGATGTACTATGCAGACCGTATGCCGGAGTAGTGGGCAACACATCCCGTTCCGGATGTCAAGGGTTTCCGTGCCCGCTTCGCGGTCAGTCCAATGATCGGCTTTAAGACGCCCTTGACATTCGGCCCGTGATGTGTTATAATCCAAATATGGGCAGCCGCCTGACCGGCTGCTACCGCCACTTTCAATTTTATGCTATTTCCACCATCGTGCTGGGTTTACACAAAATCTGGGGGAGAACTTCAAAACGCATATCAATACTGCGCCAATTCTTATTTTTATAAAAAAGCGTGATTCCGCCGATGTACAGATCCCTCATCTCTGGGTTTTCTTGTACATGTTTGAGCAAATTGCCTGAATTTTTCGTCTTTTTTTCACTGTATAAAATGCTTATAGACAGTTCTCCGCGAGCTGCAACATTCCGCAAATCGCACCACAACGCACATGTGTGCAAAATCCAAAATAACATTGAGCAATTTCAAATTATCCACCTGGGGGCGCGGCTTCTTCGGAATATGCCCCCAACAGAACATGAATTTTTCTTCTATTGCACAGTATTTATTTCGCACCATCAGTAGATCGAAAGCTGTGCGTGAATTGTACTCCAATCCTGCCGCCTGCCGATCCATTTTCTCGTAATGTCCATCATGGCAAGATACAACATTTTCAACAGACTGTCATCTGTCGGAAATACCGATTTTGCCTTGGTGACCTTGCGAAGCTGACGGTTGAAGCCCTAGATTTGGTTGGTGGTGTAGATCAGCTTTCTGACCACGTTTGGGAACTTGAAGTAGGTACTCAGATTCGGCCAATTCGCGTACCATGACTGCGATATTTTCGGGTATTTACTGTCCCATTTGGATGCAAACTCGTCTAATGCAGCAAGTGCCGATTCCTCATCTACTGCGGCATATATACACTTTAAGTTCGCCATCAGCGCCTAGATGCCCTTGTAGGACACATATTTGCTCGAATTCCAGAACTGGTGGATGATACAGTTCTGAATGTTGGTCTTCGGGTAAACAGCGGAAATCGCATCCGCAAACCCAGTCAAATTGTCGGTGCAAGCAATGAAAATGTTCTCTACACCCCGGTTTTTCAGCCCATTCAGCACGGTTGCCCAGTATTTTGCGCTCTCGTTTTCACCTACCCCACATACCGAGAACATCCTTTTTGCCGTCCAGATTGACGCCAATAGCTATGTAAACTGCCTTCTTGACCTTCGCACATGGTAGTGGATGGCGTCCATAAATACCACCGCATAGATGCTTTCCGGCAGCCGTTGTTGCCATTCTTTCACAACAGGGAGGATTTTATCCGTGATCCGGCTGACCGTTTCAAGACCGTAAATATCCCTAATGTGCGCCTCGATGTCGCTTGTGGTCATGCCTTTTGCGTACATCGAAAGGATTTTTCCTTTCACATCCTGCGTGATGCTTGTTTGGTTCTTCTTCAAAAGCTGTGGCTCAAATTCGCCGTTTCGGTTACGGGGCGTCTCAATTTCGATATTTCCCATACTGGTTTTCAGTGCCTTTTTGCTGTGACCGTTCCGGCTGTTGCTGCTGCCCGATTACGCCTTTTGACGGTGGACGTACTTGCTGTAGCCGAGCTCCTCATCCAAATCGGCATCGAGACCGTCCTCCATAAATTCGGCAATCGTTTCTTTGAACAGCTCTTGGATATCCGCCATGCTACCTACATTTGCGAGCTGTAACAGCTCCTTGATCTTCTCCCTGCGTTCCTGCTGTTCCGGCGTTCGGGTTCCTCTTCCCATGATTTTTTCTCCGTTGTGTTGTTTCAATTATACGCCATCTTGGAGGTTTACACAATATCTGGGATAGACTCGCTTTTTACCTTGAGGGTGACTCTGCGTAGTGTTTGGTTGTGATATTCGTTTGTTCTTTTTTTCGGGAGGTGTAGATGGGTGAAGTAAATCCCAATTCCATCCGCTTCAAGCTTTGATAACAGCGCAAACTTCGATCCCTTATCGGTTGTTATGTTTTGAATTTTTTCGGCGCATGTACAATTTTATCACCGCTTTACTGGTATACCTCATTTTTTTTGGGGGGGTTACATAATTTTCATGCGGTATTGTAAACTTTGAAACAGATGACCGAGGTGGTATTTGCTTTACTTTTATTATTGGATCAGACTATTTAGGAAGCTGAGGATTCATATCGTGATTTTTGAAAGTATCTTAAAAAAACGAAAATACACATCAAAGGATATATTGAAAATTGTTTTTAAACTATCTCCCATATATGTATGTTTGAAATTTTTATTGATTCTCATTGATGCATTGCTACTGTTCGTATCTGTTTATGTGACCGCGCAATTCATTGACAGTGCACTTGCTGTCTATAAAGGAGAATTGGAAATAACTGTTTTGATCACCAAGCTGGTGATGTTGATTGGATTCCTGGTATTCCAAATGTTCTACAGCAAAGTGATCAATATCATTATGTCCAAACATCAGCTTAGATTGTCGTGTATCCTGGATGATGAAACCTTGCGATGGCAGTCTGCCCTGCGGTATGAGTATCTTGATAACAAGGATTCGTTCATGCTGATTCAGCGGACGATCAACGGTTTTACTACTTTCGTAAGCAAGATATTCGACGATTTTATGAACATAGTAAACATACTTGCCCGGTCTGTCAGCGTGATCATACTCTTTGTGTCGTACGGAATCTGGTGGGTGTCGTTGATTTTTATTATCTCCATCATTCCGTTGGTCATCATCTCGTATAAAAATGGCGTCAAAATATACAAGTTTTATCAGACCCAATATTCAGCCGATGCCGAGTTATATCACAGCTCGTATGTATTAACCAGCAGAACTATGGTTGATGAGCGCACACTGTACGGCTTTGCGGATGAGATGAATGAATACTGGGAGAACGGTCAGAAGGCTTTAGCGGACAGACGGATCAAATTCAACAAAAAGATTGTTCTCACAAGAAATATATCTGCGTTTGTCAAAATAATCGTAAACGCGATCATGATCGGTATGCTTATATTTATGGCACTTGATTTTTGCATAACCATCGGCGCTTTTATTGCGTGCGTTAATAATATTACCAATACAGTCAATTATCTCATTGATATGGTTCTGAATTTCGCTGACCATGTAGGCGGTAATGCTCAATATTTAGCTGATCTGAACAAGCTTCATATGTACCAAACCGACATTATCGTTTCCGGAGATACCCTGGCAGAGTCTGAAAAGAAAATCCCCTTCGAGTCACTTGAGTTCCGTCATGTAACCTTCACGTATCCCGGAAGCGACCGAAAAGTATTGGATGATGTTTCGTTTGAAATAAAAAACAATGTCAGCTACGCGTTTGTCGGAAAAAATGGTGCCGGAAAGTCGACGATCATCAAGCTGATTCTGAGATTATATGACGAGTATTCCGGGGATATATTGTTGAACGGAATCAATATAAAGGCCTATTCACGTCAGCAGCTGTATACGGTGCTCGGTGTGATACACCAGGATTTTGCAAAATATGAGCTGAGTGTTAAGGAATACCTGAACCTCGGCAACATACAGAATATCGGAAAGGACGAACTTCTTGCACACAAGCGGGACGACGTGATCAAAAAGGTCGGTCTTGATGAGCTGATCGCCCAACTTGAAAACAAAGAAGATACTCACCTTGGTAAATTGTTTGAAGACGGCCAAGCGATTTCCGGTGGAGAATGGCAAAGGTTAGCGATCGCGCAGCTCTTAATGGGTGATTATGGATTCTACATTTTGGATGAACCAACGGCATCTCTTGATCCTCGTTCCGAAAGTGAAGTATACACATTATTCAGGAAAATCAATGCCAACAAGGCATCGTTGCTGATCAGTCACAGGTTAGGGTCTATCAAGAACATTGATTACATTTTTGTGATTGACAACGGTAAAATCGTAGAAGAAGGAACGCATCAGCAGTTAATTCATCATGACGGTTTATATGCGCTGATGTATAATGACCAGAAAGAGTGGTATACATGATTAAGCTCAAGGAATATGGGAGATTGTATCGCAGAATATTTTATCTTTCTTTTAAGTTCGCTCCGGCAAGAGTCACGTTTGATGTTGTTTTAGCTGTTCTTTCCGGATTGAAAGGTGTATTGTCTATTTATGCGCTGACGACGTTTTTTAACAGTATCGAAATGGCGATTCATGGCGACTGTACAAAAAACCGTGTGTTGTATGCGTTCATCCTCTATATATCCGTACAGCTGATCTCACTTGCGCTGATGTTTATCAGTGATTACAACAGCGGATATATGTCTGAAAAATTTTCATTGAATATCAAGAAATATCTGCATAATAAAGCGGGTAGGATCAATGCGATTGATTTTGAAGATCCTGATTTGCTGAAGACGATGGATAAGGCTTCAGGCGGCACTTATTCGGTATATTATGTCACCATGAATATTCTGAGTTTCTTTGTTTGCAATATCCCTTACATCATCTATGTTGGGATCTATCTGTATTATATTTATCCACCGCTGTTCTTTCTTCCGATTATCATCTTCATCCCGGTGATTATCGAGAAGCTGAACAAAACAAATTATCTACTGAAAGTTAAGGATGAGCATACGGCACTGTCGCGCAGGCTTTCATACTATCGAGCCTGCATGACTGATCGCGCATATGTGAAGCAAACCCGTACATTGGGGGGTGTTCCGTTTTTTAGTGATCTGTATCATAAGACCCGCGATCAATTAAACCATGAAAATATCAAAAACAGATTTATCGTTTTCAAAAGAGAGTCTGTTTCGCAAACGTGCACGCTTCTCGGGTACTGCGGCGTGCTGCTGTTTCTTTTCGGCGCATTGGCTCGTGGACGTATTTCGGCGTCCGGTTTTGCCGCAGTTTTTGCATCTGTAGATGCTCTGTACAAAGCGGTAGAATATATCGTAAATAACCGGCTGTCCTCCATTATTTCAGACGACATTCCGGATGTTCGTGCTGTTTTGGATTTCCTGGACTTGCCGGAATCACAATGGGGGAACGAAACAAATACGGCGAAGGAGACAATTGAGCTACATGATGTGTCATTCAGATACGCAGGCAGAGATACAGATGCCGTGAAACATATAAACCTGAGCATAAAAAAAGGCGAGCTGTTGGCCATTGTCGGAGAGAACGGTTCGGGAAAAACGACGTTAGGACGGCTGATTCTCGGAATTTATGAGCCGGGATCCGGAGTTGTAAAGGTAAACGGTATGCCGGGCAGTAGCTATACGAAAGAAGCGAGATATGCGAACCTCTCTGCGGTATTTCAGAATTATTACAAATACCTGTTCAACCTGAAAATGAATGTTTCAATCAGTCAGATGGTTGATATGGAGGATACGGACAAGTTGATTGGCTCGTTTGAAAAATCCGGCGTCAGGTATAACGACATGCGGATATATCCGAATCATATCGACACGAAATTATCAAAGGAGTACGGCGGGGTAGATCTGTCAGGCGGAGAATGGCAATGCGTGGCTTTGGCACGCGGATTCTTCAGAGATGCTGACTTAATATTGCTTGACGAACCGACCGCTTCCATTGATCCCATTGAAGAAAGTATGATTTACCGACGATTTGCGGAGGTGGCAAAATCGATGACAGAAGTGTGCATCACGCACCGTCTTGGCGCGACCAAACTGGCGGAGCGTATTATTGTTTTGGATCACGGTGAGATCGTTGAAGAAGGCAATCATGAAACACTTATGCAGTTGAAGGGAAAGTATTACAGTTTATATACTTCTCAAGCTCAATGGTATATTTGATCATGATTAACTGTCGATAGATAACTTTTCTCTCCTTTCTTCTTCTAATCATGATTATACCACAGCTGGTGACTGCCTTCTAAACTTTAAGGTGATAAACTGTTTACTTTGGGGTGATAAACTGTTTCGCCGGATCTTTGTTCTCTTTGCTTTTTAAGCCTTTTGACTGTTCGGTCGGGGCTAAATATGTTATGATATGGACAAGTGAATTATATGAATGCTGAATTAAATGAAAAGAAAAATAATCAATTTATTCAATCTAAGATTAGGGCTTGTTTGAAAAATAAAACTTGCACAAATGCTTAGAATTATGTAAACT
>CAZUPI010000075.1:0-7023 GCA_964621755.1 uncultured Ruminococcus sp. | reverse complement strand
ATCTTCTCCGGTCGACGGATGATATTATACCACGGACAACCTCACTTGTCAATACTTTTTTGCAATTTTTTTAGATATTTTTTGTTCTTTCTTCAAAATAAGCGCTCACAGGAAGGTAAAAGGTTGGGGAAACCTTCTGTGGGAAGGTTCCCCTCATCGTGCTCCTCGGAACAAAGATGCTTACAGCTTCTCAATCCAGATATTCCGGAACGAAACCGGATTGCCGTGGTCCTGGAGAAGCAGCGGCCCTTCAGCCGCCTGCTTTTCGCCAATGCCGCCCGGCGTCGTGCGGTACAGTTCCGCATTGTTCTGGATGCAGACGTCATTCTGGAAAATCGTTACCCGCGCCGCTTCTTTCACGCTGCCGTCCTCGTTAAATCTCGGAGCGCGAAGGTAAATGTCGTAGGTCTGCCACTGAAGCGCAGGACGGCACGCGTTCACCCTCGGTGCGTACATGGAGTAAATCGCGCCGCAGTCGCTGTAATCGGGATTTTCTACCCCATAGGAATCCAGTACTTGCAGCTCATAGCACCCGTGAATATAAACTCCGCTGTTGCCTTTGCCCTGTCCGCGTTCGTTCGGCATATCCGGTTCGCGCCATTCCACGTGAATATGCGCGTCTCCGTATGTCTCCTTCGAAATAATATCGCCGTGATGCACGGTCAGAATATCACCCTCCAGAATCCAGTGAATCGGAGAACCGTCGCGGTTTTGCCAATTGCTCAACGACTCCGCACTGCCGTCAAAAAGAACCACTTTTTCCATAATATTCTCCTTTCGCATATATATTTTTCTGCTTTTTAATTATATGACGATATCATCAAAAAATCAAGAGCGTATCACCAAAATAAGGATTGAAATTTTGTGGGGATTATGATAGAATCATAACAGTAAGTATAGATAAAAACCTCACCCCAAAGGAGATTTCCAATGTTTTATGATAGAACAGAAGAGCGTACGGGAATGCAGGAAGCGTCGCCGTACTGCCCGGAAATTGATACGCAATGCGATTTCATTATGATCTACGGCTTCCACGACCTTAAAAAACGCGTAAAAGAGTGGAAAAAACACGGATATATTATTCACCTCATGACCGGCGTCGCGTGGGGTGAGTATCAGGATTACCTCAAGGGAAAGTTTGACGGACGCACCCACTGGGATGAGAGCCAAACAGACGCGCGCGGCGAGGTAATCGGTCACGGGTTTGAAGTGCCGTATATGGTTCCCGCCGTATCCTTCGCCGCCTATCTTGCCTCCAAGCTGAAATACGCCGTCGACTGCGGCGTGGAGGCCATCCACCTGGAAGAGCCGGAGTTCTGGGTTCATGCCGGATATTCCGAAGCATTCAAGCGGGAGTGGCTCCTCTATTATAAGGAAGAATGGCAGAACCCGCGCTCATCGCCGGAAGCCTCGTACCGCTCCGCAAAATTGAAACAGTACCTCTACACCCGTATGCTGGACCGTCTCTGCTCTGAACTCAAAGAATACGCGCTCGTGAAGTATAATCGCAGGTTGCGCTTCTACGTTCCGACACACTCCCTTATCAACTATTCACAGTGGAGCATTGTCTCCCCCGAATCCGCGCTTGTTGACCTGCCCGGCGTCGACGGCTATATCGCGCAGATTTGGACAGGTACCTCCCGCACCGAAAATCGCTATATGGGCGAAAAGCGTGAGCGCACTTTTGAGACCGCGTTCCTTGAATATGGCGTGATGCAGGAGCTTGTCCGCGGTACCGGTCGAAAAATGTGGTTCCTGCACGACCCTATTGAGGATAACTCCCATTATACATGGGAAAACTACCGCTACAATTACTACCGCACCCTCGTTGCATCCCTCATGCACCCCGACGTTGCATCTTACGAGGTCTGCCCGTGGCCAAACCGTGTTTTCAACGGAAAATACGGCGGGGACAACATCGACCCCGAAACCGGACGTCCCGAACGTGTGCCGATGCCGGAAGGATACCGCACCAATCTGCTCGTTATGATGAACGTTCTGCGCGACATGGTTCAGCCGGACGCTCACTTCCTTGGCGATGCGCCCGAAATCGGGCTTATGATTGCCGATTCCGCCATGTTCCAAAGGCAGTATCCGGAGGATGACCCGCGTCGCGCATATACGGACGGATGCTTTGACGCGTTCTACGGTATGGCGCTGCCTCTTCTTAAGTATGGCGCCATCGTCAGACCGGTTCAGCTCGACAACGTGCGCCGTGCGGTGGGCTATCTTGACGCATACCGCGCTATTGTCCTGAGCTATGAATATATGAAACCGGAGTCTCCGGATATCAACAACGTTATCGCCGAATGGGTAAAGCGCGGCGGCACGCTGATTTACGCAGGAGACGGCAAGGACTGCTTTAACGGTATCCGCGCATGGTGGAATCGCGACGGTAAGTACGCCTGCCCTGCGGAGCACTTATTTGAAATGTGCGGTCTTGCAAAGGATTCCATCGGTCTGCACAAGGTTGGAGACGGATATGTATACATCATCGACAAGTACCCGGCAGAATTCGCGCGCGAAGCTGACCTGGCGATAAAATACCGCGACGCCGTTCGCGACACGCTGACGGCGTCCGGCATCACATGGGATTACTCGCCCATTATGAAAATGGAACGCGGCGCCTACACAATTACCGCCGTCACGTCCGACAAAGCTTCGACGACCCTCCCGGGCACATACATCGACATGTTCTCAGACGACTTGGCAACGGTAGAGAATCCTACTCTCACAGGCGATTCCGTCGGTCTGTACTATAATCTCGCCAAAATTCCTCGTACTGAGGCAAAAATCCTCGCATCGGCAGCGCGCATCACGAAGCCGCACATCGGCTCCAAAGCAATCACCTTCAAAGCCGTCTCCGCAAAATCGAACGGCATAACGGTTCTCTCCGTCAAACGCGCACCCACCGAAGTCACCGCTACCCTCCACACCGAAAACGCCCTCCTCAACTGGACCTACGAGCCTTATAAGCCTACCTCTCGCCAAAAACCTGACAAAGACCATGGCGGTCTTCTGCGTATCTGGCATGTCAACTCACCTGATGGGGTTGAGGTGAAAATAAAGTAAGGGGAAAGATTCCTAACCTTTTGGGAGCTCTTCTCTGGAATTGTATGTCCAAATCCAGCATAAAAGTTTTTGATGGGGGTTGGGGGACACTTTTTAAAAAAAGTGTCCCCAGCGCCTCCCCAAAAATAACACAGCAAAGGAGAAAAACATGAAACGAAAATTGATTCTTGACACGGATATCGGACCGGACTGTGATGACTGCGGTGCGCTGGCAATCCTAGACCGCTATCATTGTGCCGGCGTGGTCGAACTGATTGGTGTGACGCATTGTACTTCGGATTTGCTTGGCGTAGATGTAATCGCCTCCATTAACGACTGGTTTGGTGTTGATGTTCCGATTGGGCAGACGGAACGTAAGGGATTCCTTGCAGACCTGACAAAGTACACGGCGCCGGTATCGGAGGCATATCTTAAAAATCACGATAAACCGAAGTATGAATCTGCACTTGGGCTGCTGAGACGGCTGCTTCACGAAAACCGCGATGTGACTCTCGTCTTTATCGGGCCGCTGAACAACATGAGCGACCTGCTTATGTCCGGTGCGGATGAGATTTCGCCGCTGTCCGGTGAGGAGCTTGTACGGCAGTCTGTCGCGGAAGTTATCGTGATGGGCGGTAATTTCGAGAATCTCTCCCATGGCGAATACAATATTTTCTGCGACGTCCCCGCTGCGCAGGCGACGGCTGAACGCTGCCCCGTGCCGATTACATACTGCGGATTTGAGGCCGGAGAACATGTGATAACCGGCGCGTCTCTCGCAAACTGCGACGACAGCTATCCTGTCAAGCTCGCGTACCGCAGCTACCTTGACGGCAAATTCGAGAGACCCTCGTGGGACCTCGCAACCGTATATTATGCAGTATCTCCCGACAAATGCGGATGGGTCCTTTCCGACGAATGCCAAATTCGCTACAAGGACGACGCCACCGCTGTGATTTCCGAAGGGCACGGCGCAAAGTATGTCCGCTATGCTAACGAGCGAAAGCTCGAGCGTATTCTGAACGGTATCATTTCGGAGGAAATTCAGATTTTCCCTCCAGATGGTATGACGCTTTACACAAAAGAGGCCACAATCAAGAGGGCGTATGACATTTATCTGCGTGCGATGCCGAAGTCATATCACGTGTCGCGGAATTCCTTTAAGCATGCAAGCTCGTCTTGCATATCCACGTGTTACACACCGGAATATGAACTTGCCGGATTCGCCCTGACAGACGGTTCTTCCATTCAGATGCTCTGCGTCGCCCCAGAATTCCAGGGACAGGGGTATGGAAAAAAACTCCTCGAATCGGCGGAAAAGGATATCCGCAAAAACGCACCCGACGCCGTTGAAATCACGCTCGGAAGAGGAGGCGGGAGTGGGATTGTACAAGGCGTCCCCACTGAAACGACCGCAGTCGGATTCTTCCAAAAGTACGGCTACACTGCCGGCTGGGTGAGCGACGACATGTATCTGGACCTGACGAAATTTGACCTTGCAGGTCTGACGATTCCGGCGTGTCCCGCAGATGTGGAATTCCGTTTCGCGAATATGGCCGACGAATCCGTTCGTGCGGAAGTTCTCGCGGCGGTGGATGAAGTCGACCTGTCGTGGCATGAATATTTCGAACATGCACGGGACGGTGTATATGTTGCCGTACTGGCCGGAAAAATCGTCGGATTCGAACTGGTTGAGCCGGGCGGAAGACGCTTCCGTACGACCGATGAAGACGAGGACATGGGTTCGATTGGATGTGTCGGCGTTATAAGCGCGGCAAGACGGCAGGGCATCGGCCTGCAAATGGTTGCGCACGGTGCAAATTGGCTGAAGCAGAGCGGCTGCGTCGGAATTGAACTGCTGTATACCCATCTCGCGCATTGGTACCGCGGCGTCGGCTTTGAAGTGACGCACAGCCAGTGGATGGGAGAAAAGAAACTTTGAAACGCCCATCAAAATCACGCCCAATGATAATTTTTTCTTGACAAACCCACCTCCGCAGTGATATAATATAATACACAAATAGGATATCGGCTACGACGGGAAGAAGTAATCCGAGGTGCGGCGCCCAGAGAGTGGGGGAGGCTGAAAACCCCATCACCAGCATCGGACGAAGTAGTCCCCGAGCTGCGCGGGTGAAGCATACCAGTAACCCACGCCGTACGTCCCACGTTACAGGGAACCGGGATTGACGCCAAGGCAGTCCCGCAAAGCGCACCCGTCCAAAACGGGTGAATCCGGGTGGTACCGCGCAATCTGCGTCCTGTAGAAAAATCTACAGGACGTTTTTTATTTTTCCTATAAATGCCAGGAGGCGGATATTATGCCGTATATTGTCGCAGTGTCAGGTGCGTCAGGGTCAGGAAAATCCACCTTTGCCAATGCACTGAAAGAATACCTCGAAAAGGCCGGAAAACGCACATGCGTCATCCCGGCTGACCACTACTTCAAAAAAGAGCTTCCGAAAATGATATCCCCCGCCGACGGCGAGGAGTATCCGGACTGGAATCACCCCACCTCAGTCGACGCGTCCGCTCTCGCGAATGCCGTCCAAACTGCACGCGACTCCGGCGAATTCGATTACGTCATCACGGAAGGGGTAACAATATTCTGTGACGACTCTCTCCGCGCCCTCGCCGATATCAAAATCTATATCGATGCAACCATCGAAATGCGCATTTATCGCAGAATCGCCCGCAATGTCGTCACAAAAGGACAAACCATCGACTTCATCGCAGGCTATTACTTAAAATGCGCCCGCTATCGCGAGCAGGAGTACTCCCTCCCCTCCGCAAAGTACGCAGACTTCCGCGTCAATAACGAATGGGGCTTCGATATCGCCGCAGAAGCCGAGAAAATCACCGCTTTCCTGCAAAGCAGCCCCCGCAAATAAAATCTGTAATCATGCTCCCGAAAGGATAAAGAAGATGAGAAAAGAACTCCCCAAAACCTACTCTCCGTCCGAGTTTGAAGAACGTATTTACAACGACTGGTGCGAGCAAAAGCTCTTCACCCCTACCATCGACCCAACAAAGCAGCACTACTCTATCGTAATTCCCCCGCCGAACATCACCGGCCAGCTTCACATGGGCCACGCACTCGATAATACCCTCCAGGATATCCTCATCCGCTATAAGAGAATGCGCGGTTTCTGTACCCTCTGGGTCCCCGGCACCGACCACGCCTCCATCGCTACCGAGGCAAAAATCGTTGAAGCCATGCGCGGGGAAGGTCTCACCAAAGAAGACCTCGGCCGCGAAGGCTTCCTCAAGCGCGCGTGGGATTGGAAAGAAAAATACGGCGGACGCATTATCGAACAGCTCAAAAAAATGGGCTCCTCCTGCGACTGGTCCCGCGAACGCTTCACCCTCGATGAAGGATGCAGCCGCGCCGTACGAAACGTCTTCATCCGCCTGTACAATAAGGGACTCATCTACCGCGGCGTCCGCATCATCAACTGGTGCCCGCATTGCCTCACTTCCATCTCCGACGCCGAAGTAAACTACGAGGAACAGCCCGGCTCCTTCTGGCATATCCGTTACCCCTTCACGGACGGCTCCGGCTGGCTTGAGCTGGCGACCACCCGCCCTGAGACCCTTCTCGGCGACTCCGCCGTTGCTGTCAACCCAAATGACGAACGCTACGCAAAATACATCGGAAAAACTCTCACCCTTCCCCTTGTCGGACGCGAAATCCCCGTTGTGGGCGACGAATACGTCGAAATGGATTTTGGCACGGGCGTCGTAAAAATTACCCCTGCCCATGACCCCAACGACTTTGAGGTCGGCGCCCGCCATAACCTCCCCGTCATCAACTGCATGACCGACGACGCAAAAATCACCGACGACTATCCCAAATATGCCGGCATGGACCGCTATGAAGCCCGTAAAGCTATCGTCCATGACCTGGAAGAGGGCGGCTTCCTCGTCAGCACGGAATCCCACGTTCACAACGTCGGCACCTGCTACCGCTGC
>CAZUPI010000074.1:0-7062 GCA_964621755.1 uncultured Ruminococcus sp. | reverse complement strand
TGTTATCCTTCGTATAGGAAATCAGCGAGGAAAGATCTGCCGTTCCGCCGAGCGAGCCGGATGGCGACAGCTTGATTTCTGCATCCCTGACAAAGAAATCATCGGAATAGTTAACATATGTCGCACTGATATCACTCACTCCGCCCTCCTTCAGGTCTGCTAAGATATCCGCTGCCTGATTAAAGGAGGTCAGCGTCTCGCGGGCATCATACAGAATGCCGGCAAAGGATTTGGTCTTGTTAACGCCGCCATAGAACTCCGCATAAAACTTATCGGAAACCGTATCCTGTGTCAACCAGCCGCGCTGCGTAAGCAAATCGCGATACAGGCCTGCCAGCTCCACATAGGTCGTCTGATCATGATCAGTGAAATGGAATTCCACCGTGTAGGTCTCATTGCTGACAATATCCTGTGCATTATACAACGCGTTGGAAACAGTGGTACTAATCTGTCCCATCAGCGGAATCTCATAATAAATACGGTAAACCGCATTGGTATAGAGAATATTATATGCGCCGACCAAACGGTTGCCGGAGGCGGAGGCCTTAATGGTTGCCATTTCCGAACCGGAGGTGATCTCTGCAAGGAAGCCGTAGCCGTTCTTCACCATACCGTACACCGGAAGCGTGATAGTCTCCTGACGGGAGGTGTTTGTTTCAGACTCGGTCAGCGTGGCGAGATCCTTGCCGTATACAGCCTTTTTATAGATCATGCCGTCGGCATTCTTGTTATTATTGAAATTGACGATGGCACCGGAACCATCGGGGATAACAAGATATCCCTCGTCATTTTCACCCGCTGTTCCGAAATAGGTGAGAAAGTCCATGTTGTTCACATAGTTCGTGGACTCCTCTTTGATTTCGGAGAACAGAATCTCCGCCTTCAGGCCGTCCTCCGAAATCGTGAACTGCACCGGAACGGTGATCTTCAGCTCCTTGAAATCATAATCAATGCGCAGACCGTTTTCAACCATTCTCACATCTGCACTTTTCTTCATGACGCACGCGGAATAGCTGTTCGTCTCTTTTACCTTCAGAGAAGAATTCGTATAGGTCATGTGAAGGATAGAGCGGATATCCGTTTTGGCAATGCCCTGTACATAGGGATCGTCATTAATGGAGATCGGCGGATTGGAATACCATTCCTGCCCCGTGCGCTTATCCGTCAGACGGATAAAGGTTGTATCCGGATCGTACGCAAGAGAAAAGTTCTTATTGGAGGCGACCTCCTCAAAAGCAAAAACCTCTTTTTCATCATCGTCAACCGATACATACTCTTCGAGTGCCTCTTCTTCTGCATCCTCTGAAACCGCTGTGGCGTCTGCAGTGTCGTTCTCGCCCTCCGCATAAACCACAGAGAACGCCGTCAGCATGAGGACAACACAGAGCAGCACCGCTAAAATTCGCTTTTTCATGTGTTTCCCTCCTTAAAATCCAACGGCCATTCTGTACATCAGCTCAGTATAAATACTCTCTGCAAAGGAGCAGAACTGGATGAACAGATTGAACATCAGGAATACAATAAACAGCACCGCGAGCATACCGATCAGGGTAACGAAAATAGACACAATATTTCGTTTGACGGTATACATATGGAGTCCCTGCAAAGCAAAGAATACCATAACCAGCGCCCAGCCCGTTCCGATAATCATCAAATACCACAGGAAGGTGGATTCCTCCGAGGTAAGTACATTTGAAAGCAGCGTATACAGGAAGCAGGTAACTGAATAGGGGATCGTCGCATATGCAAGGTAGATCCACACCTCTTTAAATTTGCCCTTGCCCTCAAAGAAGGTTGCCATCAGCCAGTTGACCAGCACAAAAAGCGTAAAGCCGCCGAGCACCGAACAAACCGTAATCAGCATATTGTAGCTCTCTGCGCTTGTTCCGTTGAAAATAAATCCGCTGTACAGGGACATAATCACCGAACTGAAAAAGAAGAAGAAAACGGCAATATTGGCAATGGTGAGCGAATACTTTTTGTTGTAACGCATCTCCTGATAACCGTCAATCGGGTGGAGCAGCGTATGGAACATATACTTAATCTTGCCCGATTCGTCGAGAACCAGCTTTTTCTTTCTGACAATCCCTTTATATCGCAGGAACTTCATTACAAGCCAGAGTACCACCAAAACCACTACAACAATAAGCAGCGGAATGGTCAAATCGCGCATAACCTCACCGCGGTACATCTTGAAGGCCATGGAATAGTCCTCTTGATCATGTGCGAGATAGAAGGAATTCATAGCAGCTTCATAATCGCGCTGCATATACTGCGCCTTACCGATGCCCTGATAGCCGAATTCATAGTTCATGCATTCGGTCACAACCGCCTGAAACGGCTCAAGAGAGGCTTCATAGTTACCTTCTGAATAATATGTCTCGCCAAGTCGGACATTGGCGCCGAAGGTCGTCGGCGTTAAAACGGTGACCGTCGCGTAAGCGGTGTCAAGCACCAAAAGCTGATCGCCCCAGGATTCGATATCCGATCCGCTTGCAAAGGTGCCCTGTTGGTTGCCCTGTCCGCCGAAAACATACATCAGATAACCCTCGGGCGTGTACTGAAACAGGCGCTGCCATGTCGCGTCAAACACGGTGATGAAGCCCTTTTCATCAACGGTGATCGCATTGAAGTTGGTGCGTCTGCTCTGACCGCTGACATTGCCCAGATTGCGGTCACCGAAAACGCCGGTACTATCGAGCACGTTTTTGCTCTTGCAATTGATCTTGCGGATCAGCTCAGTCATATCCTCGGTCGTACCGCGTACGCCGTAGATAAATGCGCCGTCGCTGTCAATACAGAAATTACTGTACTCCATCGGCAAGACCTTTTGAATTCTGTCAAGCTGTTCGTCGGTCATGAACCATTTCCAGAACTGCATCGCAATGACATCCGCCGTAACGGTAACGTCATTACTGCCGAAATATCCGAGAAATTCTTCTCCCTCCTCGGCCTTCGGGTCAAGCATGATAAAGCCGCGGTAATCATTTTCCACGCGGACATAGATAATGCCGAGATGGTCGGTGAGCACCTCCGTCGGGAGATAACTCTCATCCTCATAGAGAATCATCGGCGACTGCGGCTTACCGTAAGATTTCAGAATCTTTCCGTTCGGATCAAAAATATACACCATATGAGCACTTCGGTCGGTCAAATAAATCTGACCGTCCAGATCCACCCAAAGCCCTTTTGGTTCAATAAACGAAAAATCGGAGCCGTCTTCATTGGTCAAAAAGATTTCGCGTACAAACTGATACTGGCTGTCAAGAACCAACAGGCGGGTGGTGTACCCGTCCACGCCCGCATCATGACCCGTATCGAGAATATACAGCTCATTGTTATAGATGGTCATATCCTGCGGTGTTTTCATATTGAGCCCCTGCCCCGCAATGGTCTTCACCTCGTAGGGATCGGGAATCTCCTGTGCCGTGCCGCTGTAGTTATAGACATAGGACTTACCTGTACCCTGTGCGGCTGCGGGAACGGAGAGGATAACGAGCAGCACCAGCAAGATTGCCGCAAAGGCTTTGCATTTTTTCATGTTGCTCTCCCCCCCTTAATCCTTAATACCGGAGTGCGCCATCGTCTCCATAACATTGCTTTGGGAGATGATAAACACTAAAATCAGCGGTATCATCAGTATAATGGCGGCAGCCGAACCGACGCCCGCGCGGGCAATACCGGCGGTGGCCACCTGACCCATCGCGGCGGGCAGGGTCTTCCACGCTTCATTATAAATCACATTCGCACCGGTCGTGTTCCAAACCGCCTGGAACTGAAAGATCATCATGGTGAAAATTGCCGGCTTGAGGTTGGGAAGCACGATACTGCGCCAAATGCGGAATTCATTTGCACCGTCGATACGCCCGGATTCCAAAACCGCGTTGGGAAGCGTTTCCATATACTGTACACAAAGGAAGACGCCTGTTGTGCTGGCTAGCGTGGGAAGCAAAACGCCCAGCGGGTTATCAACCAGCCCCAAATATGCAAGAATAATGTACTGTGGAATCGCCGTAATGGCAGGCGTAAACATCAGCGCAAGGGTAATCGTTTCGTTCATCATTTTCTTTCCGGGAAATTCATGCTTGGCAAGAGGATAGGCTGCAAGCGTCGCAATCACCAAATATACAAAAGTCGAACTCAGCGAGATAAACAGACTGTTAAACAGATAACGCTCAAAGGAAATCCACATGTTGGAAATAACCAAACCGAGCTGCCGGAAATTCTCCCATGTCGGATTGTTCGGAAAGATCGGGGGCGGGAAAAGGAAGAATTCCTCCGGCGGTTTGAATGCCGATGAAACAGCGTATACCAACGGGAACGCCATAAAGAGACCCATCAGGATCAGCAGCAACGCCAGCATGACGGTGCCGCCGATCGAACGCTGCTGCTTTTTGGGAGCGGCAAACTCCATTTGCTTTTTCTGTCGTTTCGTAGCCATTTATTCTTCCCCCCTTTCTACCATTTTAACAGCTTGAAGATCAGCTTTTTACTCAATACAATGAGGATAAATAAAATGACGCCGATACAACAGGCATAGCCCATTTCATACCGTACCGAGCCATAATCGGTGATATAGTTGAGCATGGTCATGGTCGAATAATTAACGGATAGATAACCACCTGTCAAATCCTGTGAAACCTGTCCGCAGGAGAAAGATGAAGCAATTTGCATAACCGCGCCGAACAGCATCATGCTTTTCATGTTCGGGATGGTGATGTACCACAGCTCCTGAAAACGGTTTTTGATACCGTCGATGGCGCCCGCCTCATACTGGGAGGCATCCACGCCCTGAAAACCGGCGATAAAAGACAGGAAGCTGATACCCAGTGACAGCCAAAGCTGAACGACCATAACAATTGCCATATTGTAATTAGGGTCGGTCAGCCACAAAAGCGGCTCGCGAATGATGCCGAGCTGTAACAGCGTTGCATTGACGATACCGTAGGAGTCGCCGGAAAACAAATAGGTCCAAATAAAGTAGACATTTGCGGAAACCGCCGGTGCATAGAATACAATTGTCATAAAGACACGCAGTTTTTTTGGCATCTCATTGATGACCCACGCCATAAAGAAAGAAAACAAATAGCTCAGCGGTCCGCAAATGAACGCAAGAATCATCGTATTCTTGAATGCAATCAGAAAAATATCATCCTGAAACAGCCGGGTATAGTTATCAATCCCGAGAAAGGTCGGCGCTTCCAGCATGTTGAAATCTGTAAAGCTCAGACCGATAGCCGCCAAAACCGGCAAGACGGTAAAGACAAAAAAGCAAATCATGAACGGCAGTACCATAAAATACGATACGCTCGATTTGCGCATTCGCCGTCCGAGTGAATGCTCATTTGTAATCTTCATATTTTCATGCCCCCTTTTCTCTCAATATATTTAATCCGAAAATTCCTCAATCTTTCTTGTCAGCTCCAAATTGATCTGCTCGCTCCAATATAAGAGCTGTTCCGTCGGATTCTTGGAATTCAGGACAGAGGTCATGAACGCACTGTTGATGGCCCTGGATGTGAAATAACTGCCGGGAAGCTGCTCGACGAATACTAAGTTTTCCATCTGCTTATTGAGGGAGGAGAGCTGATTCTCATCCCACGGAAGCTGTTCCATCGAATCAACATTCGCCGTTGCATAACGGCCGCCGGATCCGAGTACGGCCTCGATGCGTGTACCGAAATCCGCCTGCGTATCTGTGCTCACCCACCACTTCAGAAATTCCCATCCCGCCTCGGGATCACTAATTCCTTTAAACATGACAGAAGCTGTTTCCGTCGCGGCCTGATCGTTATTGACCGTACCGTCCTCCCGCAGCACGCCGGGAATCGGATACATCTCCCAAAGTCCGTCCAATTCGGGAATACTGATTGAGAAGGTATTATACATGGTGTAATCGGCAAGCAGGATAGGCATTTCACCGGTACGGAAACGACTCATCGCATCGTACTCCTGCGGGAACAGGTAATCCGAGTAAAGCTCAACCGACATATTGAACGCTTTATAAGCGACCTGTGTGTCAAGGGCTGTTGCCGTTAGCTCATCGTTATAAATCTGACCGCCCATCTGATAAAGCAGATTGGTAAAAATATTCGATGCATTCATCACCGAAATCTGATTCATATTACCGATGCCGATCTGCATATTGTTGCGGCTGACAACCGGATAAATTTCGGTCAGAAGCTGATCCCATGTATTGGGAATTGCCAATCCCAGCTCGCCAAGAATATCGGTGCGCACAAACATCATCTGATAGGTCATCGTTTCGGGCAGAGCGTACACACCGCCCTTATACTCAAACGGAATCATTGCACCGTCCACAAAATTCGCCGCCACCTCGTCATAATCGTCAAAGGCGGACAAATCATAAAGGGCGTTTCTCATTGCAAAGTTTACGGGATCCGTCACGGCACGGGTCAGCGCAATATCCGGACCCTTTCCGGCAAGCGTTGCTTCAATAATTGCTCCGGTGACCAGCTCAAGATTGACGCCGATACCGGTTGAAGGCGTAAAGCTGGAGGTAATCTGCTGCTTAAGGACATTTGCCTGATCACGGCCGGACTGAATCCAAACCTTGATGGAGCGTCCTTCGCCGCTCTCAGTCGATCCCATAGAGGAATAGTCCTCGGTAAAGGACGCTACAAAACGACTATAGGAATGAGCAAGACTTTCGCCGAAATTGGCCTGCGCACGCGGTGCTTCGCCGTTCTCTCCAAACAGCTCAATACGGTCAATTTCAAGCGGTTGTTCGCAAAACATGGAGATCCACGAACCGACGGTGCTGATGTTGTTTTTAAAAGCCTCCAGGCGGTCACTCTTCGCAATATTGGCGGGTTTTTCGATCATCTGCTTCGTCTGACGAACGATGTTCTGAATCTTCGCAATCAGAGAGCTGTTCTCACCGTATTTTTCGCCGATTTCTTCAGATATCTCATCCAAACGCTTATTAGCATTCGTCAAATCACTGACCAGCGTCGGAATCTGCTCGTCAATACCGTAATCGCGGTAGTCGTCGGGCGAACTGCCGGTAATCATAATAATCTGACGATAAATATTGTTTAG
>CAZUPI010000073.1:0-7126 GCA_964621755.1 uncultured Ruminococcus sp. | reverse complement strand
ATTCACTTGGACCATCTCAAGAACGAAACCCGCTTCACCTACTCCGATATTTCTCGTCTGTCGAACCGTGCTGCAAACTATTTTGATGCGGTCGGTATCAAGCAGGGGGACGCGGTTATGCTCGTTCTGAAGCGTCACTGGCAGTTCTGGATTGCTTCGCTCGCACTTCACAAGCTGGGTGCTGTTGCCATTCCCGCAACGCACATGCTTGTTGCACACGATTTTGAATACCGCTTCAAAGCAGCAGACGTACGTGCGATTGTATGTACAGCAGATGGAGAAACCGCGATGCACGCGGAAACTGCCGCTGCTCAGATGGGTGTGGACCTCATCAAAATTATTGCAAACGGAAAGCGTAACGGATGGCGCAATTTCGATGACGAGTTCCGCACGTATCCTGACACTTTTGAGCGCCGCATGAGCGCATGCGGCAACGAGACGATGTATATGCTGTTTACCAGCGGTACAACGGGTTATCCGAAGATTGCCGCGCACAGCTACAAGTACGCGCTCGGACACTATATTACCGCCAGATACTGGCATAATGTTGACCCGAACGGCATTCATTTCACGATATCCGACACCGGATGGGGAAAGGCGCTGTGGGGCAAGCTGTATGGTCAGTGGCTGTGCGAAAGCTGCGTCTTTGCGTATGACTTTGACAAGTTCGATGCAGCCGACCTGCTGCCGCTGTTCAAGCAGTACAACATTACGACTTTCTGTGCACCGCCGACTATGTTCCGGTTCTTCATCAAGGCGGACCTTGCAAAATATGATCTCTCGTCTCTCAAACACACCACCATTGCCGGAGAGGCACTGAATCCGGAAGTATTCTATAAATTCCGCGAATATACGGGCCTGTCCCTTATGGAAGGCTTTGGTCAGACAGAGACGACGCTTGTAATCGGCAACTTTGTCGGCGATACGCCAAAGCCAGGATCCATGGGCAGACCGTCTCCGCTGTACAATGTGGATGTTTTGACGCCGGAAGGCAAGTCCTGCGAGGTAGGCGAGACTGGCGAAATCGTGATAAAGACGGATGAAGAGATACCATGTGGGTTATTTAAGGGATATCTCAACAACGAAGAGGCTACAAAGGAAGCATGGCACGACGGATATTATCACACCGGTGATACGGCATGGCGCGACGAGGACGGATATTACTGGTATGTTGGGCGGATTGATGATGTCATCAAATCCTCCGGTTACCGCATTGGCCCGTTTGAAATCGAGTCGGTCATCATGGAACTGCCGTACGTTTTGGAATGCGCTATCACAGCAGTTCCGGACGAAATCCGCGGACAGATTGTAAAGGCGTCCATTGTGCTCGTAAAGGGCAAAGAAGGCACAGATGAGTTGAAAAAAGAAATCCAAACCTATGTCAAGGAGCACACTGCGCCGTACAAATATCCGAGAATTGTAGAATTTTTACCCGAACTCCCGAAAACTATCAGCGGTAAAATCCGCCGTGTAGAGCTTAGAGGGAAGAAGTAATTTGGAATGTAAGGACGCGATACGGGAACTTTTGAAAAAGTTTCTCCCATCGCGTCCCTTTTTATCCAAAGCGCAGCCATATGAAAAAATCGCGATATTATTTAAAAATAAAGGTTGTTTTTCCTTTGGGGATATAGTATAATTAAAAACAGTAAGAATGTTTTATATTACAGGAAGGATAAGCAATGAGGATAGTATTTTTTGACCTTGATACGCTTCGGCCGGACCATCTTGGGTGCTATGGCTATTTTAGAAATACGTCGCCGAATATTGACAGTATTGCGGCGGACGGTGTGGTTTTCAAGCGGTACTATTGTCCGGATGCGCCTTGTTTGCCTTCGCGCAGTGCGTTGTCGAGCGGGATGTTCGGTATTCACAACGGTGCGGTGGGACACGGCGGCACAGCGGGCGACCAGTTCATTGAGGGTAGGATGCGAGACTTCCGAGCTGAATTCGCGCGGACGAATTTGTTTCAGCAATTCAGGAGGGCGGGGTTGTATACTGCCAGCATTTCTACTTTCGCGGAGAGACACACGTCATACTGGTATTATGGCGGGTTTAACGAAATCCACAATGTGGGCATGGGCGGCGGCGAGCGTGCAGACGAGGTATCGCCGATTGCAATTGACTGGATAAAGAGAAATGCGGAACGGGACAACTGGCTGCTCCATATCAACATGTGGGACCCACATACGACTTATCGTACACCGGCGGAGTTTGGAAATCCGTTTGAAGGAGACGATTTCTTTGAACATACTTGGATGACGCAGGATATCATTGACGCACAGCGTAAGGAGGCTTCGCCGCACGGAGTACGGGAGATTGGTATGTACAACAACACGCCGCTTCCGCAATATCCGCGGCAGCCGATGGAAGTCAAGGATATGAACGACTACCGCACATTAATTGATGGTTACGACTGCGGGATTGCTTTTATGGACATGCATATCGGCAGGATCCTTGACGCTCTGCGGGAAACTGGCGTTTACGACGATGTGTCCTTTATCATCACCTCCGACCACGGAGAAAATATCGGGGAGCTGAACAGCTATTCAGAGCACTCGACTGCTGACAACATCACGTGCCGGATTCCAATGATTATCAAGTGGCAGGGCGGCAAGGCGGGGATTACGGATGACGAATTCCACTATAATGTCGACCTTTGTCCTACGATTGCGGACCTGTTCGGGCTGACTCATGCAAAGAATTGGGACGGGACAAGCTACGCTGAAACAATTCTGGACGGAACGCCTGTGGCACGGGACTATGTTGTGCTGTCGCAGATGGCACATGTGTGTCAGAGGAGCGTTCGTTTTGGAGAGTGGTTGTATATGCGCACTTACCATGACGGATATCACAACTTCCCACGGGAGATGCTGTACAACATTGCGGATGATTATTATGAAACGAGAAATGTTGCGGCTGAAAATCCGGAAATTTGCGACAAAGCGGCACACATGCTTCTGGAATGGTACGACGACGCTATGATGAAATCACGGAACGGAATTGACCCGATGCAGACGGTACTTCGAGAGGGTGGACCGTACCACACGCGTGGATGGCTGAAAGCCTACTGTGACTTCCTCCGCCAAACCGACCGTGCGGACGAAGCGGACCGCCTAATCGCACGTCATCCGAATGAATTGTAAAATTGGATTTTGAAACATAAATGAAACATAAAGGAGATATAAAATGCCAGAATGGCTCTCAAATTTTATTAACAATTATTTAGTCGGATTTGTTATCGACATATTCTTCGCACTCGTCATCCTGATTGTGGGTTTTGCTATTACGAGGGGAATTCTCAAGCTGATTCACAAGGCAGGGGGATTTAATAAGCTTGATACGAATGTGCAGGCGTTTATCAACAATTTCGTTGAGCTTGGGCTCAAGCTGATTGTCATTATTACGGCGGTCATTATTATTGGCGTGCCGGAGTCTTCTGTTATCGCGGTGCTTGGCTCATGCGGTCTGGCAATCGGCCTTGCGCTTCAAGGGGGACTTTCCAATATTGCGAGCGGCGTTATTATCATGTTTTGCAAGCCGTTCCATGTAGGGGACTTCATTATCAGCGGTTCTATCAGCGGTGTGGTAAAAAATATTGGTCTGTACTATACGATGATTACGACGCCTGACAATCAGGATATCACCATTCCGAACTCGAACCTCGCAAATAGCACCATCAACAATCTTTCTACCGAGTCGACACGCCGCATTGACTTTGACTTTAATGTATCGTATGACAGCGATATCGACCTTACAAGAAAGGTTCTCTTGGCGACGGCGCAGATGAACGACCTGATTATGAAGGAGCCCGCACCGGAAGTATTTGTGGCAGCACACGGCGACTCCGCTATCACGATGAAACTCCGCATCTGGTGTGCATCCGAAAACTACTGGACCATTTATTTCGATATGTGGGAAGACGTCAAGAAGGCGTTCGACAAATTTGAAATCGAAATCCCATATCAGCATGTTAACGTCATTGTGACCGATAATAAGTAAAGGATTACACATAAAATTCACAAAAATTTCTCCATTATTTCCGTAAATATTATATAATGTTAATAGTATCCTCACAAATACATGGTATAATATCTACAGGAACCAAAAGTTGGAGGAATTTTTTATGAACGTCCTCATGCTGCTAAAACCCAAAAGCGAGGTTGAATACCTCACGGATACCTGCACGCTTCGTCAAGGGCTTGAAAAGATGCGTGTGCACGGATACACTGCCATTCCGGTCATCACAAAAGAGGGGCTGTACGTTGGAAGTGTCAGCGAGGGTGATTTTCTGTGGCATATTGTGAATCATGCAGGCCAAATCGACTGCATACAAAAGTGTGAAAACTACCGAATTCGAGAAATTATGAAGCCGAACCGGAATCCGGCCGTAACTATTGACGTGGACATGAATGACGTTATCGAACGCGCAACAAACCAAAACTTTATTCCGGTAACAGATGACCGTGGTTACTTTATCGGAATCGTAACCCGCCGCGACATCATTCGCGCTTTCTGCAATCTTGAAGAGCCGCTTGAAGCTGCGTACATAATGTAAGAAAAAATAAATGGTGGAAACTTTTGAAAAAGTTTCCACCATTTTTCTCTTTCATTATAGAGAATGTCAATACGCTTTTGCAAATTTATGTAAATATTTAATCATGTGCGGAATTCTTTTGTGATTCTCCTACGATTTCGAGGTAGCGTGGGTCGTCGCTTATGCCAGGGCAGCTTTCGTCATAGATCCAAAACATATCTGCAAATGTGGGACTTTTGCCGGGAGCCCACTTAGCGGTATCTGAAACAATGCCTTTGGTGTAAAGGGAAGTGTAAGTGTAGGTGTCGGTATTCAGAAGGGACAAAAATTTTTCGTTATGTTCCTTTGCTTTGACGAGGGCCTCGAATGCTTTATCTTTTTTACCAGCACGCCAAAAGCAGTGCGTTAATCTGCCGTACATATCGCACATATCCTCGTGATATTTTCCAAAATTTCCATCGTGAAAGATGAATTCGTATAGGGCTATCATCATTTCGCATTCACAGATGGATTGCTCCTTGCTTTCAAATCGGCAAGGAGTGAGAATGCGTTCAGACAAGGCGCTTGCCAAGGCCATAATGGCTTCCCCGGTATAGTTTGCTGTTTCGCAGTATGATAGAATCATTTCGCGTGAGGCCTTGATGTGCGGCGCTTTTGCGGCAAGTTTTATGATGGAATCGTTGTTTCCGAATTCCCAGTAGATAAGTATGGCGTTGCAGACAGCTTCCTCGCGAATATCGGAATCACAGGTATTGGCGATGAGGTTTTCGTATATTTTGAGCGCTTCCTGCCAGTATTGATTGCCGCGGTTATGCTCATAATCGGGATGGGTGATGATATTGCCGTTTTCGTCATCGGTGGTCAGTTGGACGGCGCCGTAAAAGGTCCATCCGCACCGCATGAGCGTATTGGCAAGACGAATGGTGATTTTGTCGGAAGCCGGGAATTCCGTTGCTGCGAGTCTCATATAATCGAGGGTATTCTTTGGGTCAGCACCCATTTTTTCCAGCTCGTCGACGTGTTCAAGAATCTCTTTGATTTTCAGATTTCTGTCGCTGTCGTATCCGAACAGGGTATCAATGGTCACACCGAAGTAGTTTGCGATAGAGGGAATGATTTCGATGTCGGGATAACCTGTGTCGTTTTCCCAACGGGATATTGCCTGCGGGGTGACGCCGAGAGCTTGCGCCATATTTTCCTGAATGCAGTCGTAGGTTTTGCGAAGCTGCTTGATTTTGCTTCCGATTGCGATTCCCATAAAAAATCCTCCGATATAATGTGTTGTTGTCCAGACAACTATATTATACCAGAGGCTTTTTTATTGGTCAATTATCAATTTATTGAGGAATTCAAAAGGAATCGTTGAGTTTTTCTTCTCTTTTATCCGAATTTTATTTCGGTATGCATGGCGTCTTTTTGTTCTGCCATACGCTTTTCCGTTTCATCCATTATCGCCTTCTTCAGCCAACCCATGACCTCGGCGGGAACAGCTCCCTCGACGTAGGCGGCCTCTATCTGGGAGTGGAGGTAGGAGATATAGGGCATCATGATTTCAAGGTAATGCCAGTCGAGCTCGCCCTCGATGATTTTTTCGAACAAAATGGTTTTGGATTTTTCATCAAGGAGAGGCATGAGGTGGAGCATAAGGTCTTTTTCTGTTTCGCCGTCTAGGGAAGAAAAGTCGGCGTTTTGAATCATAAGGGAAGTTGTCGCGTCGCTCATATACTGCGATAGTTTTACAATATTGGAGATATCGACTCCGTGTACGGCGAGTTTTGAGGATATTTTCTCAAGGGCGCTTGGCTTCAGCAAGGGAGCGAGGTTCATCACGTCGTCCACGTTGTCAGCAGCGGTTTCTTCACCTCTTGCGAGTCCACCGAGCACTTTTGATTCTCCTTTTGTAGGCTCACCTGCTGCAATCAGCTCGTCAAGAGAGACGTTGAATACCTTCGCTATGTTTACAAGAATCATGATATCCGGGAAGCTGTCTCCGATTTCGTATTTTGAGACCGCCTGCCTGGTGATGCTCAGTCTTTCCGCAAGCTCCGACTGTGTCATGTCTGCTTTTTTCCTGAGATGCGATATATACGCGCCAAATTTTTGTGTATTAAACATAATGATTCCCCTTCAAATACTTATTGCCGGTCCGAATCTGCACAGTTTCCTTCCGTTCTGTTGATATTATATCATCATAGATTGCGTTCAGTCAAGCAAAATATGGTTGCATATGGCGGGAATGAAACGCGCAAAGGGGATTTTTGGAATAGTTTCTCCAACGTTCCCCAAAAAAGCAGGATTTTTTGACGAGTGATGGCGGAATGAAAAACAAAATTACATTTATTTCGTAAATGTATTGACAAAACGGGAAAAATACTGTATAATATTCCAGAGGTAAAACGAATAAGATTTACCTTTGCACAGAGCGAAGGGAGGGAATAGAGATGGCAGAAATCAGAGTTAAAGAGAACGAATCGCTTGAGAGTGCTCTTCGTCGTTTCAAGAGACAGTGTCAGCGTTCTGGAATCCAGGCCGAGCTTCGCAAGAGAGAATGCTATGAAAAGCCCAGCGTCAAGAGAAAGAAGAAGTCCGAAG
>CAZUPI010000072.1:0-7145 GCA_964621755.1 uncultured Ruminococcus sp. | reverse complement strand
AACTACTACGTTTTTTTCATCCATTGGGTCCTTCGGCAGCAAAAGAATTTTTAATTCTTCGTATATCCGTTCGCTATCTGATTTGGCACGTTTCAGTTCCTCCTCTGCCATCTCTCGCATTTCCGGATCAGACTCACTGTCAAGCAGCTCCCGCGCCTCTTCCGCATCTGCCTGCGCCTTTTTGTACTCACGGTATTTTTCAATTATCGGCGCAAGAACAGAGCGTTCCTTCATCAACGACGTGTATCGTTCCATGTTTGAGAGAGTCTCATTTTTGGAAAGTTCTTCCTCGATTGCTTCAAACCTGATTTCGGCTTCATTCAGTCTGTTGGTCATAGTATTCTCTTAATAAATAATCTATATGAATTATTCTTAATTCTTAATTTATAAATTCAGTTTTTCTGCCTGATTTCGCTGATAAGCTTCCTGTACGCGGCAGCATTTTCCGTGATTTTTTCAAACATGCCGGCAGTGATTTGCTCATCTGTCGCGATAGAGCTCGTACCGCAGCACAAGACCGATTTCAACAGCAGATATTCTTTCGCGTTTTGCAGCGTGACGCCGCCCGTAGGCATGAACTTTATGTCGGAATAAGGGGCAGACACCGCCTTCAGAAATTTCACACCGCCCGCAGCCTCGGCAGGAAAGAACTTTACAAAGTCAAGTCCGAACGACATAGCACGCTCGATTTCCGTAGGCGTCATGCAGCCCGGAATAATCGGAATTTCGCGAGACAATGCACCTTCGACGATAGCCGGATTAAATCCCGGCGATACGATAAACTGCGCTCCCGCCAATATGGCTGCATCCAGCGAATCCTTTGTCAGAACCGTACCCGCACCGATTAGCATATCGGGATACGATTCCCTCATTTTGTAAATCGACTCCGCGGCCGCGGATGTGCGAAAGGTCACTTCAGTTGTGAGAATCCCGCCGTTTACAAGCGCTTTTGCCAAATTCACCGCGTATGCGGCGTCCGAAATTTTGATGACCGGAACTATTCCGGCAGTATATAGGATATTTTCAAATTCCTTCATAAAATTTAACATGCATATTAATATGTATAAAGTTTTTTTGTATAAAGTTTTTTGAAAGGGGTTCGGGGAAAACCTTTTAAAAAGTTTTCCCCGAGAATTCGCCCACAAAAATTACTTACAGAAAGTCGAGAACGCGAGATGAGCTTCGTAAAGGTCGGATTTGGAGATGCATTCGAACGGGGCGTGCATGGAGAGCACCGGAACACCGATGTCTACAGTCTCAATATTGTGGTTGGCGATGTACTTTGCAACAGTCCCGCCGCCGCCCTGGTCAACTTTGCCGAGTTCCGCGGTCTGCCAGATAACGCCCGCCTCATCAAAAATCTTGCGAACCCAGCCGACATATTCAGCAGATGCGTCGTTTGTGCCGCCCTTGCCGCCTGAACCGGTGTACTTCGACAGTCCCACGCCGCAGTGGAGAAGGGAAGAGTTCCGCTTTTCCGATACCTCCGGATAGTTCGGGTCGTAGCATGCCGTAACGTCCGCGGACAGACATTTTGAATTCATACGCACTACGTTTGTGTTGCCGCCGAGATTTTTTGCGAGCTCGTCAATGATATCAACAAGCAGGCAGCACTGCATACCGGAAATACCGTCAGAGCCGGTTTCTTCTTTATCCGCGAGAACTGCCATATTGGTATGAACGGAGTCCGCGTTTTCTATCAGGGAGGTGAGCGCCGGATATGCACATACTCTGTCGTCGTGACCGTATGAACCGAGAAGCCATCTGTCAAGCCCAACATCAACAGTATTCTGTGCGGGAACAATAGAAAGTTCAGCACTCATAAAATCAGGCTCCGTGATGCCGTACTTTTCGTGGAGCATAATCATGATGTTCAGCTTTGTTTTTTCATCCGCGGGGGTAATCTTGCCATCCTCTTCAAAATAAGGGGAGGTAGCCAATACAACGTTCAGGCCTTCACCTGTAAATGCCTGTCCAAGAGGACGACTGTTCTGGTCCTTCGCAAGGTGCGGGAGCAGGTCTGTGATGCAGAATACGGGGTCGCCCGCTTCATCGCCAATGCGCACGTCAACAGTAGTACCGTCAGCTTTTGTCACAACACCGTGGAGTGCAAGCGGGATGGTTGCCCACTGATACTTGCGGATTCCGCCGTAGTAGTGGGTCTTGAAGTATGCGAAACCATCGTTTTCATAAAGCGGGTGCTGCTTAAGGTCAAGTCTGGGGGAGTCGATGTGAGCGGCACAAATTCTGACACCGTTTTCGATATCCTCTGTACCAACATGAATTGCAAACAATCCCTTGCCGCGGTTATTCAGATAAAGCTTATCTCCTGCCGTAATGTTATCTCCGATTTTGTATTCACGGTATCCGGCAGCTTCAAGCAGCTCTATTGAGGAGGTAACCGCCTCGCGCTCCGTCTTAGCCTTATCCAGCCATGCAGCATACCCTGCCGCATATTCTTTAGCCTTGTCAAGCTCAGCCGCATTTTTTAATTCAAACGCACTCTTCTTTTTATAAAAAAGTTCATCCTTCAAAATTTGGCCTTTTGTCTTGTCACTCATGATATAAATATCCTTTCTATGTTTTTGTATAAATATAGTCAAAGCAGTAAAAAGTTCTTTACACAGCTTTCTTTCAAGAAAGCGCGCTTCTTTTTTTCTGCTATTCAGTATAGTATAACTCGTGGTACATCTCAATTTCTTTTTCTATAGCAGCTACGGCGTCTGCAGTCAGCTCGTCGGGGATTTTGATAAGGTTTCCGTTTTCATCTATGCAGTCCGGACTGCCGAGCCAGATATTGACGATATCCTCGTCATCAGTGACATATATGGAAAGAACGGTATTCCACCTTCCATATTCCGTATACAAATACGACAGCCAATAGGCACCGTATTTAATATTGGTTTCCGGGTCGTAAAGTATACCTGTCTCAAGGTTTTCTTTTGTGATTTTCAAAAGGTCTTCAAAGGTGGTCGGAGAAAGCTGCATCAGCCCAATCCTGCCGTCCGGCGATACATAATTACTCGCAAATTCGCTTTGCGTCAGCATCACGCCGTAAAGGATGTATTCTGGCACCCCGTATGCTTCGGAGTACTTTTCCACAAGTTCGCTATATTCGAGCGGATGACTTCGCAAGTCGAGATGATAACCAATCCAGGAGTATATGTATCCGATTATCACTGAAAGAATCAGAATTGCTAATATGACCACACTTCTGACAACGGCGGTTTTGAATTTCATTGAACCGTCCATCCTGTATTATTCGTAAAATTCACTGCGGATTTTTGTCAACTCTGCGATACACCGTTTCACGCGCTCATACAAAACCGGACGTTCGTCATCGTTTGAGATAACGAAGTCCGCCTTATCTTCCAGCTCCGATACAGGTTTTTGCGCGGCAAGCCTCCGCTTGGCCCCCGATTCAGTAATTCCGTCTCGCTGGATAATACGGCGTATAATGACTTCTTCCGGTGCGGTAACGCATACTACCCGTTCGCACATTTTGTCAAATCCACTCTCAAACAGAAGCGGCGCATCCACAAGGACGATTTGATACCCATTGGCAAACAGCTTGTTCGCAGCAACCATGGTTTCCGCGAGAATATGCTTGTGCGTAATCCGGTTGAGGTCTGCAAGCGCACTGCTGTCACCGTTGAAGACGAGCTCCCGCATCACGACCCGATTCAACGAATTGTCGGGGGAGAGAATCTGCCCGCCGAAACGAGTGACAAGCTCGGTCATGCACGGGGACAGCGCTGTTTTGTCAGCCGCAGCGGTCATCTCACGGTATACCGCATCCGTATCGATGGAAGGCACGCCGTATTCCGCAAACATTTTCGCAATATATCCTTTACCTGAGCCGCTTCGCCCGCACAGACCTACAAGCATAACGCCGCTTTTTTTCATGATTCCGCACCTTTTATTAAAAATTGCTGTATCTATATTATTTTACCACATTATATTCCGCTTTGCAAGACGGAATTTGAAGTTATTCATGGCAGCAGCATATAGTTTTTAGAGGTGAACCATGAGAAAATCTTGTGAGAATGAAATACAAAATCGAATCAAAATTCTTTTGGGAACGTCAACCGAGGTGTTGAAATCCTGCTGATTATCTGCTATAATACGATCGCTTGCGACAAAGCGCCGGATTTTGCGTATCACCTCACTAAAGGACTGAAAAAGGAATATACTGTAATAAACTTCGGCGTCTATGTAAATATGACGGTGCGGAACAGGGGACCTCTCGGTTCTGCCTGCCTTATGAAAGGACTCTTACTGAATGCAAACTAACTATAAAAGCACGCTGCGAGCCTGTTATATCGGCTATATTACACAGGCAATCGTAGTGAACCTTGCACCGCTGTTTTTTGTAATATTCCGCGAGGATTACGGCGTGTCCTACGCATTCCTTGCCAATATCATATTTATTACCTTCGCCGTACAAATTTTTATTGACGCGCTCATGGTAAAGCTGATACTTAAAATCGGATACCGCATGTCGGCTGTTCTCGCGCACGTTTCCTCCTTTGTCGGTCTGGTGCTGCTCGGGATTCTCCCCGATCTCATCGGACCGCCTGTCGCTATCGTGATTGCCGCGTTTTTTTACTCACTCGGCGGCGGACTCATTGAGGTTGTCATCAGCCCGATTGTCGATTCACTCCCCGGAGACGCAAAGGCGTCAAGCATGAGCTTGCTTCACTCGTTCTATTCATGGGGACAGATGCTCGTAGTGCTGCTGACCACGCTGTTTCTTCTTGCTATTGGACGAGAAAATTGGAAAATTATTCCTCTTCTGTGGGCAATTGTCCCATTTTTCAACTTTTTCGCTTTTCTCAAAGTCCCGCTGATTCCGATTAGCGAAGAAGAGAGCGGTCATTCTGTGCTTTCCTTTTTCAAGTCCCCTGTCTTTTTAGTTGCGCTGACTATCATGATATGTGCGGGCGCGTCAGAGCTCGCCATGTCGCAATGGGCATCCCTGTTTGCGGAGAAGGGCTTAGGTGTATCAAAAGCGCTTGGTGACATTCTCGGACCGTGCTTGTTTGCGGTATTTATGGGAATCGGCAGAACCTTCTATGGCATCTGCGGTGAAAAAATCGACATTTCAAAGGCGCTCATCGTCTGTGCAGCGCTGACAATCGGCTGTTATGCGCTCTCTGTATTTTGTCCGATTCCGATTGTCGCCCTTTTCGGCTGTGCAATATGCGGACTCGGTGTCAGTCTGATGTGGCCGGGAACACTGTCCTATACCTCAAAAAAATATAACTATAAGGCGGGACCGGTCATGATGATTCTGCTTGCCTTGGGTGGCGATGTCGGCTGTTCTCTCGGACCGTGGGTATGCGGAAGAATTTCGGACTTGTACCTCTCCGTTAATGCAGATGCAGAAAGCATGGCGATTCGAGCCGGTTTGTGTGTGTCCGCAATATTCCCGATTCTCATGATTGCAGCTCTTGTCATCATGAGCAGACTAAAGAAAAAGGAATAGTCGCAGAACTGTAGAGGCAAACTTGAGACCATAAATTAACATAAACTAACGTGAGTTCGATGAAATAAAAAGAACAAAAAAGAAGGGAAAACTCGAAAAAATCTGATAAAATATAATAACTACAAAACCATTGAACAGAAGGAAGGAGCTTTTCCATGGCAGAACAACTCATCGCAATCTTTTGTGACATCGACGATTTTTGTAAGGAGTATGAAACTTACTGTACCACCCATCTCCTGATGGATAAGGAGCACGTGATCCCCAGAACCTCCATCAACATGAATTAATTTGTAATATTTTTCTGTAAACTGCCCAATGAAACTCTTTTTTGTGACACTATATAGGCGAAAGGCAGGTAAGAATGATGAAGCCGGAGATTATTGAAGATTACATTGAAAAGGTATATGGATATGCTGTTAATCACACATATTCCCGTGATGAGGCTGACGAGCTGTCACAGGAAATATTGCTTACGGTAATTCGCGAGTTGCACAAGCTGAGAGATGACAGCAAATTTGAGCCTTGGTTATGGGGCGTTGCGAATAATGTGGCTAAATCTTTCAGTCGTTCAATGGGCAAGAACCGCGCTGTGTATTCATACGATGTTCTCGAGAATATACCATATGAAGAATTTGACGAAAATGAAAACGAAGAAATATATGACTTTCTTCGCACAAAAATAGCAATGCTATCTGAAATTTATCGCGATATCATCATTCTTTACTACTATGACGGTCTTTCAACAAAGGAGATTTCCGATAAGCTTAACATCCCGGAAGGAACGGTTACTTGGAGGCTTTCGGAAGGCCGAAAAAAATTAAAAAAGGAGTTTGACGATATGAATGAAACTGCATTGCGCCCTGTTCGTATGGACATAGGCATCTACGGAAACGGAGATTATGACGGAAAAAGAAAGCCTTTCCCCTCCGTCTATATCGACGATGCACTGTCGCAAAATATCCTGTATTATTCATACGAAAAGCCTTGCACTGTGGAAGAACTTGCAAAGCTCTGCGGAGTGCCGGCATACTACGTTGAAGACAGAATTAACCACCTTTTGAAATACGAAGCGATGGCTGAGGCAACCAAAGGAAAATATCAAACGGATTTTATAATTTGGTCGGACAAGTACGGTATTTACTGTGAAGAAAATGCCGAAAAAAACTTACTGCCAATTATGGATGACCTGCTCACTGCTTTGAAAGAAATCACCACGCAGGCTATGAAGCTCGATTTTTACAAAGCAGAAAAGAACGAAACTGATTTGTTTTATTTATTTGGTGTGCTTGCTTTTTCATATGCAAGTACAAAATACTGCTCGCTGCCGTATCCTCGGTTCAAAAAGAGATTTGACGGAAACGAGTGGTCATACATTGGCAACATGGAAACAGGCAAGCACAAAAGGATCAGTATCGGTGTACAGCATAGTGCTAATTTGGGAAGCCGCGGCGGTTGTTCTCACAAATCGTTCAATTCGATCAGCGGCATTGCGTATCGCCCGATGATGTATGATAATTACATTAATGTTTGCGAGGATATTTTGATTGATGGTATAACTGAAGATATTGATTCTCTTGCAAATGCAATTAAGAACGGATACATCGTAAAAAGGGACGATAGTAGCCTGTTTGTTACTACACCTATGTTTACAATAGAA
>CAZUPI010000071.1:0-7208 GCA_964621755.1 uncultured Ruminococcus sp. | reverse complement strand
GCAGCAAGCAGGAATTTATATCCAAAATGCAAAAACACGGGTACAAGCTCACGTGGAAAGATGAAAGAAAATATATTACTTTCACTTGCCCCAACGGTAAAAAATGCAGGGACAAAACCCTGCACGACGAAAAATATTTGAAGGAGAATATCGAGTATGAATTACGTTACAGAGAACAGCACTACAAAAACAGAAAACAGTTTGGTGGAGAGATTGACCCGGAAGAACGCGCAAGGGATAGCCGAAATGCGAAAAGACGCTATGCCCGTTATGGTTCCGATTCAGGAAAAGGATTGGGATACGATGGTCGGTCTCTTGCAGTCGGCGGTGAATTTTCAGCCGAAGGTGTACGAACTGATGGGGCGGCTACTGACCGTATCGAAAATGCAATCGATGATGGAGGAATGGTCGAAAAAGCAGCAAGAACACTATCGAAAAACGCTGGAGGAGATGAACGACAAGCTGAAAACTCAGCAGACCGCAGTGGAGAATCTTCTGCATCAGATGAAGGATCACGAACAACAGGCTGGGAAGCATCTCGAAGAAGTTATGAACGATACCTTGGCACAGGGCAAGGAACTGGAGAAGGCTATTGTCAAAGCGTCGGAGAAGTCCAGTCGCCGCACATGGATCATTCGCACAGCAATATCGGTAGGAGCATCGGCATTGGCGGCGGTGTTGTCAACTCAGCTCTGCATTCTTTGGTTGGCATAACAGACGGCAATGAAGATCCCGAGGAACGCAGAAAAAGAATAGAAGCGGAGCAAAACGCTTCTAACCTCGGTGCCGTCGTCGGTCTTGCGGCAGGGATCATCTCTGCCACTATGGGTACCGAGTCTGACGATCTTCCCGAGGAACTCGAGAAAGAACAAAACGAAATGAAGATGAATTTTTAGAGCGCGTTCACACAATCCGAAATGTGTAGATTTTGAGCAGATTTTTTGCAGAACAAGGCGCGAGGAGGGCGAATACTTGCTGTATTTAACCGACGAGCAACGCTGTTATGCAGAAAATATACTAAAAGATGCGCGTTGAGCGTTAGTGTGAACACGCTCTAGGAGATATCCGGTACGGAATTCTTGAGAAAGGACGAGATAATGAATTACAGAAATTATTTTACGATGTTTAAAAACGAACCCGATGTGTTGACCGTGCCGGACGTGATCCGACTGCTTCGGATCGGTAAAAATTCCGTCTACAAATTACTGAAGGACGGAAAGATCGGCAACATCAAACAGGGCAAGAAAATTATCGTTCCCAAGGTATGTCTGGTGGAGTTTTTAACCAACGCCGCAAACTTCCATACACCGTCCCCGACAGTCCCGAATAATCTCTGGACTTATGAAAGTTGTTGTGATAGTGTTGTGGTTGTCCAAGAAACCAAAGGTAACACTCAAAGGAAAGGAGCGTGATAACTTGAAAAGAATTACCGGACACATTACCGAGAAGAACAAAAAGTGGTATGCGGTCATCAATCTGTACGACACCGAAGGGAAACGCAAAGAGAAATGGCAAAACCTCAATCTTGATGCGAGCAAAGGAAACAAGCGTGAGGCGGAATACCGTCTCCGCCAAATTCTCGATCAATACAACACCGACGATTTGTATAAGCATGATAATATGTCTCATGCCGACCGTGAGCGTAGCCGTGTGGCGCACATGCAGGTAGCAGATTACTTGCCGGAGTGGTTGGAGTCGCACAAGGTAAATGTGAGCGAATCTACCTACGAAGGGTATCGGCTGATGATCGAATCTCGGATGGCGCCGTTCTTCCGGGAATACGGTGACCTTAAAGTGAAGGACATTACCGGCGACGAGATAAACGATTATTATACCCGCATCCTTCGGGAAGGATTGAAAGGAACCACCGCCCAGCGGCATCACGCGCTGTTGCATCTGGCTTTCAAGTCGGCGGTCAAGCGTCGCATCATTCCAAGTAACCCGGTGGAGCAAGCCGACCGTCCTAAAGCACAGCAGTATATCGGCAAATATTATAACGCCACCGAGCTAAAAGAACTGCTCGATAAAACGGTGGACGATCCGATACACATTGTGATATTCCTCGCGGCTTACTACGGACTGCGAAGGAGCGAGGCGCTGGGGCTTAAATGGTCGGCGGTGGACTTTGAAAACAAGACGGTCAGTATCAATCACAAGGTGGTGCAGAATGACAAAGGCGTTGTGGGGATGGACGTCATGAAAACAGAATCGTCCTACCGAACCTTGCCGCTGATCCCGCAGGTGGAGGAAGCACTCCGCGCCGAACGGGAAAAGCAGGAGGAAATGAAACGGGTGATGCGCCGCGGTTACTGTAAAAAGTATACCGAGTATATCTGCGTGGACGCCATCGGTGAAATCATAAAGCCGAATTACGTGACGGATCATTTCAAAGTTGTGCTGAAAGAGAACGGATTAAAGCCGGTGCGCTTTCACGACCTCAGGCATAGCTGTGCATCGTTACTCCTCGCAAACGGTGTGCCGATGAAAATGATTCAGGACTGGCTCGGTCACAGCGATATGGGAACGACCGCCAACATCTACAGTCACATTGACAGCGAAAGCAAAAAGGCAAGTGCAATGGCGATAGGCTCGGCATTGGCATAAAAGGAAAACTCCTTGAAGTTGAAAACCTTCAAGGAGTCCTTGGCGGAGAGGATGGGATTCGAACCCATGTGCGATTGCTCGCAAACTGATTTCGAGTTTTATTGGTCAATGGTTGTTTTGTGATTTTTTAAGGCTATTTTGGGATACTTCGTATTCGCCGAAAATGCTTGATATTAAAGGCTTTTTGACGGTTGTGCCGCTGAAATCCCGATTAATAAAGGAAAGTTCGAATAACGGCATTTTCGCTGTTTTCGGAAAGAACAGGCACTATTTTGGAAAGAACTGCGGAAAGAACAGAATAAACATACCAACAACGGCAATACACGGGAAAAACCCACACCGACAAAAATATTTTCGAGGTGTATTGCTATGAATGAAACCGCAATCAACTGGGATTTGATTCCCGATATTATTACCAAAGACCAACTCTATCAAATCTGCCACATCAGTAAATCAACGGCTTTGTATCTGCTTCGCAGCGGAAAGATACCGTGCGAATACACAGGCAAGAAAACTCGTTGTTATAAAATTAAAAAGGCTGACGTTATTACATATCTAGAAAAGAGAAAAGTATTTCCCGAATCCTATTCCGCACCGGCAGGTTGGTACAAGGGGAACTATGCCGTCAAAATGAACGCCGAAGTACCCGAACAGACTCTTGAAAATATGAGGCTGTATTACACAGAACTGTTTGCGCAATACCCAGATGTGCTGACTGCGACCGAAATATCAAAAGTAATCGGTTACGGTACAACTTCTATCAATAATTGGTGCAAGAAGGGACATCTTAAAGCCTTCAAGAGAAACAATGTGAATCACATTCCGAAAGTCTATTTAATCGAATTCTGCTGTTCGAAATACTTTCGCACTATCACCCGAAAATCTTATTGGCATATCTGGGTGCTTCAAGAATTCCCTCGCTGGCAAGTTATACGAGGATTGAAAACAAAAGAGTGAATATTCGCTGAATTTTCACTTCGAAGTGAATATTCGCTGAATATTTGCTATGTTCGCTGTAAGAAGTGGCACAAGCTTGAAAATATTCGCTGTAATTTTTGGCACGGGCGGAATTTGTAAATTAATAAATCGCACATTCGACTTTTAATCGCCTCCTTTGTACAATATAGGTGCAAAGGAGGTTTTTACTATGACTGACACATTATTTGAACAACTCGGCGGTACTTATACACAGATTGGTGACTATCTCTTGCCGTACTTGTCATTACCGGCGGAAAAAGAAACGGGTAATATCGGCGTTTGGGCATTAAGACACAAACGATATTTGAAACAACATCATAAGGTGCTGTACTATAATTTACTCACATCCGGCAAGCTCCATTCCCACCTCGCCGATACCGAAGAACAGGCACAACAACTTTTTCTCCGGCTGGTAAAAGAACTTGCCGAAAAGGAAGGCGTAACCGAACAACTCAAATCCGCCGACCAAATGGATTGGGTGCGGAGGATGAATAATATTCGTAATCGAGCAACGGAGATAGTAAATAACGAAGTCATATATAGGCAATTATAACGAATAAGCCATATTATCTGCTTATATAGTTAAAATCAGTGCTTACTTTGAACTTGATTCATCGTTGGCACTGATTTTTTATTTTTCATAGCTATCCCAAAGTATCAAATTGATACTTTGGAACTTTGAGATGATACTTTAGAATAACATAATTAATAAAGCAAGAGCATTTTCACTAAGTTCGCTGTAAAAAACGGACTTATTGCTCAAATAATCGTTGCATTTTTTGGCATATAGTGATATACTAATACTGATTTATAGTATGGAGGTGCAGTATGTACCGAATTGCGATTGAAAAATTATATAAATGGAAAAACAGTAAGCGCCGCAAGCCGTTGATTATTGAAGGCGCAAGACAGGTCGGCAAGACTTGGCTGATGAAGGAGTTCGGTGAACAAGCTTATGCGGATACTGTATATATCAACTTCGATTCCAATTCAAGAATGGCGGATTTGTTTTCAGCAGACTTGGATACAGACCGCCTGATTATGGGACTGGAATTGTATGCCGGACGCAAAATTAATCCTGAAAACACCCTGCTGATTTTTGACGAGGTTCAAGAAGTTCCGAGAGCACTTGCTTCTCTTAAATATTTTTATGAGAACGCCCCGCAGTATCACATTGTATGCGCCGGTTCTCTTTTGGGAATTGCTTTACATCAGGGCACCTCATTTCCTGTCGGCAAGGTCGATTTCTTAAAGCTCTATCCTCTCTCTTTCAGTGAGTTTTTAATGGCAACCGGCAACGAACGTTTTGCAGAGCTTTTGAAAAATCAGGATTATGAAATGATCACAAGCTTTAAGCAAACATATATTGACGCATTGAAACACTACTATTTTGTCGGCGGTATGCCGGAAGCAGTTCAAAGTTTTGCCGAAAGTAAAGATTTCAATGAGGTTCGTGCGATTCAGAAAAGAATCCTTGCGGCATACGAACAAGACTTCTCAAAACACGCACCGAACGAGATTGTCCCGAAAATCCGTATGCTTTGGAACAGTATTCCGTCGCAGCTCGCAAGAGAAAATAAGAAGTTTATTTATGGTCTTGTCCGTGAAGGCGGCAGAGCAAGAGAATATGAAACTGCGATTATGTGGCTTTCCGATTGCGGACTTGTGCACAAGGTCAGTCGTGTGAATGCGGCAGGCATTCCGTTGAAAGCTTATGAGGATTTGAAAGCATTCAAACTTTTCATAGTCGATGTGGGACTCCTCGGATGTATGACAGGTCTTCGTCAGCGTACACTTCTTGACGGCGATGACCTTTTCGTTGAATTCAAAGGAGCTTTGACCGAACAATATGTTTGCCAGCAATTAAAAACGATTGAAGATTTAGGCATTTACTATTACACCAATGACAGAGGCTCTTGCGAAATTGATTTTGTCGTTGATACCGGTGAACAGATTGTTCCTATTGAAGTAAAAGCCGAAACAAACCTGAGAGCAAAGAGTCTCAAAACCTATCGAGAGAGGTTTGAACCTGAATTGTCTGTTCGTACTTCAATGGCTGATTATAAGAAGGAAGATTGGCTTTTGAATCTGCCGCTGTACGCAATAGAACAGATTAATAAGATTAAAGATTATTAGCTAACCACAATGTCCGTTTTATCGGACATAAAATGTGATATTGTTAGAACGGAGGTGATTATTGGTGTGGTGCAAGAATTGTAACCGTGAAACCGATGAAGAAGTTTGCAGTGTTTGCGGAATAAAGACCGAGGAAGATATTCCTTATGAACTGCACTGGTGTGATAAATGCAAGGTTCCGCTTATCAAAGCAGTAAACGGCGCAGACCGTGATACTTGTCCTCTTTGTGGTGGTAATACATCGTATCTAGTTGCAGACTTAAGACCTGTATTCCCGGAAGAGCGTTTGCTTTTAGAAATTCTCTCGGACAAGCCACTTGCCTATATCCAAAAAAGCGTATGGGCGTCAAATAATCGATATTATATAGATGGAAAACCTATAGTTGTAACTGCTGCGTGGTATAAGAAGTATTCAGCCGCGTATATCAGAGAACAACTCGAAAAATACAAGGAACAGAATAACTACGATTTCTTTAATAAGAACATAGCAACCTTTATCAGAGCGAACCAAGGTCGCCTTGATTACCTGAAGTATGAAGCAAATATCTTTATTCAGGAGTCGGCAGCTAAATACCCTCGTGAAAACATTGTTCTGTCCTTTTCCGGTGGTAAGGATTCCACGGTAACCGCTGATCTAGTGGTAAAAGCACTTTCGGATCCTAGTCTTGTACATATTTTCGGTAATACCACCCTTGAGTTCCCATTCACGATTGAATATGCTGAGCGATTTAAGAAGAATAATCCTAAGGCTATCTTCAAGGTTGCCAAAAATAAAGAGCAGAATTTCTACGAGGTCTGTGAGGACATTGGACCTCCGGCAAGAATGCTTCGTTGGTGCTGTTTTATGTTTAAGACAGGACCTATTTCTCGCGTTATTTCTAGCCTTTACAGAGATAAGAGTATTCTGACTTATTACGGCATCCGCAAATGCGAATCCGTAAGCAGAAGTAAATACAACCGAATAGAAGATAATGCTGAGTCTACAAAGATTCAGCAGCAGACGGTTGCAACACCTATCTTCTTCTGGAAAGATATTGATATTTGGCTTTATCTTCTCGGTGAAGAAGTTGAATTTAATGATGCATATCGTTTGGGATACGATCGTGTTGGCTGTTGGTGTTGCCCGAACAATAACATTCGTGCAGAATTCCGATCTCAGATATATATGCCTGAGCAGTATGAGAAGTGGCATAGTTTCCTGATTGATTTTGCAAAGCGCATCGGAAAGCCCGACCCCGAAGAGTATATTAACTCTGGCAAGTGGAAAGCTCGTCAGGGTGGTAACGGTGTGGAAGCAGCATCTGATGTAAAGATTAAATTTACCAACTGCACAACCGAAGAAAATGCTAAAGTATATCAACTGAAGCGACCGGTAGATGATTGCCTTATTGGTTTGTTTACACCCTTTGGAAGAATAGCCCCCGAGCTTGGTCGCAAGTTAATCAACGAAACAATCGTTGTAGACATTAAGACTAATGTGCCGATTATTT
>CAZUPI010000070.1:0-7293 GCA_964621755.1 uncultured Ruminococcus sp. | reverse complement strand
TTCAGTGCGATGAAACGAATATTATACATCGGAAAAATATAGTCCGTGTACTGACCTACCTGAATGTAATTGCGTCCGAAACGGGAAAGGTCTTTACATATGATAAGGTTGATCTTGCCGTTCTTGGCATCGTCAAGCATTCTCTGCACACCCGGTCTATCGAAACTTGTTCCACTAATTCCGTCATCGACGTACTCATCATAGATCGTCCAGCCCTGTTCACGGACATAGTTCGTGAGAATTCTTCTCTGGTTTTCTATGGAAAGGGATTCGCCTGCACGCTCGTCATCTTTTGAGAGTCTCAGGTATATCCCCACGATATAATCAGTCTGCTTTGCTAACATTACTACTCCTTTCTTCCAAAGCAGCCTAATTCAACATTGCTATAAGTATAGCGCGCAATGCCGAAAAAAGCAAGTACCTTTCGGAAATTTTTTCAGGTTGTCTGAGGTCTGCGGTGCAGAGCCATTACTTCGGAAAACGCTCTTTCAAAAGCGTTGCGGTAAAGCACTTCATTGAGGTCTTTATCTCCGCAGTAATGACGCACAACGACACACCTCTGTTTACCGATCAGGTACTCGTGCGTTTCGGTCTTGCAGTCCCTGAACTTCTCGTTCAGTTCAAAAGCCATTCCTGCCTTATCTTTCTCTACGGCAGTATCATTTTTATTCATAGCTGTATCTCCTTTAGCTTCTCTTTGTCTACGCTTTAAGGCGAGAGGATCGCTTTCTCTATCTGCCCCTCTTTTGGTTTGTGTGTGATATAGCTGTGCGGAACGGCAGGAGCCGTCCCGTTTACAGCTATTTTTATTGTCGGACTATCAGTCCTTGAAAGACTTCTCATCAAAGAAAGAAGTCTGTCCGATAAGTTCGGATTCATCACCGTCCTGAGCTGTATCTGTATCGCTCTTGACAGTACTCTCCTGTTTCAGCTTTGCAAGCTGTTCAGGGTGCTTGGTGATAAGCTCAAAAAGCCCCTGCTCATCACAGCCAAGTGCGTCCCTGATCTTAGCGAGCTGGATAGCATTCAGCTTTGCATTGATCTTCTCAATCTCAGCCTTGTCGCTCTCGATACGGTCAAGCACCGCCTGACGCTTGCTCAGAAGTTTCTTTGTCTGCTGTTCGTAGGTAAGAATACCGCCACCTCCTTCCGTTCAGTTATCTCCTTGTTCTGAGGACTTGTCCTCATACAACAATTATAGCGCGCAACACAGCCATTTGTCCAGCCGCAATTGCGCATGAACTTTTAGTAAAATTTCATTTTTCCCCAGTGCAATTTGTCTGGATAAGAATTAGAGCAGCCTCTTTTGAGACTGCTCCAAATCTATTATACATTGATATACACTATTCTAAATGCCGAAGAATTGCATAGTACATTTCCTCTTTCTTTTTACCGATTCCGTATGGTTCCCATTTTTGATATGGAACCGGATCATCTAAATTGAATTGATCATGAAATCCATTATTTCGAGTGCCTACATACACAGGTTCCGTAAATCTCAATTTCTTATTACGGTATTGATCACCTGTAATATCAATCACCGTTTTATTTTCAGTTTCTAACCATGTGTGACTTTCAGAGTTATCCCAACCATACCCATATGATCCAGAAACATAAAAAGTTATAATCCCGTTCTCATATAAATAACGCTGAAGCAAATCACTTACAAATCCACAGCATCCTTCAGGAAAACGAAGCATATTGAAATAAGTGATGTCGCCTGCTTCAATTGCAGTTTCTATAGCTTTACGAAACAAAAGCGCAATACTATATAAGTCCATAAACAATTGGTACACCCTTTCATTTTCCATATGTTTTTTTACACTAATATTATAGGATTTTTCATTTAAAAAGTCAACCGTATTTTGAATACTTAATTTGCCACTCTTCTAATCATTAGCCACAATAGCTTTGAATAGGAATTTTTGATATAGATTATAGTGATAGAAGCATCGTATTTATTGGCACAACGTACAAAAAACCGGTGTTGAAATTAGGCATAAGGGAGAACTGCCATGAACAAAGTGTAAACTTTTGCAAAAATTAGGTGCAAATCATCAAAATTCTCGGTTGTATAGTGGAGGGTGTTTTCGTCTTGGCGGTCACAGCCTTCTACATATCATTACCAATAAAAACAGGCAATCGTTAAGTGCCGTCGAAATAATCTCTGTTATGCACAAATATCCTGTCGCATATTTTCCGAAATTTTCAGCGTGAATACTTAACGATACGGCTCAGAATTTGGTATTGATATATGAGGAGACATTTTCATCAGACTGCCGCCCAAGTTGCGCTATAACTGCGCCGTACTATTTTACAATAATATCATCGGCAGAAGCAAGAGCATCACGGCAGAGCGTGAGCGATATGACCGTTGACCAAAACGGTGTCATAAAAAAGAGAAAGTCGCTATCGCTCCAATTCTCGCCATGAAAGCGAGAAAACCGCCAAAAGGCGGTAAAAGCCGTGCCGATGAAAAATCGGCACTCTCAGTTCGCAAGCACGGTGATATGCGCCACGTTTCGGAGAAACGGGACTTTATCACGATGCTTGTCAGGGGAAAATTCCCCTAAGACCCCTAAATAAAAAAGACCGCTGATGCGGTCAAGAACGAAAGGAAGAAAATATGACAAAAGCAGAGAAAAACTACAAGCGTGACTATGGTCACAAGGACAGTGAGGAGCTTGCTCTCAATTACACCCGTGACGGTATGCGTGAGGAGCTTGACAAGGCTCTCTCCGAAGTCAGCCCGAATGACCTCACGGCAGACGAGCAGGAGTATCTTGATGGCAGAGGTCAGTGCCGTAATCATACGCTGAATATCCGCTTCAATGATACCGAATGGGAGCATATTTGCAGGCAGGCAGAGCTTCTTCATGTAAAGAAGTCCAGCTATGTCAGGGAATGTGCAAAAGCGCATTATGTTCTGATGATGGATCAGGGCGACATGAACGGCATTATCGGGGCGGTCAGAGGGCTTTCATCTAACGTTAATCAGATAGCCCGACGAGCCAATAAAACTGGCGGAATTTACAGCGAAGATATTACTACAACGAAAGAGAGTGTGAATGCGATTTGGCAGTTACTAAGCTACATTCAGTCAGGAGTTCAGTGTGCGACAGCCTTGAATACATCGTGGACGGGAATAAGACCAGAAATCATTCGCTTGTCGAGTCTTTTATGTGCGAGACAGAACCCGTCCGAGCAGCCGAACAGTTCCGAGCCGTCAGAGAGCGTTTCGGAAGTAGTCGAAGCACCACCAAAGCCCAGCACATAATTCAGTCGTTCGCCCCCAACGAAGTAACCCCCGAAAAGGCTATGGAAATAGCGCAAGAGCTATGCCATAGGTTGCTGAAAGAACAGTATCAATATGTCATTGCGATACATACCGATCACCAACACTGCCACGCTCATATTATCGTAAATAATACGAATTTTATCACGGGCAGAACCTTTGAAACCGAGCATAATCAGGGCAAGAAAAAAGACCGTGCGTGGGCAGAGGTCAGGCGCATATCGGACGAGCTTTGCAAGGAGAATAATTTATCTGTTATCGAACACCCCGAAGAAGTTAAGGGAAAGTCGCACTGGGAGTGGGACATGAACAGGCAAGGTCTGTCATGGAAAGCCAAGCTGAAATATGCTATCGACCAAGTTGTTAAGGAGAGCGATGACTTTGCAGATTTCCTGCTGAAATGCGCTCAGAATGGCATACTTGTCTACTACGATCCGGAGCATACGATAGACTTGAAATTTATGCTTGCGGAGCAGAAAGAACGCAATCCGAGAGCCAAAATGACGAGGGCGAAAACGCTGGGGTGGTTTTACGAAACGGAGCAGATAAAGAGCCGTATTATCCACTACAAAAATGCTATGGAGTACAAGCCGAAAGCAAGAATTGTCCGTGTGCCTGTGCAGGTGGAGGAAAATAAGTTTATCCGTGACAGCATCGACCGCACCAACATGAAGCTGACAAGCAAGGCGATGAATATTCTTGCCAAGTATGGCGTGACCGCTGAGGAGGCGAAAGCCGAGAGCATCGCAGCGTTCAGCGAGAGGGTGGCGCTTGTTCAGGAGCTTAACGCTATTTCGGACGAGATCAAGGAGCTTGAAGAACGTCCTGAAACGCTCAGAAAATTCTGGGCTTTTAAGCCGTATTACGATGAATACAAATCCCTCAGCGGACGAAAACAGGAGAAGTATAAAAAGGCACACGGCGGTACTTTATCGGATTATCATGAGCTGAAAAAGAAACTGCTGGAATGGTATCCAAGCGGTCATGTGCCGACTGCCGAAAAGTTGAATAAGCATATTGCCGAGCTGAGAAAACAATCGGCTCAGAAAAATGCACGATATAAGGCTGTAAAGCTGAAAGCAGACGAACTGTCGCAGGCGGCGAATGAGATCGAGCAGTATCTACGTCAGGAGCAGAGTCGAGATCAGCAGAAGATACGCAGGCAGAATGTACTTGAATGATACAGCGCATTGCACCGGTGATTCATGTGATATTGCTGCGCTATGCACAAGAATTATTACAATTATTCTGATATGCTGGACTCTGAAATAATTATCCACTATAATGGTTTTACAATAATTATTTCGGAGGTACAAAGCTATGTTGAAAACACCTGAATTGGCTATGCCGAGATCACGCAAGGTCACCACGGTCTGCAACGGCAAGCGTGAGGTCTGGACGGACTACGAAGAAGCCAAGGCATATTTTCTTGAAATGATGATGTCAACAGACGGCGAGGAGCATGAACGTGCAGAGTGCGTTTACATTCAGCTCATGCACGGGTTGGATGAGTGCAACGATGAGGATGAATAAGCAAGAGAGCGAGCTGTCGTAAATGACAACTCGCTCTTTTACTCTTGTGGCATTATTTAACAAAAAATATTATCCTAAAAAGTTCAATTGAGCTCCTATCCAGTAAGGGAGAGTATTTTTATTTGCTTTAAGAATACTTCTGATTTCTGATTCTGTTTCTTCTTCGGTTTTATTATTGCCATCATAGCTATTAAATAATAATTTGAATAATTCCAAAGCACATTCTCTTGGCACACCTATTTCAATCATTACTCTTGTCACTTGATTATATGCTCCAGCTTGCAAACAAGGAATAAATGAAGAATCAGAGTCAATAATATCAAATAGTGGTTTTAACAATAGTGGAACCTTATAAGAAACTGTATTTTGAAGAATTTCAATTCTGTTTTCGATCTCATCAGCAACATCTCCTTCATCGGAACATTTTATATTTGAAAGGATGTCTTTCAATGATTTCTCTTTAGCCCATTGCATACAAAGCGAACATAATAAACTACGTCCACTTCCTTTTTGTAATTTAGAAGGAATGTACTTCTCATACATATGAGATGTTTCTGGTGTGTCCCTTAAAAATTTGAGCATCCGATCTAATTTAGCTTTAGCGCCACGTTCACACGGATGCTTTGGAACGTTTTCTTTATAGTTTTTATATATTACATCAAGAACAAATGGATCCCAGTAACGATTTTTGAGACATATACTATTAGGAACAGTGATTTTTTCTAATTTCAAAATAATAGCAGCAATCTGATCTTTGGTTAAATTAATCCCGACATTCTGCATTTTCTGTTTTGATTTTTCACCATATCGCAATACCGATTGTCTGATATATGATATTAAATCACCGTATCTCGTCATACTGATATCAACCGTTTTATCGGATGAGATTACTTGTTCAATGTCACTATAGTACTTATCAAATCTTTCTTTATAGCTTGTTGGCAATTCCTTTGTTGTATCTTCAAATAAAGATAATTGATCATATTCTTCGGAATTTGCAAATGCAGATTCATCAAGCACAAATGTTCTACCTATAAAATCCTTTAATAGCCTTCCGGCTCTTCCTCTTAAATTAGCCATTTCATAATTTGATAACTCAGTTGAGCCTGCGTGCTTTGCTACATACAAGTACGGATTTCTAATTATTATATTCTGTGTTGGTAAATTTACGCCTTGCAGCAGTGTTGTAGTACACGCAATAGTTGATACCCATTTATTATGTATAGCAATCTCTATCGTTCGGCGTACATGATGTGGCAATTTACCGTGATGATAAGCGATTCCTTTTGCTAATGTCCCACACATAGAGTACTGAGGATGAATTGATGATTGATAATAAGCGATTAGTTTGGTAAGCTCCTGATTAATGTTTGTATCCCCGTTGATTGAACAAGCTATTTTTCTTGCAGTTGACGATGTTGGTGAAAAAATAATATTCTGCTGGTGCTTTAATGAGTTGACTATGTTATCTAAGTAAGTGAGGAATCCATCATCATACTTCTTTTTTCCATATCCTTGAATCAATTGTGGTTTTGTAATTCTTTTTTTGATGGGAACGTCGGTTAAAGCACAGTATTGCTTCAAAAAATAAGCTGATTTCTCTTTACAAACACTATATGTCAGATTTAGAACAGGGCTGTCATGAGACGTTATATCTTTAGCTTTAATCCCGAAAATATCCGTTCCTGTAGTTTCGATGTCCTCGATTCTTGGACCAGATATAATTATTTGCTTAACATTATCTTTGTATCGAAACTCATTTAAAGTATCGAATAAAACCTTCGCTCTTTCGTCATCATCTTCTTTAATACGTTCAATATTCTGTATCTCATCTGCAACTAATACTATGTCTTTTGTAAATGTGTTTCTTTCGTCACTAAATGCTGAAATAGCTTTTTCCTGCGTTAATACATAAATAGTGTTGACTGACGAGGCACTGCTTTCAATATAAGAATTTGAAACTATACAATTAGAAATGTTTAATTGCAGTATTGTACTGTTGAAATCTTCAGATACTTGATTTAACAAGCTAAGTGTTGGAACAATATATACTACGTCAAATGATTCCAAGCACAGTTTACTCAGTATTTTCAGAAGGATCACAAATGATTTTCCAGCAGAAGTAGGAGCTGAAATACCAATTAGTCTTTCACAATCCATACTATCCCAAATCTTCTTTTGAAAATCCGTTAATAAATAATGACTTTCTCTTATTGATACACTATTGTTGGTTTGATTAAGTGTTGTAAGAATATGGTCAATAGGACTTTCAAGAGAAGAAAAAACGCACTTTTTGAAATCAAATTCATTATCTACAATAATAGCAGATGTGGGATATCCGATTCTCGAAAGGAATTTAACGATAACTTTCCGCAGATCATATTTCTCACGATCAACGTATTCCCACATTAAGGCTATAAGAGTAATAACATAGTTTACAGATGGAGTTTTTGAAACTGTAGTTT
>CAZUPI010000069.1:0-7389 GCA_964621755.1 uncultured Ruminococcus sp. | reverse complement strand
ATCACACAGATATCGTACTGTACCAACACGCTCTCCTTTTTTTATCGGTGCGGGAATATTTTCATCAATCAGAAATTCAGTTTGTACGTTTTTGTTCTTTCCTTTCGCCATCAATTGGGTATACGGACCATACTCGCACGCACATGTGTTTTTGACGCCCCCAATCACACTTGCCGTACCTGCTTCACCGCCGGGATTCTCATATAACGAATATTTTGCAAAACCATAGTCAAGCAGCTGTTTGGCAGCTTCATTTCGGCTGTCACGGGTGTCTGACCCCATAATAACTGCGATTAGGTGAAGTCCATCGCGCATTGCAGTAGCGCTCATGCAGAAGCCAGCTTTTGAAGTTGAACCTGTTTTGAGTCCTGTTGCACCATTATAAAATCTAATAAGGCGGTTGGTGTTTGTCAATCCAAATGCGCCACCACGGATTGTATCCATCCAAATGGTGCTGTACTTCATGATGGTTGGATGTTTCAAGAGTTCGCGTGACATAAGTGCGATGTCATAAGCGGAGGTAAGGTGCTTGGTTGTGTTGTCGTCAAGCCCGGTAGCATTTTCAAAATGAGTATTGTTCATCCCAAGTTCCGCGGCACGTTCGTTCATGCGATTGATAAACGCCTCTTCACTGCCATCTATTTTTTCGGCAAGAGCTACGGCGGCATCATTAGCAGATGCTATGATAACACATTTGAGTAGCTCTTCCGCCTTCATTGTTTCTCCTGGCTCAAGATAGACCTGTGAACCGCCCATTGATGCTGCATATTCACTGACTGTAATCTCCTCATCGAGTGAGATATTTCCTGCATCAATTTCTTCCATAAATAACAGCAATGTCATGATTTTAGTAACCGAGGCAGGCGGCAAGGCTTGGTCGGCGTTCTTGGCGTATAGGACAGTTCCGGTTGCAGTATCGATAAGGACTGCAGAATCGGCATTTACATCGAACGGAAGATTGTCCGGTACATTGGCGGCGACACGTACCGGGCAAAGGAGCAGAATCACTGCGCATAGCAGTACAAATATTTTTGACATAAAATCACTCCGGTAATATAGATTTTTTACTATTCCATATATACCGGAGTAAATCCAAAAATATGACTTAAAAGAGATATCGCTTTATCGTATTGCAAATATTATTGAGAATTGCGGAAGCCTCTTCATCGTTTTTTTCATCTTCCGCATAGCGAACACTCTCAAAATCTGACGTTATGCGGTCAATTTCGTTAGATGATACGGCATGAATGACCTTTTTTTCCACCTCACGAGGTGTGTCTGACAATTTTAGATTGATATTCATTTTTTTATAGATTTTTATTAGCATTGTGTAGGCATAACATAACTGTTCATCATAAGTTTTGAGTCTTCCAAGACGTTGGAGAAATAATTTATATGTATCGGTTGATGCGGCCATTTTTTCGAAATCACGTATATCAGCATTTTGTAGTTTTTTCTTTTCATCTTTATAATTATAAATTTCGTCAACAGAGTTGGGATCAAATGAAATTTTAATGAAGTCTTTTCCAATAAAAATCGTTGTAAAAAAATCAATAATCCATGCCCGAACTGCCTTGTACATTTTTTGCAAAATTCCAGTTCTCAGCCCAACAATAATCGCAGCAAGAGTCAATGTACCGACAAAAAAGTATGATAATAGGATTTTATCATCCTGACTCACAGCATTTTTCATAAACATATTAGCTGCTTCTTCCCCGTCAAGTACATAATAATCTCTATATTCTGTCTGAGGAGCAGTATAACCGTAGAACATTCTATAAGCAATATAATACACCGTAATTCTTGCAATTATATATATTGCTGATGCGATCACATAGGTTACAGAGAGTACTGCAAGGAGAATTACAAACAGCATAAATACGAGGAACAGATTGTACATTCGCGCCGATGGCGTCATTACTGATACAACAGAGCCGCGATATTTCTTTTGTAGACTGTTCTGATTGAAAACAATGAGCATACAAACCAAAAAGACAGCAAATGCCAAACCAAGAATAAATACAGAGTTTGTTTCGGGGAGCGCCGTCAGGTAGGTCAGCGCAAATTCAATCACATATATTGCAAAACTCAACAACAAGAGATATATATTTGCAAGTCTTTCTATTGGATAAAACCAGATGACGCATCCAGCAAAAGCGGAAATAAAGACTAAGAATACCATCATAATAGTATAAACAAGAGAATGATATTCGATAATCCAATTATCAAGTAGAAACTGCATATAGGCGTTGAAAATAAAACCAGCTAAAATGGACAGGATAAAAAATAATGTGATAGGAATTCCGGCATATTTCAGTGAAAATCCCGCGAGCACTCCCTCCGTTATTGACTCAAATCCATCTTTTGATGCTCGTTTATTAGCGGCTTTTGATACCATAGATTGTATAATATACCCAAAAAATGTGCTGGATATCGTTATTGCCGGAAGCATGTAAGAGGAAGCCGGAAAAGTGCCGTTCAACATCATTAAAGCTATTGGAACCGTCATAGTTGCCACAGCCATGAGGGATATGAGATTGAATATCTTATCAAAAATTTTATTCATAACGGTCTCACTCCTCGTCAAGATAGGTTTTAAAATGCACTTCGATATCTTCCGGAATGATGGTCGCATTCATGCTTGCAGAGGTGATATAAAAAATCACGGTTATGCCGATTTTACGCAGCGCATAACAAAAGTTTATCATACGTTCGCTAAGATACGAGGATACGAAAATAATATTACCGCCGCTTGTGTACCCATACGGATTTTCGAGAATATGGTCAAGCATTTTCTCAATTGGGGTCGAGATCATAAGCTCAAGCTGTGCAAGCATGCGCAGAGCGGTAATGATACTCATTTTTCCTTTGAATACAGGGGATACAAATATCTTTGCACCAATTTCATCATTTTCTGCCCTTGCTGCGGACATGCCCTCGCCAAATTGTTCTGGTATCGTATTACATATAAATCTGACCGGAATATTTTCACTTGATACACTGTCAAGGATAGAAGCAATAACCGTTAAACACAGTTCAACAGAAGCTCTTCCACTTGGTGGGCCGGGGATTATTTTCTCAACATCACGCGCCTGCATATTCATAATGAGATTGAATTGGTGTCGATTTGTGAATTCCTCAATGTTGACCATTAAAGAGTTATGCACTGCACTTTGTATCCAGTTGATGCGATTCATTGGATCGCCGGGCGTATATTCTCTGACTCCTGCTTTCAGCAATGGGTCAGACAGCAGACTGGAACGTACCAGAAAATCGCCGCTTGTATACTTAGATGAAGTAAACTGTTTTTCAAGGTTTATCGCCTTGGGGAGGACTACTATCGTATTCCGTGATTCTGTGCCGGGCTCGAATACTTTGGCTATAGTGTTATATCCGAGAATATCATCTGCAAGCATTGTGACGCTGCCCAGATGATAGGTTCCGCGTGTATCACAATGCACTCTCCATCTGCGGCGTATTTGCTGATGCCCACGCATAACAAAAATACTATGGATAATTCTTGGATATGTATTTTTAATTTCACGCGTTTTCTGGTCATTTTCAACGATATGAAAAGTCAGACCATCGGGGAGTTCTGTGTCAACTTTTAAATATGGCAGTGGGAGCGCTTTATTATTTCGGATTTCTTCATAAACATAGATTTCTTCCTTTTCAAACACTTCTCCTGTTGACACGGATATATTGTACTCAACAGCATCAAAGGCATGTTTTTTATAGATACGCCCTTGTGCAAAAAATACGATTATCAAGGATAGAGCCAATGCGATAAATAACATATACTACTCCTTTCTATATGATTGAATCGAAAGAAGCCTTAATCTATCGGTGCGCGCACTGTGTCGAGGATATATTCAATGATTTGCTCATTTGTGTCTGTCAGTCTGATTGTATTTTGCGAACGGGTGATAATTCTGTGTGACAAAACTGGAATGGAAATTTTTTTCACATCATCTGGAAGAACATAATCTCGTCCCAAGATAGCAGCATATGCTTGTGAAGCTCTCATCATTGCAAGAGTTGCACGTGGGCTGACGCCAAGGCGCAGACGTTCACTGGTTCTTGTTGCCTCAGCTATGTTTATGATGTAATCCTTTATAGGTTCGCTGACTGTGATGTTCTTTACCATATCGCACGCTGTTTGAATCTCGGTCTGTGTACATACTGGCGCCAATGCTTCGAGAGGGTTTGCTCCGCCATATTGAGTAAGAACATTTTTTTCAGCCGAATGTTCCGGATAGCCGAGAGAAAGTTTCATTAAAAATCGGTCCATTTGTGCTTCCGGAAGAGGAAAGGTGCCCTGCGATTCAATTGGGTTTTGCGTTGCGATGACAAAAAATGGGTCTTCCAACGCATATGTAACACCGTCGATTGTAGCTTGATGCTCACCCATACATTCGAGAAGTGCAGACTGGGTTCGCGGTGTGGTTCTGTTGATTTCATCCGCAAGTAGAATGTTTGTAAACACGGGACCGCGACGGAATACAAAATCGGCAGTTTTCTGATTGAAGTAGTTTACACCTGTGATATCAGAGGGGAGAAGGTCGGGAGTAAATTGGATACGTTTCGTATTTGCTGAAATCGATTTTGCAAGAGCTTTTGCAAGTGTGGTCTTTCCGGTTCCGGGAATGTCATCAAGGAGAACATGTCCACGGCATAGGAGCGCAGTAACAACAAATGTAATCTGCTCTTCCTTACCAAAGATAGCACGTCCGATATTGTCAATCACATTTTTTGCAGTTTTCGAAATATTTTCAGAATACATAGTATCTCTCCTTTATTTTGGATATATAGAAGCGTCGAAAATCATAACAATCACAAGATGCGGTCAAGTGAACGCATTATTGATTGTGGATATTATACCATACTATATAAAAATTGTCAACTATTTTTTGTCAAAAATCTTCATGCGGGAAATACTCCATAAGAACCTCATCAGTTGTAATGTCGTGAATAAGTTCTTTCTGCGTACGTCCAGTCTGACTAACTACAAAGGTACATGAAGAAGCGTTGATAGTCATTTCTACTTTGGTATATACTTCACCGCGGAATTCTACGTATTCAAATGGAACCTTCTTTATCTTTCCATTATATGGATTCCATTCCTCAGGCACATGACGGCCGTGGAATAAGATATTTCCAGTGTACTCTTCTCCGGTTGTATTAGTAATGTAGAATATATCACATCCGGCGTATTTCTTGTGTATATAGTTCATAGAGCAGCCGCGTGCAAGAAGTTTGTCAATGCCGACTTTTAAAAAAGTTGGCAGGTTATAGTTCACAACACCGAGAAATTCACGTCGGGGCATGTTGTCGATATAGACGTCCGGTGCAAGTTCAAATTTGCCAATTGCCTGATAAAGTATATTTGCAGAAACCGATTCCGTTCCATCAACTGATGACTTATTTGAAGGGAAGAAATACGCAGCGCCACCATTTGCATTGGAATTTTTGTAGTAGCTCTGATATGTTTTTGTATCCGCTATTTCTTTTCCGAAAATGTACTTCATTATATCACAGACTTCAAGGTCTTCTGCTGACTCGGTTTTGAGTGCACTGTTGGGATTCTCAAAGCTGGATGAGCATTCATATGCTTCGTGCGGAAGGCTGTCAGTCGCGATAATTTTTCCGCCTTCATCAAAAAATTTTTTAACAATACGCAGGGCTTTTAGGCTAACGATAGACATAGATGGGAGGACGATAAGTTTAAACTTCATGAGATGTTTGCCGCTGCTGAGAAACAGAGTTCCATTTTCCGCAAATGACTGTTCAATTAAAATCTCGGGATGGATAAAGGTGGCATCAATTCCAACATAGTTGAGGAAGTTATTCATTAACTCCATATAGTCGGCATTTTCAGGAGTGGAAGGATATTCAAAACCGCTTTGACTAGATTGATATAGGTATACCAGTGAATGAAGAGAATGGATCGGATATACAATAGCTACCTCACTGACATGTTCTCCTCCGCGAAGCATCGTCTGTACTCTTGTGGCAAAGCTTGCAAAATCCGCGAGGTCATCTCCTTTGGAAAATATTGAACCCCACGACATTACTTCATTATTATCAAGCTCAGACTTTTCTGCGGTTCTGTCTTCTCCAAGATGTGCAAACACCATATTGACGCCGCGCACAAAGGCATTCATTGATTCGCGGTAAATGACATCACGATTGAGAATACTGAAATATTTGAACAAGTCGGCGCTTACTGTACCGTCTCCGAATTCGTCTGCTGCACCCGAGGCAACCCGAATACCGTTTAATCCATATAAATAGGCAAATGGCATGGAAATTCCGGGAACTGTGGAATACCTGTGTATCAGCTGACCATCGCCGAACAGCCATGAACATGCGGTAGCTTTACTTTCAGACGGAAATCCGGTACAAATAATTTCATGTGCACGACAAAAGTCTGCCACAGCTTTTAGATAGCCCTCCACCAGCAACTTTGCACGGCAAACCATCATCATACACTTATAGCGCTTCGCATACCCACTGAAGTCGCGGAAAAGCAACGGATAATAAGGAGATGGATCAAATCCGAACTGTTCTTCAAATTTTTGATTGAAAGCCGGATGCCACATGCGGCGGTTGTGCCCTGCATACATGACATTACGATAAATAAAGATATTGATTGGAGAGACATCTTCTATCTCTGTGCCTAGTCTTACCAGCAACTCGCGAAAAGTACGCTTCAAATACGCAGAGGATATATCGTAGTCCATAAGGTCGATATAGTTTGCCTCATAGTCATATTCACAGACATATTCTTCAATATTCCAGTTGCCGTCAGGCACCGTCCACTCCAGCATATCATCCTTGATAAATTTACGCAGGTCAATAATCGTTTGGTCATCGTCATTGACAGCTACAAGAGACATAAGTGTACTGGGTGAGTGAAGCTTATGCGTAAAGGTCTGCCCTTCTGTGCAGACATAGTCATATTTCACAAGCACCTTGCATACTGCATCTGATTGTTCCGGAAGCGCAGAGAGGTAGGCACGCATGATGTAAGTGTCGTCCAAGTAACCGAGCTGCATAGAATTGGCGTCGGTTTCCTCTTTTATGCATTTGTATACTCTATAATATTCATCAGATAAAGGCGTGATATTGTACGTTTTATTGCTGAATGGAATGATTCCTCCAAATCCGGATTTTTTATATCCAGAAATCAGACTTGTGAGCTTTTCAGGTTTGTCAAGGTCATTCTGACTATCTATTGGGAGGTAAATATATGGATTATACGCGTTTTTTTCACTTTGAAACAGTTTCTTTAATTCCGCCTGTGATGTGGCAGAAATCGTTTTTTCGTTCATTGCTGCTGTATTCCTTTCATGTGGCGGAGCAATTTATTGTGTTGATTTTTACCTA
>CAZUPI010000068.1:0-7549 GCA_964621755.1 uncultured Ruminococcus sp. | reverse complement strand
CGTATTTGCACCACCCGCCGTTGGCTCTCCACTACCAGTTATTTTTCCACAGCCAACCAATGCCAACACGAATATCAGCGGTAAAACCAATGCTATGTATTTTTTCATACGAGTTACCTCCCCCCAAAATTATGTTTTTATCCATATAGACGCAAAAAGTTTCCAAAAGTTCCCTATCATCTATATTTTTAAGTTTCTTTCAATGTCCAAAAACAAGTGAATTAGTTAAATCGACGGAGTTTTATCCATCAACACAAAAGGAAATAGGGAGTGAAAATTTAACCACAATACATTAGATAGTGACCACACAAACTTTATGTTTGTCGAAAACTGCTTTCTCCACCTCAAGCGCTGGCGCGGGATTGCCGCCGTGCAGATTTGTTGCATCGCTCTCTGGGCGGCCGTTTTAGCTTGACTCGTGTAGACAGTATATAAAAAGTCTCAAGCGTTCTTTTTTCAGATTTCCACCTCGCAGCGTGCCGGAGTCAGACCATCTGCGGCAGCGTAGAGTTTCAGTGTGCCGTGCGATTTTCTGCATCTGACTGCAATGCTGATTCTGCCGGCGCGCATCTTTCGAATGGGAGAGGAAAGTGGGGTGTGGTCGCAAATATCTGAGCCGGTGCCGGCGATTCTGCCAAGTGCGTTTGAGGTAAAGCTTACTGTGGGAGCAGCATCCGGTACCTCGCGCCCCTTTTCATCAAGCGCTATACAGGTGAACATGGCAATATCCTGCCCGTTGGGAGTGATATCGTCCGCGTTTTCCGCAATCAACTTAAGGGATACTGCGCGACCGGTCGTTTCATGTGCATCGCGACAGATTTCCTGACCGCCGATAAAGCCGACTGCTTCTATTTTACCGGGCTTATATTCCACTTGCCACTCCGCATGACCGTACTTTTCTATGGCAACTCGCCCGCGGCTGACGCCATCTACGAACAATTCGGCTTCCTCACAGTTTGTGTAGACCCTTACTTTCAGCAGCTCCCCTTCGTGACCTGCATGATTCCAGTGCGGCATCAGATACAGCATCGGTTCTGTGGTCCAGTGGGATTTATTTTGATAAAATGCTTCTTTCCGCTGCATAAACATATCAATCGCACCAGACTGCGAGCAGAGACGGGGCCACATTGTTTCTCCACGATGCTCGATGCCAATCCACTGGTAACCGCCCATAACCCATTCGCGTGCCATGAGAAATTTCCATGTTTCTTCACGTCCGCCGAACCACTCATGCGTGTCGCTGTCGTATGCGTTGATATATCCGCCTTCCGGAAAATCATCGTAATACCAGCCCCGTGTCGTTCCCGTTGCGCAGCACTCGGTCGCCATGAGCGCGCGGTCCGGAAATTTTTCGTGCACAGCGTCATAGGAGTTCAAGCCGTAGTTGATGCCGATGACATCAAGATTGGAATACACCGTCGCACGGTCCGGACGGTCGCATGCGGCAGTTACAGGGCGCGTTGGGTCGAGTTTCCGCACTACGGAAAGCAGGGAATCCACAATGCGATGTCCGCGCTCCTCGGCAAACAGCGGCTCTTCATTTCCCACACACCAGAAAAATACGGATGGGCGGTTGCGGTCGCGCTTTATGAGCATTTCGAGCTGAGCTACGCCCTCCGGGGTCGAAGAGAACCAGCGCGTTTCATCGAGGACGATAAATCCCGCTTCGTCAAACGCATCCATCAAGGCTTCAGACTGCGGATAATGACTTGTACGGTATCCGTTTGTACCCATATCTGCGAGCATTTTCACTTTATAGCGGAACATATTGTCAGGGACTGCCTTGCCGGTCAGACCAAAGTCATAGTGGCCGCATACACCGCAGATGGCGACATGTTTGCCGTTGACAAACAGACCGTGCGCAGGGTCACATACGACTTCACGGAAACCGAAACGGTCGGAAACCGCGTCAATTTCTTCCTGATTGAAGATGATTTTCGTTTCGGCAGTATAGAGATATCCCTTGCCGACCTGCCACAGAACAGGGTCATCTACGGTCGCACGATAAGACACTGTGGCTGTATCCTTTGCCGGAATGATGACAGTGCCGCCGCCAAAGCCGGATTTTTTTCCGTCACGGTCCATGATATCGGTTGTGACGTTTACGGACACATCCTGTGTTGTCGTATTGCGGACGGTTGTGTGAATTTCTACATCCCATACGGAGGTACTGACCTTTTTCGGGCAGATTTGCACCCCCCACAAATCCACACAGACAGGCGCGGATTTTATGAGCCAGACATGACGGTAGATACCCGCCCCTTCATACCACCAGCTCTCATGGTGAGAGGAATCAATATATACCGTGAGAAGATTATCGCCGCCGAAGATGGCAAAGTCGGTGATGTCTACTTCAAACGAAGTATATCCGCAGAAATTGTGGTAAAGCGGACAGCCGTTCAAATATATGGTCGATTGACCGCTGACACCTTCGAAATAGAGGGTCAATCTGCGGTCGCGGTCTTCTTCATTCAGTTTGAAGTGACGGCGATACCATGCGTTGTCATATTTCAAGTAACCGAGGGCATTGTTCTCGGTTTTATCAAATTCCCCTTCGATGACGTAATCATGAGGAAGATTTACTCTGTCCCAGCGGTCGCTGTTAAATTCCCCACCGCCGTAGTCGTCAGCGGAATCGTTATAGGCTGGTGAGGCAGCACCCCATCTTTCACGGACAGTCTTGGCGCTGGAGTAAATCGGGCCCTTGACGGTCGGTCGTTTTCTGATGATGTCGCCCCGATGGAACAGCCAATTTTCGTCTAAGTTGATTTTTTCTCTCATTTTATTCTTCCTTTACTTTTTCTCTGCTTCGGCGATGGCTTTTTCGACTGCCTCTCCGATTTTGATTGCCATGCGGTAGAAGCCAAGGTCGTTTGGATGGCATCCGTCTACGGTGCAGCTGTCGCGGAATTCGCCGTCAAAAATGTGCGCACCGTCAACAAAATAAACGTGGCGATCACCGACAGCAGAAGCTTTGTGGTAGCTTTCCAGCACGACTTCACGTCGGCGTTCATCCGGAGTGCCGGGGTGAAAGTCTGGTTTGGTCACCATGACGTACGGGGTCGTCGGGTGAGAAGCACGGAAAACCTCATACATGGGATAGTGAGTTGCTTCGAGATGTTCGGGATTTGGCGTGTTATGGTCGTAATCACAGACGAAAACGAGAGGGTCGAGAGAGGCCAGGTATTCGGCGATGGCACGCTCTCCTCTGGCACTGCCGGAGAAGCCAAGGTTGATAAAATCGCAGCACAGCTTGCGGGAAATCATTGCCTGATAAGCGTTGCCGGGACGGGATGCGCAGCCGCCCTGTGTTATCGAGGAGCCGTAATAGACGACCGGTTTATCATATCGGTAAGGTTCCGGAGAGGCAAGCTCCGCATCCTTTGCAAGACCAAGGTAGACTTCCTCAACAGGGTCATACAGCGGCATATTTATTGTATAGGTGTGCATTTTTCCGTCTGTTTCGCGGTTTGACTCATATCCATGGTTCCGATTGCCGGGAATATAAGAGCCTATGTAATGGCATTCGCAGCCGTCGTTGGTGTAGAGGTCGAAGCCGGACTGTCCGGTCATGGTGATATGCGGCATGGTGCCGTTGTCTGGCATGACTGCCTTTATTGCGATGTATCTTGAGTTGGTGCGGAAGCGGATTCTGCCGCCGGCCGTATTGGTATTGAGGTACCTCACGCCATCGTTTACAGCATCCGCGACCTCTTGCGGCATTCTGCGGAATCGGTCGCCCTTGTTATGGACTGCAAGTCCGCAGATTTCGATTGGAGCCTCCTTTGTGTCAAACCATACAACGTCGGAGAGGTTGAGCGAAGAAGCAACCGCCAAATTCTTGTCTATATCGCCGATTTTCATATTTATACCCCATGTTAAAAATATTGTTTTCGCTGAACATACTATACCATATTTATCAGAAAAATGCAACAGGGCGAGAGCATTAAAAGTATAAATCGATATGACTGTGGCAGATAGGACCTTGGCCGATCCCCACGAGCTCACTTGTGATTTTTCGATAATTTGTATAACAGAACAGTTTAGCAAAGTCTCCCATATAAAAATATCCCTTAGTGAAAAGGGTTTCTCATCAAATATTGCCGTGAAATACGACCTATCATTCTTGCAAAGTAATTTGTGATATGGTATAATTTATAAAATTGAGTACAGAACTCTGCTTCTTTTACACAAAATTAAACTGACCGAGGTACATATGCGAGAACGGTTGTTGTTGGTTGATGGGCATAATCTGCTGTTTCGGATGTTCTATGGGATGCCGGATAATTTTTATTCGAGCAATGGGATAAAATATAATGCGCTTTATGGGTTTGTATCAGCAATAGGGAAGGTCTATCGGATGATTGAACCTACCCATATGTTTGTTGCATTCGATTCTGCGGACTGCGGAGAACGGCGTGAACTTGATGCAGAATATAAGGCGAATAGACCGGATTACAGCGAAATGTCCCCAGAAGAGTGTCCATTTACACAGCTTCCGGCAATTTATGAAGCGCTCGGGCGGATGAAGGTGCCATATGCAGAAATTCATGGGTGCGAGGCAGATGATGTGATTGCTTCTTACGCCATGCAGTATTCCGATGAGTGGGATGTTGTGATTATGTCGACGGACCGAGATTACTGGCAGCTCGTTTCGAAATCTGTGTCCATCCTGAATTATCACGGGTTAGACAGCACGCTCGTTACACCGCAGACAGTAAGACATAAGTATGGCGTAGAACCATCGCAATTTGCAGATTGGAAATGTCTGGTCGGGGATAAGTCGGACAATATTACCGGGGTTGCCGGAGTGGGCCCGAAAAATGCCGCAGCGCTGCTTGAAAAATTCGGCTCGCTTAACGAGCTCATGGAACATACAGAGGAAATTGAGCGTCCGGCAATACGCCGAGCTGTCATGGAAGCGCGGGAAAGACTGCTCCTGAATTTGAAACTTATCAAACTTGACGGAAGCGCACCTCTGCCATATGGCAAGGAGCACCTGCAGCTTGATTTTGTGAAGCCGCGCGGCGATGTGATGAAGTTTTGTATGGAGTGCCTATATGAAACAATGAAAATGTAAACATTTAGACAGCCCGCTTGTATACACAGAAAAAATGAGATATAATAAAGATATAGTATGAAGAAAACTTCTACTTACAGCATGTGATTGAATCCCGAGGAGGATATTGAATGTCCGGTTACAGAAATCAATTGGCGGATAAACTGCATGAAGCGATAGCGTCCGTTGCACCGGTGACGATTATCGTTCTTTTGCTCACATTTACCGCCGCGCCGATTCCGTCCGAAATGCTTCCGTCATTTTTAATTGGGGCGGTGATGCTTGTGGTGGGAATGGCATTATTCACCCTTGGTTCCGAAACTGCTATGACACCGATGGGCGAATATGTCGGACAATCTATGACAAAGTCGCGCAGTTTGCTGCTCGTTATCATTGTGTCGTTTATTGTCGGCGTAATGGTGACGATATCGGAGCCTGACCTATCCGTTCTTGCAAATCAGGTGCCGGCGATACCGAATTTTACACTCATTGTATCGGTTGGCGTCGGCGTTGGGGTGTTCCTCATCATCGCCATGCTGCGTATCCTTTTCTCCGTGAAACTGCGGATACTCCTTATCATTTTTTACGTTATTGTTTTTGTCCTGTCGTTTTTTATTTCACCTGAATTTTTGACGGTGTCGTTCGACTCCGGCGGCGTTACAACAGGACCTATGACGGTTCCGTTTATCATGGCGCTTGGCGTCGGTGTCGCATCCATCCGTTCTGACCATAAAGCAGAGGGGGATAGCTTCGGTCTTGTTGCGCTCTGCTCAATCGGTCCGATTTTGTCTGTCATGATTCTTGGACTCATTTTTGGTGCGGGAGAGGCGGCCTACGAAAGCACAATCTATACGATTGCTGAGGACTCGCGCTCGATGTTCGCTTCGTTTGTTGTCATGATTCCGCACTACATGAAAGAAGTCGCTGTGGCGGTCAGTCCGATATACATATTTTTCCTTATTTTCCAGCAACTTCGCACACCGATGAAGAAAGAACCTCTTATCAAAATCACCGTCGGAGTAATCTATACATACGTCGGGCTGGTCCTTTTTCTCACAGGAGTGAACGTCGGATTTATGCCGGTCGGTACTTATATCGGAAGTGTAATCGGCAGCACGTCGTATGCGTGGATTGTTATCCCGATAGGAATGCTTATCGGCTACTATATTGTGTCCGCTGAGCCTGCGGTGCATGTGCTGACAAAACAGGTTGAGGAAATCACTTCTGGTGCCATTCCGGGCAAGGCACTGCTTACGACGCTCAGCATCGGTGTAGCGTCGTCAGTGGCACTCGCTATGGTGCGCGCACTGACCGGAATTTCCATATATTGGATGATACTTCCCGGATACACGCTGGCTTTGGCGCTATCGTTCTTCGTGCCGGATATTTTTGTTTCCATTGCATTCGACTCTGGCGGCGTGGCATCAGGTCCGATGACGGCAACGTTTTTGCTTCCGTTCACGATAGGTGTCTGCGAGGCGGTTGGTGGAAATGTAGTTGAGGATGCGTTCGGTGTAGTCGCAATGGTCGCTATGACGCCGCTTATTGCGATAGAACTCCTCGGATTTGTATACAAGCTCAAGCTTTCAAGAAAGGCTGCGGAGAAGACAGACGAAATTCCCAAAGCTCTTGATACAGACACAGGTTCTGACGATATTATAGATATGTAAGTATCGATTACCGTTTGTACTGCCGTCAGGCGGCAGAATGGAGATGAATATGGAAATAAATCTGATTGTAACAATTGCAAGGCGCAGCGACACAGAACAGTTTGTGGAGTTTTTCAAAAAGTACGGCTGTACGGCTGTGCTCAGCGTCGTTGCCAATGGGACGGCCAGTAAAAGTCTGCTGTCCGTTTTCGGGCTTGAAACGACTGAAAAAACGGTGAATTTTACGTTCGCCGGACGAAGTCTCAGCCGAAAGCTCATGCGCAAGCTGTCGAGCGAAATGAAAATTGACATGCTGGACCGCGGGATTGCGATAGCAGTACCTTTTGCGAGCGCAGGAAGTTACACTGCCGCCGCTCTTGTTCCGGAATCGGACACAAATACGAACGCAAACGCGAGCGTTAAGGAGGAAGACGCAATGGAAGCGAAATACGAACTTATCATAACGATATGCTCCGGCGGACACACCGATATGGTCATGGACGCCGCAAGAGCTGCCGGCGCTCCCGGAGGAACAGTCATCCATGCCAAGGGAACGGGTGCGGCAACTGTGAAAAAGTTTTTTGGAGTATCGATTGCTGATGAAAAGGAAATGGTGTTTATCGTGTCGTCGGTAAAGAACAAGAGGGATATTATGCGCGCGATTATGCAGAATGCCGGCGCGGATACGGAAGCCAATTCGCTTGTATTCTCCCTGCCGGTAAACGATACTGCCGGATTCAAGCTGGTAGAGGAAGCAGATGACGAATAAAAGCTGCCGATGACAGAAAAAAATACTTTCATCCCATAAATAAAATAGTTTGGAAGGGGGTGGGAAAACCTT
>CAZUPI010000067.1:5232-7652 GCA_964621755.1 uncultured Ruminococcus sp. | reverse complement strand
CTTGGGAACTAAATGCAAGGAGTAATATCAGAGAGGATTGAGTCCAATGGGTCTGTAAATGTGAGTTTGGAAGCCTAATATGTGGTATAATATGAAGGAGTGAGAAACATTGACAAATAAGCAAGTAATAAAGAAATCAGCGGAAGTAAATTATTATTTACATGATTTCAAACTGATTTCTATCGGATACGCATTTTTGATGCTTTTTTCTGCCGTGTTTATTGTTGCGGTTTTGATTGATTATTTGTATTATATGAAAGTATTACTTCTTATACATTTGATAGGAATAACATGTTTGTATCTGCCGTTCGCAAGCATCGAAATATCTTTCATTGTTTTCTTCAGTGGATGATTATGTGTTTTATGAAAAGCACATAGATAATGTCCATTTTACTGGAAATAACGCTTATTTCTCAATAACGATGGCAGACTCGCAAGGTAATACTTTTTGCGTAAATACAAAAGCCATCTATCACTCTAATTACAAAAAACCACATTACGAAGAGTTTTATCAGAAAAAGCGATTGTTGCATATAATTCCGCTACAAGTCAAGTAGTGCTCATAGATGCGAGTGAATATATGAAATGACCTTTTTGCGAGGTTGTCTTTAAAACGGCAACCTCGTTTTTTAACAATGAGTAATCCGCAGTGGATAATTGCTATGAGTAATTGATTTTGTTCTCTTGTTACATTGGAAACAAAAAACTTTGGCGAATAGATATAGTAACTGCTTCAAAGAAATGCTTAACTCAATTCTGCAAATCACTTTTCTTTGTCTTCAGCGTATCAATTATTAATCCTCGATAACAAATGAAAAGCCCATAAACCCCACAGCAAATAATCGGTGGACTATTTGCTGTGGGATACTTTTTAAGTGCTTTCTTCAACTGACTGATTTACAGTCATCTTCGGAGTATGATGTCTTTGCATTCTCCTATCACTTGGAGGAAACTCCTTTTCACCTAATATCTGCTCAACGGAATAACTTCCATCGGGGATCTCATCGTCAGGATCCTTCTTGTCCACTCTGTATTTCTCATATACTGCTCTGACAAGAGTATCTCTGTCTGCATACTTGATGTCTTTGTTATCGCGCAGAGGCACGATATAGGGCTTGTCTTCAAACTGAATGCCCCACTTGAAGAAGAGCTTCAGCTTGACTTTGATGGGATTGAATCCTGTCTTGGTGACAACGAACGTACCTTTCGGCAGAGCCTTTAGCTCGTCTGCTGTCATCAATGGGCGTTCTATCATTTGCAAAGATCGTGATGGATCGTTTTTGCTCTGGCTCACGCTTCCTGACATAACGGTTCGAGTACCCAAGGATTTTGAAAGCACCTGTGCTGTTTCAGAGTTGGGGGCAAAGCCACCGAACACCGTGAGCTGGGTATTGTCCACGATGATTTCCGCACCTTCCTTACCGTAGTTCTTTTCGAGCTGGGCGAGGGATTGGATGATCGGCACGATAGATACTCGGCGAGAACGTGATGCCGAGAACATCATTTCTGCAGACTCAATCTTGGGAAGCGTGCCGAACTCATCGCAATAGAAGACTACTCGGTTCTTGAGCTTGCCGCCATTTTCGTCAGCTACTGCAAGAATCTCTCGGTATAACTGCTGAATGATAAGGCTGACCATAAAGTATTTGGACGAGTCTTCTTCGGGCATGATGATAAATATCGCAGACTTTTCTGCACAGAACTTCTCGGCATCGATCTCCGTGTCATTACAGAGAATGGTTTCAAGCTCCGAGTCAAGAAAGGCATTGAGTCGGGAGAGTGCCGTTGACATAACAGATGCCATACTTTGTTCGCTTGTGTTCAAAGCTGCACCTGCGAACCATTTTGCCTTGTGGTCAGGCGGCAACAGATTCATGAGGGATTGGAACTGATTCTTTTGCCCTCTGTTGTTGCTGGGGGCAAGCAGTTCCTGAATGATTTTAAAAACCGATACGATGTGTCTTTCTTCGGACTTGCAAAACTCTGCCACAAGGAGGATTGATGCTGTCAATACACCTTCTGCCGCATCGTAGAAGTAGGCGTTCTGTCCGAATGAACCTGCATCCATTCCTGATAGGATAATGGTCTTCGAGATGATTTTTGCATACTTTTCGGCTTTTGCCTTGTACGCAAGGTTGTCGGGATTAGCTGCATACAAATCCATATACTTGTTTACCAGGTGAAGAAGATTGTTGCCGTGAGACCGCATAGGATTCCGCAAGTCAATAACGGAAATGTTGTAGCCGTAATACTTGGAAGCGATTGAGCCATAGTTTCTCATGATATCGCCCTTGGTATCAGTGGACATGAAGGACATTCCCGACGCACAAGCGTATTCAATGTTTGGGTAGAGCCAGTATGCGGTTTTACCAACACCTGCCGCACCAATCATCATGCAATGAACATCACCTGTATCTACG
>CAZUPI010000067.1:0-5222 GCA_964621755.1 uncultured Ruminococcus sp. | reverse complement strand
GTGTTATTGCCGTTGGTTTCACACCCGACAACAATGCCTTGCTCAGTAGGACGGCTTTTTTCGTCCTTACGCCATTTCTGTGGTACATAATCTACTTTCTTGTAGGTTTCTTTCACCTCTTTCTTGGTTGCCCACCGAGCAGTACCATGCTGACCGTGACCTACAGTTTTGCTTCGTATACTGTTGAGCCCATAGAGGTGAGATGCCAAAGAGATGAATATAAAAAGACCGCCCATGATGGCGGCAACAGTAATTAATATTTCAATGCTTCCTATTTTTGATCAGCTCCTTCCATGTTTTTTTCATATTTTTCGAGAGCTTGTCGGGCATTCAGCTTTGCCATTTCTTGTGCAATCTTTCGCTCGAAGTACGCTTCTTCAATTGGTTTGATAGGCAGTATCGTGTAACGGAGACTGCCGTTGTGAGATCTTCCGTCTTTAGTTATTACCTTAGTAGGTTCGGTATATATCAAGCCTTTGCGTTCAAGGCTTTCAACATATTTCCGCACCGTATTTTTGCTCATGCCTGTTGCATCACCAATTGTGTTGTAGCTCGGATGGCATTGGAATGTTTTTCTGTCTTCACAGTACATAAGAAAGGCATACACTACGATTTCACCTGTTGTCAAATCCAGATTGAAGATGGATTTAGGAAGTGGAAAGAAATCACCGGGGTTATCACGTTTTTTGGAATCGTAGTATCTCAAAAGTGTACCTCGTGCTTATATTTCTTTTTATTTTAGTCATTGCACTCCTTTCTCACATACTCATGGTAGGTGACGGTTGTTCTTCATTGACTTGCTCATCCTCCGCAGGAATTGATTCTTGTCCATTCAAGGCTTTAAGATCCTCATCCCAATCCTTATTCTGCGGAGGAACTCTCCAAACCGTGTATTCTCCGAGTTCGTGTATGGCTTTGGAAACCCTCTTACAACCGAGAAGACCTGCGTTATCATGGTCGAGACAAAGATAGACCGTTTTGATGTTTGGGTTGTCTTTCAGCATTTGAATAGCTGCACGGTCTGCCGTTGAGCAGAGTGCAACATAGGAGTGATTCTCCCATCCTTGTTTGTGCATAGAGATATACGCCAGCATATCTATCGGGGCTTCAAATACGAAAAGATATTCGGATCTGCCTGTGAAATGAAAGCTGTATTCAGCAATACTGCTATCGACATTTCCTTTGAAATCCGACTTTGATGTGGTGGCACGCTTCTGCGCGTGGACAGGTATTCCGTCAAGATTTTTTCCTACGAAGACAGCATTGTGGTATTGAGCGTCCTCGTATATGAGACCTTCTTTGACAAAGCGGTTTATAATTGCACGGTCGATGTGCCTTTCGTGCATCAGATATCCATAAACTCTACGCATATCTGTATGCTTTGGTGGCAGTTCGAAGGGCTTCTTTGGCTCGACTTTCGGTGGCTTTCTTTCACCAATCACTTCCGCACCGACACCGTTTCCGAGTAAGCTGTGGACAGCTTCGGGATAGGAAAGTCCGAAGAATTTCTGCACGAAATTGACAGCACCACCACCGATCAACTCGTATTGACTGAACCATTCGCTTCCGTTGATAGACACCTTTCCGGACGGAGAATCCCAAACATATTCTCGTCCGGCTCTTTTAACTGACTCGCCGTGTGATGTCAGATAATCGACGATACTCGCAGAGTTCGCCGTCGCTTTTTCTTGTTCTGAGAAATTTATATAAGGCAAGTTGACTCCTTTCTGTAGTGAAATTATGCTTACATTCCAGTGTAATTGATTCCCATACGCTTTGCTCGATCTTCTTTTTTTGCACGAGATTCCATAGCATCAAAGGCTGGGTGAGGATATTCTGCTTCGGCTCTATCATCAATTATTCTGCTTGCATAATAAAGCAAGCTACAGATACCTGTAATGATTTTTGCATTCAATCCATTTTGAATATTCCTGATTGCATTTTTAGCAGGCTCGAAACCGTTATCTGCAGCAGAGTGAAGATGATCCATTCCTTTTTGCCACTCATCAAGATGATAACAATACAGAAGCCCCAAGTAAAATTTTGACCAATTATCTTTGCTTGCGGCTCTTTCAAGATACTGTACTCCTTCCTCGACATGACCTTTTGTGATGAGACGTTTTCCTATGGTATATTCCGCTTGAACGCATCCGTGTTTCGCCGCTTGTCGAAGATATTCAAGAGCCATAACATCGTTTTTTCCTTCGAGATACTTTCCATAATCGTATTCGGCGTATGCAAACTCTTTGTCTACAGCCATGAGTAAATACCGAAGTTTTTCTCTCGCTTTATCTTCTATTCTCCCGTCACGATAACACTGATAAAGAAAATACATAGCGTATACATTTCCTTTTTCAGCGGCTGTTTTCAACCAATGTTCAGCTTCTTCTTTATCACCGTGATTTCGAAGCAATAATCTTGCGAGTCTGTACATGGAATGGATATTGTCGTCCTCGGCTTGAAAGCGAAGTATTTCTTCGTTATCTTCCGATTCTTTTCCAATCTTATAGTCTACATCAAAGCTCTTTCCTACAGGCATATCGGGAATAAACTCCGAGGCAGTTTTAACAACAAAATTTCGAATTGGCTTGAATTCATTGTTTTCCTCAATAGGAATTTTGTCTGGCATTTTATCAGTATAGGTTCTGTAAGTTTCACATTGAAGTTTATACCATAGCTCGTAAAGTTCAGAGATTTTTTCATCTTCAGCAAGGACTTTTACGATGTCATTTACAAGAAGTTTTGTGTTCTTATCAAGATATCCATATACTTTTTTCCCTTTGTGATTTGACAAAGCTTCGGAGAGTTGCAAAAATTTTTCGACCAGTTCACTGGATATTTCCATTGAGCCCTCGTGCAAATCATCGCAAATCTTGCCGATTTTAATGCGGAATTCTTTTTTCAAATCTTCACGCACTTCCGTCTGCCGTTGGTATGTGCAGATGTTTTCTTGGCGAAAAATATCGGCTGCAATATCCTTCTTGATGTTTTCTATTCCGACGGTCGAGAGATAAGGTTCATTGGGAATTGTCGACCACACTAACATGTGAACGTGGGGGTGATCTTCTTGGTTATGATAGGCGGCAAACCACCGAAGGTTGCTCGGTGAAATATGCATATTCGTTGCGATATTATTACGGTGGGATCTGAGTAGATTCATCCATTGTTCGGCAGAATTATAGCCAAGTCTTTCAGCATCTTCTCGCTTCAATGAGAATATCAAACCCCAAATGTTGCCTGAATGGTTGTCCATTTCTTCTTGAATGCGGGATATAATAATCAGCTCTCCCTCATCTGAAAACAGACCATTCGAGCCACGCCTTTCTCCAACGTAACCAATCATTCCGCTACGAGGCAGTATTTCTACACCCTCACGGGTTGCAATATAATTGAGATAACCGCCACGAGTTTTTGCCGATGGTGTCTTGGAATTTGGCTTGTAATAAGGTGCTTTGAATATTAATTTCGCCATAGATTATCCATTGTCATCGAATTGCAAAGAGCCGTTGGTTTCTCCGACGAGTCGAACCGCTTCTTTTCGCAAAGTTGCAACTTCATCGGACGTATACCCATAGTCGTGATAAATCAAACGTGACAGCAAGTGAAGTTCCACAGCATTTTTAAATAAAATTCGGGATACTCTGTTTTCACTATCTCTAATCATTCCACGCAAAACAGATTCAAGAGCCGGAGTTAAAAACTTTTGAGGACTCTTGCTTTTCTTCCATTCGGCGTAGAATTCAACGGCATTTCGAATATATTCGCTTGGGTTTTTGTATCCAAAGTCTCTGCACATTTCATCGCAAAGTTTCCATTGCTCCGGGTACATTCTTACGCCTTTTGACTGCATATTTTCAGCCATATTTTTCGTTCCTTTCTGCAAATTATTTTTGCTTTTTTGTGTTGCTATGAGCGAAAACCTTCTCAAAATCGGCGAACACGCATTTTTTAACTTGCGACACGATTGAAAATCAAGAATCTCTCGAAATCTCGATAAATCCCGCGAAATTCCTGCGACCGGCGTTGCCGGGCGCTGTGAAGTTGGCGAGGCTTGCACGCCTTTATCCTGCTTTTAAATCAGAAACCGTCTTATCTGACAATTTCAGCGTTATACAGACGTGTATATTACAAAGGATTGTTTTCTTTCCAACCATGATTGAGTTACTCCTGATATTTAATTGAAGGTTTGGGATGAGGCGGCTTTGTCGCCTTGCAATCTCTTTACAGCCATCCTTTTCGTTGATGGTTGAGATTTGCTTGGTCAAAATCAAACCGCCTACATTGCTTAAATTTTCACCTTGTCGTTAGTTGTTCACAGGCTTAGACAAAGGAGTTTGTTTTCTTTCGAGATATTCCCGAACCTGCGCAGGAACATTCTTTTTGAAAATGCCATCCAGGGCTTCAGATAATTCTTGCTCTAACGATCCGTTCTTATCGCTCAAATAGAATCGCATTGCTTCAAGCTTTTCACTGTCGTATTCAACCTGTACTACAGAGCGCTTTTCCTCGATCTGTTTCATTGCTCCATCACCTGCCCATTGACATCTCGAGTATTGTTATCGGTATCAATATACTCATTCGCAGTAGTAGTGCCGACGAATTGAGTTCCTTCGAAACAAGAATTTAAAATTTTGCAGTTGAAGAGATCAGACTTATAAAACTGTGAATGAGCAAAGTTTCCGTGCATCGACAGAATATAAGACAAGTCGCATTCCTTAAAGGTAGCACCTCGGCAATTGATTTCATCTGCCGTTGTGTATTTCAAGGAGCAGTGATCGAGAAATGCCTTTTCGAATGTTGCAAAGCACAACTCTGCACCTTCCATATCCACATTTGTCAGAACGGAATTTGAAAAGTCAACATTCAGTAATTTGCGGTTGGATAAGTTTACTCCGTCAAGCCAACAACCACTGAGGTCAAGCTGTTTACCTCCGGGTACATCATTCAGCCAAAGGATGTGCTTGGCGTATGCGAGTTCAAACAGCTCTTGGTCAATTACCTCGTATTGATTTTGAGCCAGAGGTGCTTGTGGTTCATCAGGATTCCTGAACCACTCGGAGGAATGCTCCGAGAGACCTTTGGCTGCATAAGCGAAGGATTGCAGACGGAGCTTATCGCAACCGTCCATCTCAATCATCAGCGTACCATTGTTGTTGAAGATTCGGTTGACCTTTCCGGAGAGAACGTCAGCCCATTCCTCACGACCTTGTTCGGTTATCATG
>CAZUPI010000066.1:0-7685 GCA_964621755.1 uncultured Ruminococcus sp. | reverse complement strand
CATTATCCTCACACTTGCAAACCACTGTGCCATGAGAATAATAGAGGTTCAGGTGGCTGTTATCAAATTGTTATCAAAAGAGCCTTTCAGAACCCGCAAAGCCTTGATACATCTGGGTTTCTGCGGGCTTGAATTTTATTCCCACTCGATCGTAGCCGGCGGCTTACTGGTCACATCGTACACGACCCTGTTTATCCCGTTCACCTCGCCGGTTATTCTCGACGACACGCGCTCGAGCAGGTCGTAAGGCAGATGCGAGAACCGACACGTCATAAAGTCACTCGTCCGGACCGCACGCAGCGCTAACGTGTAGTCGTATGTCCGGAAGTCCCCCATGACGCCCACGCTTCTCACGTCCGTGAGCACTGCAAAGTACTGGTCCGCGCGCGCATCCTCGTCAGGGCATGCCTCAAGCTCCTTCCGGAAAATGTAGTCCGCTGCACGAAGAATATCACACTTTTCCTTCGTCAGCTCTCCAATCACCCGTACCGCGAGTCCTGGACCCGGGAACGGCTGACGCCCGACAAGAGTCTCCGGTAGACCAAGCATCCGTCCAAGCGCCCGCACTTCATCCTTGAACAGATGCGACAGCGGCTCCACAATCCCCTTGAAATCCATCACATCCGGCAGACCGCCTACGTTGTGATGACTCTTGATGACAGCTGACTTGTCCTTCTTGCCCGATTCCACAATGTCCGGATAAATCGTGCCTTGCGCGAAGTATTCGGGACAACCCAGATTCTTCGCTGCATCCTCAAACGTGCGCAGGAATTCTTCTCCAATAATTTTGCGCTTCCGTTCCGGGTCAACAACCCCCTTCAGCCGCGTGAGGAACCGTTCCTCCGCGTCGATGTGGACAAAATTTAAGTTCCGCTTTTCAAATACCGCTTTAATCTCATCTGTTTCTCCCTTGCGCATGAAGCCGTGGTCGATGTATACGCAGACAAGCCGCTCGCCTACCGCTTCAGAAAGAAGCGCCGCGCAGACCGACGAATCCACACCGCCCGACAGACCAAGCAGAATCCGCGAATCTCCAACGGTTTCCCGAACACTTGCAATGGTGCGGCGGAGATAATCGTCCATGGAATAATCCCCGACTGCGCCGCACACGTTGTACAGGAAGTTGTGAATCATCTTCTTGCCGTTCGGCGTGTTCTCCACTTCCGGATGGAACTGCATCCCGTAAATCCCACGTTCAACACACTCATATGCCGCAATCGGACATGTGTCTGTGTGGGCGATACAGGTGAATCCCCCAGGAAGGGACAAAATCCGGTCAGTGTGACTCATTAATGTGATTTGCTCCTCCGTCAGCCCGTGGAACAAAACCGATGATGGGTCCACCACCGTGCTGATTCTGCCATATTCGCTCTTGTCGCACGGTCCCACAGTACCCCCGTTTTTGTAGCAGAGAAGCTGCGCACCGTAGCAGAGACCAAGAATAGGAACATTCAAGGAGAAAATATCGGGGTCAAACGAGGGAGAATCGGGAAGATAAACGCTGTTTGGACCGCCGGTCAAGATAATTCCAATAGGGGACAGCTTGCGGATGTCGGAAACCGACATGTCGCCCGGCTCGATAACGGAGTAAACGCCGCATTCGCGCACCCGTCTGGCGATAAGCTCTTTATACTGACCGCCAAAATCAAGAATAAGAACAGTTTGATTAGCCATAGTTCACCTGATTATCGTAAATTTATAATGATTATAATATAATTAATTATATTACATATTAGGCGGGATTGTCAAGAATTATATTAACAAAGTCACGGTGACGGCAGAAATAAAATTGATGCAATTTGTGAACGCCGTTATGCCGTGCAGCAGAACTGAAAAAAATATACACAAAATCCTATGATGAGGAGAAAAGTATTTTACCATTATTTTCCTATAAAGGTGAATGCTTGCGCTGTTTATAAAATCCAAAATTTTCTTGACATATTCATAAAAACATGATATAATAAAAAAGTTATAGTAAATCAGCCGGATACTATAATCTCATTAAAAAAGGTTTTGAAGGGGGTTCGGGAGCCACTTTTTCTGAAAAAGTCTCTCCCGCGAAAAATATTCACCTATGGGACTTTGGGAACTGTTCGTCATTGCGGTCGGACTGTCAATGGACGCGTTTGCTGTGTCGATTTGCAAGGGTCTTTCCGTGAGACACCTTGAACTGAAACATTCGCTTATTACCGGACTGTGGTTTGGCGCGTTTCAGGCGATCATGCCTCTTGCCGGATACCTGCTCGGCACACAGTTTGCATCGTATATCACCGCGATTGATCATTGGATTGCATTTGTCTTGCTTGTGCTGATTGGCGCGAACATGATTCGCGAGGCCCTCGGAAAGGATGAGGAGAAACTTGATTCTTCGTTCAGTGTAAAGGCAATGTTTCCTTTGGCGATTGCAACCAGTATTGACGCATTGGCGGTCGGCGTCACATTCGCCTTTCTTGGTGTGGCAATCGTTCCGGCTGTGTCGTTCATAGGGATCATCACGTTCGTATTGTCTGCGTTCGGCGTATGGCTTGGAAACGTGTTCGGATGCAGATTTAAGTCAGCGGCGGAGATTGCCGGCGGCGCGGTGCTGATTCTGATGGGAATCAAAATTCTCCTTGAGCACCTTGGCATTTTCGGATAATTATGGGAGGACCCAGTTCTATGTCAATCGAAAAAGTAAAAGCGTATTTCGCACAGCTAGGCATCGCCGACCGCGTGCGTGAATTTGAAATGTCGAGCGCAACGGTGGAATTGGCGGCAGCTGCCATCGGATGCGAACCGGGGAAAATCGCAAAATCGCTGTCCTTATCCGTCGGCGGGGCGCCCATTCTCGTTGTATGTGCAGGAGACGCGCGCATTGACAACGCCAAATATAAGGCTTGTTTTTCAACCAAAGCAAAAATGCTCACGCCGGATGAGGCGGTATCGCTTATCGGACATGCTGTCGGCGGCGTCTGCCCATTCGCGGTAAACGACGGCGTGAGGGTGTACCTTGACGAATCTTTGAAAAAGTACGAGACCGTCTTTCCGGCATGCGGCAGCTCCAATAGTGCGATTGAGCTGACCATTCCGGAACTGGAGAAATACTCCAATTCTGTCGGCTGGGTCAACGTTTGTAAATAACCGATACCCCACAGCTTGCCTGTGGGGCTTTGTTGTTTTTCCGCAAAAACGTCCAAATAAAGGAACGGGCAAGGCGTAAAGGGGAGGGGAAAACTGAGATTTGCAGCACAAGTCTAAAAGTTTTCTCCGAGAACTCACCGAGCCTACGTCATCATTTATTAATGGGTATCGATGCACGTAAATTCAATGAATTTTCACAGACAGATATTGAATCCATATTTGCGTTGTGATATAATGTACATGGGAAAATATACACATCATATCTTCTATAAAAGGAAAAAGAATGGCTGATAACAAAAAACAAAAAAAATCGCGTGATCCGCGAATCGGGATTGTCGGCGGGCAGGCTGTGCTCGAGGGCGTTATGATGAAGTCCGGAGAACGGTGCAGTCTTGCCGTTAGAACACCGGACGGGTCTATCGCAGTCGATAATTCAAAATTTACTTCACTTCGGGAAAAGCATAAAATCTGCGCGCTTCCGCTTGTACGCGGCTGCGTCAGCTTTGTGGAACAACTAAAGCTCAGCATGGATATGCTGACCAAATCTGCCGATATGCAGGGCATTGACGTCGATGAGCCGGAAACCAAGTTCGAAAAATGGCTCATGGAAAAGTGCGGCGAGCGCCTCATGACCATTGTCTCCGCTATCGGTATGGTTCTCGGACTTATCCTTGGCGTGGGGCTGTTCATCATGCTCCCCACCTTTGCCGCAAAGGGACTTGATTTTCTCTCCGGCGGCTTTATCGGACGGTTTGCCCTCCTTCGTTCTCTCGTGGAGGGGCTTATCCGAATGGCCATATTTGTTCTCTATGTCTGGCTGGTCTCCTTTATGCCCGATATCCGGCGCACGTATGAGTATCACGGCGCGGAGCATAAGTCCGTCGCCTGCTTCGAAGCCGGTATGGACCTGACTCCCGCCAACGCACGCTTGTGCACCAGATTCCACCCCAGATGCGGGACCAGCTTTATCTTCGCTATGCTGATTCTGTCTATTATTGTTAACTCTTTTCTCTCATGGGATAACGTTTGGATTCGCTTTGCGTCAAAAATCCTCCTCCTTCCGCTCATCGTGGGCCTTGGATTTGAGTTTATCCGGTATGCAGGCGGCCACGCAAACGTTTTCACCAAAATCGTCTCCGCGCCCGGTCTCTGGATGCAGCGGATTACGACCCGCGAGCCTGACGACAGTCAGCTTGAAGTCGCGCTGCTCGCGCTGAAAAACGCTATTCCGGATAAGTTCGGCAGCATCTGGAACGAAACAGAAGCCGCAAAGGCGGAAAATGCCGGATCCGATGAGGCTGAGGAATCGGAAGCATGACCGTTCGGGAAATCGCCGCGTATCTGACGGACGCCGGAATCGACCGGCTTGACGCGATTCACGAGGCAAGGCTTCTCGTCTCCCATTTCACTGGATTGTCCGCGACGCATGTCGCCGCTTTTCCGGATGAGGAGCATGACAGTGCGGTTCTCGCGGAGGCGGTGGAGCGACGGACGGGAAGGTATCCGCTTCAGTATCTCCTCGGCAAATGGGAGTTTTTCGGACTTTCCTTTGCCGTCGATGAACACACGCTCATCCCGCGCCCCGATACGGAACGCATCGCGGAAGCGGCGATCGCATATTGTCCCGCAAACGGTGCGGTACTCGACTTGTGCACCGGTTCGGGATGTATCGCTGCGGCTGTACTGGCAAACGTTCCGTCCGCAAAAGGAACGGCGGTGGATTTGTATCCCGATACCCTCGCGGCGGCGAAGCGAAATCTGGAAGCGCTCGGACTCGCATCCCGCTGTGCTTTCCTCCGCGGCGACGCGACAACAGATTTGTTCCCGGAAAACGTGCGGTTCGACGTCATTGTCTCCAATCCGCCGTACGTGACCGCTTCGGAAATGGAAGAGCTCGCACCTGAGCTGTCCTATGAGCCCGCATACGCCCTGACAGACGGGGGGGACGGTCTGTCGATACTTGCGAAAGAGATCGAAATTTACTGGAAGCATCTCGCCGAAAACGGAGCGATGATACTTGAGCATGGCTGGCAGCAGGCGGACGCGGTGGGGCGGATTGCGGATTCCTTCCGCTTGCAGCACGAGAGCCTTGTGGATTATGGCGGAAACACGCGGGGAATCGTTATCTTTCCGCCGAAATAAGGCAAGACTTAACTGATTTTGTCATTTGAAAAGGTTTTCAATTTATATATCATGAAAATAGAAATTTTTGATACTACACTTCGCGACGGAGAACAGGGAGCCGGCGTGGAGTTTTCAGCGGATGATAAAATCCGCGTCATTCACGCTCTGGATGAGCTTGGAGTATCCTATATTGAGGCGGGAATGATGACCGACGACCCGGCGAAGCTGGCGTTCTTTTGCTCCCTCGGAGAACTTCGCCTGCATACGGCAAAGCTCGCCGTCTTTGGTCAGACCTGCCGCGCCGGTGAGGCCGCCGCTGACAACGCCGCGCTGCGCCTGATTGCGGATTGTCCCTGCAATGCCGCAGTTTTGTACGGAAAAGCGTGGTTTTATCAGGTCACGGACGTTTTGAAAACCACGGGAGAAGAAAATCTTCGCATGATTCGGGACAGCATTTCCTTTTTAAAGGCGGCGGGCAAGGAGGTCATCTTTGACGCGGAGCACTTCTTCGACGGCTACGCAGACGACACATCATATGCTATGCAAGTGGTCGACACGGCGTTTGAAGCAGGAGCCTCGCGCGTTGTGCTGTGCGATACGAACGGCGGAATGCTGCCCGATGTGATTGGGATGGTTTGCGCCGCCGTTGCGAAAAAATATCGGAATATCGGCATTCACTGTCACAACGACCTCGGGATGGCGGTAGCCTGCTCGGTTTCGGCGGTGCTGTCCGGCGTGACACAGGTGCAGGGGACCGTCTCCGGTGTCGGGGAGCGATGCGGCAATGCGAATTTGAATTCGATTATCCCAACCTTGCAGCTCAAACTCGGCTTCGATTGCATCGGAGAGCAGATTTCCGCCCTGTCCCATACCGCAAGAATCGTGAACGAGGCGGCAAATCTCGCATTTGACGAAAAGGAGCCGTTTGTCGGCGGATACGCGTTCACGCATAAGGCGGGCGCGCACATCGACGGGGTATCGAAGGCGCCGCGTGCGTTTGAGCATATCACACCGGAGTCGGTCGGAAACGCAAGGAATATCGTCATCAGCGGGCTGTCCGGACGTGCGGCAGTGATTGACAAAATGCGCGCATATATGCCGAACCGCGATTTCCGCAAGACTGACGAGGGAGTCGTCCGCGCAACGTCGATGATTCGCGAGCGCGAGGCGGCGGGATATGCGTATGAGGACGCGGGTGCATCTCTTGCACTGTTGATTGACGAAGCGCTCGGACAGCGCAGGCGGTACTTTACGCTGCTTGGGCTGAAGGTTATAGTCGATGAGCGTCCGGCGGCTGGTACGGCGTCGGAGATTGACACGGACGAGAAAATGGGCGCGTCGGCTGTAATAAAAATAGCTGTGGACGGCAGGGAAGAACTGTCGGCCGGAGAGGGAAACGGTCCGGTCAATGCGATAGACGAGGCGCTCCGCCGCGCGCTGACGAGGTTTTATCCGGAAATCGCAAACATGCACCTCTCTGACTACCGTGTCCGCGTGCTGGATTCCAAGGCGACCGCGTCTGCGGTGCGGGTATCCATAGAATCGACGGACGGCGTCTCGGTTTGGCGTACCATTGGCGTCTCCTCCGACGTCATCAACGCAAGCTGGCAGGCAATGTGCGACGCAGTGGAGTACATGCTCCGGCAAAAGGAACACAAAAAGTCTTGAGCTGATTTATGCAATCTCGGAAAGGCAGACTATTAATCATATGAAGACTGTAGCAATTCTTTTTGGGGGAAAGTCGTCGGAATACGACGTTTCGCTTTCCTCCGCATACGGCGTACTTACCAATATTGATACGAAAAAATACAACCTTGTGCGGCTCGGCATCACACGCGAGGGGCAGTTCTGGTACTACTGCGGCTCGAACGAACGCATTGCCGACGGCACGTGGGTCGACGGGGAAAAATACCCTGTAGCGCTCGACCTTACGGGCGGAGGGATTCTTGTGACCCGTGCCGACGGCGCAGAGCGGATACATATTGACTGCGTTCTGCCGATGATACACGGCAAATTCTGCGAGGACGGAACGATGCAGGGGATGTTTGCGGTTGCAGGGATTCCCGTTGTGGGATGCGACTGCGCTGCGTCAGCGGTCTGTATGGACAAAGCCATTACGAAGGAGATCGTGAATGCGGAGACGGACATCCGTCAGGCCTCGGCGGTTATTGTAGGGGCAGTCGACTGTCCGGTGGACGCCGGGTCTGAAACGCCGGCGGTCGCCGCGCTCAGACGCAGATGCGAGTGCAAGTTAGGTTATCCGATGTTTGTCAAGCCGTCCCGCGCGGGCTCATCGGTAGGCGCGTCAAAGGTCAAGTCCGCGGCGGCGTTCAATAAAGCGGTTGTAACGGCGTTTGCAGAGGACACGAAAATCCTGATAGAAGAGTGCGTCGTGGGCGTAGAGGTTGAGGTAGCGGTGCTGGAGGAAAACGGCCTGCCGG
>CAZUPI010000065.1:0-7970 GCA_964621755.1 uncultured Ruminococcus sp. | reverse complement strand
CCAGCTGCCATGTTATCCGGGTGGAGAGTACGGCCTGTGCCGCCGCCGGATGCTACGGAGAAGTACTTCTTGCCGTTTTCAATGCACCACTTCTTATAGGTGCCGGCAACGGGGTGCTGGAATCTGGTCGGGTTTGTGGAGTTACCTGTGATGGAAACGCCCACATTCTCAAGCTTCATGATAGCAACGCCTTCCGGAACGTTGTCAGCGCCGTAGCACTTAACTGCCGCTCTCGGACCGTTGGAGTAAGGTGTTTCGGAAACAACCTTAACTTCTTCTGTATAGGGGTCAAATTCAGTCTTTACGTATGTAAAGCCGTTAATTCTGGAGATGATGAACGCAGCATCCTTGCCGAGACCGTTGAGGATAACGCGGAGGGGCTTTGTTCTGACCTTGTTCGCGTTGAGGGCGATTTTGATAGCGCCTTCAGCAGCTGCGAAGGATTCGTGACCTGCGAGGAAGCAGAAGCAGTCTGTTTCCTCAGAGAGGAGCATTGCGCCAAGGTTACCGTGTCCAAGACCAACCTTACGGTTTTCGGCAACGGAACCGGGGATGCAGAAGGACTGAAGACCGATACCGATAGCGGCAGCGGCGTCAGCTGCTTTTGCGCAGCCCTTCTTGATGGCGATTGCGCAGCCTACTGTATACGCCCATACGGCGTTTTCGAAGCAGATAGGCTGAGTGCTGCGAACGATCTGGTCGCAGTCGATTCCCTTTGCGAGGGTAATTTCCTTGCATTCGTCGATAGAGGAGATGCCATATTCCTTGAGAACGCCGAGAATCTTCGCCTCGCGTCTCTCATAACCTTCAAACTGTGCCATTTATAATATACCTCCTCTTATTCCTTACGCGGGTCGATGTACTTGACCGCCTCGTTGAAGCGACCGTATGTACCCTTAGACTTTTCGTATGCTTCGTTGGGTTCCATGCCATTCTTGATGAAGTCAGTCATCTTGCCGAGGGAGACAAACTCGTAGCCGATGACCTGGTCATCCTTATCGAGCGCCATTCTTGTGCAGTAGCCCTCGGTCATTTCGAGGTAGCGAACACCCTTCGCCTTTGTGCCGTACATAGTGCCGACCATGCTTCTGTGGCCCTTACCCAGGTCTTCCATACCTGCGCCGATGACGAGACCGCCTTCGGAGAATGCAGACTGGGTACGACCATAGACAATCTGGAGGAACAGCTCGCGCATAGCGGTGTTGATAGCGTCGCAGACAAGGTCTGTATTGAGTGCTTCAAGGATAGTCTTGCCGGGAAGAATTTCAGCTGCCATTGCAGCGGAATGGGTCATACCGGAACATCCAATTGTTTCAACGAGTGCTTCCTCGATGACGCCGTCCTTCACATTGAGGGAGAGCTTGCAGGCGCCCTGCTGGGGAGCGCACCAGCCCACACCGTGGGTATAACCGGAAATTTCGTTGATCTGTTTTGCCTGAACCCACTTGCCTTCTTCGGGAAGGGGAGCCGGTCCGTGGTCAGGACCTTTGGCAACACAGCACATGTTTTCTACTTCGTTTGAATATGTGAGATTGCTCATAGAACTTATGTACTCCTTTGCGCAATAATTATGATTTTGCTCACCTTATATTATATAACAAAATGCCGCTAAAATCAACATACGTTTCGGGGAATCCCGCAGTTTCAAAAAAAAATTTACGTTTTGACGGAAAAAAGCAGATTTAAAAATAGCAAATCGTGAATTTTGAGGAATGGCGGCTGGTCTGAAAACTCGAATTCAAATTGAGTTTTTCACATACTCCGAGTGCCGTCCGTTTTGAAACGAGCTGCGTCGATACCTGGCGGGAAGAAGTCATGGAAGCAAAATTTGCCCCTCTCCATGACCGCGAAGACTTCCGAAAGCTCACAGAACAGGAGTAAAGCAAAAACCGCTCAGATAAACTGGGCGGTTTTTCGGTTTAACCGAAGCTTATACGCTCTTCTTGAGATGTGCGATTGCCGCGTCGGCTGCGGAAGCTGCGTCGGTGGTATAGCAGTCCGCGCCTATCTTGTCGCAGTATTCCTGTGTTATCGGAGCACCGCCTATCATGATGTATACCTTGTCGCGGATTCTCTTTTCCTTCGCTACCTTAACGACGTTCTCCATTTCACCCATCGTTGTCGTGAGAAGCGCGGAACAACAAATTATCTGCGCGTTGTTGTTGATTGCCTCCTCTACAAAGCGCTCAGCCGATACGTCAACACCGAGGTCAATCACGTTGATGCCCTTGCCCTCCAGCATCATCTTGACAAGATTCTTACCGATGTCGTGAAGGTCACCCTTTACCGTTCCGATAACGGCAGTGCCCGCGTCGTTCATTTCACCGGACGCCATAAGAGGCTTCAGAAGCGTTACGCCCGCATTCATCGCACGTGCGGCAATGAGGACCTCAGGAACATATACTTCATTATTTTTAAACTTTTCACCGATATTGCTCATGCCCGGGAGAAGGCCATTGTCGAGAATTTCCTTCGGGGGAACGCCCTCCTCAATTGCCTTATTCACAAGCTCGCGCACCGCTTTTACCTTACCGGTTTCCACCATTTTTATCAGTTCTGAAAAATCAGCCATGTTGATTCTCCTTTTTCTTGATACAAGTTTCGATTTTGTTTCATTATAGCAGGTAAAAACGGCGCAGTCAATATCGTTTGCTGCCAAAACATATCGAAATCCAACCAAATCTTTTCCCTATGAGAAAAAATAATTATAACCGTTCTTTCCCTTGACCCGTTTCTTCCTCGTATGCTATAATATGGACATAACAAAACTTTATTGAAAGCAGGTGGTTGTCATGAAAAAAACAAAAAACGCTGCGGCGCTGTGCCTGCTTTATGATTTGTCATAAATGCGTATTGTTTTTCGACACGCCCGTCAGCAGGGCGTGTTTTTTCTTGCTTTTCGCCGCCCATCATATTATAAAGGAGTGATGTGGAATGAAACGATTAATGAGTATTTTCGCATGTATGCAGAACACCACGACGACCTACAAAGCCATGTACCACAGTCCGATTTTTGTCACTGCGTTGAATAATCCTTACCTGAACTACAGAGACACAGACAGCGTGTACTATTATGGCAATATCGCGTTTAAAATCGAAGACCCCGGCAAACACGACCCGAGCATCCCAACGGTGGTCGTAGAAATTCCTGTGGAAAGTCTCATAAACGATGAGTGCACAAAGAGGAGCGATATCATGAAACGATTAAAATACTATTTTAAACTTATGGAAAGGGACACCGCGACCTACAACTACCGCGGTGAAGACAACAAGCAGCATTCCCTCTACGACGGGGATATGCTCCTATTCTATCCCGAGCGTGACGACCCGGACGATGAACAGCCTCCCGAACTTGTCCACGACTCAACATACTACGACGACAGCCACGCCTATACTGTTGAAATGTCCAACAAAATGGCAAAGGACAAACCGACTATCACCATCGCCATTCCCGCTGACGAAATCGACCCTCGGCTGCTTGACCTGTGGCGCGACGCGGGAATCGACGCAAACTGTACGCGTGAAGCATCCCAGGCAGCGCTTACACTCGAGAAAGAAAATGCGGAAAAAGATAAGCTCAACATCAAAGAGGTGAAAAAGCAGCTTGTCCCGAAGATACAGCCCCTCTCGTACGCCGGGGAGCCGCTGACCGTGGGAGAATTCTCCGCCATCCGTGACGCCGCCGCAGATTACTGTCTTCGCATGCTGGCCCCGTATATCGACGCGCTCAACGCAGAGCTGTATAACCGCAGCAGACCGGACAAGGAAAACGGGAAATACATTCTCCACCGGCCGTCTGGTGAAGTTCATACCAGCAACGCCGCGTACTTTGCGATGTGCCCGCGGAAGGATTATGAAAACCTCACCGGCATCCGGGTGCGTCTTCTTGAAGATGATGTAAAACGCCCTCCGAGACTGTGTCTGTGTATCCGGATGCAGATTCAGCTCCCGTTCAAAAAACTGGAGCGCGCCCAGCGGATGATGTGCAAAAATCTGCCGGAAACAATCGACCTGTTCACGGCACAACTGGACCGTTTGGGGCTCGGGGAAGCGTGCGAGCTGGCATATCGACAGCAAAAAATCCGCGAATACCTTCGTGACAGCGAATATACCGCGTTCCTCGCCAACGGAAGTATTCTCCCACGCCTGTCCGACGGTTTCTCCCCCATGCTTGATGCGATTCCCTTCCACTCCACGCCAGAGGATGAAATCACAATTTGCGGCGTCATCGGAATGGGAATCCGGCGAGGGGTCACCATCATCACGGGCGGCGGCTACTCGGGAAAATCAACCTTACTAGACGCAATATCCGCGGGAATTTACAACCATACGCTTGGAGACGGACGCGAACTTGTGATAACGGATCCGTCTGCGGTAAGCATCGCAGCGGAGGACGGACGATGCGTCAAGTGCACAAACATCTCACCGTTCATCAAATGGCTGCCGGGCGGCAGCACAACGAATTTTTCGACCGCACACGCGTCCGGCTCGACCTCGCAGGCTGCGAACATCATGGAAGCAATAGACATTGGCGCCACCCTCCTTCTCATTGACGAGGACCGGAGTGCGACAAACTTCATGATTCGCGACAACAAAATGAAGTCGCTCATCAAAAAAGAGCCCATCACACCATTCACAGACCGGGTGCAGGAACTCTCGAAACACGGCGTATCGACAATTTTAGTCATCGGCGGCAGCGGCGAATATCTCGGCGTATGCGACCGCGTATATTTAATGGAAGATTATCTCATCTCAGACGTGACGAAGCGCGCCGTGGACATCTGGCAGTCCGAGCGAAACCTTGACGAAATCACGATAATCCCGCCGGAGGTCTCGTGGACGCAGGAACGGTATTTATCCGCGGAGAACTTCTCGTCGTATCCGGAAGGAATGGGAACGGAGCGTCTTGAAGTATCGGAAATGGGCTTCATCCTGATTGGCGACGAAGCGGTAGACATCCGCGGTTTATTTAACGTCGCGTCTGACGCGCAGCGCAACGGCATCGCCTTCATTCTCCGCCGCATGATGCTCCAATTGAAAACGCCAATCGTCGACCTAGACGCCGAACTCGACCTTGTCTATCGAAAAATCGAAGCGGAAGGCCTCGACTCCGTCTTCTCGTCCTTTTTCACTACAACCGACCGTTTTCTCGAACTTCCGCGAAAATGCGACGTCAAAGCAGTCGTCAACCGGATGCGCAAGGTAGTGTGGAGGAAATAAAAATTTTTGGGGAAAACTTTTTCAAAAAAAGTTTTCCCCAAACTCATTCAAAAAACTTAAAACCAGTTTTTATTCAAAATCTTTCATTTTGTCGGCTTCGCGGCGTTCATAGTTGATGATTTCACGGCAGAGACCGGCTACAGCGAAGTCGCATCCGGAATCGGCGAGGCTGAGAAGCTGATTTTCGAGTTCGTCGACCCCGAGGCGGGTGCCTTTTTCTATCATTTCCGCGATGTGGCGGTCGCTGGAGTCAAACATGGTATTCATCATGATGCCGCTTTTTGCCATCGCCTTTTTCATTGCGGACAGCTCTTTGGGTTTTACGGCCCGTTTGCGAAGCTCGGCTGCGGTGCGGGACGCGTAGTCAGAATAATGCTCCATTTGAGAGGTTACGTTGGTGAGGAGGAATTTATCCTTTATCATCGGGATTACGTCTGTCAGGCTTTCGTTGCCCATTTTGACGTTGCGGTACATGTTTGCGAGAAGTTCGTTTGTGTTTTCTTCTGTACTTGTTCTTTGCATATTTGATACCTCGTATTTGTATTTACAAAAGTATTTTTGCGCGGTATCCTTCAAAATATACATACAAAATCCGCCGTATGGCTCATGTTGTCCCATACGGCGGTTTTATTTTTTATGTTCGGTCTTTTTTATCGGTTTTGCCGAATTTGAAAAATCGCTTCAAAAACGGCACAGCGTATTTCGGACTTTTCCAAACTACAACCTTCATATTTCCTGCACTCCCCATAAGTTTTTTCTTCACTTACAGCATATGCAAAAAGCAATTAAAAAGTGAGACCGCATCCTGCCCAAAAAGATTTTGGAAGGGCGCGGGGAAATCTTTCCCTTAAAAGGGTTTTGCCGCCAAAACTTTATTTTTTACTCATTACCAAAATCGCAGCACCTTCGACTGTGATGGTCGCGTATTCTCCAAGAACTTCATTGCTCACTGCGTACGGCATCTGGCGTACCAGCGTCGCACGATTCAGCGGATATTTGCACCCGGACTCGCTTACCACGCATGTGTCGAGTGCGAAAATGGAGAAATAGCCGCCATCGTTTGGCACCGTTACCGTCTCGTCGAGAATCACCTGCACGGTGTTCTCACCGTCGGTCAGCTTGACGCGCACGCCCTGCCGTCTCAATCCTTCCAGATACAGAACGTTTGAGAGCGAGTGGTCGATACGGCCGCCCGTTCCGCCAAATATGGTGATATAGCGGCAGCCGTTGTCCTTTGCGTACTCGCACGCCAGCATGGTATCGGTAACATCCTTCTCACACGCGACTCGAAGAATATCCATCCCCGACGGAAGTGCGTCATGATACGAATCAAAATCTCCCATCGTGATGTCCGGCGTGATTCCAAGAAGCTCTGCCGTAGCGTATCCGCTGTCTGCCGCAATCGTCAAATCTGCGTCGACCGGAAGAATGCGCCTTGCCGAATCAATGTTGCAATATCCTCCCGTCACTACAAGTGCGGTTTTGGGCTCTTCGGGGACATTTTTCAACTCCCCAGGAGCGGTTTGGGACATTCGCCTTATCGTCTTTTCCATTCGGGAACACTCCTTTGCTCTTCATAAATTCGCACATAACTCTCATGCCGCGACTGTGCGATTTTACCATTCTTCATTTTTTCAATCACCGCACACCCTTCCTCTCGGAGGTGCGTACATTTTGTATACCGGCACGTGCCGAGACAGTCCGCAAATTCCCGGAAGCTTGACGCCAATTCATCATAGGGGAAAAAGTTAAACCTAGTGAAATCAAGCATTGAAAATCCGGGCGTATCGGCGAGCCAGAACATCCCTCCCGGCGTCTCAAGCGGATAGATCTCCACGTGGCGGGTCGTGTGGCGTCCACGCTTGGTCTTCCGGCTGACTCCACCTGTTTTGAGCTGCAAGTCCGGGAACAGGGCGGTCATAAGAGTCGATTTCCCGCCTCCCGAGACCCCCGCGAATGCGCCGCTCACATAAGGATGCTCTTCCGTTTCGTTCTGCGCGGATATGTCAGCTATGTACCGCGCAAGCTCGTCCATTCCATCGCCGCGCGCCGCGCTTACGGAAAACACGCGGTATCCGGCGGTCCGGTATATATCGGTCAGCCGTGCGGTGGACTCCGGATCAAGGTCTGCTTTATTCACGATAACGACCGTTTCAATGCCATAATTTTCCGCAATAACGGTCAACTTGTCCGCAGTCAGCAAGTCGGGTGCAGGGGAAGCCGCAGGAATCACGGCAAACAAGTAGTCGAGATTTGCCATCGGCGGTCTGATGAGCAGATTCCGGCGCGGCAGGATTTCATCGATGACGTAATCCACACGCACGTCATGCTTTTTTCCGTGTCCTTTTTCGATAGGCTCCGCAAAATCCTCATCGGGAGCCGCGCCGCTCGGCAGAATCCGGACCGCATCCCCCACGGTCGGGGTGATGTGGTTTTGTCTGAAACCCCCGCGCGCGCGGCACAGTACCTCTTCCAGCACAGTTCCGCTTCCGCGTTCTACTTGGCGAACGCCGTACAGTCCGCCGACGCCGCGTGTGATGATTCCAAATTTTGTATCTTTATTCATTCAATACTATCCATCTCCAACAGAGGCGTGCGGATCATGGTTTGATAAAGCCGCCGCCTGGTATGAACCAACTCATCCCGCTGTCATCATTGTCCCACCAGTTGTCGTCAGCAGAATCGCCTGTGTTGCCGTCAGCAGAATCGCCTGTGTTGCCGTCAGCAGAATCGCCTGTGTTGCCGTCAGC
>CAZUPI010000064.1:0-8183 GCA_964621755.1 uncultured Ruminococcus sp. | reverse complement strand
TGTATGAGTTTGTTGACAGACTCTTTAACTTCGCTCTTCCGAGAGTGCGTGACTTCAAGGGTATCAACCCCGACGCCTTCGACGGCCGCGGCAACTATGCTCTCGGTCTCAAGGAACAGCTCATATTCCCCGAAATCGAATACGACAAGGTAGAGAAAATCCGTGGTATGGACATCTGTTTCGTTACTACAGCTACTACCGACGCAGAATCAAAGGAGCTCCTCACCATGCTGGGCGCTCCGTTCGCTAAGTAAGATAAAGAGGGAGTTATAATATGGCAAAGAAATCTATGATTTTAAAGCAGCAGAGAAAGCAGAAATACTCCACAAGAGAGTATACACGCTGCAAAATCTGCGGTCGTCCGCATGCTTACCTCCGCAAGTACGGTATCTGCCGTATCTGCTTCCGTGAGCTCGCATATAAGGGCGAAATCCCCGGCGTAAGAAAGGCGTCCTGGTAATAACCCAAAACCTTCAAGCGCTGCACTAACCCAATTTAAAATTTGGGAGCTTCAAGAGCCTTTTTCAAAAAGGTTCTTGAATGGGGTATGGGCGGCGTCCCACCATCCCCCGCTTAACTTTGTACTGTTTCCGGTAAGGGCAACTTCTACTGCCCTGGCCGGCAGTAAATATAAGTCAATACCGACAGGAACTCAAGATGAGTTTACCATCGGTAGCAGCCGTGCAAAGCTGTGACGAACACAGAACTGCGCGGCAGCAAGAATGAATTACTTGCATGACAGGAGGAAATTATTATGCAGATTTCAGACGTTATCGCCGATATGCTGACCAGAATCAGAAATGCGAATAACGCAAAGCACGAGACTGTTGATGTTCCCGCTTCCAATATGAAGAAAGCTATCGCTGATATTCTTCTTGCGGAAGGTTACATCAAGAGCGTGCAGGTCATCGAAGACGGCAAGCAGGGTGTTATCAGAATCACTCTCAAGTACGGCCCGGCAAAGGCTAAGGTTATCCACGGCCTCCGCAGAGTATCCAAGCCCGGTCTCCGTATTTATGCAAGCTGCGAAGATATGCCCAAGGTTATGAACGGTCTCGGCATCGCCATCGTTTCTACCTCCAAGGGTATCATGACCGACAAAAAGGCAAGACATGAAAATGTCGGCGGCGAGATTCTCGCGTTCGTCTGGTAAGGGAAGAGGAGGAATACAATGTCAAGAATTGGTAGAGCTCCGATTACGGTTCCCGCAGGCGTTACCGTTACAGTAGGAGAGGAAAATCTTATCACCGTAAAGGGTCCTAAGGGTGAGCTTACTTATAAGGCTCCCGCGCAGATGACGGTCAAGGTTGACGGTGCTGTCGTTACAGTATCCCGTCCCGACGACGAAAATGAAAGCCGTTCTCTTCACGGTCTCACCCGTACTCTTATAAACAACATGGTAGTCGGTGTATCTCAGGGCTATGAAAAGAAGCTCGAGATTGTCGGTGTAGGTTACAGAGCAGCGAAGGAAGGCAAGAAGCTGACCCTCAACCTCGGTCACTCTCACCCGATTTACTTTGAAGAATCCGACCTTGTAAAGTTCGACGTGCCGGATGCAAACACCATCATCGTAAAGAGCTACGATAAGCAGATTTGCGGACAGGTAGCAGCGGAAATTCGCTCCAAGAGACCGCCGGAACCGTACCACGGCAAGGGCGTGAAGTATGCGGGCGAACACATCCGCCGCAAGGCCGGCAAGACTGGTAAATAATTGAAAGGAGACGTACACAATGGTTAGCAAGAAGGATAAAAACGCTCAGCGTCTTAAGAGACACGCAAGAGTGCGCGCTAAAGTTTCCGGAACAACCGAACGTCCCCGTCTGGCTGTTTACCGTTCTAACGCAAACATCTATGCCCAGATTATCGACGATACAAAGGGCGTAACACTCTGCTCTGCTTCCACAGTCGAAGCGGGCTTCGAAGGCATCGGCTCCAACAAGGAAGCTGCTAAGAAGATCGGTCTGAAGATTGCGGAAAAGGCTCTCGCTGCAGGAATCGATACAGTTGTTTTCGACCGCGGCGGTTATATCTATCACGGACGTGTATCGGAACTCGCTGCTGGCGCAAGAGAAGGCGGACTTAAGTTCTAATTCTCTCGCCCGAGTACCGGTTTGTACACTGTTTCGTCGGCCGGACAGGGCGGCGCTTAGTAATTTTTGAGAAAGCACCTCGCTTTTTCAGAAAGCGTTCGTTCCCTGGCGCATTCGGCCTATGTAAACATCATATCTGTCGAAAAAGGCGGCAGTAAGTATGGGTAACAAAATTACTGACCCGTGCTTAAAGAAAGGATTAAAAATGGCAAAGAGATTCAATCCCGAGGGGCTTGAACTGAAGGAAAAGCTCGTCGTAGTGAACCGTGTATCCAAAACCGTTAAAGGTGGTCGTGTAGCACGTTTTGCAGCCCTCATGGTCGTCGGTGACGAAAATGGTCATGTTGGCTACGGCCTTGGAAAGGCAGCCGAAGTTTCTGAGGCTACCCGCAAGGCTATCGAAGATGCAAAAAAGAATATGATTGAGGTTTCTCTGAAGGATGGCACCATCCCGCATGAAATCCTCGGTGAATTTGGCGCAGGTAAGGTTCTTTTGAAGCCTGCTGCAAAGGGTACCGGTATCATCGCCGGTAAGACTGTTCGTGCCGTTGTTGAACTCGCGGGTATCAAGAATATCCGTTCTAAGTGCCTCCGTTCTAACAACCCCACAAACGTAGTAAAAGCTACATTCGAAGGTTTAAAGGCTCTGCGTACCGCTGAGGAAGTGGCAAAGACCCGCGGCATTTCCGTAGAGCAGGTAATCGACTAAGGAGGTTATGAGAAATGGAAAAAGTAAAAGTTACTCTTACAAAGAGTCTCATAGCAGCCAAGCCGAATCAGAAGGCTACAGCAGCGTCTCTCGGACTCCAGAAGATTGGCGATTCTATCGTACACGAAGCTGGTCCTGTGATTGACGGTAAAGTAAAGGTGCTGAAGCACCTTGTATCCGTGGAGAAGGCTTAACGCTCTCCGGTTTAGATTTAAAATAATTAATTCTTAGAAGGAGGATTAACCATGAAGCTCCATGAACTTTCACCGGCTCCCGGTTCAGCAAAAGACGCCTGGCGTAAGGGCAGAGGTACCGGCTCCGGTAACGGCAAGACAGCGGGCAGAGGACATAAGGGTCAGAACGCTCGTTCCGGCGGCGGCGTGCGTATTGGTTTCGAGGGCGGTCAGCTTCCGCTTTACAGAAAGCTTCCTAAAAGAGGCTTTTACAACAGATTTGCTAAAGAATATGCAATCGTAAATGTGTCTGACCTCAACAAATTCGAGGACGGCGCAACTGTAAATCTTGAAACTCTTATGACAGCTGGTGTTATCCGCAAGCCCCTCTGTGGTCTGAAAGTACTCGGCAACGGCGAAATTACTAAAAAAATAACCGTTGAAGCGTCCATCTTTTCAGCAAGCGCAAAGGAAAAGATTGAAGCGGCTGGTGGAAAGACCGAGGTGGTATAAGTGTTTGAGACAATTAGAAATGCGTGGAAAATCGCTGACCTCAAAAAGAAGCTGTTGTTCACCATTTTCATCATTGTTCTTTACCGCGTAGGTACTGCTATTCCGATTCCCTATATCAATTCAACCGCACTCAGCCAATCGATGCTCGCGACAGGCGGCTCGATTTTCGCATATCTTAACATTTTAACCGGTAGCGCGTTCTCAAATGGAACCCTGTTTGCGCTCGGTATCAATCCGTACATCACCGCATCTATCGTGATGCAGCTGTTGTGTATCGCTATTCCGTACCTCGAAAACCTCAGCAAAGAGGGAGAAGAGGGAAGGAAGAAGATTAACAACATCACCCGTTATGTAACGGTTGCGCTCGGTTTGATTACCGCAATCGGTTATTATCAGCTTCTTAAGTCCTATAGTCTGCTTATCGACACCGGTTTCTTCTCCGCTGTCGTTATCGTGATGTCTTACTGCGCAGGTTCCGCACTGGTAATGTGGCTCGCAGAAAAGATTAACGAAAGCGGTGTCGGCAACGGTATCTCCATGATACTCTTTGCCAATATCGTTTCCAGACTCCCCAGCATGGCGAATACGCTTATCAAGTTTGTATCCGGCAACGGTACATTTACAAAGAGCGACGACAGCGTTGTGAATATTCCCATCTGGGTGGGCATCATCATTGCGCTCGTGTCTATCGCAATTCTCATTGCGATGGTTGGCTTCATCGTTTGGATGACCAACAGCGAGCGTCGCATCCCAATTCAGTACGCTAAAAAGGTTGTCGGCAGAAAGATGTACGGCGGTCAGTCGTCTAACCTTCCTCTCAAGGTCAACATGACGGGCGTTATGCCTATCATCTTTGCAAACTCGATTGTCACAATTCCTGCGACAATTGCAATGTTTGTAAGACCCGCTGAGGATTCTTTCTGGGACAAGTTCTTTGACCTGTTCAGCAGTGACAGTGTTCTTTACGCGATTCTCACTTTTGTGCTTATCATCGCGTTTGCGTACTTCTATACTTCGATTTCCTTCAATCCGGTGGAAGTTTCCAACAACTTAAAGGCAAACGGCGGTTCCATCCCTGGTATTCGTCCGGGGCGCCCCACATCGGATTATATTGCAAAGATTCTCTCTCGCGTAACCTTCATCGGCGCGCTTCTTCTGAGCGTGGTTGCAGTCATTCCGCTGATAATCAACATTATCACCGGCGGCAACCTTTCCGGACTCGCATTTGGTGGTTCCTCTGTCATCATCGTAGTAGGTGTTGTACTTGAAACCATCCGCGAAATCGAAGCGCAGATGACGATGCGTCACTATAGGGGATTCCTTGAATAAAAATAGACCCACGTCTCCGCCGGCAGAAGGTACCTTCAGTTGACGGAGATTGGATTTTTAAGCCGCACATGTGTATTTGCGGGGAGGTGCTTCTCGAAACGACTTCCCCGTGCACGTGTTCGCGTTTCGCACCATCTGCAAAAACTTGATTCCTATGAATAGAGAAAGCTCTTTGAAAAAGTTTTCTCGTGAATTTATTCGTAATTATATATTATGTATTGAAAGAAAAATTTGGAGTTTAAACATGGCACGAAAAATCAACCTTATTCTGCTGGGCGCTCCCGGCGCCGGCAAGGGAACACAGGCTGAAATTATTTCCGAAAGATATGGAATTCCTGCAATCTCGACTGGCGCTATCATCCGTGAAGAAATCGCTTCCGGAAGTGAGCTCGGCCTTCGCACAAAGTCCTTTACCGAACGTGGTGAGCTCGTTCCTGATGCTGTCGTAATTGATATTATCAAAGCAAGACTCGCAAAGTCCGACTGCGCAAACGGCTTTATCCTTGACGGTTTCCCGAGAACGGTTCCTCAGGCAGCTGCCCTCGACGAAATGGGCGTCGAAATCACCGACGTTATCTCCATCGAGGTTGCTGATGAGGATATCATGGAGCGCATGAGCGGTAGACGCGTGTGCAAAAAGTGCGGCGCGACTTACCATATCAAATATAATCCTTCCCCGAAGGGTGAACTCTGCGAGTGCGGTGAGCCTCTTACCATCCGTAAGGACGATGACCCAGAAGTTGTGAAGAGCAGACTCGAAGTTTATCACGCGCAAACAGAACCTCTCAAGGATTTCTATCGCGAAAAGGGACTCCTCAAAATCGTATATGGGCAGGAAAAGCTTGAGGACACGACAGCTCTTACAAAGGCGGCCCTCGAAGGCTGAATCAAGTCGAATAAATAATAATTGAAGAAAAATGATTATTGTAAAGACGAACGAACAAATTAAGCTCATGCGGATTGCCGGACGCATTACCGGCGAAGCTCTCTTGCTTGGCGGAGAAATGGTCAAACCCGGTGTCTCCACAAAGCAAATCAATGATAAAATCCGCCACTATATCGAGAAGTGCGGTGCAAAACCGTCGTTCCTCGGCTATGGCGGATTCCCGGCTTCCGCCTGCATTTCCATCAACAATGAGGTCATCCACGGCATCCCCTCGCACAACCGCATCCTGGAAGAGGGCGATATCGTAAAAATCGATGTTGGCGCGTTTATCCACGGTTTCCACGGTGACAGCGCGAATACTTTCCCCGTCGGCAAAGTTTCCGATGAGGCTCTCCGTTTAATTGAGGTCACAAAGCGTAGCTTTGAACTCGGCGTCGAGGCAATCACCAAAGTCGAACACGCCAGAATCGGCGATATCGGCGCGGCTATTGATGGTTACGTTGTCGCAAACGGATATTCCACGGTCAAAAAGTACGTGGGTCATGGCGTCGGCGCAGAGCTTCATGAGGACCCAAACGTTCCCAACTTCGGTACCGCTGGACGTGGTGCAAGACTCTGCCGCGGCATGACAATTGCCATTGAACCAATGGTAAATGCCGGACGTCCTGAGGTGCTTGAGCGCCAAGACAAATGGACAGTCGTAACCAGGGACGGATCGCTTTCTGCCCACTACGAGCACTCGGTCGCCATTACGGAAAACGGTCCGGAATTGTTGACCAAGGTGAATTGACATGATAAGCCTTGATTTCGGTACGGTCGTACAGTCTACGGCCGGCCGCGACAGGCATCGTGTATTCCTCGTAATCGACATCGATTACAGCGATATGGTGCGTCCGGTGATTGTTGCAAACGGCCAACTCAGAAAGTTCTCTGGGAAAAAACACAAAAATCCCCGCCATCTTAAGTTCATCGCAAAGCTGACGGAGGAGGAAATTTGCGAGCTTTCAAGCGATTTATCAGATGAAAAAATATTAATAATTTGTAAAAAATATGATAAAATTCAGAAATAGCTTGAAAGAGACTTGACAAAATACTTGTGTATACATTATAATATTAAGACGGTGCGTTTTCCACCGGAATAATCCAGAAAGCGATCAGGGAGGGACTAATTTGCCGAAGGATGATGTAATTGAATTTGAAGGTGTAGTTGTAGAAACACTTCCAAACGCTACCTTCAAGGTGAAGCTGCCGAATGATATGATCGTTACCGCGCATATTTCCGGCAAGCTCAGGATGAATTATATCAGAATACTGCCCGGTGATAAGGTCACAGTCGAGGTATCGATTTATGACCCGTCCAAAGGTAGGATTACGTGGCGTACAAAGAGCTGAGATTTGTGCGTCATATCTCGCGCAGGCGGCTCACGGCGTGCGCGACTACACAGCATGCTCAGCTATAAAGAAGAAAGGTGGTAAAATACTGTGAAAGTAAAGCCTTCCGTAAAGAAAATCTGCGAAAAGTGCAAGATTATCAAGCGTCACGGACATGTGATGGTTATCTGTGAAAATCCGAAGCACAAGCAGAGACAGGGTTAATTAAAAACGAGAGAGGTGAAAGAAGCAAATGGCACGTATATCCGGTGTTGATATTCCGAATGCAAAGCGTGTAGAGGTAGCTCTTACCTATATCTACGGTATCGGTCCGAAGAGTGCAAGCGACATTCTCGCAAAGACAGGCATTAATCCCGATAAGAGAGCAAAGGACCTTACCGAGGAGGATATCGCGAAGCTCCGTGATGAAATTGAAAACCACTACACAGTCGAAGGTGAACTTCGCCGTGAAGTAGCGCTCAATATCAAGAGACTCGTAGAAATCAACTGCTACCGTGGCATCAGACACAGAAAGGGACTTCCGGTTCGTGGTCAGAGAACAAAGACCAATGCAAGAACCAGAAAGGGCCCGGCTAAGACAATCGCAAATAAGAAGAAGTAATAAAGGAGTGAGAGGATTAAATGGCTAAAGCAGCAAAGAAGGTCATCAAAAAGCGCCGCGACCGTAAGAATGTAGAAGCTGGTCACGCGCACATCCGCTCGACCTTCAACAACACAATCGTTACGATTACTGACGTGCAGGGCAACACAATCGCATGGTCTTCTTCCGGTGGACAGGGCTTCAAGGGCTCCCGTAAGAACACACCATACGCAGCTCAGACAGCAGCAGAAGCAGCTGCAAAGGGCGCTATGGAGCATGGCATGAAGACTGTTGAAGTATATGTAAAGGGTCCCGGCAACGGTCGTGAAGCGGCTATCCGCGCACTTGCGACATCCGGTCTCAACATTACACTCATCAAAGACGTAACTCCGATTCCTCATAACGGATGCCGTCCGCCCAAGCGCAGAAGAGTATAATTTTTAGGAGGATTTTACATTATGGCAAGATATACAGGTCCTTCATGCAAGCTCTGCCGCAGAGAAGGCAAGAA
>CAZUPI010000063.1:0-8508 GCA_964621755.1 uncultured Ruminococcus sp. | reverse complement strand
GGATTCGAACCCACGACCTACTGCTTAGAAGGCAGTTGCTCTATCCGACTGAGCTAAAGGTACAAAAAATCTCCGCTGGACGGAGGAAGCGGGTGATGGGAATCGAACCCACACGGCCAGCTTGGAAGGCTGGAATTCTGCCATTGAACTACACCCGCACATAGCGCGCACTACGCGCTCTTGACGCTCAATTATGATACCACATCCGCTGGCATTTGTCAATAGTTTTTTTGAAAAAAATTGAAATTTCGCGGGAAGCCTTTTTGAAGCGTCTCTTTGGGCTTCCCGCATGATTAGATTTTATTTTTTTATTCGCCTTGACACAACTGCACCGCCTCCTGCGAGCACGACAACAACCGCTGCCGCGGCTGCGATTACGACTCCGGTGCTGCTTTCACTTTGCTCCGCCGCCGGAGACGATGTGTCCTCCGCGGTCTCAATCGGAGCTTCCTCAGTGTCCGCCGGCGCTTCCTCGACCTGCTGCGATGTAATTGTGATTTTGATTAAATCGCTCGTTGCGCGAATGGGCTTTGTGATGATTTTCGTCGTGTAACTTGCAAAAACGTACGCCTCGCCTGCCGATACCGCCGTGATGGTGTTTCCGTCTACTGAGATATGCTCGCCGCCGGATACGATTTTGATGTCCCCACCCGGCGCGCTTACGCCGTTATACTGCATGGTGTGGAATACATCCTCCAGCGTCTCTCCTTCGGTGAGCGTCAGCTCCGTGTCGGATAATCCCTCGCCAACGTAGCAGTACTTTACTGTCTCGCTGACCCAGTTAGCGTAGTCTGTGGTCATACCGTTCAACCCCATCATAAAGTGCTGCATCATGAGGTTCTGGTCGCGGTATGTCCACGGCCAGTGCGTGATACCGTGCGCGTTCAGCTGGGCAAAATATTGCTTCGTCACATTGCCATAATCCTGATTGAATGTGCTCTCGAACTTCTGCACGGTGCGAATGATAATCTTGAGACTTTGCGAAATGTTGTCTGACACATACCCGCTCGTGAGGAAGCCGATGGACATTTCCGGCATTTCTTCATGAAGCCGGATAAGCTGCTCCTGCGAGAAGCTGATGACGCTCACTTGGTCGGCAATGTCGTACTCTTTCACAAGACGTACGAATTCTGTGACAAGCTCCGGCTTGGCGGACTTAAGCTCTACAAAAAGCTGCTTTTCCGTGTCGAGCTTCTTCCATTCGATAAAGTATTCCTCCAGCGTCGGGATTTTCCAGCCCGTGTATTCGGAGTGCGTATCCACTTCAAATTCCTTGAGCTGCGCGAGCGTGTAATCTTCGATGTTGCCATTCCCGTTTGTTGTACGGCTGACGTCGGCGTCGTGCATAATGACAAGAACGTTGTCTTTGGTGATATAAATATCGTTTTCCACGATATCTGCACCCGCTTCGACCGCGAGGAGGGAACCTTCAATGGTGTTTTCCGGATAGGTGCCGGGCAAGCCCCGGTGTCCAATAATCAAGACTTGCCGTGTCATCGTATTTTTCTCAAAACAGTCGACGAGACAAGCTTTTGCCGCTGCCACATCCTTTGTCACGATGCCGTTTGAGCCGGAGAGAATTGCCGCCATTTGACCGTACTCCGTCTGCGGCGCGGTCGTCCATACACCAATCAGACGGCGTTCGAGATAGTAGGCATTCTGTCGATTTGACGCTTCCTCAGGCAGGATAACAACATGACAGCCGCTGGCATTCGCATCTCCGCGAACCGCCATGAGGTCATATGTGCCGTCGTCCCCACGGTAGGAATCCCCGACTCGAAGCACACCGCGCGCCCAGATATCGTTATCGAGACCAATGCGAAGGAGGGCGGGGTCATCGGACACAAGAAAGAAATCCTGTACGTTATTTTCGTCAAGATTGGCAATCACGGCGTTCACCGCCGCTTCAGACGAAACTTCAAACGCCGGAATAATCGTGTCTCCACAAATCCCTACGGTCGCAGCGGCAGTCCCGACGACAGTTCCATCCGCGAGTACCGCCTGACCTTCGTCGTTTACGGCAAAAATCGCGGTATTCGGCGCCGTATTTGCGAGCGCTCCCAACTCAGCTTCCGTGTCGATTTCGGTGACGATTGTCGGTGTAGTAAACAGATTCGAGGAGGGAATCTCGGTGGTGAGGATATCCGCGCGTACGCAGATCGCCATCGTGCTGACCGCAATTGCCGTGAGAAGAAAGGAGGAAATTTTTTTGATAACTTTCATATTTGTCTACCCTTTTATTATGAAAACAGGGAGGTGACGATGCACGCCGCCTCCCATTTTTGATGTACTCGTTCAGTGGAAGTTATCTGGATTTCTTGGATACTGCGAAGCCTGCGAGGGATACGACAGCTGCAACAGCTGCAACAATACCCAAGTCGAATGTCTGCGGAGCCGATACGACAACGGGAGCGGACTCTGCAGCGGGAGCTTCTACTGTTTCAACAACTTCCGGTTCTGCGGGAGTTTCTTCAACAGTAACTTCGGGAGCTTCTTCAACAGCAGCTTCCTCCTCAACAGGAGTCTCTTCAACGGCAGCTTCTTCCTCAACAGGAGTCTCTTCAACGGCAGCTTCCTCAGCGGGAGCTTCTGTTGTGCCGGAGAAGTATTTAGCCTGGTCAACAGCTACGTTTGCTGCAACCTGATCAGCTGTGAGAGCTGTTGTGTAGAAACGGATGCAGTAAATGTCTGCTTCCCAGTTACGGGATGCGTCAGCGTGAGCGAGGAACAGGGTGTCTGCGCCAACGGTGACAGCCGGGAACTGCTGGTCGATGAGTTCGCCGTCAACGTACATGTTGCATTCGCATTCATTAACATCAAATGTAATGGTAAGGGTGGAGTTGTTTACAAAATCCAGACCACCCGTAACTTTCGGTCTGGCGTTGCTGGAATTCTTGAATTCGAGGTAGTCGCCCTCGTTACGAATGAACCATGCAAAATTGTCGTTATCGGAGTTCAGGAAAGTGTTGTAGTCTGTGCCATAGCCTGTGAATTCGCCGAATACGATTTCAACGGAGAACTGCTCGCCGTTTACGACATCAACAATTGCGTCGTCGAAGTAGCACCATGCGGAATTGGCATGATAAGCGTTATCGGTCCAGTAGTTGGTATCATCGAGATCGATATTGAAAGCAATGCCGTTGCCGGACGTATCTGCCCAAGTAGTGGCGTCTGTGCTGTGACCCGAGTCGGTATTATTGATACCGTCATACAGAGCAGCGAGTCCGTCTGTAACCCAGGCGTCTTCCGCTGCGGAAACAGTAACTGGAACAAGCGCCGTTATGAGAAGCGCAGACAGAAGAAGTAAAAGGAATTTTTTCATAACATTGACCTTTCTAAAAAAATGTTATTTTTGGGGGTGTCGTCCCCCTTTCTCCCCTAATTATAGCATAATTAAATACATATGTCAATATGTATAGTAAAATTTGTATCTGAGAAAGGTAAAAAGATGATGACAAGTTTTCTTCATCGGCGAGAATTCTCCAAAAAACAAATCATCGAACGCATATCGAACGCATGTTAATTATATTATTTTATATTATTTACAAAAAGTTTATTGTAAAAAACGGGCGTTTGATATAACATAAAGAGTGACAAAAACGGCAGTGCTGTAAATTTGCAGTTCCGAAACGAACGCTATGTTTTAAAAGGTTATGGAGAGGAGCGGGAAAAATCCCCGCCATTATCCTCCAATTATGAAACTATGTTTGGATATGTCAGACCGTATGTGCCGCAGATGAAGGTAATGGAATACGAAATGTACCGCGCGGTGTACTGCGGACTGTGCCGTTCAATGGGCCGTGTGACGGGTGAAATGTCCCGCCTTACGCTTTCCTATGACTTTGCTCTCCTCGCGTCGGTACGCATGATACTGGAAAATATTACGCCGGATTTCAAACGTTTCCGCTGTCTCGCGCATCCGGCGAAAAAGCGGTCGTTTGTGACGGAGAATCTCGCGCTTACCTACGCCGCGGCAATGTCATCTGCGCTGGCATATCTCAAAAACCGCGATGATTTGAACGACGAGCGCGGCCTCAAGCATGTGCGCGCAGTCTTCGCCGACGTTCCTGTATCGCATATGCGCAGACGCGGCGCCAAATATCTGCCGAACAGTGCCGGTACCGAAATTGCGTCGCGCCTGTCCGCACTGTCGGCGCTTGAAAATCAAAACTGCGACTCCCTCGACCAAACGGCGGAAGCCTTTGGCTCGGTGCTGTCCTATGTGTTTGCACTCGGACTGGACGGCAAAACCGCGGAGCTGGCAGCACAAATCGGACGCTGCTTCGGACGATTCGTCTACGTATGTGACGCCGCCGACGACCTCGCGGGGGATATCAAGAAAAAAAGATATAACCCGATAGCCGCCGGATGGGGAAATCTCGCGGTAACAGAGGACGGAAAAATGTCCGACCTCGTGCGCGGTTCGATAGAAACGTCCCTTCCGCTGGACCTTGAGGGACTTGGCACAGCCGTGGAGCGGCTCAATCCCTCACACGCGCTGACACCTATTGTAAAAAATACGGTATATCTGGGACTTCCGTCAGCCATGCGGAGAGTGCTGTATGGCGAAACTGAGCGAGAGGATTTGAATTATCCGTGAAAGGAACGTGTTGATAGATAGATGAAAGACCCATATCAGGTGCTCGGTGTGCCGCGGGGCGCGTCGGATGAGGAAATCAAGAAGGCGTACCGCAATCTGGCACGAAAATATCACCCCGATAATTTTGCGGGGAATCCGGAGGCGGCGGCATCCGCGGAAACCGTGATGAAGGAAATCAACGAGGCGTACGATACGATACAGCGGGAGCGGTCGGGCAAGACCGCATCCCACGGCGCCTCGTACTCCTCCTCCGGCACAACGTCGTTTTACGAAGTGCGCCGTCTCATCTCGGAGGGATTGTATTCCGACGCGGAGCTGATAATCGATTCCACACCGTCGGGGGATCGCGGCGCGGAATGGAACTACCTCAAAGGATGCTTGCTGACCCAGCGCGGCTTTTTCTATGACGCCATCAAGTATATTGAGATTGCCTGCTACCTCGACCCATCCAATCTTGAATACCGGGAAGCGAAGAACCGTCTGAAAATGCGCTCGTCCGGCTTCGGCGAGGACTACCGCACCACGAATAATGTGGGAAACTGCGATGTCTGCGGCACCTGCTCCACCCTGATTTGCTGTGACTCCTGCTGCGAATGCTGCGGCGGTGATTTGATTCCTTGCTGTTGAGGGAAAATAAAGAAAAGCGCGGACTTGAAGTTTATAACTCAGTTCAACCCCAAAAGTGGTGAAAAAACAGATTATGACAAACAAAGATTTGACCCGCAAGCTGACAATCGGCGGCGTGTTCGCAGCGCTCGCAATAGGATTCATGTACATGCTCGGACTGACGGCATTCGACCTGTCCGTGCTTATCGTCTGTTCGCTTATGACGATGGTTGTGCTGGTAGAGTGCGGCGCAAAACTTGCATGGGTGTATGCCGCCGTAACATCGGTATTAGCTGTCATCCTTCTTCCATCCAAGCTGTACGCCTTCGAATATCTGATGTTCGGCGCACTCTACCCCATTATTAAAATGTATTTCGAACGCCTGCGCGCCCTGTTCGCATGGCTTCTCAAAATCTCCCTGCTCGATTCTTTGCTCATGATATGCCTCATTTTGGCAAATTACGTCTTCACCGGAGGCGATTTCTTCCCCCTCGCTGTTCCGACCGTCATCGTCGGCACCCTCTTTTTTATCCTCTATGACGTCTGCCTGACCCTCTGCATATCCTTCTACATGATAAAACTCCGCAAACGATTTAAGAGAAAATAACGTGTCAAAAACCCCCTCTGAGCCTCTTTTTCAAAAAGGTTCAGAGGGGGTTTTTAGGGGGACCTTTTCTAAAAAGGTCCCCCTAAACGTAATTTCTTACTTTGTGCCATCAACCTGCTCTTTTGCAATACGGCCTTCGCGGAGGAGGGTGCGGAGACGGTCGACGTCTTTGTCCTGAATCGCGTCTTTGTACTCGGTGAGGGAGGAGATAATGGTATCGATCTCGTTGATGAGGTTGTCCCGGTTTTCGATGAACAGACCGGCCCACATGTCTTCGTTCAGCCATGCAACACGTGTCAGGTCGGAATAACTGCCCGCGGAATAACCCTTGTGCAGCTTTGCAGTCGGGCTCTTGACGTACGCGTTCGAGACGACGTGCGCGAGCTGCGACGTATACGCGATGATTTTGTCGTGGTCGTCCGCTTTTGTTATCGAGATTTTGCCGAAACGGGCCGGTGCGAGAGAGGTCTTTATCCGGCTGAACAGCTCAATGTCGTCGTAACGCGGGGGAACGATAACGACCGGCGCGCCGTCAAACAGAGATACGTCCGCGTATTTGATGCCTGAGTATTGCGTACCTGCCATTGGATGCGCGCCAACGTATGTGAAGCCGTACTGTTCCGCTAGCGCAAATCCGCTCTCGCATACCGTACGCTTCGTGCCGCACAAATCCATAACGAGCGTATTCTTGTCTACCAGCGGTGCGATTTCCTTCATGTAATTTATGGCAGCTTCCGGGTACAGCGCAATAAGAATGACCTCGCACGCACCAATTACGCTCTCGTCAAGCGTACCGTCGATGATTTCATTCATCTTTGCGTATTCTTCTGTCAGTTTGTTTTTGTCGTGGCCGTATACGGTGTGTCCGTCTCTTTTGTACGCTTTTGCCATGGACCCGCCAATCAAGCCAAGTCCGCATATTCCAACTTTCATTTCTTTTCTCCTTGGTTTTGTGTATGTTATATTTTTGTTGGCTTTTATAATATTTTGCGAAAACTTTTTTTCTTTATTTATCAATCCAAAAGTTTTCCGCTTATTTGTGGAACAGCTTCTTTGATTCGTAAACCGGTTCGCAGGTCAGACTGACGCCCAGCTTGCGGAAGGTGTCTGAATCGACCTGTGAAACAATAACGCTTGCATGCGCTTCACATCCGGACAGCTTCGGCAGACATTCGAACGCCGCGCGCGCATTTTCGTTTGTCGCTGCGCAAATCGAGAGGGCTATCAAAATCTCATCCGCATGGAGCCGCGGATTTTTGCAGCCCAGATTTTCCGTCTTCAGCCGGCAGATGGGCTCAATGATTGACGGCGAAATCAGATGAATGCCGTCGTCAATGCCCGCTAAAGCCTTGAGCGCGTTCAAAAGAGCTGCCGAGCATGAGCCAAGCAGGTCGCTGGTCTTTCCGGTTACGATTTTTCCGTCCGGAAGCTCAATTGCCGCACCGGGTCCGTCTGTCGCCGCCGCTTTGTCCAACGCTGCGCGCACAACGTGACGATAGTCCACTGAAATTTTGGCACGGTTCATGATGAGCTCTGCTTTGTACACCTCGTCCGCGTCGCAAAGTCCCTTGTTCTTTTTGCATAAACAGTCATAGTACCGGCGGATTATCTCCATTTTTGACGCATCCGATACCGCTTCGTCATCGTAAATGCAGAATCCCACCATGTTAACCCCCATGTCCGTCGGAGATTTATATGGGCATTCGCCGTAAATTCCCTCAAACAGACGGCGCAGTACGGGGAAAATTTCAATGTCGCGATTGTAGTTGACTGTCATTTCTCCATACGCCTCAAGATGGAAGGGGTCAATCATGTTCACATCGGCGAGGTCGACGGTGGCTGCTTCGTAGGCGATGTTCACCGGATGTGTCAGCGGGAGATTCCATACCGGAAATGTCTCAAATTTCGCATATCCGGACTTGATGCCGCGTTTGCTGTCGTGGTAGAGCTGTGAAAGACAGGTTGCCATCTTCCCGCTCCCGGGCCCGGGCGCAGTAATCACCACAAGCTGCCGCGACGTTTCGATGTATTCGTTCTTGCCATATCCATCCTCACTGACAATGACCTTTACATTGGTCGGATACCCGGGAATCGGGTAGTGCTTGAATACACGGATGCCGAGGTTGTTCAGCCGTTTGATGAATGCGTCTGCTGCGGGCTGCGAAGCGTATTGCGTCACGACCACGCTTCCAACGTAAAGTCCGCGCTCTGTGAAAGCGTCTATCAGGCGCAGCGCGTCCATGTCGTAGGTGATGCCAAGGTCCGCGCGCATTTTATTTTGCTCAATCGCAGAAGCGGAAACTACGATAACGATTTCCGCCTTATCCCGAAGCTGAAGAAGCATGTTGATTTTGCTGTCAGGTTTAAAACCCGGGAGTACACGGGAAGCGTGGTAATCATCGAATAACTTGCCGCCGAATTCGAGATAGAGCTTGCCGCCGAATTTAGAAGTTCGTTCTGTAATTCGTTCTGTTTGGAGTGAAATATACTTATTGTTGTCGAAACCAGTCTTAAGCATTATAGAAGTTCCTCTTAGCTGTAAATAAAAATCATCTAATTATAATATAAAATGAGGAAAAGTTCAATATGTAGACGAAAATAAATCAAAACAGCAGCATTTTTCTTTTCTATACGCATCGCATACAGAATCCGCGTTGCCGGATTCTACAGAAAAGAAGGCAAAAAAAGTTGGAAG
>CAZUPI010000062.1:0-9174 GCA_964621755.1 uncultured Ruminococcus sp. | reverse complement strand
TTTACCCGGCATAACTCATAATTTTTGTAATGTTTCCTTATAAGCTACTGCCATTCCAGCGTACCGTTTTTTGTTTATTATGAAGTTTCGATTATCTTCTCTTCTTGGAAACAGCGTAACCTGCAGCGGATACTACAGCTGCAACAGCTGCGATAACTGCTACGTCGAAGGTCTGAGGAGCTTCTTCAGCGGGAGTCTCTACTGTTTCTTCAGTGGGAGTCTCTACTGTTTCTTCAGCGGGAGCCTCTACTGTTTCTTCAGCGGGAGTCTCTACTGTTTCTTCAGCAGGAGCCTCTACTGTTTCCTCAGCGGGAGCTTCTTCAACAACAGCTGCTGCTGCGGGAGCACCGTAGAAAGCAACCTCAGCGACGTCACCGTGCTGTGTACCATCGCTTACATAACGGAACATGGTGTAACCGTTTGTATCGGTGATAGTCTTGGAAATCCATGTCTGTTCAGCGTCAGTTGCAAGGCAATCTTCAGCTGTGTAGGTTGCAAGAGTTGTCCATGTAGCACCACCATCGTTGGAACCCTGGATGGTTGCGCCTTCTGTTCTTGCAAATTGGCCAACTCTCGGCAAAACTCTAACTTCTGTCAGAGCGTAAGGTTCGCTTGTCTGGATACCGGTGAAGCACTTCGTACCTTTAGTTGCGGGGTCATAGAATGTTTCAGGGTCTCCGTCAAACGCGCAGGCATAGCCAGCTGTGTCGGAGTAGGAACCCCCCCCCCCGACCACTGTACCAGCGATAGAACCGTCAGTAATAACAGCTTCTGTACCGGTGTTTTCTACTTCTTCATAGAAGTTATTAAGGTCTGATGTATACACAATGCTAACCATATCGTCTGTTACTTCTGTAGCCGGCGCGGGATTACCATAAAGCTCAATATCAGCAGTGTCGCCGTGAACGCCTTCAAGGTTGACATAACGATAGTACTGATAAGAACCGGAGCCAACCCAATATACAGAAAAGTCGGGCTGTTCGATGCCGTAATCGCTGTAATAAGCAACATAGTCGGCATTTGTTTCAGGTGTGAAGCAGTGATAGTCGTAACCAGCAGGAGCTTCTGTGATACCGGTAACATATACAATGTCAACCCAGTCTGTGCCATTGTTGGAACCCTGAACAGCAGCGCCTGCCATACGACTAAGGTAAGTTTCACGAGGCATGATTCTGATTTCGGTCAGTTCATATGGCTGGTCAAGAATCAAACCGCACCAGGAATAGGTTGTTGCTTCATAAGGGTCAAAGAATGTAGATGTATCACCATCAAATGCCTTTGCAGCGTTGTCGGTGCCATTGGACCAACAGTGAGATGTACCGTTATAGCCGGCAATAATTGTACCCGTCAGCAGACTGCCTGTTGTACATTCCGGCCAGTCCCAGTCAAGAGAACCGGGATACATATCACCAAATGCATCGCCCATGTTGTCCGGGTCAATTTCCTCAAGGACAACGTAGTCAACGTCTTTTTCCCATGCCATTGTGGTTGCAGCCATACCAGCTACCATCAAGGCGGAAAGAATAAGTGTTAAAGCCTTTTTCATTATTTCCTCCAATATTTAACAATTCATATCTCACGCAAGGCAAAATTGAGATATATGAACTATGTATTTACTTCATTTTTAATTGTACACTATTTTTTAATAAATTTCAAGTCATATCACAAATTTAAATGATGGAAAATATCACAATTTATTTCACCATAATTTGTGCAATTTGAAATAAACACGTATCTCCCCTAAATCAAGCCCAAGACATGGCTGACGGCTTGGGGTCGCGCATCAGAGCTTCATCCAAAACCGCAACCGCTTTGCGGAGTCCTTCATCAATGGACATCAGGCTGTCCTCGTGTTCAATAGAGAGAACGCCGTCGTAGCCGACGAGACGAAGATTGTCAACAAGGTCCTTCCACCACGACACGTCATGACCGTAGCCAAGTGCGCGGAACACCCACGCGCGGTGGATTTCGTCACTATAGTGCTTAGTGTCGAGAACACCGATGCGGGCAGTATTGATTTTGTCAATTTTTGTATCCTTTGCATGAACGTGATAGATGGCATCGCCGAGCATACGGATAGCCGCTGCGGGCTCCATGCCCTGCCATACGAGGTGAGACGGGTCGAAGTTTGCGCCGATTGTCGGGCCGACTGCTGCGCGAAGCTTCAGGAGAGTTTCGGTATTGTAGCAACAGAAGCCGGGGTGAAGCTCCAGGGCAATCTTGGTGACACCGTGTGCATTTGCAAAGGCGCATGCTTCCTTCCAATAAGGGATGAGAACCTCATTCCACTGATAGTCGAGAATCGCAAGGAAGTCCTCAGGCCACGGGCATGTTACCCAGTTCGGATACTTTGCGCCGGGATGGTCGCCGGGGCATCCGGAAAAGGTGATGATGGTGTCAACACCGGCTTTTTCCGCGAGAAGAACTGCGTTGCGGAAATCATGTTCAAACTGCGCTGCAACAGTCTTATCGGGGTGAACTGCATTGCCATGGCAGGACAGTGCCGCAAGCTCGATATCGTATTTCTTGAAGGTGTTCATCCACTCCTCAAAAGCTTTTTCATCGTTCAGGAGAACATCCGGATCAGCGTGAGCCTTTCCAGGAAATCCGCCACATCCGATTTCAACCGCTTCAACGCCGAGACCTTTCAGAATGCCGAGCGTTTCGTCAAGCGGCTTTGAGCCATAAAGATTGGCAAGTACACAAAGTTTCATAGCTGTTAATCCTTTCAAATATGATTTTGGTAAAACAACCGGGAGATGAGGTTGACATACAAGTCTCGAGGGGGAGGTGCTTTTAAAAAGTACCTCCCCCACATTCGTCATCCCCACGTAAATTAGAATCTGTAAATATCGCCGGTCTTCGCAGAGGTATAGATACCTTCAAGGATTCTGGTTACGGTATAAGCCTGTTCGGGAAGAACCGTGGGGTTCTTGCTTTCACGAACTGCCTGAATCCACTGATAAGCTTCCTTGCCAGCGGGGTCGTTGTCGGACACGCCTTCAAAGAAAGCTGCACCACCGGAGGAGAAGCTGGGCTGGAAGGTGTACTGTCTGTTCTGGCGAATGCCGTTGATGTGAACGCCGCCGCCGAACATGTCGCCGCCTGCCTTTGTACCGCATACCATGCAGCAAGCCTCGCGCGCTTCGAGGGTGTTGAGCGCCCAGGATGCGTCAAGAGAAATGGTAGCGCCGTTTTCCATTACGATGAAGCCGAATGCGGAATCTTCAACTGTGAACTTCGCAGGGTCCCAGTTGCCCCAGTCGTTACCCTGCTCTACGTCGTTGTTGAGCTTGTGATAGGTTGTACCAACGCAATACTTCGGCTTGTAGTTGTTCATAATCCAAAGAGTTACGTCAAGTGCGTGTGTACCAATGTCGATAAGGGGACCGCCGCCCTGTTCGTATTCATTGAGGAATACGCCCCATGTGGGAACGGCACGTCTTCTAACCGCGCATGCTCTTGCAAAGTAGATATCGCCGAAAGTGCCCATTTCGGATTCAGCCTTCAGATACTGCGCCTGAGCGGTCTGTCTGGTCTGATAACCGATTGTGAGGAGCTTTCCCGTTCTGTTCGCTGCGTCGAGCATCTTTTTTGCTTCTTCGGAGTTGATTGCCATCGGCTTTTCGCACATAACATGCTTACCTGCTTCGAGGGCGTCAACTGTGATAAAGCTGTGCGCGCGGTTCGGTGTGCACACGTGTACCACGTCGATTGTCTTGTCTTCGAGGAGCTTCTTATAATCCTCGTAAACTTTTGCGTCAGGTGTACCGTACTGCTTTGCGGCCTTTTCTGCCCTTTCAACAACGATGTCGCAGAATGCTACCATTTCTACTCCCGGAATCTTGCGGAGAGAAGGCATGTGCTTGCCGTTTGCGATACCGCCGCAGCCGATAATGCCAATTCTGATGATGTCAGATGCGTTCATTTCAAAACCTCCGAAATGTAATATAGTTTTTCTGTAATATGATAAATCATTTTCCGCCGATTTTCAAGTAGGCGCAAATTAAAATCGGTTTGGCATTTTATTTTTTGTATAGATGCACAACTGAATTCATTGATTTTTATGAAATATTACTATATAAAATCATTCTGCATGGGATTCAGGATTGATTCTGGTGATAACAAGTCCAAGGTTTCCCTGCGCCTTGCCAGACCAGATAATCTTACGCGGACATTTGTCAATGCAGTGGTCGCATCCGGTGCACTTTTCGTAATTGATGCTTGCCACGAAGTTGTTGACCTGAATCGCGCCTGCAGGGCAGTTCTTTTCGCAGAGCCTGCAGGAAATGCAGCCTACGTCGCAGACTTGACGTGTGGTTTTACCGTCGTTGACCGACATACACCCCACCCAGTGGTAGCTGTCAAACGGAATGAGCTTGATGATTCCTTTCGGACATGCTGACACGCATACGCCGCATCCACGGCATTTGCTGTAATCGACCGCTGCGACGCCATTTTCGACCGCGATAGCTGCGAACGGACATGCTCTTACACAGGTACCAAGTCCGATACATCCATTTTGGCAGATTTTGTCGCCGCCCCCGATTTTAGCAGCTGCGACGCAGTCCGGAACGCCTTCGTAAATGTACTTCTTTTTCGCGTATTCAGACGTGCCGGAGCACATGACCTGCGCTCTCATGCGAACCGTTTTTTCAGCTTCAACGCCCATGATTTCCGCAATTTTTCCAGCAACTTCCGCGCCGCCGACAGAGCATTGAGTAATCTTTGCCTCTCCTTTTGCGATTGCTTCTGCGAGAGCAGAGCATCCAGTGAAGCCGCATCCGCCGCAATTTGCGCCGGGCAGACATGCCGCGATTTTTTCCGCGCGCTCATCCTTTTTGACCGCAAACACGCGGCTGGCAACTGCGAGAAGTACGCCCATGACCGCGCCGAGTCCGATAAAAATCAAAACCGGTATCAAGATTTCTTTTAACATAGGTGACGCCTCCCGTCAGAATTTCATTCCGGAGAAGCCGGAGAATGCCATAGCCGCAAGGCTCGCTGATATCAACAATATCGGGAAACCGCGGAACGCTTTCGGGGGATTGGCAAAAGCAAGACGCTCTCGTACTCCCGCGAAAATGACGATAGCCAATGTGAAACCGAGTGCTGCTGAGAATCCGAATACCACGCTCTCGATAAAATTGTACCCTTCTTCGATATTCACAAGCGCTGCGCCGAGCACCGCACAGTTGGTGGTTATCAGCGGCAGATAGATACCGAGCGCGCCGTACAGGGCGGGAATAAACTTGCGCAGGAACATTTCGATAAATTGTACAAGAGTCGCGATAAGCAGGATAAACGCGATGGTTTTTAAGTATTCCAGCTCAAACGGAACGAGCAGGAAGTGATACACTGCCCACGTTGCCGCCGATGACAGGGTCATAACGAACGTTACCGCCATACCCATGCCGAGGGCAGTCGAAGATTTGTCCGATACGCCGAGGAACGGACAGCAGCCATAGAAACGAGAGAAAATGAAGTTCTGCGTCAAAATCGCTGTAAACATTATCATGAAAATATTGCTCATATTCCGCTCCTTTCTTAAGTATTGGAATTGTCATCCGTGTGCTCGATGGTGAGCGACGGGTCGTCAAGCACAACCTTCACCTCTTGGATAACTCTCTTGCGCACGATTTTTCCGGTTTCGGGGTCTTTCATGAGAGACGGATGATAGCCGCCTTCGATAGCGTCGTTCTCATACGACTTGATTCTTGCTCTGTCTTCAGCGGAAGACCGGATTTTCTGCACCAGCGCAATCAGGAAGCCGAGTGTCAGGAATGCGCCCGACGGAAGGAGAAAGATAGTTGCGGGCGAGAACCAGTCGCCGAATATCTGGACGCCGCCTGTGCCATCCGACGCTGCAAACAGCGCACCTGTACCGAGGAGTTCACGTACTGCGGAAATGCAGACCAGCGCAAGCATGAAGCCGATACCGGTCGCGACGCCGTCGATAAAGGAAGGCAAGGGGCTATTTTTCGATGCAAAAGCTTCTGCACGGGCAAGAATAACGCAGTTTACGACAATCAGTGGGATAAACAGACCGAGAGCCGCGTCAATTTCAGGAAAATAGGCCTTGATGAGCAGTTCCACAGCGGTGACAAATCCGGAAATGATGACGATGTATGACGCGATTCGTACCTGTCCCGGAATGATTTTGCGCAGCAGCGAGATAAACAGGTTGGAAAACGCGAGTACTACGATAACGGCTGCTCCCATACCGATAGCATTTTTCACCGATGTGGTCGTTGCCAAGGTGGGACACATTCCGAGCAGCTGTACAAATACCGGGTTATTGGTGATAATGCCCTCTTTGAACAGCTCGGGTATTGATTTTTTCATGTTTTACCTCCCTGCTCCTCTACGGTTTAATAAATCCGCCGCCGATAGGCTTTGTACTTGTCTTTTTTTCTTCAGTTTCTTCCGGCTCATCTGCTTGATCATCCTCATTTTGCTCATCGGATGTATCGGGCTCAGCCAGCTCCTCTTCAGATTCACTGGACTCTTCGGTGGCTATGGGCTCTTCCTCAATCGGTTCCTCAAGGTCTGGCTCTGAAACTTCCTCGCTCAAGGACTCCCCTTCACCGTTGTCAGGATTTTCCAGCTCTTCGGTCAGATTCGACTCCATATCGTCCGTGTAGTCGGGAGTTTCAGAGTTTTCGGGTATTTCAGGAATTTCGGGGCTCGTCGATTCAATGTAAATCGGTTCCTCAGGTTCAGGCTCAACATACACGGAAGGCTCCGAATTCTCAGGCTCAACGACCGGTGTCGGCGCGGTTTCAGTAACCGTCGGAGTGGAGGGAATCGGGTCAGGTTCGATGGCGGGCTCCGGTTCAATAACTTCCACAGGCTCAGGTTCGGTAACCGTCGGAACTTCCGGCTCTGTCTGTTCTGTAGGTGCTGGCACAGTCACTTCAGGTTCTTCCGTTGGGTCTGTCGCCGTTGTCTCGGGCTCATCCGGTTCCACAGGAGGCTGTGCGATTGGCTCATCTTCCACCCCGGATTCCCCTGCTTGCTTGATGTCAAGCTCATCGTCTCCGTTTTCGGCATTCGCATTTTTATATTCTTCTGACGTTTCGCCGTTTATCTGGATGCTGACGCCAAATTTCAATGCCGCATCTTCAAAATCGACATTCGCCGAAAGTGCAGTGGTAACGCCTGCCGCAACCGCGCGTGAACTGAAGGTTGCGCCGGATATTCCATCGACATTTCCGTCGATTTCAGCCGGCTCATCCATACCGATGAAGCGATTGAGGAAAGAATCTGCATTAATCTTTGTACCAACGCCCGGGGTTTCGGACATAGATACGATTTTAATTCCATGGATTTTCTTTGCGGTATCAACACCAATCATCATGCTGACGTCTCCACCGTATCCGGTCTCAACCGCATTGATGCAGTATCCAACGATTTCGTTATCTTTTAATATAATGTAGACTTCGTCACCGGCTGCCGTTTCATAAGCCTCCACAGCTGTGCCTTCAGGAAATACCGCAAGGACCGCCTCGCTCTTTTCACGTTCGGCATTCGCCGAAATTATATCTTTTGTAGCATTATTGACTACGGCAAGCAGAAGTGCTATTGACATACAGATTGCGGTCAGAACGATGACCAACTTAGCTAAGTATGCGGGCGAGGACTCGTCCACGACCCGTTCAACCTGCACTTTCTCCTCCGGAAGCTGTTGTGGTTCAGAATCGGATTCCTGCAAAATGACTTCGGGAATCACTTCGTCGTCGAGCACTACATCCGGTTCGCTCTCTTTTTTGTGCAGCTTTTTTCTCTTCCCTCTGGATTTTTCAGGCGGGATATCCTCCGTTATCGTCGGAACATCGTTAATAAAGTCATCCTCCGCAGCGTTCTCTATGGACGTCTCGTCCGGGACATCCGAGATTTTCTCGGAAGCATCCTCCAAGATGTCGACATCCGATGAAACTTCTTCAAGAATCAAGTTCGGTGTTGCAAGAAGTTCCACATTTTCTGTTTGCACCGCTACATCATCCGAACCATTTTTTATCTCGTTCACCTCGTTTGTGGCAGTAGGGGCAGATGGGTTCGGGTTATTTGGCTTCCGGTTATTTTTCTTCTTTCTATTTGACATTGCTCTTACCTCCGAAACGTCTGGGCATTGTCGCCTTATCTATGTACCAGACTAACAGATTCATAACCAGAATCGCGAACGAAACGCCTTCGGGGTAACTTCCAAAATAGCGCATCATAACGGTTATGAGACCGCACCCCACACCAAAAATTATACGTCCGGTTGGCGTTACAGGAGATGTGGCATAGTCGGTCGCCATAAAGAACGCGCCGAGCATCAGGCCGCCTGCCAGCAGTTCGTAAAGCATAAATTCACCCGCAACACCGTTATACTTCGGAAACAAGAAGGTCAGCAGCGCCACTGTTCCGAGATAAGAGACCGGAATCTGCCATGTGATAACACGTCTAACGAGCAGGTAAATTCCCCCAGCAATCAAAAGCAGGGACGATATCTCGCCGATACAACCTCCATGGTTGCCCAGCAGCATGTCAAATAAGGTTTCCGACGGAAGCGTACCGCTTTTCAAAGAAGCAAGCGGCGTAGCGCTCGCTACGATATCTCCCTCCGCCAGCACTGGCACAAAGCTCGTGATTTTTTCTCCGGCCGCCGGGAAAGCAGTCATTTCTGAAGCCCACGACAGAAGAAAGACACGTGCCGAAAGCGCGGGATTGACAAAATTGCAGCCTATGCCCCCGAACAGCTGCTTCACCACGACAATTGCAAAAAATGCACCCACGACCGGCATCCACAGTGGAATGGTGACCGGAAGATTCATGGCGAGGAGAAGCCCCGTTACAGTTGCGGACAGGTCGCTGACCGTGATGGGGCGATGCAGAAGAAACTGCGCAGCAGCTTCGAATCCGACGCATGCAGCAACAGATATCACCATGACTACAATGGCGCGGGTACCGAAAACATACACGCCCCAGATAAACGCGGGAATCAGTGCAATTATCACGTCAAGCATGATAGTTGTGGTTGACTCTGCGCTTTTGATGTGCGGCGACGGTGATACCGTCAGCATCTCCGGCATTGTTATTTTCCCGCCCGTACCGGATTTTTTCACCTCCGGCACAGACGTACTTTTAACTTTATTATCCATATACTACCTCGTGAATTGGGAATTCCTC
>CAZUPI010000061.1:0-9456 GCA_964621755.1 uncultured Ruminococcus sp. | reverse complement strand
TGTCATCCGGCTGGCAGAAGGTATCAGAAATCTGTTGACAAAAATGATTTGTACTAAAGTATGTGGCGCAAGTATTTCGAGGTCGACTGTATAATTTTTGCGAAAAGGGCGGCGGCGCTTTTACCTCTGTTCAGTCTCTTGGTCCTGAGCGCCTGCAGCAATACGAAAGATGACGGACAGTTTAGTAAACACTGATTTTGAGTAAGAAAAACGGCGAAATCGGGAGTATTTCAAACAATTCCAGAGCAATTTATACCATCTCAAACGAACGAGTCTACGACAACGACATAAGATAAGACACTTTTGCATTATGCAGGAGTGTTTTTTTCCATGATTACTACCATTTCCTGCTGAGAGGAGGGCGTCATAATTTGCCTGCAAATATTTTTGGAGTATTCCCTATATTGTGTTGAATTTTATCATAATTGTGAGTATAATTAAGTTAATATAATGTAGAGCATGTAAATTTTGTTTTGTTAAAGATTCTTCGCGGTTTTTCTACAAGGAAGGAGCATTCGAAATGTCGATCACAAAAAACAGACAGTCTCCTGAAACCATCGCACGCATGGCAAAAGCGGCGTTTCCCGCAAAGGCCATCGCGTCGCTTACGGAACTGACGGAAGGACTGTGCAATGCCGCCTATCGCATCGCCTTTACCGACGGAAGTCAGAGTATCCTCAAGATCGCTGCAGGGGACACTTCCGGGTATCTGTCGAATGAGGTCCGTATGATGGACACGGAGGTTATGGCGATGAACCTGATGCGCAGTGTCGAAGGAGTTCGTGTCGCAGAAGTCCAGTATTACGACAACAGCAAGACGCTTTGCAGTGGTGCCTACTTTTTCATGGAGGCGCTGGAGGGACAAAGCTATTCCTCAATCCGCTGGCAGCTGACGGAAAAGGAGACTCAGACGCTGGATTACGAAAGCGGGCAGATCGAGCGGGCGATTGCATCGCTGACTTCTTCCCGTTTTGGTTTTATTGCGTCTGAGGAGTATCAATATGCCTCGCTTTACGAATTTATACACAAACTGTATGAAAATGTGTTTTCCGACATGAAGGCAAGAGATATTCCGATAGATCCTACGGGGGACGAAATTTTTGCCCTTCTCCAAAAAGATAAACCGTATTTTGATGAAGTGAAACAGGCGCGTCTGACCCACTGGGATATGTGGGATGGCAATGTCCTTGTGAAAGACGGACACATTAGTGGGATCATCGACTGGGAACGTGCGCTGTGGGCAGAACCGCTGATGGACGAACGCTTCCGGAATAACTTGAATCCCGCGCTGCTGCTGGGATACGGTCAGGCCGAATTCTCCCATGCGGAAAAGCGAAGACGGCTGTGGTATGATCTGATTGTTGCTCTTACGATGAAAACAGAAGCGGTGTACCGGGCTTACGGAAAACCGGAAAGCGCGCAGTGGATCAAATCGCTGATCGATACAGCCTACGGTGCATTATCTGCATGCTGACATGGGAGGCCTTGCACTAACGCCCCCAAAAAAGACGACCGGGTTATCCCAAACAAAGGGGAGCCCGGTCATTGCTTTCGTGGTATAATAAAGTTGACCCAAAATCATATTTGTGTATGATACGGTGTTCGTTTTTCCGCTCAAGCTCACCTTTGTTTTATCACATTTTCTTTGGTAGGTCGACTGTATTTTTATTGTAGCAGTTCAGATTAAATCCGGTCATTTCTCACACATGGAGTGTGGGAGAAACACCTATAGGTATAAATTTTGTGAATTTCCGTGCATTTATTCGTAGTAATCGTTGCCATAGGATAATCATTTGTGCTATAATCTGTACAGAGCCCCCAATTAATTCCTATTCTTCAACAAATAGAAAAGGAAAAGCTGGTATGTATCCGCGGGGCAGTTTGGGCAGGCAGCCATTGAAAGCAACGCACGGAACAAGCCTGAAGCCGTTTCGTTATATGCCCCATACCCTGTCGAATGCGTATGGATAATACGACACTGTTAATACGATTTTTCAAAACCTAATATTACATGGAGGATCATATGAGAAAGCTTTATGCACTGACAACGGAAAAATTACATCTCGCTGTCGGCATTGATACGCCGAACCCGCGTCTGTCGTGGAAAATCGACGCGGACGAAATGGGAATTTCGCAGATTTCCTACCATATCATAGTAGCTTGCTCCTGCGGCAAAATCGTCTGGGACAGCGGCGAAGTTCTCTCCAGCGCGATGTCTGTCCGGTATGCAGGGGAAGCGCTCTGCCCTGCCGCCGACTATGTATGGACTGTCACAGCGGTTCTTTCAACTGGCGAAGCGCTTACCGCAAGTGCAAAATTTATGACAAGTATGCTGGATTCCACCCTGTTCGATGAGGCAAAGTGGATTTCCTTCCCCCACACGGAAGGCATAACAAAGGAAATGCTCCCTGCTTTCCGGCGCGGCTTCCGCCTTAATAAAAAGCTCACCTCCGCCAAGCTGTTCATCACCGGCTGCGGAATTTATGCTGCGTATATCAACGGCGAGAGAGTCAATCAGCTTGACGAAAACGGTCAAAAACACGTAAACGAGCTGACTCCCGGTTTCACGGAGGTACTGGTGCGCAAGCTGTACCATAGTTACGACGTTACCCATATGCTTTCCGAGGGGACAAACTGTATCTCCGCCATTGTCACCTCCGGTTGGTGGTCTGATAAGATTGTCAACTATGCCGGGGATTTCTCCGCTCTTCGTGCCCTTCTTGTATTCAACTACGCGGACGAAACAAGTGAAACGCTGGCAACCGATGAAAGCTGGAAGGTATCTAACGAGCATCCCGTAAGAAACGCCACCGTATACCACGGTGAAGTATATGATGCCCGCATTCCCATGGATTTTGTTCAACCCGGCTTTGACGACAGCGCATGGATAAACGCGGCAGAATCCCACGATTTCACCGGCGTTGTTACCGCACATCGGGGTGAGCCGATTACCTGCCGTGACGATTTGTGCCGCAGTGCAAAAAAGGTTTACACCTACATAGGCGTACAGGGCGCAGAAGAAGGCTGTGCCGGAAAAATTGACAACGTAACATACCACCCCACGGCAGATTTTGTCCTCCATCAGGGAGAAACCGCCGTCATTGACTTTGGTCAGAACGCTGCCGGACGGGAATTTTTCAAGGTAAGCGGTACAGCAGGCACTGTTATTACCATTCATCACGGTGAAATGCTCAACGACGGCAATGGCGCGCGGAGCAGACGGTGTGATGGTCCGGAAGGAAGCGTTTACATAGAAAATATGCGCTCCGCCAAAACCACAACCACTTATATCATCGGACAGGATAACACGGTGGAGGAATACCGCCCGCTCTTCACTTTCTATGGTTTCCGTTATGTCATGATAACCGCCGATGCGGAAGTTCACTTCCACGATTTTGTGGGAGAGGTACTGACCAGTGTAGGTTACGACTGCGGCAAACTGGAGGTCGGCGACGAGTGGGTAAACAAGCTGATTTCCAATGGGCGCTGGGGTATGTACTCCAATTATCTGAGCGTTCCTACCGATTGTCCGCAGAGAGACGAGCGGCTTGGCTGGACGGCAGACACACAAGTATTTACCACCACCGCTCAGTATTATTCCACAGCGGCGCAGTCCTTCCTTGAAAAGTGGATGCAGGATATGCGTGATGTTCAGCATCCGAACGGGGAATATTGCAGCGTTGCGCCGCTTGGCCCCTACGGTCGTGACGGAGGCGCATTGGGCTGGGCAGATGCCGGCATCCTCGCACCATACTATGTATGGCGTATGTCCGGTGACACTACAATCGTCCGTGAAAACTATGCATCCATGAAGCTGTACATGGACGACTTTCTGGCAGGCAGAGGAACGGCAGGTCCCTTACCGCGTTACGGAGATTGGCTGTCCTTTGAGCCCAATAATGAGCCGCTTCAGATATACCTTGGCGTGTGCTATTACGCGTGGGACGCAATCGTTATGGCGGAAATGGCAGGCGCAATCGGAAACACTGAGGACGCCGCGCATTACACGGAAATCTATGAATCCCAGAAAAAATATTTCATTGAAACCTATGTCAACGCGGATGGTACCGTAAAGCTCCCGCAGCAGACTGCCGCACTCTTTGCTCTGAGACTCAAGCTGCTGCCTGATAAAAATTCCGTAGAAGCGGTCAAAGCGCAGCTTCTTGCCAACTTCGCCGACAAGGGCAATCGTCTCCAGACCGGTTTCCTCGGCACAAGCGTGCTGCTTCCCACTCTGTCGGAGAACGGAATGACCGACATGGCATATACCCTGCTCCTTCAGGACGCGCTTCCTTCTTGGCTCTACTCGGTCAAGGCAGGCGCAACCACGGTCTGGGAGAGATGGAACAGCTATTCCATCCAGGACGGCTTCGGCGATGTAGGTATGAACTCCTTCAACCATTACGCATACGGCTGCGTATCTGAGTGGATGTTCGCGTATATGGCAGGTATCCGACCGACACACGCCGGCTTTGAATCCTTCCTTCTCGCCCCGCAGCCGGACAAGCGGATTGGTTATGTAAAAGCGGAATACGATTCCATCTGCGGCCTGATCCGGTCGGCTTGGCATTACAGCGACGACACAATCGTCTACGAATGCACAATTCCCGCCAACACCACGGCAACGCTGGTAAATCCGAAGACGGGTGAGACCACCGCACTGGCAAGCGGCACCTACCACTTTATCTGGTAATTTCCGCACACCTGTACGGCATCTCAGAAAGAAACGCCGGAGCACATCGTGTTCCCGGCATAAAAATCGTGCAAAAAGGACATGGCTTGAGAATCATGTCCTTTTTGTTTCTACCAATTTCTTAAACTTTGTGTTATAATAATATCGGCAAATTTGAATTTGTGGAGGGCCAAATGAATATAAGAAAAATGCTGATTGAGGATTATGATGAAGTGTATGCACTCTGGATGTCTTGCACAGGAATGGGATTAAATAATCTGGATGATTCCAGAGATGGCATTGATAGATTTATAAAAAGAAATCCGGATACCTGCTTTGTCGCTGAAAAGGAAAATAAACTTGTTGGCGCAATTATAGTTGGAAATGATGGCAGAAGAGGGTATATCTATCATACGGCTGTAAATCCGCAATACAGAAAACAGGGAATTGCAAGTCAGTTAGTAGATACCGCTTTGCAGGCATTAAAACAGTGCGGAATAAACAAGGTTGCTTTGGTTGCCTTTGATAGAAATAAAGATGGGAATCAATTTTGGAAAAATCGGGGTTTTACAGTGAGGGAGGATTTGGTCTACAGAAATAAAACCATTACGGAAATGATTCGGATTGATACATAAATTCCGAATTTTTCAATTCTATCCCGTAGGCTCTCTGTAGACCTGTTCCGAGTGGAACAGTATGTGGAAATGGTGCTGACGTTTCTCCGACTGAATTTCGAAAGCACTGACTGTATAATCAAAGAGTATGATTTAGATGCCGCCATAAAGCAGACAGTCAACAAGTTGGCAGGCGAATTTATCGACCGCAAACGGAGTCTGGTATATGCGCCGCGTATCTTTGAAAACGGTTATAACGGGCACAATGGCAGGACCAATATGAAAAGAAATTCTCACTTGTCAGAGGATGGACCTAATTCATTGGCTGCTCCCCATTTAATAATTTCATAGCAGACCGGCAGCAGGCTCTTTCCTTTTTCTGTTGGGGAGTATTCAACGCGAGGCGGAATTTCGTTATACTGAATACGGGATATCAGCCCCCATGCTTCCAGATTGCGGAGGGCCGCTGTCAAAACGCTGTTCGTAATGGTGGGCAGCCGACGTTTGTATTCTCCAAAGCGCAGAACATCCGCCCGACATACCTCCAGCATGATTTGCAGTTCCCATTTTCCGTGCAGCAAGGGAACAATACCATCTACGTGAGCTTTTTTTTCAGGAATATTTAAAATCTCGTTGATTTCTGACATCATTTCTTCTGGTTTCATTCTTCTATCTCCTGTGATAATAGTATCTTTCGACATACTTAGTCGGTTAGAACTGCGTACTTGATAGTTATTAACTACCGTGATATAATTATATCAGTTTCCGTTTTGCTTGTCAAGGAGGTAATTTTTTTGAGTGAAACTAAAGCACATGAGCATTTCTCACAGGAAGATGCATTTCTGAAGTATTCTGTCCCCAGAATTCTTTTGAAATTTATTGTCCCGGCTGCTCTCAGCCAGTTGACCTTTCTGATTCTGAATCTGGCGGACGCCTTTTTCGTTGGACGAACAGGCGACACTTTTCAGATTTCTGCCATGACGATTACGTTCCCGATCGTCATGATGGCTTCCTGTGTTGGTACGATTTTCGGAGCCGGAGGCAATGCCAATATAGCTGCCGAGTTAGGAAAAGAAAATCGGGAACGAGCAAAGACCTTTTCATCGTTTTCTGTTTATGGGTCCGCGGCAATAGCGGTGCTTCTATCTCTGATTTTGCTGATATGGAAAGAGTCGCTTTTATATCTGATTGGCGCGGATGAAAATTCGATCGGGTTCTGTAAGGACTATCTGTTCTGGACCTTCCACCTAGCCTGTGTTCCGTTGGTACTGTCGCAGGTATTTTCTCAACTGTTTTTAGGGGAAGGAGAATCCAAAATTTCAGCCATCGGCATTGCCGGAGCCGGAGCATTGAACGTTATTCTTGACCCCGTATTTATTTTCGGATTCCACATGGGCGTTGCAGGTGCCGGTCTTGCAACCTGTATCGCAAACTACATTTCTCTCACATTTTATTTTGTTATGTACTACAAACACCGTCACACGACCGTTGTCTGCTTCCATCCGAAGTATTGCCACGTAGGGAACGGAATCTGTGCCGGCGTCCTTTCTGTGGGCGTACCGGCAGGTTTGGTACTGCTGTTCATGAACGTTTGCGACTTTACCCGCAACTATTTCTTCAATATTTTTGGTGGACAGGTAGAGCTGGCGGCATGGGGCGTCGTTCAGAAGATCGGCAACGCCTTTATGCAGATCTGTGTCGGCATTGCCCAGGGCATCCGTCCTGTGGTCGCTTATAACTACGCCTGTGACAAACTCAGACGTGTCCGGGCGATCATCAATGGCGGCGTCGTTGTGATGGGTGGTTGGGTCGTCCTTTGTTTGCTGTTGGTACATGTCGCACCGACTACTATTGTAAAGCTGCTGATTCCCACCGGAGACTCCATTCCCGTAGCAGTTGTCTATCTGAAAACATGGATTTTCTGTATCATTGGCTTCGGCTTTGTCGAGCTGTTCAACGCTGTCTTTCAGTCGATTGGCAGATGGAAAATTTCTATGGTAAACACAATCATCAACAAAGGTTTTTTGCTGACCCCGGTTATGGTTTTGCTTGCCAACATAAATGAAATCGACGGAATCGTTATCAGCCAGCCGATTACAGAGAATCTGACGGCGGTCGCTCTGCTGCTGATTTATTTGATTGTAATGAAGCAAGAGAAAAACGGTTCTTAACATGAAAAACACATTTGGAAAGGATTGGTAGTCTATAACCATGATACGAGAAATTTCAAAATGTATCCGGGAATATAAAAAGTATGCCATAGCCACCCCGATATTGGTATCCTTAGAGGTCGTGATGGAATGCATCATCCCGTTTCTTATTGCGACACTTGTCAACGAAATCAAGAATGGATGCAGTTTGAGTGTAATCGCCCGCTATGGCGTGATTTTGGTCATTATGGCGCTGCTGTCGCTGAGCTTTGGCGGTTTGGCGGGAAACACCTGTGCCACTGCTTCTTGCGGCCTTGGTAAAAATCTGCGAAAGGACATGTTTCACAGCATTCAAGGCTTTTCTTTTGAGAATATCGATAAATTCCTGACTTCCTCTCTGGTAACACGTCTGACAACGGACGTAACCAACGTACAGAACGCTTACATGATGATTATTCGAAGCGCCATTCGTGCTCCGCTGATGGTGGTGTTCTCCTTTACGATGGCATTTGTCATGGGCGGGAAAATGGCGTGGATTTTCGTCTGCGTTGTGCCGATTCTGATTTTCGGACTTACGATAATCGTGCGGAAAACCATGCCGCTGTTCAAAAAGGTTTTTGTTAAGTACGATAATTTAAACGCCTCCGTACAGGAGAATATCAAGGGCATGCGTGTCGTCAAGTCCTTTGTTCGTGAGGACTACGAGCAGCAGAAGTTTGACGTTGCCGCGGAAAACGTCTGCGCCGACTTTACAAGGGCGGAACGTATCCTTGCGCTGAACAGTCCCTTGATGCAGTTTTGTATGTATGTGGTTATGCTGTTCGTACTGTCCTTTGGCTCATATATGATTATCACGACCCGTGGACTGGCTCTCGACGTAGGTCAGTTGTCCTATGGCTTTATGATGCTGAGCAGCCTGATGATGCTGTCCATGATTTTCGTTATGATTACGATGGCAGCGGATTCTGCCAAGCGTATTGCAGAGATTCTGGCAGAGAAAAGCACACTGCAAAGCCCCGAAAATCCGGTCTGTGAGGTTAAGGATGGTTCCATTTCTTTTGAACACGTCAGCTTCAAATACTCACTGACTGCGGAACGTATGGCGCTGTCGGATATCGACTACATATCAAATCCGGTGAGACCATCGGCATCATCGGCGGCACAGGCTCGTCCAAATCCTCGCTGATTCAGCTCATTTCCCGTCTTTACGATACGACGGAGGGTGTTGTCAAGGTCGGCGGTGTGGATGTACGGGATTACGATTTGAATACTCTGCGAAATCAAGTTGCTGTCGTGCTGCAAAAGAACGTCCTGTTTTCCGGCACAATCAAAGAAAATCTCCGTTGGGGTGACAAGGAGGCCACCGACGAAGAAATGCGCCATGCTTGCGAACTGGCCTGTGCGGACGAATTTATCTCCCAGTTCCCGGACGGCTATGATACCTACATTGAGCAGGGCGGCGCAAATGTGTCCGGAGGTCAGAAGCAGCGTCTCTGCATTGCCCGTGCTCTGTTAAAAAAGCCGAAGGTGCTGATCCTCGACGATTCCACCAGCGCGGTGGACACTAGGACCGACGCAAAAATTCGGAAAGCCATGCGGGAATACATTCCCGAAACGACAAAAATCATCATTGCCCAGCGTACCGCTTCCGTAGAGGACGCAGACCGGATTATTGTTATGGAGGGCGGCAAAATCAATGCGATTGGTACACACGCATTTCTGATGGAAAATAACGAAATATATCGTGAAATCTATACTTCTCAGAATAAGGCAGGTGGCAGTGATGAAAAATAAAATGATACAAAAGGGCGTTGTCAAACGACTCCTGAAAACCATCTGGGCGTTTTATCCCGTTATGCTGCCCATCACCCTTGTGTGCATTGTGTTCAGCGCGATTGTCACCTCGATTCCTACAATTTTTATGCAGAACGTCATCGCCATTATTGAAGATAACTGGCAGACGGGCAGCTCAGAAAAAGTTTGCCGTCTTGCTTTCAACCTTTGGAATGGATACACAGAT
>CAZUPI010000060.1:0-9985 GCA_964621755.1 uncultured Ruminococcus sp. | reverse complement strand
TTTCCTCAAAAGATTCTCTCTGGAGAGTGCGAAAACAGGGCGAAACCCACAAGTTTCAGGAAGAGTGCGCCTCACAGAACTCAGCCTGCTTTGCAAAATAACTCAGAACGCCGTCACGGATGCCTTCCGCGGCTTTTTTTATGCCTGAACCGTTTATCATTTGTTCATATTCTTCAACCGATGTCATAAACCCTACTTCAACCAGGGCCTGCGGGAATTTGGGGTTGCGGCACACAGCGAGCATCTGATAGCTGGAACCGCGGTAGCTTCTGCCAAGCGACCGTGCAACCGCATCGCCGATGCAGTCTGAGAGGAGTCTGCCGCTGTCCATACACCACAGGGAAAGTGTGCCGCGAATCCGCGTCGCGTCGCTGGTATACCCAATCGAATTCTGGTGAATCGAGATGCACAGGTCAGGTTCCTTTTCCTCAAGGTAGTCCATACGCTCGTAAAGAGACATCGTAACGTCCGAATCGCGGGTCAGCTCTACCTCTGCGCCAAGGTCAGCCAATAGAAACGCCGCCTCTAACGTGATGGAGAGGTTGAGGTCTTTTTCGCGGATTTGAACGCCCTCGCTCACATACGCACCTGTCGCGCCCGGCTCATCGCCGCCATGACCTGCGTCAAGCACAATATGAATTCCTGCCAGCGGCTTCGAGGAATCCAAGTCAAGAGATACCGGATTACGGAGGGAAACAATGGTGCACCCGCTCTCATACCGCAGGTCGAAGCCATAAAAGTTACGCACATCATACAATTCAAAAGAATACCGCACTTTTCTGTCAAGCCGTATTACCTCGCAGGATTTAAGAATCGGATTTTTACCGATTTCCGGTTCCGGTGCAGATGCCGCGTCGATATTATAAAACGTTAGAACAAAACGTCCATCCTCCTCAATACATCCGTTATACGCCGGCCTGTCGTTACACATCAGCTGGAATTCCGTCGTTTCTCCAACGTTCTCCACCATCGCGGCTTCAATCGTGGAAAGCGAGGCGGGATAGTCATCGGTTTCCTCTACGTCGGATTCTGAAATATAACCGCCCATGCGAAGTTTATAGTAACCGTTACGCTGTGAAACAACGTAGTCGGTCATTCCTTCGGATTGGACGGTGTAGTCATTATAATATGAGCTTGTCTCCGTGATTTTTAGTTCCGCGTAATCTTGAATCGTACGTACCGCCAGCTTTGCACCCTCGCCGAGGATTCGCACATTCGCCCCCTCCGCCGTGACCGTGCCATCTTCGTGTGCAGCAATGTACGTTATTGTTCCCGCATCGAGAAGTTCTCCTTCCATCGCAGTCGGAAGCGCAGCGTTTGCGCCGTAAATGACCGCGATATATCCACTTTCCGCCTTCTTTTTCGATGGGGTCTCGATTGGATTCAGTTTTGTCGTCACCCCACCGATATCCACCGTAACCTCACTGTCGTACGGCGCGACGCAGGATACCCATAGTATATCTTCCGAGGTCGACACTGCCTTTGACGGATAGGTTCCGGTAATAGAAAGTGTATCAATAACACGGTCTGCCTGTGCAGTGCTCGTGTCAGCCTGTCCCGTGGTCTGACCACAGGTGATCGTATAAAGATACCGAATGCCGTTCTGTTCGAAAACGAATTCATTTTTCCCCGGCTCAAGCGTCACATATACGCTAAAAAATCCGCTTTTTGTGCGTCCGACTTTCTGTCCATCCATAGTGAGGATGTAGTATGGGTCAGACATGCCGATGATATAGGTTTGGGTCTCTGTAGTGGTTGAGCCATTCTCCGGCGCGGAGAAGGTCACGCCATGTCCGTTCGACTGAATGTCAGTATAAATGATCTCATCCTTAAAAGCAGCAAGCACATCGTCCGATGCGCCGTTTATGTTGCGGTTGATTTCGTCGTAACCATAGAAAATGCTGCCGCGATACGCCTTTTCACTGCGCGCAAACGTCACCTGCTCGGTAAGTTCTCCAGACGGATTCTCCCAGTTTCCGTCCTCATACCGATAGGATGCGTGCGAAATATACAGTTTCACCTGGCACCCGTCGAGCTGTGCATTCCACCAGCGCGTCACGACGTCAAAAGCGGCTGCGCTGTTGTCAAATGTCCAGTAAATCTGTGGGGATATGTAGTCGATATATCCGCCGCGAATCCAGGCCAACGCGTCACAGTAGAGGGAGTTGTACGCCTCAAGACTGTTCGTATCGCTTCCGCCATTCGTTCCGTCGTTGTTCTGCCATACGGCAAACGGGGATATGCCGAAAACGCACTCCGCGTCCGTTTCATGCACAGTCTTGTAGCACAGCTCAACGAGCTTGTTGATATTGTCACGCCGCCAGTCCGCGATGTTATCAAATGCCGCACCGTATTTCGCATATGCGGCAGCATCGTCAAACGCGGCAGTGGTTCCGTCTGCGTTGTTGGTCGGATAAGGATAGAAATAATCGTCAAAAACAATACCGTCGACGTCGTAATTCTTCACGATTTCCTCTACCCCGTCGGCTACAAGCTGTCTTACCTCAGGAAGACCGGCATTGAGATACAGCTTTCCGTCCGCATACGGAACAGTCCACTCGGGATACATTTTTGCCGGGCTGCCATCTGGAAGCGCGTCAATATCGTGCGAATTCATCGTCACACGGAGGGGATTTACCCACGCATGAACGAAAATATTGCGCTTATGTGCCTCGGTCACGATATAATCGAGCGGGTCAAAAACAAGAGTGCCGCCTGTGGAAAGGTAAGAGGATACAGGAAAAATATCGCTTTTGTACAGTGCATCACAGCTTGGACGTACCTGAAAAAACACAGTATTCAGATGATTGCGTTCGCAAGTATCAAGGATAGCGTCGACTTCCGCCTGCAGGGCTTCAGCGGACAAATCGGTGCCGCTTGGATAATCGATATTATAAACAGAAGCAATCCATACCCCTCGAACCTCGGAGTCAGGATTGATAATATGTGTGGTGGACCGGTTTCCGGGGTCAGGAGTCATCTGAGCTACGTTCATATTATAGTCCCTTTTCAATCCGCAGGAAGCAAGGGTAAATAAGAGAAAAAACATTACCACCGCGGAAATGAAGCACTTTCGTTTCGTCATTCAAAATTCCTTTCGGGCTATTCCGACATTTATCTACAATATATTGTATCATAAACATGATTCATAATCAAGCGCATATGAACAAAGTTCACAATTTACTCTATTATATTTTTCACAAAAATAAAATATGTGTGGAGACCGCGTTTAAAAAATATTAGGGGGTACTTTTTTCAAAAATACCCCCTAATATTCTTCATATACTAACGCCTCTCCCCTGAAACATCATCCCTCATAAACATCTTCCAGATAAGTCATCTTCATATATTCACCAGGGTCCTTGTGTTCTCCGTCAATGGTGAGTTCAAAATGCACGTGGGATTCTTCAGCGCTCTCAATCAGTGCAGTGTCACCGGATGCGCCGATTACTTGGCCGCGTTTCACTTCATCGCCGTTCTTCACAAAATTAAGGCTTTCTTCGGAGAGTCCTTTATATCTCGTTACGGCGCCGCCGGAGTGCTGTATTCCGATTGTTACGCCCATCATCGGGTCGTTTGTAACTTCGCATATGAAGCCATCCGCTGCTGCAAGAACCGGTGTTCCGACAGAGCATGCAATATCGACACCATTATGGACGCGATAATCATTCATAGTGTAGGAGAATACGGGAAGTTCATCGCTGTAGTCCTTGATGATAAAATTGTTGACCGGCACAGAAAACTGAGGAAGTTCATCATTCTGTATAGACGCTACCTCTTCATCCTCTATGTCAATTTCCGCAGAGTCCTGCTTGGCGTCATCATCTGCTTTGGACTCTTCGTTTTGTTTGCTTTCGGTGGCACCGGGCTTTTCGGCGGCAATCTCTTCGGTTATTTTCTGCGTAGTGGTCTTGTCAGGAGAGCTTTTGCTTTCCTCCTCAACAATTTCGTTTTCAGTATTCGGAATGTCTGCATTCGGTGCATCGCTCTTTGCCTTTTTGTTCGCGCTGCCTGTTACAGCGATGAGGATGGCCGCAGCGGCAAGAATGACGATCAATGCAGCAAGGAGAATTTTGTTTTGTTTTTTGATGGTTGTGTTCAAGGCTAATATCCTTTCATTTATCGCATGTGCGTGTTTGTCGTCATTATTTTTTCCATACTGCGAAGATTTATGCAGCCAAATTGCAAATTAAAGTCAGTTTAGTTGAGATTTAATGTGAGCTCTATGGATGATAGTAAAAACTCCAGAAAAAATGAAAAAGCCCTGTTTCTCATAGAAAAACAGAGCTTTTCGTTTCCGGAGAAGGAGAGATTTGAACTCTCGCGCCGGTTAGCCCGACCTACACCCTTAGCAGGGGCGCCTCTTCGGCCTCTTGAGTACTTCTCCGTACCAAGTGTATCTGAAACTGCAGCATTCCCTCTTTGTTATCGGAAATACTCGTTTCATGTAGGCGCAACCGTCTCATCACGCTACTTTTCTATTATAATACAATTACCGGAGTTTGTCAAGAGCTTTTTCGAAAATAATTATTTTTTTAGTTTTTTCTGTTTTGAAATCAGAGATTACATTCCTCCGTATATTCAATATACGGATTCCCGTTTTCGTCAAACTGAATTTCAAGAAAAACATAGGTAGAGTCAAAATAATTTTTCGCGTTCCAGCGGTCGGCGATGTAATAGAAATGCTCACCGTCTTCCTTTTTTCGCGGGAGTACAAACGCCGGCTGGCTGCGATAGGTGGTCTCATCGCCAAATCGGTGCAGCATTGTCCAGCGTCCCTCCATGGAATCGGCAGACGCATATTTTCCCTGATTCGGTGTCCATCCGGTGCAGAAGGAACTGAGCATATAATACTTTCCCTTCCGCCGGAACACAGCCGGTGCCTCCCGATATTCACCCTGCCACAAAGATTTTACCTGCTCGTCAATGTTAAGGTAATCCTCACTCAGGCGATAGACGTGCAAATCGGCATTGTCCCGTGAGGCGGAAATAAAATATGCCGTGTCGCCATCCTCAAATAAAGTACAATCGCGGGACATGCAGCCGCATGGATTGAAGCTGCCATAGTAGGTAAAGGTACCGTCCGGGGTATCGGAGACAGCGACAGCGCAGCGGGCATCATGATAATCACGACCGTTTTCGTAGTGCATCCACATCACAAATTTCCCAGTCAAACGGTTGTACAGCACCTTCGGACGTTCGATATTGACCTTGCGCCGCTGTCCGTCTGCCTCATGAAACAAAGAGAGGTCACTTCTCACACGGTATGGAACAGTGGGACTGTCTGTCGTGAGAGAGTGGCATACAAACTCCCAGTGCTCGAGGTCGGTGGAACGGTAGCAGGAAACGTAAGTGTTGCCGCGCCGATTTTCGCCGTACCAGTAATAATACCCGTTGTGAAACAGCATGTGACCACCGTGTGCATGCAGTTCATTGCCGTCAGTGTCGTAAAGTTTTACGCCGTTTTTCATGTTAGTTCTTCTTTTTATTAACGTAAATTCGATATTTTTTTGCAAAAAGAGGGGCAGCAACCCGCAAAACGTCCAGATTGATGTGCCGTTCAGACAGCTGTGACATTTTCTTCATTCAAAAAATATCCCATCTCCATCCGCACTTCCCGCCGTTCAATGTCACGATTGCCGTAACAGCATGCGTCAAATCCGATGAGCACGAACCCCTGCGCCAGATAGAAGGCTATCGCATTCGCGTTGCAGGATTGCGTTTCCAAAATCACGGCACGTCGTCCCTGCTCGCGTGCCTTTTTCTTCGCTAGGTTCATGAGCGCTGTCCCGATGCCCTGTCGATGATATCGCCGGTCCACCCACATCTCCGTTACACGCAGACGGTTCGACCATTCCTCCGGACAGATTTCAATTGCCGCAGCAAGAACGTCGTTCTCTATGATACCATATGCCTCCGCATTCTCCAAGTGCTTTTGGTATAGCGTGTCAAATGTCGAATTCAGATTGACAAATGTTTTCCCAAACGGCTTTCTCGTAAAGGATACCGTCCATCCATCCAGATTATAGTTCGTTTGCACATCGTAGAAATAGTCGGAAGTATACGCAAAATCAAGCATATATCCCTCCCACTTTGCTTTCTCAAGAAGAGTTATTTTTGAGGTGATGTCATTCATTTTCTCATCTCCTATACGGGCTATTTTGCAGTTTGCATCCATTTACGGCATAACTACAAAGCAATTGTTTATCCATCTCTCATGCCCAAGGCTCAAGCGGTTGACATATTTTCCATCGTAAACCATCGCGGTTGAGCTTCCGCCGTCGAGCATAGCTGCATTGTACGCATTCTCTTCAAGCATGACCTCCTGCAAAACGTCAAGGTCACAGCCAATACTCCAGTCTGCCTGACGGCCATCAATTACGAGAAAAAGCATTTCACCCGTCTCGCGTTGTCCGATAGCGGTTCTTGGGGCGATTCCCCATCCGCCGCTACCATTTTTAACCAGTCCCTCTCCGTTGACAATCAGGAACGGTGCAAATGACACCCCGCTGACAATATTGTTTTCGACCGCCCATGAAGCAGTACAGTGGCGGAGGACAAGTGCTCCCTCATTGTTTATGCCAATCAGATTGTATACTGTCTCGTCGGTTACAAACGGATAGACGACGCAACTGTTCTCAATGAGCAGACCCGACGGCATGCCGCCATTGGAGTCATAATTCGCACCATCCTGAAATCCGCCGCCATTGATTCCCGCAATCGCTCCCGCGTTCGTCGTCATTGTCATCACGTTTTCCCCGCAGGCAAATTGCTGCGATGTGTCGACTAATTTAACCCGCATCGGGTCCGCAATGAGCATAACATACCCGCGCCACGTCAGACCAGAAACCTCCTTGAGATACAGCCCTTCCTCAAGCAGCTCATATCCCTCCGCTATGTATGGATCGGAAGGCTCTTCCGATTCCGCTTCAGTTTCCTGCACCCTGCCATCCGTTATCATGATTCCGGTAGACAGCAGCTTATCTTTTGAGGAAGCGGAGTCCGTCTCCTCTTTTCTTTCTTCTGATTTCTCCTCCTCACTGTCCGGCTCAAGCGCGAGAATTTCGTCCAGACCGGCATGTGGATCAGTCTCCGTTTTCTCGTTCTTGCCAAACGACAGAATTTCAGAATCATATCCGCTGTCATCGATGGAATTGGCGTCCATAATTTCCTGAATATACTCATCAGAAAAAAACATCGTAGCAAGGTATTTATGCGACATCGTACGCATAGCAGAGCAAATCCAAATCGTCTGAAGTTTCGGACTAACTCCTGCAACAATAAGAATCATAAACGCAGCCACACCTGCAATGAGAATTCCCAAACAAGCTATCGCCATCGCAGAAAATGCACGTAAAAATTTTTTCTTCATAGTCTTTGTATCAGTCTTTCTATGAAATATTTTACTTTAGACGTTGCCCGCAGGAAAAAAGTTCCACTTATATCCTATGCTACAGATTGAAAAGTTTTGAGGGGGCTTTTGGGGAACTTTTTCAAAAGTTTCCCCAAAAATAACACACATCCCCATTACTTTCTGACCGTAATATACTCATCAATTGCTTTAGCAGCGGTCTTTCCCGCTCCCATTGCAAGGATGACCGTTGCCGCACCGGTTACAGCGTCGCCGCCTGCGTAAACGCCAGTGCGTGAGGTAAGTCCAACGTCATCAGTGACAATGCCGCCCCATTTTGTACATTCGAGTCCTTCAGTTGTCGATTTGATGAGCGGGTTCGGACTTGTGCCGATTGCCATGATGACACAGTCCACGTCGATTTCAAAATCGGAACCAGCAATCTCAACCGGTCTGCGTCTGCCGCTTTCATCCGGCTCGCCCAGACCCATTTCAACGCAGCGGATTCCTGCCACAGAGCCGTTTCCGTCCGCGAGGATTTCCGTCGGATTCGTGAGAAGACGGAAAATAATGCCCTCTTCCTTTGCATGCTCGACCTCCTCCGCTCTCGCAGGAAGCTCTGCTTCGCCGCGGCGGTAGACAATATATACGTTCTCCGCGCCAAGTCTCTTTGCGCATCTTGCTGCGTCCATCGCCACATTACCGCCGCCAACTACGGCTACGCTCTTTGCGTGCATAATCGGGGTGTCAGAGTCAGATTTATATGCCTTCATCAGATTGATACGGGTGAGGAATTCGTTTGCTGAATATACGCCGCAGAGGTTTTCCCCTGGGATTCCCATAAATCTGGGGAGTCCTGCACCGGTACCGACATAGACCGCTTCAAAACCGTCCTCCAACAGCTCGTCAATAGACAGAACCCTACCGATCACCATATTGGTCTCGATTTTCACACCGAGCGCGCAAAGCGTCTCGATTTCTTTTTTTACAATAGACTTCGGAAGTCTGAATTCTGGAATTCCATAAACCAGAACACCGCCCGCTGTATGGAGTGCTTCAAAAATGGTGACGTCGTAACCGTGACGTGCCAGCTCTCCGGCGCAAGTGAGGCCCGACGGTCCGGAGCCGATAACAGCAACACGATGACCATTGGATTCCGGCTTTTCCGGCAACTCAGTCGCGTGCTCGTTGTGCCAGTCGGCCGCAAAACGCTCAAGTCGACCGATGCCGACAGGTTCTCCCTTTACGCCGCGTACGCACTTTGATTCGCACTGGGATTCCTGCGGACATACTCTACCGCAAACCGCCGGAAGAGTGCTCGATTCGGAGAGAATACGGTATGCCCCTTCATAATCACGCTCGGAAATTTTCTTAATAAAATGCGGAATTTTGATTCCAACAGGGCAGCCCGACACGCACGGCATGTTTTTGCAGTTCAGGCAGCGTTCAGCCTCGGCGACTGCAATTTCCTCTGTATAGCCGAGCGCGACCTCTTCGTAGTTGTTCCGGCGGACTTCCGGATTCTGCGAAGGCATTTCATTCTTTTTCAGTGACATACTGGGCATTTTATTTTACCTCCGTTTTGAGCAGGTTGCAGTGTGCTTCGCGCGCCTGACGCTCGAATTCGCGATACATGCCGCCGCGCTTCAGTGCTTCGTCAAAATCGACTTCGTGTCCGTCGAATTCAGGGCCGTCGACACAAGCGAATTTGGTTTTGCCGCCTACGGTGAGTCTGCATCCGCCGCACATTCCGGTACCGTCAATCATGATGGGGTTCATACTGACGACGGTTTTGATACCAAACTCCTTGGTAAGTGCGGCGACGAACTTCATCATGACAAGCGGACCGATGGCGATTACCTCGTCGTATGCTTCGCCGGATTCAATCAGAGCGCGAAGGGCGTTTGTAACGAGCCCTTTCTCCCCCGCCGAACCGTCGTCTGTCATCAATACAAATTTATCCGACACAGCTTTGAACTCCTCTTCGAGGATAATGAGGTCACGGTTCCGGAAGCCAACTACGGAATGAACAGTGCAGCCGCCGTTGTGAAGTTTTTTGGCGACAGGGTAAGCAATGGCACATCCAACGCCGCCGCCTATGACCGCAACCTTTTTCAAACCTTCTGTGTGTGTTGCGCGTCCGAGCGGACCTGCAAAATCGCTGATAAAGTCTCCCTCGTTCATTTCAGCGAGCTTATCGGTTGTTGCGCCGACCTTCTGGAAAATTATCGTGACCGTGCCGCCGTCGCGGTCGTAATCCGCAACCGTAAGGGGAATGCGCTCTCCCTCAGCGTCCGTACGGAGGATAATGAACTGCCCCGCTTCGGCCTTTTTCGCGACCATAGGGGCTTTGATATCCATCTGCACGACGGTCGGATTCAGCACCTTTTTCTTGACTATCTCGTACATGTGAAACCTCTTTCTTGCTGTATTGGGGAATTTTATGGGGATACTTTTTTGAAAAAAGTATCCCCCGCATCCCCTTCAAAAACCTTTTTAAATCAGGAAATGGATTTTGTTATGTGCAAAGTTTGATTGGATTTGCGGTATATGTAATCATTTCACGGCTTTCATTATAGCATAATATATGGATTTTGTAAAGTGTTATTTGTCACTACGACGCGCCCCTGACAT
>CAZUPI010000059.1:0-10442 GCA_964621755.1 uncultured Ruminococcus sp. | reverse complement strand
CATAAGTGTCATTTTTTGAGAAACCGGCTCTCTTAATATCTTCAATTATATCATCAAATCGACAAGAAGCTAATACATTATTGTCAAGGAGAAGCAAGTCTCGTTTTGCGCCATACTTTGCTTCGGCAATATGTACTTGTTCTGAAACAGGTAAATATTCCATATAAACCGGTTCGAGTTTTGGAACTGCACAAAACTTGCAATGGTTTACGCAACCTCTCGTCATATATGCAAAATAAGCGTTATTGGCAGGATAAGTATAATCAATCTCTTCAAGAATGGAGTAATCCAAAGGCAATGCATCAATAATCATATCATTGCCCTCATCCAGTTCTCCGGGTGTGTGAAGTGTTCCCTCGTGAGGTTTTATACCTGTTGCTTTTTCAACACGTTTTGGTAGTATTGATGCCAATACACCACCAACCATTACACCATTAGGATCTTTACATAATTGCTTTGCAAAGTTAATAGTTTCAATTGTTATATCCCAGTAAAAAGTAAATAGTGTCGTAATTCCTACACGGTCATATTTGCGAAACTCAGGTTTGAAGTAATCCTTTCGAAAAAAGAACTTACGATAGTAGTGAAAAAGTTCTTGGATCAAAGGATTACTATCATAAAGCGGAACACCATCAAGTGCCGATTCTGTTCCTTTCTTTAAGTATGTGCATATCTGTGGCTGATATAATTCCCAGAATATAGTTTCGTCATTGGCATAGAGTTGTTTCTTTAACATTTCAAAGGTATCTCGCAAAACTAAATCTTTTAAATCGCCCTTGAAAAAAGTTACTTTATCCCCAAGATTCTTATAGTATGTGGAAATCTTCATAAGTCCCATTGGAGGATACTTATTCTTATAATTAGGCTCAATCAGTAATATTTCACGATTCATTTGCTTAATTCTTCCTGTATCTTATTTACAACAACATCAGCCATATCGTGAGGTAAGATGGCTCTAATTATTCCATAAATCTTACCAATAAGTTTTTGTTCTTTTTTACTGTATTGCGTAAGATTCTGTGATTTATATTTTGGCTTATTTTTATAAGGATTTTTGCTTTCAGATGGTTCTTCACTTGAAACAGACTTTTGTTCTTCTTCCTGCTTTGGAACATCATATGTCTTTTTGATTGCTCCATATACTTTAGAAAGCACATCATCGCCGGATTCCTTTGTATCTCTTGTTTCGATGGTCTTATCTGCTTTAGCGGCAGCTGTAGTAAGATCCTCTATTTTTTCTTCAAGTGATTGCTTATCCTCAGGTGAATCAAATCCGCTCTGTTCTTTTTCATGATACTCTTGTTGTATCCTAGCAAGCTCCTGTTTCTTTTGGTATGCTTTCTTATACTGATTAGCAAGGTGATATATCGAATAAAAACGGTTATAGAACAAATCTTGCAGACTATGTTCAAATTCACGGCAGCAATCGTTAAGATTGAAGTAATCTCGCCTTGCATTTGGGCGAAGTTCACTATGCACAGCAAATACTTCTCCAATCAGATATAGATAACCTCTTGGTTCTTTATAAAACTCATGCTCCAAAAAGGTTTGCTCATTACCGATTTGGATATTACCCTTTCTCAAACGGATTCCTCGCATTTCATTTATGACAGGAATCTGCTTTTCAAATCGGCTAATGCCATACCACATCCATCCAAGGACATCTCCATTTGAAGCATTGAATATTTCAAATTTAATATCTATGATTTCATCATAGGCAACTTTTTGACCATTTTTATCTTCGTATAGCCTTGTTCTGTAGTCCTTGAATAATCTATCGCCATTAACGAAAACATTGTACTCGTCAATAACAAAGCCGTTCTCTTTTGCAAAATCATGTATTTTCGTGTAAAAAATGAAACTATTTGAATACGGTAGAGGTGCAACACTGCGGAGATACCGCTTGATTTCTGCTTCATCAAGCAGTTCCGAAGCACTCTGTTCAATGTCTATAAGTTCAACCTTGAAAAAATGCTTATCAGTATCACATGGCTGAGCATTATAACTTGTAACGCTATCAACAAGTGTTGCTGCATCGGGATTCTGAGTATCATCAATAAGAATTTCTCTGACCTTATGTGCATCCCAAATTACGACCGACTGAATATCTTCTCCTGCGGCAGAGCATGAGAATCTCAACTCACGGCAAGTAGATATACCACCTAAGCGACCGATACCTCTAAATCCTTTATTATTAGCAGAATCTTTTGTTGAGTCCGCTATACTGCTCATTATTCTTTGGAAATCGGCGGCTACTATTCCAGATCCGTTATCCTCAATAGAAATGTATCTTTTGTTTGAATCAATATCGACATAAATCTCCGCATTATTCTTATCAATAAGACCTTGATCAACTGCCCTGTCAATGGAATCAGCAGAGTTCTGAATATATTCTCTATATACTATCAGTAAGTTTTCATACATTGCAGTAGTAAGATTTTCTATCACGTTCTTACCAATAAAAGCCATTCTAATTCCCCACTCTCTTATTGCTTAAACTGTTTATATATTGGCTTTGGAAATCTAATGTTAAGTAAGGAGCTGAATACGAGGTTTTGAATGATATACTCACCTTGTTCCAGCCTTGCCATCATGCTCTTGTAAACAGATGGGATAAATCTGTAATCGCTCTTAGCTATCTCAATTGCATTTGTACGCCCGTAAGCAAAAGTAGAGCAGTTGCCTGTTACACGAGTATGGATAGCGCTTTTAAACTGCTCAGCTGCAAACAGAATAACACCAAGAGAACGTCCTCGCTCAGCAATGTCGAGAACCTGACGAAGAATAGGAGAGCTTTTCGGTGTATCTGTTGATGCATACTTATTCAGCTCATCAATAAAGATAACTATCTTTGAGGGTGGCGTATAGTCACTGTCCTCATACTGACCAAGCTGTAAATCATAAATGGCTCTTACTGCATCACCAAAGACAAAACTTTGCATATCGTCGTTCAATTTTGCTATATCAATAACATGAACTTCGTTTTTCTTAATATGCTTTAACGCATCGCTAATGCGAGTTTCTTCCGATGTGTTCCGTATGCTGTCAAAAATAGGATTACGGTATATCGACTTCTTTACAATACGCTCAAATTTTCGCCAGCTTTGTACCGTAATCTCCTTTTCCTTGTCTTTTTTACCTGCTTCACCACAGCTATGCACTTCTTCAAGGAATTCTCCCCAATCACCAAGGTTTCCAAAATCGCCTCGTTCGGAGATGATATAGCTCAATATTGCATCCATAGTCTGTGTCGGATCATCAAGGCTTGCAAACATCAGGTCAAGGTTTTCCTTATCAAACTTGTACTCATACTTGTACATATGAGCAGCACCACGCTTGATATTGCCTTCCACTGCTGCCTGATCCAAGTAAGTATTCCATGCTCCCTTTTTGGAATAAGGATAATAATAGTGAACATTTTTAAATGGAGAAGTGGTCATTCCCATTGCTTCGTATAATGCGTGTGTTTCTCTGCGTTCTTCATCATTTTCAAAAGGATTCGGTTCATCAATAGCAAGAAGGTCCTTACCTTTAACATTGAAAATAACAAACGCTACATCATCATCTGTATCCTCGTCAACGGCATTAAGGCATTTATCTTGAATTGCTTTGAGTAAGAACATTGCATATGATGTTTTTGCTGCCAATCCTGATATTCCCGAAATATTCAAATGAGCGCCTTCGGGTCCAATCAAGAAACGAGAGTCCATATGTACCGGCAACTTGATCCTATCGCTTTCATCTGCACCCTGATACATTTCCAGATAACCACAGGGAACAGGATTTTTAATATTCGACAAGCCAAGGGCATCGGCAACTTCATCTTTCTCTGCCATACAGACAGATCTGCCATTCAGGACAGGAATATATACATTCTTACTATTTCCAACAATACGAGCCTTTACATAATTCATTCCTATACGGTATGTTAAAGGGGTTGTATCAACATCACCGAAATCATTGGAAATGTACTCAGAAAGGAAATTTGCAGTATCAGTAATATGAGATATTTCTTCTATTACGCCATATGTAACACTGTTGTTGATGTGTTCTACTTTTACAACATCAAACGGGTTTAATATCAGCTCAGGCTTAGTCCAGAAATTAAATTCTTCCATAGTGGAAGGATTCTTCTCAGTAGCCAAGATTTTTCCAATAACCTTACCCACGATTAAAACTCCTTTTTCAACATTAAAACAGATTCAAAAACATACTTTCACCGAGATACTTACTTTTAAGATAACTCTCGGTAACATACACGGGATAGAGATGATTCGCCCATCTTCTATCTGCTCCATAGCAAACAGGATTTCGTTCATTGATTATATTAGCTGTAATGAGGTCAACCTCTTCTGAATCCAATCCATTGTCGATTTGATCGCTGTTTACAAGGATCTTTTCGATTTTCAGAATGCCATCAAATGGGTTATCCGTTACTTTTCTTTCTCTGATTCTCACAAACCAAACTGCAAAGTACATATTCCCAATACGCTCAGAGTAATACTTGCTTACAGGAGTACGGCTGAAAAGCTGAAGATTTGCAATCATATCAGAGTTGTTTCTTCCGTTTTTATCTACGCAGTATTCAGGATTAAATGATTTTGATACGCCTACAACAAACTGATAATTGTTTCTGAATCTTTCAAGTTCCCGTTTACTGCCAATTTTATGTACTTGATACTCCAAACTACCATCTTTGAGCAGATAGCTTGTTGGCAACAGAAAGCCAAGCCTTACTAATTCCGCAACCATTGCCTTCTCACGCTCAACCATGTAATCCTGTATAACGGCTATTCCCTTATTTTCAATCTTATCGCCCAACTCAACCTTAGTTGAATACGGCATTATACTTGCAAATTCAAGATGTCTACCTATTAACTCAGAGTTTGCATTTATTTTCTTTCTCAGATTTTCAAAAGCATACTTATCATCGTCCCAATCACCCTTTTTGGCGATTTTGGGCAATGTAATAACTAAATCTCTCCAGAATAATATGTCGTTTCCGCTTTTCAAAGGAATCATGTGACCATCTACCCGTTCACAGCAGCCAATACCGACTTGTCCGGCAATAATAGGGAATACCTTGTTGGTATAAGCCATATCATCAACTTTATATGTTTTCCTTGACCCATCTAAAAAGAAGCGGAAAAGCGGTGGCTGTGCTGTAAGTATCCTGTCAGCATAACTTTTTAAAGCAACTGCTGTATCATGATATTCAGTTTCACCATGCGCTTTCCAGGTGAATTGCTGTTTATGATCATCGTAATCCATACGAGGAACATCAACACCATCAAAACAGTATTTATATGTTTTATAGCTTTTTCCGTTAGTTTCAGAAGCTATGTCGTCTAGAACAGAGATCTTTTTCATTATCATTCACCTACCTATCGGCGAGGATATATTATCTATTTTATTATATAACAGAATCACCCAAAAATCAAGTCTAAAATCACTGTTATTCGACAGGAACGATAATTCAGCAATTCACTATTCAATTGCAAGATTCCTCACATTGCACTCCTGATTCAAAGCGTACTGAAAAGTTTTATACGCTCCTCCACTATTATGCTGAATACAGCACACTACCATGTCCGATCGGTAACCATGCACCTGTTACGCACTTGTATCGCAGACTTATAATGAACATCAGATGAGTTTGAGCATATTTCTACTTCGTCATAATAGCTTAGATAGCTTTGCTCATTGTCACGATACTCTGCTTTCATATAAGGCAGAACAAGAATAAGCGATGTGTTCCCATAGCTATAGCTACTAACTGCTCGTCTAATAGCCGATGCTGCCAATAGGTCAAATTCTCCGTCCCGACCTATCAGAAACTCTACATACTGTTTCTGTGTGATAAGATCATACAGGAGCTTGTCGAGCTTACTCTCTATTTCCGATGCTCTTTCTATTTCACGATGCCCAAAGAAACTTACTGTGTATATATCCATAGCTGACACCTAAAAATGTTGTTACTCGTCTTTATGACGACAATTGCACAAGAAAAATCTAATATATTTCGATTATAACATATTTCAGAAGATTGTTCAAGAGGAAACAACATATTTCCTTTGAGTATAGCAGATTTCTTTTGCTATATTATAGTAGTAAGAGGTGATTAGCTATGACAGACGATTTTGTAAGGAACAGGATTACTCAGCTCCGGCTTCAAAAAGGAGTATCGGAGTACCAAATGAGCTATGATCTTGGTCATAGCCGTGGATATATCTACAATATTTCATCTGGCAAGTCATTGCCACCGTTATCAGAGTTATTTGCGATATGCGACTATTTCGGTATCACGCCTGCGGAGTTCTTCGATGACAGCGTATCTAATCCTGAACTGATACGGAAAGCCATTGAAGGTATGAAGCAGCTTGATGATGGAGATCAGTTGATGATACTCAATCATATCAATAGGCTTTTGAAAAAATAATAGATATAAAACAAGGCTCTCAGAACCACTCTGAGAACCTTGTGTACTTATGTATCATTTTGTATTAACGCCCCATGGAATGTGATCCTTCCCTTTATTGTTAGGTTTATCTCTCCATGTTGTAAAAAGGAACATATCAAAGGCAAAGAATTCTGTTTCTCTATATGGATACTGTCTATCGTAACTTCCAATGTTGGTAATTGCTCCTGTTCGTACAGAGCGTAAATCATATTCTTTATATTTTAGCGAAGGCATTAGTTGATTATATAAAGAATAATTGAAGGAATCGTCCATCTTCATATGCTTTACAACTTCAGAATACTCATCATCATAATTCACAAACAATGCAAGATTAATAGCGCACAATGAGAAAATCTCGTCTGATACTCTCTTGGAGTAATACGCTACACCATCGTATCCAAGTTTCTTACAAGCCATCATTATTGCTTGAGAAATCACATATTCCGATTTAAAAGTTCTTCCTTCCTCTTTTATTCTAAATGATGTAGCAATAGAAAGCATATACAATTTTAGCCAACAGTGAACCCTATTAGCTTCAAAACCATGTAATGCGTGAAAATCTCTTATTGAAACAGCTAAATTAAATATTTTTTGTGTGCCGTCAAGAAGAACAGGAGAAACGTTGAAATCAGTTGCAGATGGAAAACCTGTTTCAATCCAGCAGCCATACGAAGAATTTGCTAAATATAAACTTGGATTTCCTGGAATACTAAATCTATAATTTCCTGACTTTGCTCTCATTTTCTTGGGAAGATGAAGCATTTCTTTGGCAGTAAATGATTTTGAGGGATTTCCCGTTCTGCATCTAAAGAACTGTAACTCTTCATCTTTACACCCAAGAAATGCATCGCTTGCTGATAAACAATTAACAGCAAATGTATCATCACCAATATCTCGAATCAGGTTTCTTACAATAGAGCTACTTTCAGATAGGTCGGCACAATAATATGCCTTCATTGCTTCAAGGATTTTATACTTATAATCTTCTATTATTTTAATACTTTCCGCATCAGCTCCTGCATTCCTTGCTTGTTTTAACACCATATTGAATTTACTCTGTAAAGAATCATAATATTCAACATCGTTGTCAATGATATATGGAGCATACAACTCTTTACAAATAAATCCATTATTAAGCCAACTCAATCCCATATCTATGCTCCTCTCAACTGAACATATAATCTTAATACCACCAGCCTTAGCAGGTTTTATCAGTTTAGAATCCTTTACTGAGCTTCCAAAATGATTATAGCATAATATAGATAATATTGTCAATGAGTGTATTAGCAATTTGATATAGCAAAAGGCTCTGCATTTCTGCAAAGCCTTTCTGCCAATTATTAATCGTCCGAACATTCATCAAGCCCATGTATAAGTTGAATGTAAACGCATTCTGCTCGGTCACGCTCCTCGCCCTCGGCGGACATCATCATTTCAAGGAGATATGCCTTTGCTTCTTCGTAGTCCGTCCATACCTCACGTTTGCCGTTATATACGGTCGTAACCCTACGTGATCTCGGCATTGCCAATTCTGGATATTTTAACATATCGCACCTCCAAGAATTATTGTAGCTATATTATAGCCTATTCAGATTTCAGAGTCCAGTTCTATGGAGAGATTGTAATAATTCTTGTGCAGTGCGCAGCAATTTCAAAAGATAATCCAGTACAAGGCGCACATATTAGATATTAGTGATGTTAGGAAATCTCCTGACAGCACTTTTTGTTATACTCAATGTTTTAATATCATGATTCGTGAAACAAGAAAGTTAAGCGGTCTCCATAGCTTATCTACACCGTCCTTGATTTCCTCAATATCTTTTTTCGTAGATATTGTGTGTGCTGTTAACACGGACAGAAATATGGTTGATATTATTGGCAATGTTTCCGGCGAGTTTATAAATCTCGTGAAGTTCGTTTTCGCTTACCTGAACGATATTACCATCGAAGATCATCGCACGGACAAATCAGCTGAGTGATTGCATACCACTGTTATGAAACTTCCGCTTGATAGCATCCATTTCTTCGGGGCTTACCCTGACTTCAGGTACAATGTACGCTTGTTTTCATCTTTCATTTTTTCTGTTCTCCTTCTTTGTTTTTCGATTCGGGGTCTTAGGGGCAGAAGCCCTCTGACAAGCTGTGCATCTCCGCATTCAATTTTCAAAATTTGTAATGCGGGGTTGCCGTAGTAGCTTTCCTAAATGGATAAAAGTCCGAAACAGCCTAATATCAACATTGCTTATGAACGCCATTCCTATTCAGGACGGCGTTTTTATTTTAATAGCACGTAGTGCAAAAGATTATCTAACACTTTCGTGAGATACATTGACTTTTTCGACGGATTGTGCTATAATTTTTATAACCCATTATTGTATCACAGGATACAGGAAGGAATGAATCATGGTGGCAGTAAGCTACAATAATCTCTGGAAATTACTTATCGACAAAGGAATGAATAAGACCGAATTGAAAGAAGCATCGGGTATCAGCTTCAATGTTATGGCTCGTATGGGGAAGAATGAAACGGTTTCCCTTGAAAGTCTTGAAAAGATATGTATGGTGCTGAACTGCAATATCGGTGATATTATGGACATTAAGACACAAACAGAAGCAAGGACATTCTCGACCATCGAGCTTTTCGCAGGCGCAGGCGGTCTTGCTCTCGGTGTGGAAAAAGCCGGGTTCAACACTCTCGGACTTGTAGAGGTGGACAAGGATGCATCTGATACGCTCCGCAGGAACAGACCGGAATGGCGTGTTATCAACGATGATATTGCAAATATCTCCTGCCTTGATCTGCAAGAATACTTCGGCTTGAAAAAGGGCGAGCTTGATCTGCTTTCGGGCGGCGCACCTTGTCAAAGCTTCTCCTATGCAGGAAAAAGGCTCGGTCTTGAAGATGCCCGTGGAACACTGTTCTATCACTATGCGAAGTTCTTGGAGCAGCTCCAGCCTAAGATGTTTCTTTTTGAGAATGTAAGAGGTCTATTGACACACGATCATGGTAGGACTTACAAGACAATAACAGATATTTTTGAAAGCACAGGCTACACAATTCAGAAGAAAGTGCTGAATGCGTGGGACTACGGTGTTGCTCAGAAGCGTGAACGACTTATCACTATCGGTATCAGAAATGATCTTACAAATCAGATCAAGTTCACTTTCCCCACACCGCATGAATACAAGCCTGTTCTCCGTGATGTGCTGCTCGATTGCCCGAAGAGTGAGGGTACGCCCTATTCGGAATACAAGCGCAAGATATTCGAGCTTGTTCCTCCGGGCGGATATTGGAGAGATATTCCCGAGGATATAGCAAAAGAGTATATGAAAAGCTGTTGGTATATGGAGGGCGGTAGAACGGGTATTCTCCGCAGACTCAGCCTTGATGAGCCTTCGCTCACAGTGCTGACTTCTCCGAGCCAGAAACAGACAGATCGCTGTCACCCACTTGAACCTCGTCCGTTTACTATCCGTGAAAATGCCCGTTGCCAGAATTTCCCCGATGAATGGCAGTTCTGCGGAAGTATCGGCTCACAGTACAAGCAGGTCGGCAATGCTGTACCCGTAAACCTTGCTTATGATATTGCAAAACAGATAAAAATAGCGTTGGAGGGATTATCATAATGTGGACTCTCAGTTTCATCAGTGAAGAAGATTTTACAAAGCACGTCAAGAAAACCATAGAGAAGTACGGTGAAAAGCTGGAATCCTTTGATTTGAAGCGCTTCAACAAGAATATCATTGACCCTATCAAGCTGATTTTCGATAAGACCGTTTATCAGGCTTCTTGGGAAGAAATCGTCAGCAACGAGATATTTCGCCAGCGTGATAAGTCCAACAACAATGATATAGGCTATTTTCACCAGCGCATATTCCAGTATATTGCTAACTGTCGTGTTCCCGATAACGGAAAAGAGGGTGGCTGGGACGTTATCTTTGAGAATCCCGATGGTATTGCCCTGCCCGACGGCAGCGTAGT
>CAZUPI010000058.1:0-10836 GCA_964621755.1 uncultured Ruminococcus sp. | reverse complement strand
ACGCACCCGTCGCATGGATGGATTGAGTATACAGTATTCAAAGACGGACTGCTGGGCATGACTGAAAAAATATTATGTGTATAAGGCTGGCGGTATGGCTAAGAAAAAGACTTTATTTTAATTTGACCGAAATCGGCTTGAAACAAGTCGGATGATTATAAAATTACAAAGGAGGACAACATGAAGAAAGTATTATCAATGATTCTGCTACTCACTTTGACCGCAGTGTTATTCGTCGGCTGCGGTGAAAAAGGCGAAAAAGAGGAAGCACCTGACCTTACAGGCGAATGGAGCGTGAAAAACGACGACGGCGAAGAAGGCATGACCATGATGATTACATCTGAATACATGGAAATCAACTGGGCAAGTGATGACACGTCCGCGCTGTACTGGGCTGGCACGTTTACTCCTCCGACAAAATCAGGGGAATATAAGTGGACAAGCACCAACGACAAGAGCAAGACAGACACAGCCATCTTGGCTTCTGGAGACGACACGAAGGAATTCACCTACGCCGACGGCGTAATCAGTTTCGACGTGTCCATGATGGGCGTGACCCAAACCATGCATGCGGAAAAGGTAAAATAATGGCAAACGCAAAAAAACTCCCGTCGGGCAACTGGCGGGCTTTAGTTTATATAGGCAAGGATGCGAACGGTCAGCGAAAATATGAATCCATCACCGGCACGACCGAGGCGGAGGTCAATATGCTTGCGGCTCAGCGGCGATATGAAATCGAGAAGGGAACGAAGAAAGCGAAGATTCCCGCCAACATGACTGTCGAGGAAGCTATACGGAAATACATTGACGACCGGGACAGCATTCTCGCGCCTAAAACAATCCGCGAAAGTAAAGGCTACGCACGTAATCATCTTGTCGGAATAAAAAATATAAAAATTCGCAATTTAACCGAATCAATGGTACAAAAAGAATTTAACCGCGAATCCAAAACCTTAGCCCCGAAAACAGTACGAAATATATACAGTCTATTTTACACAGCAATAAAATCCGTTGCGCCTGATATTAATTATACAATCAAGTTGCCGCAAAAAGTAAAAAGCGAAATCAGAATTCCGACCAACGATGAACTATTAAAAATATTTGAAAGCGTCGACGGAAAGCGACTTGAAATACCCGTGCTCCTGGGAGCCACTTGCGGAATGCGGCGGAGCGAAATCAGTGCGTTGGACCTTAACAAGGATATTGACTATAAAAATTGCAAAATCAGCATAACAAAAGCGATGACTGATAATGATAAATCCGAATGGGTTATCAAAGCCCCGAAAACAACCAGCAGTGCGCGCGTGGTAGACTGTCCTCCGTGGGTAATCGCAAAACTTAAATCCGCAAGGGATTCCGGTTATACGATGATGAACCCTGCTTTGATATCTACCTATTTCGCGAAACTGTGCAAAAAATTAAATATAAATATCCGCTTCCATGATTTGAGACATTATTATGCCTCGTTGATGCTGTCGTTGGGCGTGCCGGATAAATATGCAATGGTGCGAATGGGACATGCAACACCAACTATGTTAAAAACTGTATATCAGCACTTGATGGACGATAAAAATGAAAAAGTTACAGGGCAAATTAACGACTTTTTTGATGCTATACAACACAAAATGCAACACGGAAAAGTTGGCGAAGACGAATAAAGAAGAAAAATGCGCAATCAGCGGAGATTAAAAGAGATTTTTGAGATTGCATTCGCAGGTCCGAATCCTGCTACCCCAGGAAAACGAAAGCCCGGTAATGGTTTTGTCTCACCGGGCTTTTTATTTTTATTCCCTATAACAGTTATAATAAATTCTATCATACCTGAAGGTGCTTGTCAAGATTTCACACCGGGCTGCGGTATCTTTTCCTTTTTCCACTTTACCGCGCTGCAAAAATATGATATAATGAAAAAAACACCTCATCCGAAAGGAATCCTCTCATGAATCCTATCAAACTCGGCATCATCGGCTCCAACTTCGTAGCGGACTGGCTTTGCGACTCCGTCGACCTCTCCAAAGGCATCGTGAACCACGCTATATACTCCCGCACCGTAGAGCGCGGCACGGAATTTGCCGGAAAGCACAATATCCCAAACGTTTTCACTGACATGGAGGAATTCCTCTCCTCCGACATCGACGCGGTATACATTGCAAGCCCCAACTTTCTCCATTGTCCGTACGCCATCGCGGCCATGAATCACGGAAAGCATGTACTCGTGGAAAAGCCCGCGGCTCTCAGCGAAGCAGAATTTCTCAAAATGGAAGCCTGCGCACGCAAAAACGGCGTCGTACTTCTTGAAGCAATGCGGCCCGCGCACGATATCGCTTTGGACGAAGTCCGCCGCGCCATATCACAAATCGGAACACTCCGGCGGGCTGTGTTTGAGTTTTGTCAATACTCCTCGCGATACGACAAATTCAGAGCAGGCGAAATCATGAATGCCTTCAATCCCTCCCTCGGCAACGCTGCCTTAATGGATATCGGCGTCTATGCCCTGCACTGCTGCGTCATGCTGTTCGGCGAACCCAAAAGTATCTCCAGTAAATCCGTTATCCTCCACAACGGCATGGAGGGCATGGGAACCGTCTTTCTCGACTACGACCAGTGCCAAGCGGAAGTGATTTACTCCAAAATCACAGAATCCGTAAATCCCTCCGATATCACCGGTGAAGACGGTTCCGTACTCATCGGCAAGCTGTCAACCCTCGACTCCGTCATTCTTCATAAGCGAGGCCACGAACCGGAATCTCTTCTCTCAGCCCGCTCTGAAAACAATATGATATACGAAATCGCAGACTTCATCCGCCTGATACGCGGCGCGGACATGCCCATCTACAACAAAATCACACACACGACCCTACAGATTATGGACGAAATCCGCAAACAAAACGGAATTGTATTCCCAGGCTGCGAATAATGCCTGACAAGATTCCACACCAAACGCGAAACAAAATTGTACTTTTTATCAATTGACAAAAACAATTTGATACATTATAATCTTACCAATATTCACACAGCGACAAAATCCCCTCCCAAACCAATGCTTCTCCTATTCAAAAGGTTTTAGGAGGGGGGTTTGGGGGGGATCTTTTTCCTCAAAAAAGGTCCCCCAAAAGAAAAACTAATATTATATTATTTATGAAAGGTATGGTTTGAGAAGATGCAGAATAATTTGTTCGAGAGCAAAATCGCGTATGAGGGTCTCACGTTTGACGATGTGCTTCTTATCCCAGCGCAGAGCGACGTGCTTCCCGGAACTGTTTCCCTTAAAACAAAACTCACAAAAAAAATCACACTTAACATTCCGCTGATGAGTGCAGCAATGGACACCGTTACCGAGTCCGCGCTGGCTATCGCCATGGCACGTGAGGGTGGCGTAGGTATCATCCATAAAAACATGACAATCGAAATGCAGTGCGACCAAGTTGAACGAGTAAAGAGAAGCGAAAACGGCGTTATCACAAACCCCTTTTATCTTCATCCGGAAAATTATGTCTATGAAGCGGATGAGCTGATGGGCAAGTATAAAATTTCCGGTGTGCCGATTTGCGACCATGATGGCAAACTTGTTGGCATCATCACAAACCGTGACCTTCGCTTCATGACCGACTATAACGTCAAGATTGACAGCGTCATGACCAAGGAAAACCTCATCACCGTTCCAGTCGGCACAACACTGGAGCAGGCAAAGGAAATCCTCCGCAACCATAAAATCGAAAAACTCCCCATCGTCGACGATAATTTCAAGCTCTGCGGACTCATCACCATTAAGGACATCGAAAAAGCGGATCGCTATCCAAATTCCGCAAAGGATGAAAACGGTCGTCTTCTCTGCGGCGCCGCAATTGGCGTGACTGCCGACGTAACCGAACGTGCCGGCGCTCTTCTGAAGGCGGGTGCGGACATTCTCGTTCTCGACTCCGCGCACGGTCACTCAAGAAATATTCTGAATTGTATTGATAAAATAAAAACCACCTTCCCGGAATGCCAGCTCATCGCCGGAAATATCGCAACCAGCGAAGCCGCACGCGACCTCATTTCCGCAGGTGCAGACGCCATCAAGGTTGGTATCGGTCCCGGCTCTATTTGTACGACCCGTGTAGTAGCTGGTATCGGTGTACCGCAGATTACAGCCATTATGAACGCTTACTCGGTAGCAATGGAAGCCGGCATTCCGGTTATTGCGGATGGCGGTATCAAGTACAGCGGCGACCTTCCGAAGGCGATAGCGGCAGGCGCAAACGTCATCATGATCGGTTCCCTTCTCGCGGGCTGTGAGGAAAGTCCCGGAGAATCCGAAATTTACCAAGGCAGAAGTTTCAAAGTATACCGCGGTATGGGTTCGCTCGCTGCGATGGAAAAGGGCTCGAAGGATAGATACTTCCAGGAGGGAGCAAGAAAGCTCGTTCCCGAGGGAGTAGAAGGACGCGTTCCCTACAAAGGACCTCTGTCTGACACGGTGTTCCAGTTAATGGGCGGTCTGCGCGCCGGCATGGGCTACTGCGGCGCCGCAACAGTCGAAGACCTCAAGAAAAACGGCAGATTCGTAAAGATGTCCGGCAACGGCCTGCGCGAATCCCACCCGCACGACATCTCCATCACCAAGGAAGCTCCGAACTACAGCGTCCAAATACAGTAAATTGGTTGAACCTTTTTAAAGAACCCTTGAGACTCACAATAGAAGAAAAACACCGCGATACTGCAATTTATACAGTATCGCGGTACTTTAATTTTATGCCTTATACGCACTGATTTCTCGCATCTCTACGGTATCTCGTGCGCCTGTGATAAACAGCGTCAGCGCCTCTGTCTTTACGTTCACCGGACAAATTTTGCGGTGTCCGATGGTATATCCGTTATAGACGGGCAGAGCTCCGTTATAAACGCGGAAACTCTCAACTCTCTGCCCACAAGCGAGGTCCTCCATGAGATTAATGTATCTCACATCGGTCGGTTCAGCAAACTTTATTTCAAATTTGCACTGTGTATCGCTTCCGGTCTCCACTCTCGTGACCGTACAGTTTGCCTTTTTCGATTTCCCAAATGCCCCCTCAAGTGCTTCGCCCAGTTCCTTCAGCCGCTGGATATCGCGCGGGTCAAATCTTCCCGAAGGCATGGGAGGCACGTTGAGGTTGAAAGAAGTATTCGCGCCGCAGGAATTGAGGTACGTGCGGAACAATCTTTCCAAAGAATGCGGCTCTTCCTTTTTATGATAAAACCAGCCCGGTCTGATAGACATATCGATTTCAGAACCCGCAAACACCAATCCCTTGGAATACATGATGTTATGCAGTTCGCCGATGTTCTGGTCCGGGTTGTACATAAAGGATAGGTCTCCTTGAAGAGGACCCGGTCCCGTCTGAACCTCACATCTATAGCAAAGCTCAGACGGCACAACTGCCCATTCCGCGCGTCTTGCCTGACCGGCTTCATTGCCGCACCATCTTACATCCGGGCCGCCATCATTGAAGATAGCTGCGTTCGGCTGATATTTGCGGATGAGCGCTATATATCTGTCGAAGTCGTAAGTCTGCTTTTTTCCGTTCGGTCCCTCCCCGCACGCGCCGTCGAACCACACCATGAAGAGTTCACCGTAATTCGTGAGCAGCTCGGTAAGCTGATTGCAGTAATAGTCGTTGTACGCGTCTGTGCCGTAGTACTTCGAATTTCTGTCCCACGGTGAGAGGTAAACGCCAAATTTGATGCCGCCTCGTCTGCAAGCGTCTGCGCACTCTCGTACAACGTCTCCTTTTCCGTCTTTCCACGGACTGTTCTTAACGGAATGCTCCGTGTATGCACTCGGCCACAAACAGAAGCCATCGTGATGCTTTGCAGTGAGTACGATGCCCCTCACCCCCGCCGACTTGACTGCCTCAACCCACTCGTCGCAGTTAAGGTCGTAAGGGTTGAAGATTTTCTCATCCTCATTGCCCTGTCCCCACTCGAGGTCTGTATAGGTGTTGACCGTGAAATGCACAAACGCATAAAACTCAGTATCAAACCAACTGAGCTGTCTCGCGGTCGGCTTTACGGATGCCGCACTCTTGAGGAAATCTTTAAACTCCATAAGCAAATCCTTTCTAAATGCGTTTTTTATTATGAATATTTTTGTAATAGGGCTCAGATGTCCCCCTTTATATTCTTACGTCAAATCTTTCATGGCACTTTGGGCAAACTACGGTGTGCTTTCCCTTTTTGTAAGGAAGCTTCACGATAGCGTGACAATGGCGGCACTTTCTATAACGGGCAGTTTTGCGGTCGCGAATACGGTCCCGCTGAAATGTGAACCAATTGCGGACCGGATACCACACCTTCAGGAATATCTGATTTTCGCGTCTGCGGCGGTCATGCTTTTTCGACATGGAGCGGTAAAAACCAAATATCAGCACCGCCAGCGCGAGAATGTACAGAATCATGGAATGAAGGAACGAGTTCACAAGTGTGAGGACCATCCACAATACAAGCAGACCAACATACAGTTCATCAACGCCATATCTGCCATACATAAAGGTCATGAGTTTTTGCTTAAAATTGTTCATTTTTGCACCTTCTTTCGGAACGACTTATTTGAATTATATTCTTTTATGTGCAAATCTTAAACCGTCGTCTTGGAAACTGCATATTAAATTTCTGTTACGCTTCTTCCTCAATCAGCACCGCGCGGCATGGGGCGCCTTCTGAACCGCCGAGCTTTATAGGTGCTGCGAACAATGTATATTGTCCGTCCGGCACGTCGGTGAGGACAAGACCCTCTACCGCGATAATACCGTGAGACAGCACCTCTACATGTACTGCTTTCGGCTCATCAATTGGTGCGATGCTCTGCGTTTCCACTCCGACGAGGATTATCCCGCACTCCGTGAGATATTTCGCTCCTCTCATGGTCAGGCAGTGCCCTCCCCGGCACAACAGACGCGTAATGCCGCGTTGGCTCAAATTTAATTTTTCGAGGTCTTCCCGCTCAATATCGCGTGCAAAGGTCACTACCTCGCAAGTACCAATCAGCGTATCAAGCGGAATCTGGTCGACGGTAATCCCATCCCGCACGAAGTGCCGCGGCGCGTCGACATGTGTACCGTTGTGCGCGTTCATTTCAAGCTCTGTGATGTTGCATACCGCACCGTTTTCCATATCGGCAATGCGCTTGTATGACGGCACTTTGTCACCCGGATACACCTTCGAGGTAAACAACTCCTGTGCGATATCGTATAATTTCATATGATTTTCCTATCTTTACCGTAATATCTTAATTGTTGTATAATCATGTTAAACATACACTCGACCAACAGTCCCAACCATATGTCAAAGTCAAACGATTTTCCAAAATCATCCATATGATTCTATGTTATTTCCAACTGCGTTTCCATTATACACAAAATATTGCCTGCGGTCAAGTGCATTTCCGGAAAGAACAAAAAATCCGCGAGAAATATTTTCCCGCGAATCAAACGAGGGACCCTTTTATAAAAAGGGTCCCTGACCTCTCTGTTACTTTTTCAGCCGTGACACCACGTCCGTGCAAATCTCCTTAACATACTTATCGAGCGCTTTAAAGTTCATGGTCTGCTTGTAGATTTCCTCGAGCGCAAAATGATAATCTGATGCGCGCCGCAGGTTCTCAAGCGCTTCTTCCATACAGGATTCCTCGATTTTGGCTGCAAGCTTGATGCGACCACGCACCCCGTCCGGAATATCCGAAACAACAAACCGCGACATGTTTATCACCTTATGTACCTTCTCGGACGCCGCAGTGACCACCGCAATTCTCTTACCCGGAAGATATATCCCATCGACATGCCCAGACATCGGCAGCCTTGATATCACCGTATCTAATCCGGCTGCCTTGAGACCTTCTGCGAAACGGTTCATAAACGGCACCGCACACCCAAGCATATCCGCAACAACGAAAACCGTTTCCGCACTCTCTTCAAAAACCGGACTGAAATAGGCCCCACGCATAGTCACAGCGCGGGTGTACCGCACCGTCACACGTCCGCTCTCACCTGCGCCCGGCTTGCCAAGCCGCTTAATAAACCGCGAAACGTAGGCGGCAGCTTTCTCACGATAAAACAAAGATTCCGCAAGGGTGGTCCGTTCCGCATCAACCGCTTCCGCTGCACGCATATATCGGTACGCCGATTCATAGCACGCGGTTTTCATCGCCGCGTCCCGAATAATCTGATTCCGATGCAGTTCAAGAGCCCCACTATCCCAAAATCGCGACACATCAATCAGAGACGACGCAGCCCCCGGATAAGCCATATCCCGCACATGGGGCGCTGTACCATCGAGAAGCGCAATACGCCCGCCAAGGACCACACAGTCAAGCGAATACGGGTCTGACCCACATAGGTAGTATTCCACATTATATCCCGCGTTTTTCGCTGCGTCAGCCACTTTTCTGATGAGTGTACTTTTTCCGGTTCCCGCGCCTCCCTTGATGATGTAAACTCTTTCAAGCCGCTGTTCGTCCGCAATATCGCTGTACAGTCCGGTAAATCCCGCCGCGGTATTCGCGCCCGCGAAATAAGTTGCACTGCAATCCATTCTTGTATATCCGTCGTAAACACTTTTCATTCGCCCCTCCGAAAAATTTGATTTCGGTATCAGTTTATGCGGAATAAGCGGAAATGGATAGTGAAAAATTCGGCAAAAAGCCGCGCCGGTTCTGTCTCCGACGCGACTTTGTTTTTTATATAATTCAGTTAATCTTCTCAATCCAGTGCATATTATCCTCGACCTTGCCCCACTGGATTGCGGTAATGGCATCGTAAAGCTTCTTCGCGATAGGACCAATCTCACCGTTATTGATAATCATGTGCTCGCCTTCGTCGTACAGCTCGCCGATTGGAGAAATAACAGCCGCAGTACCTGTGCCGAACGCCTCATTGAGTCTGCCGCTCTTGTGCGCTTCCTTGACCTCGTCAATAGACAGCTTTCTCTCCTCAATCGGAACACCCCACTTCTTCAGCAATTCAACGCAGGATGCACGGGTAACACCCGGGAGGATATTTCCATCCGTAAGGTCCGGTGTCACAACGACTCCGTCAATTACGAAGAATACGTTCATTGCGCCAACTTCATCGATATATTTGCGATGTACGCCGTCGAGCCACAGGACCTGCGCGTATCCTATTTCGTCCGCCTTTTTCTGACCAATAAGGGAAGCCGCATAGTTGCCGCCCGCCTTCGCGATACCTGTACCGCCCTTCACGCAGCGCACATATTCGCGCTCAATGCAGATTTTAACCGGATTGATGCCCGCCGCATAGTACGAGCCCACCGGGGAAAGAATAATGCAAAAGATGTAGGTATGAGAAGGATGAACGCCGAGCGCCGGGTCAGTCGCGATAATAAACGGACGAATGTAGAGAGAAGTGCCTTCGTCATGAGGAACCCAATCCGCATCTACTTCCACGACGGTTTTAATCGCCTGAAGTGCATCTTCTGGCGCGATTCTCGGCACGCAGAGACGGTCGCAGGTATTGTTCATACGTTCAATATTCTTCTGCGGTCTGAACAGCTGAATGCCGCCGTCCGCACGACGATATGCTTTCAAGCCCTCGAACAGCTCCTGCGCATAGTGGAACACCATGGTAGACGGCTCAAGCGGAATAGGTCCATAGGGAACGATTCTAGCATCATGCCATCCAAGTCCCTCGGTATAATTCATGAGGAACATGTGGTCCGTGAAGTACTTGCCAAAACCAAGTTTGCTGTAATCCGGCTTAGTTTTAGGCGTCGCAACCTTTTCAATCTTTATGTTAAGCATAAATGCCTCCGATTATGAAAATTATTTCCCTTATTATACATCTACTCCGACAAAATATCAAGGTTTTTTGCATATTTATTTTTTTATTGGAAGATACGTCAAAAACGCATCATCTGAGCTTCCGAATCACGCCAAAATTTTCAGAAATACTGCATCGTTTTATAGGATGCACCGTGAACGCATACCAAAATCATATTTGGTCACTCTGACGCATATGATTAAGCGAAGATTTATCAGCTTACTGAAAGGAATATCTTACATGAAACGTATTTGCGGCATATTGCTCGCGGCTCTTCTCGTTATTCTTGCCATTCCGACCGCTGCCTCTTCTTATTACGGCGGTATGCTGTCGCCGGCACTTATGAATTTGTCCGAGGAAGTCACTATGGTAAAATCCGGCCTAGTGTCCGGAGAAATTTCTTTCTCTGCGGAGGACTTCAAAAAAGCTCTTGGCAAAGCGGTTGACTCCATCACGATAACCGCACTTCCGCCACAAACGAGCGGTACCCTCATGCTCGGCGATGCGCCTGTCATCGCCAATCAGATGATTTCCGTAGCCTCCCTGTCTAAATTGAAATTCGTGCCCAGCAAGGACTGCACCGAAGCCACCTTCCGCTTCAATTCCGACGGTGAATACAGCATAGGCTGCCTGCTCCGCTATACCGACTCGGCCAATCTGGCGCCTGTGATAGCAACGGACAATAAAGCGGTCGCAGTTGGGATTCGCTTGTGGACCCAACAGGATATCGCAACATACGGTACGCTGTCAGCAACCGACCCCGAGGGAGATGCGATTACCTTTGAAATTACAAAATATCCCGAACGTGGTCTCCTGCTCCTGACCAACAAAGCGAGCGGTGACTACTGCTATACTCCATGCGACGGAGTAACGGGAGAAGATTCCTTCTCCTATGTTGTACGCGACGAATGGGGCAACTACTCCGAAGAAGCCTCGGTTGTAATTGACATTGACAAAGCGGCAGCTGACCTCGTTTTCGCAGACATGGATGGTCATTGGGCACATAATGCGGCGCTCGTCATGGTGGCCGAAAACGCAATGAATG
>CAZUPI010000057.1:0-11047 GCA_964621755.1 uncultured Ruminococcus sp. | reverse complement strand
CAGCGGTCAGGTCGAATTCATCCAAGTCCAGGCTGACCCGAATGACATCATCCGGTTTTTGTTGGGACAAGAGGACTACAGTTTCAACGTGACGTGTCATAGGGAACATATTCACGGGCGTCACACGACCTATCTCATATCCCGCCTCTACGAGTTCCGCCGCGTCTCTCGCCATGGTTTGCGGATTGCATGACACGTATATCACTCGTTCCGCCGCCAGCGACACCAATCCCGCGCGCATCTTATCTGACAATCCTGCACGCGGCGGGTCCACCACAACCAACTCCGGCGGGCAGCCTGTTTTTCCATTCCCCGTTGGAACCAGTCCGTCAAAGGATGCCGCATCCGCGCAGACAAAATCAATGTTTTCTATCCAATTAGACACCGCGTTGACTTTTGCCGCTCGAATGGCTTCCTCATCTATTTCCACCCCGAAAAATTTCGCTTCCGGAAAACGGCGTGCCAACACCAATCCAAATGCACCTGAACCACAGTATAGGTCCACCGCATACTTGAATTTTTTCTCGCCGGCATAATCGCACACCAGCCCCATCAAAATTTCCGCTGCACCGTGATTCACCTGCCGGAACGATTCCGACGATATGCGCATCCGAATTCCAAGATAATCCTCAAGAATATATGCTCTTTCCGAATCACCGTTTCCTTCCTTGTTAAAGAACAGTACGTCTCTCACCGGACCGAATTTTTTCATCAACGCTTTACGGTATTCCCCAATATCGCCATCTGCTGCTTTTCCGTAAACTGATACGGTAATTCTCCCCTCATGAGAACGGCGTAAAAACAGCTCCGATGGTTCTGCCCACCCAAGAAGATCAACATTATCATTTGTAAATTGCACAATCCTGCTCATCATATTGCTGCTCAGCATACATCCTGCAAAAGGGAGAATTTCATAAGAATCCTTTGCGTAATACCCGAACGCACGTGTCTTTTTGTCGAAATGCAGTCCAATTTTATTCCGGTATCCGGTTCGCTCGTCCGTATGGAGGGTCTCACTTACCATATCATAGGGCAGCTTCATCCGCCTTAGTGCAGACTTCACGGCATTCTGTTTAACATGATTCTCAAATTCATAACTCACATGGGAGAGTGAGCATCCGCCGCATCTGCCAAATTCCGGACATAACGGTGAGATGCGGTGCTGCGATTCCTTCATAAGGGATACGCATTCGCCGAGCGCATAATTTTTACGTATTTCCGTTAGCCTAACATCTGCAATATCACCTGTGACCAGGCCGTGAATAAAGACCGCCATTCCGTTGATTTTCGCAAACCCGTCACCGTTTTCATTCATATCGGTGATGGTTACACGATGTATCTCATCTTTTTTCGCTGCACTATCCGTTTGCTTCATTCTCTCTTCCCTGTTTATATAAAATTTTCTTTAATTATAATACAATCCTACGGGATTGTCAATTATAGAAATAACAAACATACCGCATGTCTGCCCATCCCTGTAGATAAAACTTATATCCTCACCCACATCGTAACTTTTTTTAAAAAACACGTATATTTAAAACAGATTTATGAAAAATAATATCACAGCTTATGATGCCTAGTATGACACCACCCTATTCTTTCGCGAAAGGATATAAGAAATTGAAAAAGATAACATATCAGATTAACGATAAAAACGGGATCCACGCGCGTCCTGCGGGATTGATTGTGCAATGCGCCAAGCGCTTTGTCTCGGATATTACCCTCGAATTGAATGAAAAAAATGCCAACTGCAAAAAATTATTCTCCGTCATGCAGCTTGGGGCAAAATTTGGAAATACCGTAACGATTGCCGCCCAGGGTTCAGATGAGGAAGAAGCCGCCCAGTCTCTCTACAATACCATGCGGGATGCCGGCTTATGAGGTATGCAGGATGAATATGATTTATGGAAAAGGAGCCTCAGGCGGTATCGCGGCCGGGCGCCTTCGGATAATACGGCGAGGCAAATCCCAAATTTCAAGTGGTAAATGTACCGATTGCGCAGCAGAAATCGCAAAGCTGCACCGAGCCGTAGGAAAAGCGGAAAGTGAGCTCGATGCCCTCTACAACGAAGCCGTCAAAAAAGTTGGAGAACGGGAAGCGACAATTTTTGAGATACACAAAATGATGCTCGATGACGAGGACTTCATCACAGAAGCTGAGAATTTCATCAACAACGAAAAAATGCCCGCTGCCGCCGCGGTAAGACGTTCGGGAAGCGAACTCGCCCAGATTTTTGGCGGCATGGCGGACGACTATATGCGCGCGCGCGCCGCGGATATTCTCGCAGTGTCGGAACGGGTAGAGGATATCCTTTCAGGCGGCGGGAAAACAATCGAAATTACACATCCATCCGTCATTGCGGCGCAAGATCTCACACCCGCCGAAACCATTATGCTTGACAAAAAAATGGTTCTCGGATTCGTCACAGAAGGAGGCAGCACCATGTCCCATACAGCGATTCTCGCCAGAACAATGGACATTCCGGCAGTCATTGACGTCGGGCAGATACCGGACGAATACGATGGATGCTCCGTCGTTCTTGATGGGAACGAAGGGGTCTTGTACATCGAGCCGGATGAAAAGACCGAAGTCAAATATGTGGAAGCAATGCGGGAAGCGGAGGACGAAAAAAAGCGGCTGGAAAGATTCCGTGGAAAAACCTGTGTGACCTCAGATGGTACGCGCATCATGGTTGCAGCAAATGTCGGGGACCTCTCGGACATCGACGAAGCGCTTCGATGCGACGCAGAAGGAATTGGCCTGTTTCGCAGTGAGTTTATTTTTATGAACGGCACCAAGCCGCCGTCCGAGGAGGAGCAGTTTGAGATATACAAAAGTGCAGCGCTGAAAATGGGCGGCCGCGAATGCGTCATCCGCACACTGGACGCAGGTGCGGACAAACACATCAGCTATCTGACCGGCGACAAGCGAGAAGCCAACCCCGCACTCGGGCTCCGAGCAATCCGCTTGTGTCTTAAAATGCCGGAGCTGCTACGGACTCAGTTCCGCGCTTTATATCGCGCAGCGCTATATGGAAACATCGCCGCCATGATACCGATGATTGTCCTCCCATCAGAGATTGACCACGTACGTGAAATTGCAAAAGCAGCGCAGGAATCCCTGACGGCGGAAAACATTCCGTTTGGAAAGATGAAGGTGGGAATTATGATTGAAACGCCATCCGCAGCGGTGCTCGCGGACCTGCTTGCCCCCATGTCAGACTTCTTCTCCATCGGCACGAACGACCTCATCCAATATACCATAGCCGCCGACCGGGAGAATCCTGACGTGACCTACCTAGCGAAACCCTTACCGGAGAGTGTACGCCGCTTGATAAAGACAACCTGTACCGCCGCAAAACGCGAGGGAATCCCGGTAAGCGTATGCGGGGAACTCGGCGCAGATATCGAAGAAACGAAATTCCTCGTCGATGCAGGTGTAACAAAGCTGTCCGTCTCTCCACCGTGTATTCTGAAAGTCCGCGAAAGCGTCATGCGGGAATCGTCCAGACTTGTTCCAGTAGGAAAATAGAAAAAATCATGGGGATGCCTTGTGCATCCCCTAAAATTTTATAAAAATTTTATATTATTCTTGACAAATTTATAATTTCATGCTATACTATTTGTTTGTCACTAATTTTTTCTATATATTTTTGTAAATCCACCAAAAGAAGGCGAGGTGAATTTCCATGGACTTTCGAAAAGTATTCGATACAATCCCCGAAGAATTTGACAAATGGCGCCCTCGGTACTGTGACGCGCTTTTCGCAGACTTAGTACAATATGTACAGTTGAGTCCCGAAAAAGCCGTACTCGAAATCGGTCCCGGCACCGGTCAGGCAACGGAACCGATTCTGAAAACCGGGTGCCAGTATACCGCGATTGAGCTTGGCGAACATCTTACGCAATTCATGATAAACAAGTTTGACCGTTACAAGAACTTCCATATCGTGAATGCGGACTTTGAAACATATGACTTCGAGGGCAGTACGTTTGATTTGGTATACTCTGCCGCGGCAATTCAGTGGATACCGGAGCAAATCGGATTTCCGAAGGTTTACAAAATTCTAAAACACGGCGGAACGTTCGCCATGATGCTAACCCGTTCCGAATACAAAAGCACAAACGAAGACCTGTACAATAAAATTCAAGAAGTCTACACAGAATATTTTCATCCTGAGCAGAACTACACATGCAGCTTGGCATACCAGAATGTAGGAAACTACGGATTCACGGGATTCGAGGTCCGCGAATATCACCAAAAGCGGGAATTTACGGCGGATGAATATGCAGCCTTCAGCGCCACCCACTGCGACCACATTGTCCTGCGCGAACCGTACAGGTCAAGATTTTTCGACGGTATACGCAAAGCCGTCCTGGATGCGGGAAACAAAATCGTTTTCAACGATACCATTGTGCTGTATTTGGCAAGAAAAGATTGAAAAACAATTGAATATTTTTGCGGGGGGCAAGGGGTGTTTTTTCAAAAGGCGCCCCCTGTGCGTCCCCCTTTTCTCCCAAAATACCAATTCAACAAAAAGGCGGTGATTCAAGAATGATTGAGCTTAACGGGATTACAAAGACGTTTCGCGTAGCACGGCGGAATTCCGGATTGGGCGAGGCGGTCAAAGCGCTGTTTCGGCGGGAATATACATATGTGCACGCGCTCTCCGATGTGTCATTTAAAATCGGAGACGGCGAAATGGTCGGATATATCGGGCCAAACGGTGCTGGGAAAAGCAGCACGATAAAGATAATGAGCGGGATTCTGACGCCCGACTCCGGCGAGTGCGTCATAAACGGGCTGACTCCATGGAAAAAGCGCGCCGAGCACGCATCGCATATCGGGGTTGTGTTCGGTCAGCGGTCGCAGCTCTGGTGGGACGTACCTGTCATTGACTCGTTTGAACTGCTACGCGATATCTACAAAATTCCCGACAACGTGTATCGCTCTTCGCTTGACGAACTGGTCACCCTCTTGGACCTTTCGGAAATCGTCCGAACACCAGCGCGGCAGCTTTCTCTTGGACAGCGGATGCGGTGCGAAATCGCAGCTTCTCTGCTCCATCGCCCGGATATTCTCTTCCTAGATGAGCCAACTATCGGACTCGACGCTGTGTCGAAAATCGCAGTCCGCGAGTTTATCAAAAAAATCAACCGTGAACGCGGGACAACGGTCATTCTCACCACCCACGACATGCAGGATATTGAGGCTCTGACTGAGCGCATTCTCCTCATCGGCGGCGGAAAAATCCTGCTCGACGGTTCCCTCTCCGAACTGAAAGCGCGCAGTTCGTCCGTCCGGCGGCTGAAGGTGCAGTATTCTGACGGCGTACTGCCCGATGTTCCCGGAATTACGGTGGAAAGCAACGACGCGGGTCACGTGGTATGCAACGTCGACACGGAGGTGGTCAGTGTATCGCGCGCGATTGGGATTTTCTCCTCCGCTGTGGCGATAACCGACTTGTCCGTCGAGGGCACGACTGCTGAGGAGCTGGTTGTTTCGCTGTACAAGGAGTTTGATATATGAAAAAATATCTGACTTTCTTCAAAATCCGTTTTATCGGTGGATTGCAGTACCGTGTGGCAGCTCTCGCAGGAATATCGACCCAGTTTGCGTGGGGATTTTTGTATATTCTGCTGTATTCCGCATTCTACCGCGCGAATCCGAACAATTTTCCAATGGAGTTTGAGCAGCTGTCCTCTTACATATGGCTCCAGCAGGCGTTTCTGGCGTTACTTATGACGTGGTATTATGACAAAGATATCCTTGACATGATTTCAAGCGGCGGCATTGCGTATGAGCTGACACGTCCGCTTGATCTCTATACCATGTGGTTCACCAAAGTCATCGCGACGCGCACCTCCCGCTCACTTCTGCGGTGTGCTCCGATTTTACTGGTCGCGGCGTTTCTGCCGAAACCGTACGGAATCATGCTTCCCTACAGCCCCCTCAACGCGGTGATGTTTCTCATAACGATGATAATCGGCATGTTTTGCATCACATCATTTGGGATGCTTGTGTACATTTCGTCTTTCTATACGGTCAATTCGGCAGGAATCCGCATGGTCGTGCAGTCTCTCGCAGACTTTCTCTCCGGCTGCACCATTCCGATTCCGTTTATGCCGGACGGGATGCAGAAGTTTATCGAGCTGACTCCGTTCGGCGTGATGCAGAATCTGCCATTTCGCATTTACAGCGGCAGTATTGCAGGTGCGGAAATGTGGCGCCTATTCGGGATGCAGATTCTGTGGACAGTCGTGATGACAGCAGGCGGATGGCTGTGGATGAAATCGGCACTGAAAAAGGTCGTCATACAAGGAGGTTGAGATGAAGCTGTATTTTCGGTATTTTATCATTCAGTTAAAAAGTCAGATGCAGTATAAAACTTCGTTTTTCTTGACGCTGTCTGGGCAGTTTATCGCCTCATTTGCGGCGTTTCTGAGCGTATTATTCCTCATGCAACGGTTCAACGAAGTAGATGGATTTACAATCAGCGAGATCATGCTCTGTTTTGCGGTCGTTCTGATGGCGTTCTCGACAGCGGAATGCTTCGCGCGGGGGTTTGACCACTTTTCTTCGATGCTCGGCAACGGCGAGTTCGACCGAATTATGGTGCGTCCGCGCGGCGCGATTTTGCAGGTGCTGGGTTCAAAAATCGAGTTTTCCCGGCTCGGCAGATTCCTACAGGCTTTGATGATATTCTGTTTTGTGATTCCTACCTGCGGTGTGGAATGGACAGCTGACAAAATCCTGACGCTCGCCCTGATGATTGTGGGCGGCATTGTCGTTTTCGCAGGTCTGTTCATCATCTACGCGTCGATATGTTTTTTCTCGACGGAAGGGCTGGAATTTATGAACATCTTCACCGACGGCGGTCGTGAGTTCGGCGCGTATCCGCTGGCAGTTTATGGAGACGGCATCCTGAAATTCTTCACATACGTTGTTCCTCTCGCGCTATGCCAATACTATCCCCTGCTCTACCTCACCGGACGAACAAGTGACACCTTCTATATGTTCACGCCCTTGTTCTGCTTTGTCTTTCTCCTCCCCTGTCTCATTCTCTGGCGAATCGGTATCCGTCACTACAGGTCGACTGGGTCGTAAAGGAGACCCTTTTGTAATTTCTCGCGCATGTGATTTGTCACCGACAACTTTTGATAGCCGGGGAATCACGGGTCATAACTGCAGTTATAGCACATGGTATCGGGAGCAGACAACAGTTTTTGTCGGCAAGACAGCTCGTCATATGCCGAAATGCGCAAATGGGAAGTCATGAGATTTTTTTTAAAAAACTCAAACCCTATTGACAAAATTTCATTTTGGCGCCATAATATAACAGTGCTATATAACTGTGTTATATAAAAGGGGGCGTGCTCATGAGTGAAGCGGAAATGACGACTTTAGAGAAAATTCATAATGCGGCAAAAGCAGAGTTTCTTGAAAAAGGTTTTAAGTCTGCATCCTTGCGGAATATCGTAAAATCTCTGGGTATGACCACCGGTGCGTTCTACGGCTACTATAAAAGTAAAAAGGAACTGTTCGATGCTTTAGTTGAAGAGCAATACTGTACCTTTATGGGGAAGTACAAGCAAGCACAGGAGACGTTCACCAAGCTTTCCCCCGAAGAGCAGAAAGCCGGCATGGGGACACAATCCGGTGAATGTATGAATTTGTTGATGGATTACGCCTATGACAATATAGAGGTCTTCAAGCTCATTCTCTGCTGTTCTGAGGGCACGAAATACGAAAATATGGTGCATGATATGGTAGAAATTGAGGTAGAAGCAACTCACGCTTTCGCAAAAATTATGGAAGGCTTGGGAATGTCGGCTTACAGCGTTGATCCGCAGCTTGAACATATGCTGGTAAGCGGTTTTTTTCCGCTTTCTTTGAAATGATCATACACGACGTTCCGCGTGAAAAAGCGGCGGGATATTTGAAACAGCTGCGGGCGTTCTATACAGCAGGCTGGAAAGAAATTATGGGGTTATAGGACCCTATAATTTTTGAGCGTTAGTTAGCTTTTGCTAACTCTGAATCGGATATCAGAAGCCGGCTGCAGCGGCTTCTCTATCATATATACTTTTTAGGAGGAATGTAAGTGAAAAAGAATAAAAACCTTTCAGAGCTTATGAGCTATGCTGGTAGGCATAAGTACCTTACCTATGCATCGCTCATATTATCGGTCATCAGCGCAGTATCAGCGCTTTTGCCGTTTGTCTTTATCTTCTTTATCATTAAAGAAGTCTAGAGAGCGCACCTGACTATTCGGCTGCAGTCAATGTCACACGCAATGGCTGGATGGCGGTGCTGTTTGCGCTGATCTCGATTTTCATCTACATCGGAGCACTGATGTGTTCACACTTGTCTGCGTTCCGAATCGCAGGCAATATGCGCAAAATGCTGCTGGCACATATCGCAAGACTTCCGCTAGGCTTTATCGGAGATATGGGGAGCGGCAAAATCCGTCGGATCGTCAACGACAGCAGTGCGGCAACAGAAACCTATCTTGCTCACCAGCTTCCCGATATGGCAGGAGCGATTACAGCTCCGCTCGGGATGATCGTCATGCTGTTTTTGTTTGATTGGCGGTTCGGACTGATCTGTCTTGTACCGGTTGATCTCGGATTTGCGGCAATGTTCAAAATGGCGGGACCGAAAATGGCTGATGACATGAAAAGCTATCAGAATGCGCTGGAAAATATGAATAACGAAGCCGTAGAGTATGTACGCGGTGTTACTGTTGTAAAAACATTCGGACAGACTGTGCATAGCTTCAAACGTTTCAAGGAATCTATCGACAACTATTATAATTATTGCATCTCTTACTGTAAAAAATGCCGGATGCCGATGCTGCTTTATACCGTTTTCATCAACAGCGCCTTTGCGTTTCTGATTACGCTTGCACTGATTTTGGCAAGCGGTGAAGCGGCAGCGCAGTCGGTTCTGCTCAGTTTCATTTTCTATGTGATTTTTACTCCTGTAATTGCTACCTCTATGACCAAGGTTCTGTTTATGAGCGAGAACGGTATGGTGGTAAACGACGCACTGACCCGTGTTCATTCCATTCTTGATATGAAGCCATTGCCCGAAGCACAGAGATATGAATCTCCGAGGGATAACTCCGTTGAGTTTAAGAATGTTTCATTCCGATACAGCGGAGCGGAAACCGATGCGATCAGCGGCGTTTCCTTTAAGGTTCAGTCCGGAGAAACCGCAGCGCTTGTCGGTCCGTCCGGAGGAGGCAAAACCACGGCTGCCGGACTAATCTCACGTTTTTGGGACGTAACAGGCGGGGAAATTAAAGTCGGCGGCGTTAATGTAAAGAATATCAAAAAATCAGAGCTGACGGAAACCGTTTCCTATGTGTTTCAGGACAGCAGGCTTCTCAAAGCCTCTATCCTTGAAAATGTGAGACTGGCAAAGCCGAATGCCTCCCGCAAAGAAGTGGAAAATGCTCTGCACAAGGCGCAGTGTGATGATATTATCGCCAAGCTGCCCGACGGGATTGATACGGTTATAGGAACAAAAGGCGTATATCTGTCCGGCGGAGAACAGCAGCGAATTGCCATTGCCCGCGTTATGCTGAAGGATGCTCCCATCATTGTTCTGGATGAAGCCACCGCTTTTGCCGATCCGGAGAATGAGGTACTGGTGCAGCGCGCTTTTGAGGAAATGTCAAAGGATAAAACGGTGATTATTATCGCACACCGTTTGACTACGGTCAGAAATGCAGACAGAATCTTCGTATTAAAGGACGGCAGAGTCGAGGAATCCGGTACGCATGACACGCTTGCTGAAAAAGACGGTCTGTATGCTAAGATGTGGCATGACTATCAGACTTCTGTCAGCTGGAAGGTTGGAGGTGCAAAATGATAAACAGAATTATGAAACGGTTTGCGCTATCCCGTGAAGGTGCAAAAGGGCTTGTATGGGCAATAATCGCTTGTACTGCTGCTGACATTGTGCTGATGTTCCCGGTGGGACTTCTGTACTTCCTGGTAAGTGATTTCATGAATGGCTCGGTGCCGCCAAGCCGATATGTATTTTATGGAATCGGAACTGCCGCAGCTCTTCTCTTGATTTTCCTTTCGGAGTTCTGGAAATACAACGCCACTTATTTTTCTACTTACAGAGAATCCGGCAAATGCAGAATCCGCCTTGCGGAGAAGCTGCGCCGTCTTCCTCTTTCCTTCTTCGGCAAAAAAGATATTGCAGATCTGACAAATACAATTCTCGGTGATGTGGCGACAACAGAGCAAATGTTTTCCCATTATGTACCGCAATTTTATGCGTCTGTTATTTCCACCTGTATCATTGCCATCTGTATGTTCTTTTACGATTGGCGGCTTGCGCTTGCCGCTCTGTGGGTTCTGCCGCCGGCGCTGCTGATCGTCGGTCTTTCAAAAAAGGTGCAGAACTATTTCAGCCGTAAGCAGAACATGGCGCAGATTGCGGTACAGGACGGTGTGCAGGAGTGCCTTGAAACCTTGCGCGATCTGAAAAGCAACAATGCGGAGCAGGAGTACCTTGACGGACTGTATCAGAAGATTGACACGCTGGAAGGACGGCATATATTAAGAGTGAGCTTGGCGCTGCCATGTTCGTTGTGCCGGCGCAGATGATCATGAAACTCGGTATTGCAACTGTTGCCCTTGTGGGAAGTATGCTGCTGATAAACGGAACGCTTTCCATTATCACCTTTTTTATGTTCCTGCTGGTTGTTTCGAGAATTTATGAACCGATGTCATTCTCTTTGCAGAGCTTAGCTGCGTTGAATTCTCTGCAGATCAACATCGACAGAATGAATGAAATCGAAAACTGCAAAGAACAGGACGGGACAAAGGCATTCAAGCCCAAGGGATACGACATTGTGTTTGACAATGTAGGCTTACCGATAGTATCCTCAATCACACAGGCACATACTATTACTCTCAGGGGAAAATCCTAATCCATCTGCGCTTTGAATACCAAAGTGACCGGGAGTGCAAAACGCCTGGGGCATATCTGCGCTACCATAGAACCTTTCAGGGTATATCAACA
>CAZUPI010000056.1:0-11296 GCA_964621755.1 uncultured Ruminococcus sp. | reverse complement strand
GATTTTTTATAGTATAATATAAATAATGATAAAACGAACTTTATGGAAGGATACTCTATGGACATCCATACTGTCAGACAGGAACTGCGTACCAAAACAATATATGATATTCCCTTGCGTGTCACGTTTTACGCACGCGTTTCCTCAGAAAGTGATGAGCAGCTCAACTCGCTCGGAAATCAAATTTCGTACTACGAAAATCTCATTAAAAAGAATGCCGTCTGGACGTTTGTACAAGGTTACATTGATGAAGGTATCTCCGGCATTTCCACGAAAAAACGTGAAAACTTTAACCAGATGATACTTGACGCCAGCGAGGACAAATTCGACCTCATCATTACAAAGGAAATCTCTCGTTTTGCGCGAAACACGCTGGACTCCATCCGGTACACCCGCGAGCTGTTGGCAGACGGCGTCGGCGTTTTTTTCCAAAACGACAACATCAATACTCTCGATGAAGATTCCGAACTGCGGCTTTCTATTATGTCCTCTATCGCGCAGGATGAGCTGCGGAAGCTATCCAGCCGTATCAAATTCGGCCATCAGCAGGCAATCAAATCCAATGTTGTTCTGGGAAACAACCGAATTTTCGGTTATCGTAAGGACAACAAGCGTCTTGTGATTGACGAAGATCAGGCGGCAATGGTCAGAGAACTGTATGAGCTTTACTCCACTGATGAATACAGTATGAAACAAATTGAGAAGCTTTTTTGGGAGAAAGGATATCGTAACTATAACGGGAACAAAATTGCGCACACAACAATGTCGGGAATTATCTCAAATCCTAAGTACAAAGGTTACTACGTTGGCAACAAGGTCAAGGTCGTTGACATGTTCTCAAAAAAGCAGAAATTCCTGCCGCCGGAAGAATGGGTTATGTTCAAGGATGAAACCGGTGAGATTGTTCCAGCTATTGTTTCGGAAGAACTGTGGGAGCGTGCCAATGCGGTTCTGCACCGTCGAAGTGAAGATGTGAAGGAACGCCAAGGTATCTGCAATCACGCAAACCTGCTGACCGGTAAATTGATTTGCACACAGTGCGGCAAGCCCTACTATCGTAGAGAATCCAAGGATAAGCACGGTCATGTAAACAGCAAGTGGGTCTGCTCCGGTAAAATCAATAACGGTGCGGATTCGTGCGCCTCCTTCCCGATATACGAAGATGAAATCAGGCCGGTACTATTTGACGTATTCTGTGAAACCGAAGCGGATGTGGAGGTTTTGATTGAACACTATATAGAGATGTACCGCTCACTGGATGAAGACAGTAGTATAGCCAAGCAGACAGCAGAGTTGAAAAACCGGATTGAATTAGCCTCGAAGAAAAAGGCAAAGCTGCTTGAATACAATGTAACCGGACAAATTTCCGATAAAGATTTTCTCTCGATGAACAAACAGTGTGCGGATGAAATCGAAACAGCACAATCCGCGCTTCGAGAACTTGAGGAGCAGCAATTTTCCAAAGAGGAATTCAAGCGTCATATGGATGAAATCCGCAATGTACTGCACCAGGCGCAGGAAGATGCTGTCAAAGGAATGATTTCAAAAGTATTCGTAGACAAATATATTGATAAGATTTTCGTTACCCCGGATGAAGAAAATACCATGCGATTGGACATCAAGATTTTCACCGGAGAAAGCTGTGAACGGTTTCTCACGAAATTGTCGAATTGCTCCACCTCAGAAGATGCTACTTTCGTAATTCGTACGGGTCACACGTCTAAGAAGATGATTGAATCCTACGAAAACAACCTGTCCGCAAAATAAGTTTTGGGAATAAGAAAAGCTCCAAAGGACTTTTTCAAAAAGTCCCTTGGCTCCCCAAAAATTTTATTCGAAGAAACAGGACATCAGCAATAGTTGATGTCCTGTTTGTTTTACATTAATTTTTCCAAATAATCCATCTGTGCAGCGTGATTAATTTCCGCTCATCAGGCAGTTGGCAAAGGATTCATAAGCCTTCTCGAGAAGTTTATTTGCCGCCTTTTCGGAGCGTTTGTATGCAGATGCAAAATCGGTCTGCTGGCTTGCAAGCGGGGTGCAGAAACATGACCCAAGCATAAAACTGCCGAGCATACTATCATAAGCTACCGCGAAAGGAGAGCTTATTGTATCATGAATAAGGTCAATCATCTTCGCATCATCCTGTCCGTCAACATACTTGATCTTCAGCGCATTTTCGTAATATTCCGGAATGACCTGTTTGCTGGTTTCGCGCGCAAATACTTCAAGGCAGGTGTGACAGAATTCGACGCTGGATTCCGGCAGAGTTCCGGGAATTGCCCCAACTTCTGTAATATCGTGCATACTGGATACATAGTTTTCCTGTTCTTCATTAAGCTTCGGATACGGAATAATGCCTACACTAAAATCAATGTCACGGAGATTAGCGAGGTCGCCAAGACGGTTGTATCCCATGATGAGGGTCTTTCCGTTCGAAAATACCTGACGAAGTCCCGCCGACGTATAGTCTGAAATGCTATTGAGAGTTCCTTGGCTCCAGAACAATTTGTTCATCTTTTCGAGAATTTCAACAGAGCGTTCGTTATTAAAACAGAAGCTTATCTGACCTTCATTACGTTCGATGAACTGAATATCCGTGCCGATAAGAACCGGGATTGCCGAACCCCATGTACCGATACAAGTGAAGCCAAACAGGTCTCCTTCGGTCATGGCACCATCACCATCCAAGTCGAGAATCACAGATTCACAAATCGCCGTCATATTATCGATTGTCCAAGTTCCGCCGAATACCATTTCATTGATATACTCCGTCGAGCCAAACGAATCTTCAAGTATCGATTCGTTTACGAAGAGTGCGTGACAAGACGCAAGTGCATCGGTAAAGTAGTCGCCGATGAGAACGTACATGCCGCCTTCAACGAACTGCAAGTCGCGCATAGCATCCCCGTACCAATATGTCTGGTCGAAATCGAGAATCTCGCTATTGTAGACGTTTCGAATATAATTGCCTTGTGACAGATTGGCAAGAGTCCGCAAGTCATTTGCAATGACGTCGTATTCATCCGCGCCCGCCATAATCTGATTCTTAAGCTGTGACTCAACAGTGGAGTAATCGTAGTTTGCTTCCACAAACTTCAGGTTGATATTCAACAGCTCACATACATATGCATTGCGGTCAAACACAGCGTCGTTGACAATTTCTCCATTCGTTTCACCCGTACCACGGATAAAAACGTCAGAGTTGGTAGCATCCGTGGTATCGACAGAGGTATACACACGGAATTCTCTACCGTCAAAATCGGTTCCAGCAAAGGGGTCAACAAAATCCGTTTCCGAGGAATCGGCTTCCAGATTCCCCCCCCCGCTGCAGAGGGTGAAGAGGTAGACGCCGTTTCGGTCGATGTTTGCTCCGAACATGAAATAAATGTAGGAAGCAGCATAAGAAGCGCAAGTAGGACGGATACGATCTTTTTCATAGTTATTCTCCCTTTTATTAATTTTTAAAATGTCCATACCGGTTTGTAATATTAAACAATATGAATCATTATATTCCTTATAACAAATATACCATATAAATGAAAAAATGTCAAGAGTTTATTCACAAAATAACAAATTATCCTTCACTATAAAGCATAATATTATTATAAAGCCCAAATGGGTGAGGATATCGTTTTCGGACAAATAAATCTGCCGTAATAGATATGCTATCTGGCGAAAAAACGTTAGGGGGTACTTTTTAAAAAGTACCCCATCTCATTTTTCTGTGAAGGTATATAAGTAAGTCCCTCGGCACAATTTAACATATTACACAGTGTACGACATTCTGCAATTCGCCATACTGGCGCAGGATATCTTTTGCCAAATGCACCTGACATCTCGTTCTGACAAGATTGTGTTCGGGATAGTTGATCTTAAAGTATTTGTCACCGGTAATATAATCATCCAAAAAGCGCGACGCAAGCTCCACTGTAATGGAAAATGCACCGAGGACTAAGCTGTCTATTTCATCTTTTGTTAAGGAATCACGCACCTGTCCGATGTATCCTTCACTGAATGCTTTGAATTTTTCCGCGTTGAAAGATACTTTTGATAAATCCGCTTCGTCTTCAACTGCGGTATTGGCAATGAAACGAACCGCATCTCCGAAATCATACATCGCCATGCCGGGCATGACCGTATCAAGGTCGATGACAACAAGCGGCTGCAAGGTTTCCTTATCGAACAGGACATTATTTGATTTTGTATCATTGTGTGTCACACGCACCGGAAATTCATGATTGTAATACCGGTCGCATAGTTCACACGCCTTGTCATAGACAGACTGTATATATGCAGTTTCCTCTTTAACCTCAGCTACACGTCCGACCGGGTCTTCTTCCACATGTTTAAACAGCGTTTCCAGACGTTTTCTCGTGTTATGAAAATCCGGTATCGTCTCATACAGTACAGAGCCATCAAAATCAGCGAGCTGCATTTGGAATTGACCGAATGCCGCACCGGTGGAACGCACCACTTCAAGACTGTCGCAGGTGTCAAAGGTGACGGAATCGATAAAATTCATCACGCGCCAGAAGTCGCCGTCCTCATCAAAGACAAAGTTTTCCTTCGTATTTGTATGGTGGAAGTGGAGTGTGATTTTTTCCGTCCCCTTAGAGCGAATATGCGATGTTACATTGTCGATGTTCTTCATGATTTCAACAGGATTTTTGAAGACATAGGTGTTGATTTTCTGGAAAACATACTTTTTTATTTTATCATCGGAATGCCGGTAGGTCACCTTGTAAGTCGTGTTGATGTTACCGTTTTTGATGATTTCATAGGATTCGATTTCCCCGTTCAGGCGGAATTCCTTTCCTACACGCGCCAGCTTCTGTTCTATCGTCATGTTTCTCTCCTAATTTTGCGTTGTTTATGTTTCTTTATCAAGTGGGATATTGCTATTGTGATTAGCACAGCGGTCACTGTTCCCACAAAATCCAGCCAGACATCCTGCAGCTGTGAACCTCTGTCGGAAAAGAGTTGGATGGTTTCATCAATCACCGCGGTATAAAGGCCAATGGTGCAACAAAAAAATACCTGCTTTCCCCTGCACTTCCCGCTGCATACCATATAAATGGCAAGCTCTATACCCAGAACCGCAAATTCGATAAAATGAGCGGGTTTCCGGACAGTATTGCTAGTGATGTTTTCCTCTTCAATAAAGGTCTCCAACACGGGACGCACAGTATCCAGCACGTATTTGCTTTCTTTAGACGAAGTGTTCACAGACAACACAGACTGCCCCCAAATAAAACATAAGGTCAGCACAATCATAAAAATGAGGAATATCTTAAGTTTTCTATTCATGCGCTACCTCCTCATGCTATGGCATCAGCCCCAGCTAACATTTGCCTTTTCTATATCTGGACCGGACTTTCATAATGATATCATAATCTTTCACATTATATCACATTATCAAAAATTTATCAAGTTGTCAAAAATATTTCCTTTCCCCACTTGTGCAAATTGCCATCTCTATTTGAGTATGGGAACGGAGAGGGTCTGAGACCTATCATGGTGAGTCCAGACCCCTCTCGCAGAGAAATCGTAGAGAACGATTTGATGATGTGTAATACTGTCACCGTACCCATTCATTCGGCGGCAGGCTGAAATCGGGAGCAGATTTGAAGTTATACCATTCATTCCAGCGAATGCCGAGAGCGTTTACTGTGTCAAAGAAAGTGTGTCCTTCCGCGGCGTCGGGCTTCAACATGAGTTTTACATATGTCCACTGAAGACGGGATTTACGGATTCTCTGCAAAACATGCATATTCTCTGCCGCCTGTTCCGCGTCGTTCCACCAGGACTCAATCTCTTCAAAATGAGACTCGTATGTCTCGCGGGAAATAATGTTGAACGGCGACTGCCAGATGTTGAAGTGGTTCTCAAAAGACTTCTCAAGAGTAAAATCAACAAACTTCCGGATATATGCTGCACCCTTACCGTAATACCCGCTCAAAAAGTCATCCATGTAAGCATTGTACTCGTCGGCGCTCATGTAGGGATTCCACATCGCCCGCCCGAGAAGGTATGCGCGCAGTTCGCCGAATTCACCGGACTCCGCCTGATAGTTTCCTTCGGGATACATGCCAACGACATGATTATCGGCAAAGAACTTCATATTCGGCAAAAGAACACGGAAATTCGGGAACGGCGGAATGTAGTATGAGAAATCCGTTACATAGTCCCAGATGTAAAGTCGGTTGCAGATTTTCCCCCACTCGATGATATCGTGCTGGAACGCGGCGTTTGCCTCGCACTCCGGATTACCGAGGTCGTGGGAGAAACAACACTCAATAGAGCAAAGACGAATGATAACGTTGTCACGCGGCTTCGTGATAAGTGGAGCGCGTCTGGTGTACTGGTATGCAAGAGTTTCAATGGACACGTCCGGATAATCGTCACGAATATCATCTGCCACCGCGTTTACAAAACGAAGCAGCGTTCCCGCAGGACTTCCCTCCTCCGCGTCAATCGCAGCGCATTTCGGGCATTTGCAGTAGTTCTGATTGTCATTTTGCGATACTGAAAGGATTTTGCAGTTCGGATTGTTGTCCAGTATCCGGCGTACATTCTTTTTTACGGTTTCAAGAATCTCGTCATCGCAGAGGCACGGCTGCTCAGTGGCATTGTGAAGCTCGGTGAGGTCGGCGAGCGTGTGGACAAACCCGACCCAGTGGTAATCAAGATAGTTAATTTGATTCTTCCGCCGCCATTCATCGTCATGAGTGCAAACCCAGTCAAGCTGGCGGTATTCATAGGGAGGATTGAACTTATAGCGAAGTCCCTCAGGAAGGTCAACGTCCCCTTCCTTCAAATAGTCGACATCTTTGTGCAGGAATCGCCATCCGATATAGCGGTCGAGAAATTCGTACACGGCATTCATGTCGCCGATTGGAGTATTTCCACGGATGATAAGATTTCCGCCCGCCACCTTAATAATGAATCCTTCTTTTTCCAAGCCATCGTATTGCAGACGGGCGCAGGTGCGGTTTGTCTTGCCGACGCGGATTTCAAAATCGTGCTTCTGGCAGTCATGGATGAGCGGAAGGGTAACCCCCGTGGCGCGCGAAAGATACTTTTGCAGCTCGACAGCAGCTTCCTGATTGGAGCCGTACACAATCTTATAATTGCGTATTGGATTTCCGGCAATGGTGATTTGCTTCATATCATATTCTCCTTTCGGTTTTTTTATGTATCGTTCAGATTTTACAAGCAGAAATAATCTTCAATAAAGTCAGCCGATTGCGAACGTATGGTGCGTAAAGCAGGGATTTTTCAATAAACGATTTCTCCTCCAGGAGACCGATTTCCCCTGTCGAAGTGGGCGCTCCCGCAGATTTCAAGAGCAGTTCGACCTCCTCTGCCTCCGGAAGTGTTTCCGCAGCTTCAAGAATAGCAGGGACCGTCTCATCCGTAACTTTTATTCCCGCAAGGCTCGATACGCCTCCCGGCAGATTTTCAGCGAGAATTCCATCCGTCAAATCCGCATACGCTTTCTCTATTCTTTCTCTGTCAAATACCTTGGCGAGGTCAATGGATGCTATTTTTGCAACATCCACCTCTGGGAGGTATTTTTTATATTCGCGCAGCACAAGCAAAAGCCCAACGCCAACCTTCTCTCCATGAAGTGCATCGCTTTCCGGATTGATGCGGTGCATCTCCCACAAATGCGACATATGATGTTCCGCGCCCGACGCCGGACGGGAATTTCCAGCAAGCTGCATCGCAAGGCCGGACAGCAGGAGCGCTTCCATCACCTTAACAGTATATTCCTTCTCCGTCTCGGAATTTCGTTTTTTTAAAGCGTCACAGAGCGCGTCAATCGCTTCATATTCCAGCCCACAGATTCCGGCGCAATAGTACTCTCCAATCAGTATTTTTGCAACCTTCCAGTCGAACAGCGAAGTATATTTTCCAAACACATCCCCGGCGCCTGATGCGGTCAGCCGCGCAGGCGCGGTACAAAATACCTCCGGTGAAGCGAATACCGCAATCGGCGGGGCTGACGGAAATGTCAGCTTCTGCCCGTACCAAGTCATCGCCGCCACTCCCGAGACAAATCCATCCACACTTGCAGCCGTCGGATAGGACACAAACGGAATCGAACAATCATATGCCGCATATCGCGTGATATCATGGACCGAGCCGGACCCGCATGCGATGAGAACATCCGGTCCCGTAGATTTCACAAATTCTATCGCCTGTGCGGAGTAAACTTCCGTAGCATGTGCATGGCCGTCAAGAGTCAGTACAATACCCGTGATATTTGCGAGACCATCGGCAAATTCTTTGGTATTTTCGTCGCAGATAACAGCGGGATTTCGAAATCCGCGCTTGGCGAGATATTCCTTCATCTGCAAGGCCGCGTCGTTCGATACAATGCATTCATCCGTGAGAAGCGAATGCTCCTTACCGCAGCTACATGAATTGAGTAATTTGTTTACGCTATCAAACATAGATGTTGTCTCCTTAAATTCAGTTTTTTATGTTCTATATTCTTGCTTGCTGGAATAAAATTGATTGAAAGAAATCACGTCATTTATGATAAAACGTTCGGAGGTTTTTATGTTTATCTGCACGGTTCGCGCGAATACTTTAAAATTTTTCTGCGTCATCGCAGCATCTCTTGTCGTCCTGTGCGCGATTATCTTCATGATACCGGAATACACGCCCGTATCTACCAAAGCAATTGCGACAGCCGCCGCCAAGTATAACTACGACAAGATAAAAGCGAACGACGACATCGTCAGCTTTCTGGCACAATTCGGATGGGAAGTTGACAGCACACCGCTTGAGGAAGTAAAAATCAAAATTCCGGCAGAATTTGATAAGGTCATGAATTCTTACAACGAACTTCAGCGGAGTCAGGGGCTTGACCTTTCAAAATATCGCGGCCGTGAAGTAACGAGGTATACATACAAAGTCAAAAACTTCCCAGACTACAGCGGCACGGTCATGGCAAATGTGATTGTCTATAAAAACCGCGTCATCGGCGGCGACCTTTGTTCCTCCGATGTAACCGGATTCATTTGCGGCTTCGAGGGGCAAAAGTAACCCCCTTTGCAAGACCATAGAACCCACGTTTTTTATTCATTATAGCATAAAATTGGGTAAAATACAATAAGGCGGAGAACACAACAAGTACCTCCGCCTTTTGCTTTTTGTACTTAAAAATATATACAATTTTGGGTTGACACATGCCTATGATTGGTTTATAATATTATTTATAGATATTTTCCATAAGGTTTTTGAAAGGGAGCGTGAAACTTTTTTCCTAAAAATTTTCACGCATACATAAGAAAGGTCTATATTAATATGAAGAGAAAAATGATTGTCATGTCGGCGGACGCGCTTGTGCATGATGACATGGCGGAGCTGATGGAAATGCCAAACTTCAAAAAATATCTGTCGGGCGGCTCGTGCATCAAAAAAGTAAAATCCATCTATCCAACCATAACCTATCCGTGCCACACAACCATCTCCACCGGCGTATACCCTGATCGTCACGGCATCCCCGGAAATTTGAAATCTCCGTATCGGTACATTGCCTCACCGATTCCGTGGCTCTGGGAACACGAATATGTAAAAACACCGGATATTTTCGACGCCGCTAAAAGGGCTGGACTCACCACCGCTGCCGTCTTCTGGCCCGTCACCGGCAACCACAAATCCATCGACTGGCTCATCAATGAGTATTGGACTCAACATAAAGGTCAAACTCTTGAGGAAGCCTTCGCAAGTCAAGGTACGCGTGACGAAATCCTTCCCATTATTACGAAGCACAAGCATCTCATGGTCGAACGCAAGCACCCATTCTGCGACAACTTTATGGTAGCATGCGGCGCGGACATCATTCGCACATTTAAACCTGACCTGTTTATGATTCACCCCGCCAATATCGACGGTGCACGCCACGGAGACGGCGTTTTCGGTCCCCACATCAGGCAAGCTCTTATTGACACGGACCGCTTTATCGGAGAGCTCATGCAAGCAGCGGAAGATGCCGGTGTTGCGGAAGAAACAAGCTTTGCCCTCACCTCTGACCACGGACAAATGGACATCAAACGCATTATCAATATCAATGTTTTTCTCGCGGATGCAGGTCTGATTCGCGAAACAAGCGACCCTAAAAATCCCGATTGGGATGCGTGGTGTCAGTCCGGGGGTATGTCGGCCTGCATTTATTTGAAAGATAAGACCGACAAATCTATCTGGAACAAGGTCTATACCCTCCTAAAACACATGTGCGACGAGGGAATCTACGGCATCAGCCGCGTCTATACTGCAGAAGAAGCGGTATCCGAGGAACACTACGGAGGGGATTTCTCCTTCGTTCTCGAAACAGATGGCTACACAGCCTTCGGCGACGGCTACAAGCGTCCGATTATTTCTGCACACAATGCATCCGACTACCGCAAAGGTTGGGCCACCCACGGTTATCTGCCTGACAAGGGGCCAAGTCCTGTCTTCTATGCAAACGGTCCAGCGTTCCAAAAGGGAGTGGAAATAGAAAACGGGCTTCTTGTTGATGAAGCGCCTACCATTGCCGCCGCAATGGGATTTGAACTGGAGAACATCGACGGGCATGCGGTGCGCGAGATTATCTGCGAATAATAAATCCCTTCCATACGTTATATCATGGTCAAATATCTAATATGGCAGTATGTATCTCATAAAAGTCTGCCATGCTCAAATTTGACGTGTCTGGAATTAGCAATACCGTATTTTTAATAAGATGAAAAAAATATAAACAAGCAAATATTTATAAATTCATCTTGCTTTTTCGCAACTTTTGTGCTATATTAAAACCGTTGCACAAATATCTATAAATATTTATACATACATAGGAGAGATACAATGAGTTATTTACAGAATGTCCTTGCAAATGTTGATGCAAAATATTCCTATCAGCCCGAATTTTTGCAGGCTGTTCATGAGGTTTTTGAATCTCTTGAAAAAGTAATCACAAAAAATGAAAAATTATACGAGCAGGAAGCTATTCTTGAGCGTATCGTTGAACCTGACCGTCAGATTATGTTCCGTGTTCCGTGGGTTGACGACTCCGGCAAGGTTCGTGTAAACACCGGTTACAGAGTGCAGTTCAACAATTCCATCGGTCCTTATAAGGGAGGTCTCAGACTTCATCCGTCCGTAAACCTTTCCGTTATCAAGTTCCTCGGCTTCGAGCAGGTATTCAAGAACAGCCTGACCGGCCTTCCGATAGGCGGCGGCAAAGGCGGTTCCGACTTCGACCCCAAGGGTAAGAGCGACCGCGAAGTGATGGCATTCT
>CAZUPI010000055.1:0-12879 GCA_964621755.1 uncultured Ruminococcus sp. | reverse complement strand
GCGTTTACATAGACGAGGGCTTTTCCGGTAAAAATATCCAGGGACGTCAGGAGTTCCAGCGGATGCTGAACGACATCCAGGACGGCAAAGACGGCGTTTCCTATGTACTCGTTTTTAAGCTTTCACGATTTGGCAGAAATGCGGCAGACGTACTGTCCACTTTGCAGGTACTGCAAAAATACGGTTACACCGACAGGGCATGAGTATAGCTTCCGTCTGAATATTGAGCAGACAGAAATCAATAAGTTTGTTGCAAAGGTCATTTCTGCTATGGTCAACAACCCCCGGTTTGTAGAAGCAATTAAGGCGAAAACGGAACAGCGGTTGATACAGAAGGTAATGAGACAACAAATCTGTCGGAGAATGCAATAAAACAAATATTACGCATGAAAGAACACGATTCAAAAATGGTGGAATGCTTAAGCGATTTACTTGAAGATGATGAAAAGTGACGATTTTTCTGAAAATCACAAAAACGCAAAAAAACGACCATTTCAGCATCATTTACTGCCAAAAATGGTCGTTTTTATGGTCGGAGTGACTGGATTCGAACCAGCGGCCTCTTGGTCCCGAACCAAGCACTCTACCGGACTGAGCCACACCCCGATTGCCTAAATATTATACCACCTTGCCATGAATTTGTCAATAGGTATTTCTGAAAAAATGAAAAAAATTGCAGTGCGCGTTATATCAGCATGTCTATGCCATATGTGATAATCGATATAATGATGCCCGCTGTGACGACTCCGGAGAGTATCACCGGAATCGCATTTTTCAGCCTCAGGTCAAACAGCGCCGCGATGAGTGCCCCTGTCCACGCGCCAGTCCCCGGAAGAGGTACCGCTACCAAAATGAACAGTCCCAACATCTCATACCGGACGAGTAGCGCACCTTTTTTGTACGCGCGTGCTTCTAACTTTTCTGCAAATTCGCACAATTTGACGCTTTTCTTCTTCATCCATACGAAAATCTGACGGATAAACACAATGATAAACGGCACAGGCAGCATGTTTCCCAGAACACTGACGATAACAACCGGAATCAGCGGCAGATCAGCCGAAACGCCGTAGGGAACCGCACCGCGCAGTTCAATTATCGGAAGTGCCGCTATTCCTAAAACACGTAAATATTTTATAAATATATTCATTAACAATATCCATATAGCTTTTTACGTTTTTTCGAATACATCGAAAAATCTAAATTACTTTTTACTTTTTCAACATCCGCCCTCATTATATCGTACATACATGACGCATTCTTTATAAATAATGTAAACTTTTATAAATTTACATGAGTTTGACGTACTCATATCAGGCTGAGTTTGATAAATTCACAACAAAAATTTTTGGGGCTCATATACAAGCCCCAAAAATTGTCTTGTCACCAAAAATCCGCAAGTTCGCTGTGCATTTCGAGAGAATCAAACGAGCCGTGATACTGGAATGAGTCGCCGAGTTCACGCAGATTATATGTATGACGTGTATCTCCGCTCAGCAATACGCCGTGTGAGGTTGGCGCGTTTGCGATGAGCAGCGTTGGCTTTTCTTTCTGCTCATCCTTTTCCATGTCGCGACGGAAATTCGTGATTTTGAAGTTGTCAACCTCTGTCTCCGTTAAGATAAGCGCACGTTCGGGAGAACTGCCGACAGCGAAAAACGTCATGTTGTCAATCGAAACGTTCTCGATGTGTCCCGACCCTTGCTGCTTTTCGCCGGGTTGAATGAGCGGTGTGCGGCAGTATCGCGCACCGTCCATATTAATCGCAAAGTGGCGGCAGCCAATGTACACGTTCTCAATCCGTATGTCGCGGATTCTGGAGTTTACCGACAGCATCCGGAAACCGGTGTAGCAGTTTTCTGCAAAGATTCCACGGATGGTGAGGTCTTCAATGTCCCCGCAACAAGTGTCGAGATTTTCCAGCCGAACCATGGAATCGTCCGCATTCAGAGCAATCATGTCGTCGTTTGTCTGACCGGATTCCGCTGTGATGTTTTCGATCAGGCCGTGCCGGATCTCCCCGCAGAAGTGGAGCCCGTCCTGGTTGAACGCGGGTTTTTGGGAAGCGAGGCTGATATCGCGGATAACAAATTCATCCAGTTTCGCCACACGGATGTAATAAACCACCGAATTGCGCATGGCAAGACCGGACAGCGTAAGTCCGTGAACATTCATAAAGTTGAGTGTCGAGCCGGACCACGCGTTCTGGTCGAATAAGTCAGGCGCCTTGGTATTGTTTTTTCCGTCGAAATTTCCGTCCCAAACGCCGCCGCAGAGGGAAATATGGTGGTTTCCGTTTATGACGTCACGGTTGGAGAGGAGAAAGTCGCCGCGGTGTTTTTCCGTTTTTTCACAGAGAAACAGGCGAGCCGCAGAATCGCAGCGGATTTCCGTGTTGTTGCCGACATAAAGAGTCTTTGAGATGCGGTAGTTTCCGCCGGGAATGTAGACGATGGCGTTCTTTCCATCCGCATCGTTAAGTGCACGCTGGATAGCGTCGTTGTCCGATACGATGCCGTCTCCGACTGCGCCATAGTCTTTTACGTTCAGAATGTGGTTCATTTATCTTTTCACTCCTATGTCTGATATATCGATTGGCTGGAATCCCAGCTTCAGTGCGGGGGATTCCGGCGAAAGTGTAAAGTCGCAGGTTTTCGGGTCACGGAACAAGGGGTCGGCAATCACGGAGCCATCCTCAAGTCCGGCAGATTGGAAATCTTCAAGAGATAACGTTTTTCCATCGAATACCCGCATCGCAGGATTTTCTCTCGTGCAGTCGAAAATCAAATTGCGCGACGAGGATACTGTTTTCTGTGCAATCTGCGTACGGCTGATGTCGTAAATCGGCACGCCTGCCGCATAGATGATGTTTCCTTCAAATATAATAGATAGGTGCGCCTCCGTACGTGAAACGCGCAGCATTTGACCGTCCGAGAAGGCGAAAATGTTGTTGCGGACCGTGTTCATCGAGCCGTAATGCTGATGATAGCTGTTATCGGATGTGTTATAGCAGATGTTGTTTTCCAGCACCATAAAGCTGGACCCTTCGTCTGTATACAGCGCCCATCCGCCATAATGCTTCGACTTTACATCGTGAATGATGTTGTTCGATACTACCGTTCCCGGCTGACGTCCCAGCAGATACACCCCTCCCATATCAGATAGCATCCCGCCGTCCAGATGATGGATGTGATTCTTTGTGATAAGGTTGTCGTGCGACATGTTTTCCGCATAGCCCCATATCCAGCCGACTGATACACCGGTGTAATACAGGTGCCCGATTTCGTTGTGCGATATCACGTTCTCATAGGTGTGGATCAGCAGTACACCGCACGCCGCAAAATAACGCTTGCCGCAGTGGAGTATCGTGCAGTTGTCCACAATGTTGCCGAAGGTGTGTTCAGATTCCGGTGAACCCACTCCGCCGCCGATGATTTTGACTCCGCCTGCACCGCCGTCATATAGGTCGCATGAGTCCACACGAATGCCGCTGCATCCGCTGTCGATGACAATCCCGTGTACGCCGTAGTTTTTGAGAGTACAGTTTTCAAGAGAACAGCAAGCCGCATATCGAAAAGTCAGTGCGCCGTCCGCATTGGAAACCGCCTGCGCGTCAGACGCGTAATGGGATTCCGCAGCACAGTCGGACGCAACATTTCCGTTTTCAAGTGAGCTGTATTCCCCGCGGGTAACCGCAAAATCAATGCCGCGAATGCGAATGTTCCGGACTTTCTCCGCGGGAGTGCCGCAGAGGTCGAGGAGCTTGCGTATCGTCGGCGCATAGGCTGTAATCGTCTCAGGCGTAATCGAATCGTCTCGCGGGATGTAGTAAACTCTGCCGCCGTCTGCGTACCATTCGTTCGGATTGGCAAACATTTCAGCGACGTTTTCCATGTAGTATTCGAGTCCGCTTGAGCTTCCTTTACCGCCCGCAATGTTGAATCGTGACCGATAACGGAACGTCACGCGTCTCGTCTCAGGGTCATAGGATTCCATAGGTGTGTGCTCATCAATCCAGTAATGGCAGAAGCTGATTTGCACCCGACCAAGGTTCCGGAAGCTGCGGATATCCCCTTCGTGCGCGATAAACCACTTGGAGCCGCTGAACAGCTGTCCTTCGTTGTTTTCAACAGATTCGGGATAAAGATACCCCTCTGCGGGATATCTGGTAAACGCGGCGCGCTCTCCGTTTATATAAAAGTCGGTAAAATTGCATTCCCCATTTTCATCCATACAGGAGACAGGAAGGGGAGCGGAGAGACATTTTACTTCATTATAAACGTCCCATTGGAATCCGGTAATCGGAACGCCGCCGATAATCTTCACCCGCCGGTTTCCCGCAGGCTCAATCGTGACTCCTGTTATCCCATTTCTCACCGTAATCGGCTCGGAAAGGGTATATAGGTCGCCGACAAGACGAATGGAGATAGGCTGACCAACGCCAACTCTGCGCAGCTCACGCACATAATCCAGTGCATGTGCAATCGTTGGAAACGAGTACGCCCCGTCTCCCCCGACATACAGTGCCGAGACTTCATGGTAGCTTAACATAGTACAATCCTTTCTGTACCTAACAAGATTTTCATTAAACTCAAACAAGAAAATGATTCCGCGCGTAGGGTGTAAAGTTATCCTCAACGTACCAAAAAGGGAAGCATCCACGTATGGACACTTCCCTTGAGGTCTGCAATACAACCTCCATACGAGAGACCATTTTATTGCATCTGACGTATTTGCGGATAAAGAATTTATGCGTTGATTTCGTTGATAGCTTCATCGTTGAAGGTGATGCTTGTGCTGTTCTCCTCAACAAGAGCGCTATAGTCGTTGCTCTGGAGTGCGCTTTCCGCGGTGTTTTCCCATGCTGTTTTGCTGCCTTCGCCGACATAATACATGATGTGCCAACCGTACGACGTTTCAACAATGTCATGGTCGCCCACTTCACGGGATTCGTCGAACAACCAGTCGTTGAATTCCGTCATCATCTGTCCATCGTATACTTCTTCATACAGACCGCCGTTTTCAATAGAAACCGTGTCTTCGTTATAAGTGTTATTCAGCTCAACGAACTTGTCCTCTGTGAATCCGGCAGATTCCCACTCAGCATATACTTCGCTTGCCTTTGTGTCGTCTGCATAGGTGTCGACCGAGAACAGAATGTGACGCACGTTGCGGTTCGGAGTTTCGTCACGGTATGCGGTCTTGGCAAGATAGTATACTGAGAACTGTGTGGCGCCGTCTTCGCCGGATACCTGTGTCTCGCCAACAGACGCGGAGAACGCCCAGTCGGATATGTCGGAAATGGCGGATGCGAGCACATGCTTGCTGTAGCACTGCTCAACCATTGCATCAACATCATCTTCCGTAGCGCCGCCATAGGTCAGAAGATACTCACGGATAGCGGCATTGAATTCATCCATGCTGCCGGCTACCGCGATGGTTTCAGCCTGTGCCTTTGCAGCGTCGGATGCTGCGGTGGTATCGCCTATCGGGTTGCCATCCTCATCCTTTTCGGTGAAGTAGCTCGAAGAAACGGTGACTGCAATCACGTCGACACCGTCGAAGGAGGACTTGTTTTCTTCGTAATAAGTTTCAAGCTGTTCGTCGGTATAGGACAGAGAAGCGTAGAACCCTTCAGAATACTTGGATGCAAGCGCAGTCAGTTCAAGGCAGTTCTTGACGTCTTTTGTATTGATACCTGCGCCGAATGCGGTAATGAGATACTGGTTTATTGTGTAACCGTAAGCGGATGCGGTTTCCTTGAGGGAGGCGATAGATTCATCAATGGCGTCATAATCAGAATCGTCAAGGGAGATGCCATTCGCCTTAGCCGCTTCACAGAGTGCGAGGACTTCATTGACATAACTCTTTGTCAAGGATGCAAAGTAATCGAACCATGTGCCGGTACCGATAGAGGAGGTCTGCGCTTTCAGCGAGCTGCCGGTATCGATTCCGAGATAGGAGGCATACTGCGCATAGCTCTGGTAGTTCGAGTTAAAGAAGTAGGTCATCATTGCGCCGTCAACCTCGTAGTTTTCACTTTCCGCTGCGGTCTGGCTGCGGAGGAAGTAGCCGCTGTCTACCATTCTGTTGTATACGAGGATTCCTATGATGAATATTGCCACGAGGATAACGCATATCGTGATGATGATAGAGTTGCGTTTTTCTTTCTTCCGGGCTTCGAGTTCAGCCTGTTTTTTGGCTGCCCTGTCGGCACGGTAGGATTCCATGTCCGCGCCTTTTTGTTTTTCCTTACCCATTGTAGGATGGACTCCTTTCATTCTTTTCGATAGATTGTTATTATGCTTGACATTCCGGTATAATTCCGGCGTTTAATCAAATCATTGTTTTATTATATCATATCTTCTCCGGGATTTCAATTGTTATTTATAAATTAAACGCGGGAAGTGGAGCATTTTAAAAGGATACGCTGCTCATACAAAAAGCAAAAATGATTTTTCCTCAACATTTTTCAAAAATTCTATTGACAAAACCACAGCCGTGTGATATAATAAAGCACGTTGAGCGATACGCTAATATGGCTCAGGTGGTAGAGCACATCCTTGGTAAGGATGAGGTCCCCGGTTCGAATCCGGGTATTAGCTTGAAAACAAGGCATCTGGTTTTTGACCGGATGCCCTTTTCATTTCTGTTATAAATAAAAAAACGCTCGCCAAACCGAGCGCTTTTTTTATTTCACTTGGATTTTCGGCAGATTCCATTTAAACTTGGCTGCCAAAAAGCGCAGCAGGATTATCACCCCTGCTCCCGTTATCATGGCAATTATCCGCCCGGCGTACCCCCATAAAAGTACACAGACGATGCTCCCCGCAACACAGGCACTTGCGTAAATGTGCTTCACAAAAATGTACGGCATGCTTCCCGTGAATACGTCTCGCATGATTCCGCCGCCAACTCCCGTTATTACGCCGACAAAGCACAGCAGATACGCGCTGTAGTTCGATGACTGTTCATAAGCCACCGCTACCCCAACCATTGTGAATATCGCAAGCCCAAGTGTGTCAAGCCAAAACATCACAGCGTCCGTGAATCGCGTGCCGTGAATTTCCTCAGTACTTACCGCCTTTTTGTAGTGCCGCGCTTCGATGATAAACGTGATAACCGATGTTACCGCCGATACAATTGCGTAAATCGGGTCGGTAAACGTTTTCGGCGGATTTATCCCCAACACAATGTCGCGAATCACACCGCCGCCAATTGCTGTGGTGACCCCAAGTATCACGACGCCGAAGATATCCATCCCCTTTTTAATCGCTGTGACCGAACCGGAAATCGCAAACGAGGTGATGCTGATGATTTCTATTATAAAAACAAACAGGTCGAAGTAATCCATATACCCACCGATTCATGATGTTTCATAAAATTCTGTGGTCATTCTATCATTTTCGTCTGTTTTTGTCAATTCGCACTCTCAACAAAACCGCAGCGCCCCTGACAATAACGGTATATCTATATTATATTCCCCTATAACCGGTGTGTGATTTTATTATAAACACTACAAAAAGGCAGGCTTGAGCCTGCCTTCTATTGTATTATTTGTCAACTCTTCAAATCAAATTATTTATCGCCGAAGTATCTGTCGAGCAGACCCTTGAAAGCACGACCATGTCTTGCTTCGTCCTTTGCCATCTCATGCACAGTGTCATGAATAGCGTCGAGGTTGTTCTGCTTTGCGAGCTTAGCAAGCTCAAACTTGCCTTCGGTAGCGCCGTTTTCAGCTGCAACGCGGAGCTCAAGATTCTTCTTAGTAGAAGGAGTAACAACTTCGCCGAGGATTTCAGCAAACTTTGCTGCATGTTCTGCTTCTTCGTAAGCTGCCTTTTCCCAGTACAGACCGATTTCCGGATAGCCTTCTCTGAATGCAACTCTTGCCATAGCAAGGTACATACCAACTTCGGTGCATTCGCCGGTGAAGTTTGCGCGGAGACCTTCTACGATTTCAGCCGGAACGCCGTCAATGATGCCGACTTCGTGCTCAGTAGCCCATGTCACGTTTTCTTCTACAACTTCAACAAACTTTTCGCCGGGCGCCTTGCAAAGAGGACATTGATCCGGTCTTACATCACTCTCAACGATTTCACCGCAAATAAGACATTTCCACTTTTTCATTCTTAAAAACTCCTTTATGGTTATATAAAAAATTTAGTTTGTGCGTATTATTACTCTGGGGATAAGTCCTTGCATTTTTTGCAAAGTCCGGAAAACTCGATTCGCACTTCCTCGATTTTGAATTCCGCCGCACGGATTATATGCCGCTCGAAATCGGGATATTCATCAAACATCACGTCATCCACCCGTCCGCACCGTTTGCATATGATGTGACTGTGAGGATACAGCGTCACATCAAACCGGTCGTCTCCGTCTGAGAATTTCAGCCTAAGCAGTTCACCGTCGTCCGCCATCTTCGACAGAACGCGGAATACCGTTGCTCGACCAATTTCCGGGTGCGTTTTTTGAAGTTCCCGATATACCATCCCCGCCGACGCATGGCAGTTCAGGCGCCGCAGTGTGTCGGCAATAAGCTTTTTCTGTACCGTATTGCGTCGTTTTACATTGTTACAGGGCAGTCCGGATGTCATTTTTCCCGCTTCCGTTGGTGTAATTCTTTTACTTATTGAGACTCAATCTCTTTGAGCTGCCTATATTATATCACATTTTTCTGATACGTCAATAGAATTTCGAAAAATAAAAACCACCAAAAAAAACGATTGCAGTATAAAAAATATGTGCAATACTTATAGTTTTACTTGTCCTTCTCCCAGAATTCTATCAAACGCCCGTTTGAACAGCCCGGAAATCCCGTCTGCGATTTTTGAAATTGCTTGCGGCACGTGCAGCAGACACGACAGAAGATGTCTTACCTTATCAAGCAGCGCACAAATCACAAACAGCGACAGCACCACTGCGAAGAGATACGGTATCAGCAAGTGGCTGCCGACATACTGTGCCGGAACGATGGTATTCCACAGGATATCCTTCAACTCACTCTGCTCATGAATGAGATACACGCCAAACGTGGCGGGGGCGAAAAATCCGATTATCCACAGCAGCACGCGGTTTTTGATGTTGAGATTCACAAAGAACACAAATAAACACACCGATGCTGCGACAACTGTGACCGAGTTATACTGCATAAGCGCCTTGAGGTACACACTGTCAAATTGATAGCGGTACCATAAGGTTGTGAGGAGAATCCGTGAGGCGGCGGTGATAAGTGAAAGAATCAGATACCACATCAGCGGACGCTTGATTTTTGGCTGATAAATCCGCAGATACGCGCCAAACATGTAGAGTACTGCCAGAGATACCCACGAATATCCGCCGTGCAGGTTTGCAAAATCGCTCCAATAAAAGAAATTGCGGAAGACAACGAAAATCCCGCAAAGCACGGCGAGACAGACGGCATGCTGCCTGCGGTTCATCCGGTGTATCACAAAATTCAAAAGCGGCGAGATGGCGTAGAGAATCACATATGCGGTCGCGAACCAGTATCGCTGCATCACTACGGGAAGCGCGGCCCTCGAGAACGCGGGAAAGTCGAAGGAAATCTGACCGGTCAGGGAGAGAATCAGATAAATTCCGCCCGAAAGGAAGATGATTTGTCCCCACAGAAGAAGAAGCTTTTTCAGCTTGAATTCCGTGCGGCTCTGAAAATATCCGGTAATCAGTGCATAGCAGTTCACCATAACGTAGCACATTGCCTCAATTATCCAACAGATATAAAAATACGGGTCGCCCGGCTTCAATTTGCCGAGCACACTGCCGTGAACGAAAAAATGGCTCGTGAGAATCATAAGCATTGTTACGATGCGGAGCAGGTCCGCGCCCGGAACACGTGTCTGACTTTGACTTTTCGTCATGGATGGCCTCCTGTGCAGTATGTACATATCTTAAAATTAATCATATCATAATCGCAGCGCAATGTCAATGGATTCTTGATGTGTAGCCGCAGGAAAACGGCTTTTGCGAAATCTTCTCCATCCCTCTTGACAACCTCTCCACTTTATGGTATACTGATTTTAACAATACAGAAAGCGAGGTGAGCTGCATGTCAAAATTCCACATCCCGGCAGGTATGAGGCCTATCCATACCGTCGCCCACACACCGGCATTCACGGCTGCAAGGGAGAAGTCTGCCCATTTTGCCCATGCAGTTGCGCCTTTATGCGGTGTCAGGTAGCTTAATCTGCACCTCAGACGGACATAGCGCATCGGCGAGTCCGTTTTTTATTTTTCCTAAAACGGCTGCGGCGGAACTTCTTCATCCCATGCGAAGAAGCTCCGCCGTTTTTGTTTTGCAAAAAGAAAAGTATGAGAGAAAAAATCACCGGAGGTCATTATGAGAGTTTTTAAAGTTACCGAATTATCACATGAATTCGTTGGAAAAAGTCTGTTCAATCGTGCCGAGCTGACCGTAAACGACGGCCGTCCGAACGGAATCCCCGACCATATCGGACTTGTCGGTCCGAACGGGTGCGGAAAATCTACCTTTTTAAAAATGCTGTGCGGTGAGGTCGTACCGGATAACTGGAATTTTGAATCAGGCGGCAGTCTCAGAATCGGCTACCTCGACCAGTACGCAGATATCGGCGGAACGATGACGGTATACGAATACCTTGATTCCACTTTTTCGCCGCTGTACGAGCTTGACCGCCGCGCCGCCGAAATCTATGAAACCCTTGCGGCGGAGCAGATGGATGAGGACGAACAGATGCGCGCCATAAACCGTGCCCAACGCATCTATGAACAACTCGATGAAGGAGAGTTCGACCGTATTGGCAAAAAAATCGACAGCGTTTTGTCCGGTCTCGGTTTTTCTGACGCCGACCGCGCCAAAACCGCTTCTCAGCTGTCCGGCGGGATGAAGACCAGGCTTGTCCTCGCCAAACTCCTGCTCACCAATAACGATATCCTGGTTCTCGACGAACCCACCAATTTTCTCGATATCGGCTATATCGGCTGGCTCGGCGACTACCTTTGCCGACTCAAGTGTGCGTACATTGTCATCTCTCACGACCGCGCCTTTTTAAACAGGGTTTCTAATAAAATTGTCGAAATCGCGAATCGGAAGTTCAAGGTTTACGAAGGAGACTATGAATTCTACGTAAAGGAAAAAGCGCGCCGTGAGGCGATCCAGGAGGAGCAGCATAAGGCGCAGGCAAAGTTCGTCGCTCGGGCTGAAGAGTACATTGCAGCAAACTCCGGCGAAGCATACGGCGGCAAGATGCGCTCCAAGGCAACATGGCTCAAGAAAATGCTCGCTAACCTTGAGCGCATCGAAAAACCGGACGAAATCGTCAAGCCGCAGTTTGCGTTCCGCCACATGAACGGCGCGACGGAAAAAATTATGACGCTCGACTCGTTTGAAGTCGGGTACAACGGCGCTGCGGTTCTTCCGCCCGTATCCCTCAACGTAAAGCGAGGAGACAAAATCGTTTTCAAAGGCTTCAATGGCATCGGAAAAACTACGCTGCTCAAGTCCATTTGCGGCGACCTGCCCCCGATCGGCGGCAAAATCGAATTTGGAGAGGGGATTGTGAGCGTCTTCCTGAAGCAGGAGGAGGACTACGAAAACAACTTCTCCCACTTCAACAAAACCGAACGCCGCAGATTAGGCATCAAAAAAGGACGGCGCCGCGAAATCACCGTCATCGAATTTGCAAAAGAATATTACCCCGAAAAACCGCAAAAGGAGCTGCAAGCCGCGCTGTTCTCATGCGGTTTGACCGAGGTACACCTGTTTAACCGCGTCCGCACCCTTTCCGGCGGAGAAATGACTAGGCTCCGTCTCTGTCTCGCCATGATGAGCCCCGTCAATCTCATCGTTCTCGACGAGCCGACAAACCACCTCGATGTGTACTCCAAAGAAGTCCTGATGCACGCTCTCGAAGAATTTAAGGGAACTGTCCTTATGACGACCCACGATATTAATGCCGACATCTCATGGGCAACGAAAACGGTGAATCTTGAAGAGCTGTTTGAGTAATCGGAGGGGATAGGTTAGCGCATCTCTTCTTTTCCCCAGAACGCCTTTTCGTCTGTCAGGACAATCATTTTTGAAGGGTCGCAGACCGCGTCGATTGGATAGCTACATGGAAACAGCCACATTGTTTCGCGTTCGTCGCGTCCGTCGGCGTTGACTCTATCCTTGGAGAAGCGAAGTGTGTTCTTTGCCATGTATTCGCGGTATTCTTTGATACAGAAGCCGCAGCCGCCGGTGTACGACGCCGTTTCGTTCGGGATAAGCTCTCCGCCGTCAATCAGGATGTGTCGCAGCTGCGGGAGGGAGACATACTCTCCGCTGCCGTCCCGCAGATACAGGCGGTATGTCGGGTCGAGCATCACGCGCTTTCCAGACGGAAGTATGCAGTCTACCACAACGTGGCAATCGTTGAAGGGGTCTTCATACGGCTGGCAGGTCACGTGCTGTGCGCGGATTCCATTGTACCGCAACACGTTTCCCAGCATAATCGACAGTCCGCGGCAATTTGTACGGTTGTCATGCTCCGCGCACCAGTTTATGAAATCTGTAAGACTGCGGGTGGCATATGGCGGCATACCCGAATCCCCTTTGTGATGGAAATTGTCGCAGATAAAGTCTAAGCATGCAAACGCAAGGTCGTCCCCCGTTTTTCCTGCGACATATTTTGAATACCCGTATTTTTCCAAACAATCCGGTATCTCTCCACCTAGCACATACTCCGTCTCCACCGGCGTTTCTCCGTCGCGGTATGCGGCGTTGTCGCGCAAAATCTTAAGCCGTGATTTATCCGTAAGCGCGACATTAGGATGATTTTCTTCCCGTTCTACCGGGATATCGGACTGTTTTTTGAAAATAACCGGCGGGTACTTCCCGTGGTG
>CAZUPI010000054.1:0-14435 GCA_964621755.1 uncultured Ruminococcus sp. | reverse complement strand
ATTGATGAATTGCAAAAACTTTCGGGTGTTAATTCAGATGACATTAATTTGGAATTGGTGAATCAGATTGTGTACCAGATTACGCCTGTTACAGAAAGCAACTTCATATGGTATTTGCATTTGAATGAAAATACGAATGCGAAAGTAGAGCTTTATATGGATGGTACTATAAAAGAGCGTACTGTTTCTATTGAGGGAATTGAAACTCTTCCCTCTTTACATACTATAAATATTAATGACATATCAAAAATACCTGAATACTCCCAGTTATCAGCGTTTCTTCACAGGCAGCTATTAAGCAGAAATAATTTATCAATAAATAATACGATTTTGCGGGGGATACTTTTGAAAAAAGTATCCCCCGGCGCATCCCTTACTATACTTCCTGATACACCCTCACCCGGTCGACTTTTATGCAGTCGGGGAGCTCGGCGGGGACGATGGGCTGAGCCCATGTGCCGAATTCGGTGGAGAGCTTGAGGTACCCGGGCTGGTTGCAGATACCCGGTTCGGAGGTGCGCCACGTCTCTTTTCCGTCGATGTAGAAAACGTAGGCGTCCTTTGTCCATTGCAGTGCGTAGGTATGCCAGTTTCCGTCGTACTGACCGGGGTCGCGGATGACTTTTGAGACAGATTTGTGGTCGGGGCCGTAGCCGTCCCAGTGGAGGGCATGGTTGACGCCGTCGCGGGCGCGCTCGCCGGACTCGATAATGTCGATTTCCACGCCCGAAACAGCCGAGCCGTCTACCTTTGTGACTTGTCCGCACATCATCCAGAATGCGCCCCAGAAGCCGGTTGTCTTGTGCATCATCATACGGCATTCGAAGTAGCCATATGCTTGCTCAAAGATTTCCTTCGAGCGGATTGCGCCCGAAATCGGCGTTCCGTCGTCGTCGAGCTTTGCCCAGAGGATGAGGTTGCCGTCGCGCACCTCGGTCATGGAGTCACGCCAGTAGCCGCCAACGTCCTGTCTGCGGCTCTCAGGACAGTACGCCCATTTTGTGGGGTCGATTCGGTTTCCGTCGAAGTTGTCTTCGAAGGTCAGCGCGTAATTCTTTCCGCCGATTGTGATTTTTTCTGCCATGGTGGGTCTCCTTTGTGTAATTTTATGTATCATTGACGTTATTATACCCGATGCCCGCAGGCAATGCAATACTTTTTGGAGCAATTCTCTAAAAAATCGTTGACATGTCCCCGTCAATTTGCTACAATGACGACAGATAGGATGGAGAATCCAAAGCCGAAGACGACCGTTTTGAGGCTGAAATTTTTCGAAAGGGGTTTGGGGAAACTTTTTTATAAAAATCCTCAAAGAGACTGCGTTTCTATGAATTTGCGGGTAATGACTTACAATATACAGCACGGACATGTGCATTTGGGGGACCACATTGACCTTACAAAGGTGTGCGATGTGATAAAACAATACGAGCCCGATATTATCGGGCTGAACGAGGTACGCGGGAGAGGTTCCGCCGGCGACTACACGGCGCAGGTGGAGACAATGGCGGCGTACCTTGGGTATCACTGCTACTTCGGGCGGTCGATTTACGTTGGGGCGGATAATCCGTATGGGAATGCCGTGCTGTCGAAATATCCGATTGTGGAGGCGTCCGTTATCCGGATTCCGGACCCTGCCCTGCCGGAGGGCGCCATCGAGCCGCGTTCCATTTGCCGATGCGTGGTCGAAATTGGCGGAGAATGGATCGCGGTGTATTCGTCGCACTTTGGACTGACGAAGGTCGAGCAGGAGCACGCGGTGTCGACTGCGGTGACAGTCCTGCGCGACGAGCGTCTGCCGCACGTCTTGATGGGGGATTTCAATGTGACGCCGGACGCGCCCGTACTCGCGCCCTTGAATCGCACGATGACAGGGACAGACGAGATTCTGACGGGGCAGTTCAGCTTCCCGTCGCACAAACCGGAAGAAAAAATCGACTATATTTATGTATCGCGCGGCATTCGGGTGACGCGGGCTGAGATTCCACAGGCGGTGGCGAGCGACCATTGTCCGGTCTATGCCGATGTGGAGATTTAACATACATACAAATGTCAACAGTAGTTTTGAACAGGCTGTTGAAAAACCTTTTGAAAACTCGCACTAAACTACCGAAATGTTAATTGAGCCTTTGGAAAATGCTGTTGGAAAGGGCAATTTTCTCGGATTTGCCGTGGAAATTGAGAATATTCCGCGCGGAAACAGCGAAATTGTGGATATTTATGCAAAGTTTTCAACATTTCCGGGAAAGTTTTCAACAGGAGTTTTCCCATAATCTTGTGCAAAAAGTTTTTGAGGGCCATAGGGGGGTACTTTTTGAAAAAAGTACCCCCCTATGGCATCCCCGGATTAAAACTCCGTCTCTACCAGCTTAGCGCATCCGGCAGGGGAGTAGCGCCAGTGGGCGAGGTGGCGGACTTCGGCGGGGTCGATGAAATAGCGGCAGGGCATGGTTTCGGCTTTGCCGCAGGCGTCTATCAGGACGAGTTTAATTTTCATGCGCTCGGGTATCATGCTTTTGATGTAGACGGAGCAGCTGTCGCCGGGCTGGGCGCCGTCAAAGGCTTCCGCAAGACCGGCAAGGTTGGGAGCGAGCTCCACGAAAACGCCATACTCCTCCACGGAGCGGATGACGCCGGTCACGGTCTGCCCGGCAGAGAACATAGAGGCGTTTTCTTCCCACGTGCCGAGCAGCTCGCGGTGGGTGAGATAAATGCGCCCGTCTTCTTCAATAGAGTGAACCACGACGTTGATGTATTCGCCGCAGTGGAACCGGTCCGACGGATGGGAAATCCGCGAGACGGAGACGCGGTCGACGGTCAAAAGGGACACAATACCGCCGCCGATGTCGCAGAACGCTCCAAACGGCTCAAGATGGGTCACGCGGGCCGGAATGATGTCGCCGGGCGTGAGCTGCGATATGTACCGTTCGTAGCACTCGCGTTGTGCCGCACGCCTCGACAGCATCGCTGTCAGCTCGCCGCGCTCGTTTTCGTAGATGTCGGTGATTTTGAACTGCACCGGCTTCCCAACCCTTGTGATTATCGCGATATCCTTGACCTCGCTGCCAGTCATGGACCAGCCCGCCTCGCTGCGCGGAATGACGCCTCGGATGCCGTCCGGCAAATCTACGGTGAGCTGCATGGTAGCGCAGTCGCACATCATGCACATGGCTTCAACGGTCGCGCCACGTTTTGCAGCCTCCTCGACTGACGCGCGATTCCTGAGATACGCCGCTCCGACCGCTGTATGCCGAAGACTCCCCTCCGGTACGTATGGGGAAGCTTCCGCTGTCTGCGACGGGGAACGTCCCGCCTGCGCCATCGACTCTTCACACGATGTAAAGTATGTCTTTCCTGCCATTTTTTTCTACCCCGTTCAAATTTATCAAAATCAGATTTATGGTAAATCATATGTCCGCCCGGGTGAAAGTATGACAGGAAAATAGGGAAAAGAATTTTTGAAAGGGAATTGATAATTGACAATATATCGGAAGAAAGACGGTTTCCGGAAAAATGACAAAGTTTCAGGGGGTACCTTTAAAAAGTACCCCCTGACGCGTTTTATAGTACAACTTTAACCGCTTCACCCAGACGACCGGCGGCGAGGAGACGGCCATCGCTGCGGGTGACGGTGAACCCGGTTTTTTCCAAGGTGACGTCAAAAATGGCGCCGTGCGCACGGACGCCGGTGAGACGGAGGTGGTCAAGCGTGCTTGGAAGGCTCGGCTTGATGGTAAACGAAGTCAGGCCGGTAGGCGTCATATCGAGAAGCCCTTCCGTGATGACTTTGCAGAACAGGGCGGATTCGCCGGAGAGATGGCGTCGTCCGCCTTCCGGATAGGCCTCTACCGCATACGGGACGCGCTCACCGAGAAGGCGGTTTTCCGCATACCGGAGAAGAAGCTCGGCGGCTTTTTCGGCGTCGCCGGATGCGAAAATTCCGCGCAGTCCGTAGAGAGTTGAGCGGTCCCAGATGGTCGGACAACCTTCCGCGGTCAGCATGCCGTCCGGCTTCATCAGCCATTCGGAGGTCAGCGCCTCCACTGTTCCGGACGCGCGTTCAAAGATGCCTACGCACAGCGGCATACAAATCCATGAACGGAGCACATCACATCCGTCGTAGTACCGGTAGGTGTCAATGCCATGCAGCGCCGCGCCGAAGTAGGTCTCGATTGCAGTATGCAAATCCCCCGCCAGCTTTTCGTATTCTTCCGCTTTGGCAGGGCTGCCGATTTCACGTTCGAGAGACGCCGCGCAGAGGTATCCGCTGTACGCCAGAGTCGAGGTGCACAGGTTTGCATCACCGGAGGGGAAGCGTCCCTCAAGCTCGTCGCGGTCGGACGCCACAACGCCGCTTTCGTTTATCTTGCGGCGGCAGTATTCCGCACACCATTCGATGGCCGGAAGAAGTTCCTCCGCATATGCGCGGCTGCCGGACGTCAGAGCAAATCTCGACGCACCGTACAGGTACATAGCGGCGTCACCACGGTCGCCGGCGCCGTTCCAATAATCCACGCCTTCCGCGATGACGGAAGAGGGAATGGGCTCGTACCGGCTGCTCATGAACGGTATGTACATGCGGTATGCGTTCATGGAGGCTTCAAGAAGGTTCTCGTCTCCTGTGTAGGCAAAGTACGGTCCGGCGTACTCCACTTGATCGTTGCACCATGTGGCTGCATAGTAGCTGTAGCCGCCCGGGCTGTGAATCAGACCGTACATAGTGTCGAATACAGATTCCCCCGCGCGCAGCTTGGCAAAGCGGAACATGGCGTCGAGAGTCTGGTTTCCGGTGTCGAGCTTCATTGGGCTGACGAGACGTTCGATGTTGCGGATTCTGCGGCGGTACTCGTCGGCAGGGCAAGCCGAGGGGGCGGTCTCGTTTGCCACGCGTCCGCTGATGGTGATGGAGTAGGCGTATGACGCGCCCGGAGCGAGCATGTTGTCTGCAAAGTCGGTGAACACTTCGGTGATGTTTATGCCCATTGGTCCCATCGTCTGGTCGACTTCACAGCCGTAAGAAGTCGCCGTGAGCCGGACGGGGGCGGCGCCATTGTTCGTGACAGTCACAGTTTCATACGCAGCACGGTAGTCGGTCGAGGGGAAGCAGACGTGCGTGACATTGAGGTCCCCGGCGCTGCATTCGAGAAGAAGGGCGCCGTCGATTTCGACACGGGTGAGGGTTTCGGTGATTTTTTGCCCGTCTGCCATAAGACGCGGCATGAATTCGTCAGCAACGTTCAGCTGATAGGAAGCGTGCGTGTTGTTCGGACGCAGGCGCAGAGTGGGGAATACGGGGTGATGCAGGAGAAGAAAGCCCTCCTCAGTCATGCCGTATTTCACGATGTCGGCGCAATAGAATCCCGCCATTTCGATGTCGTCTGTGTGCAGGTCCCCGCGCGCCACGTTCCATTCAATCGCGCGCCCGTCTCGCGTAATGTTCCATCTCATAATTTTACTCCTTTATTTGTAGCATCAGGTGGAAACTTTTTTCATCATAAAGTTTTCCCTGAGAAATTCCATTTTATTGAATCCCGGCGTGGTTTAGCAGGGAGGTGAGTTCGTCGAGGTATTTGTCTCTGTCGCGCAGGAAAGCTAAGCCGTGGTCCGCTGTGTCTGAAGTAAACAATACGGCGTAGCAGTTTGTACAGGCTTTGATGTTTTCTTCGCTCATATAGTAGGGAACAAAGCCGTCTTTGCGACCATGTGCCATCAAAATCGGGATTTTGTTCTCACGAAGACAGTCCGCAGACGAAAGCTCGTCGAGGGAATAGCCCGCGAAAAGACGCACAAATGCGGACGCCGTATAGTAAATCGGAAACGGCGGAAGGTGGAACCAGCGTTTCAGCGTGAGACGGCATATCGCACCGGCGGTGATGTAGCCGCAGTCGCAAATCATCGCGCGCACGTTGTCGGGGTAGCCGAGTTCGCAGCCCATCATGACCGTCGAGCTGCCCATGGATATGCCGTCGAGAATCACGGGGAGGTCGGGATAGCGGTCACGTACATACTCGCACCACCGCACAAGGTCGTAGCGCTCGAGTACGCCGAAGCCGATGTATTTTCCCTCGCTGCGTCCGCACGCGCGATGGTCGATGAGCAGGCACGAGAAACCGGATTCCAGCACCGGACGGACTGCGCACGAGAAGTCGTAAATTGACGAGGAGCGGTAGCCGTGTACCATGATGAACATCCCGCGGCATCGCGCGGCGGGGGCGTCGATAATCCGGCCGTACAGCGTCAAGCCGTCGTGCGACTGGATGCTTACGAGCTCATAATCCTGCGATTTGATGTATTCCGCGCCCGCGCTCATTTCAGCGTAGTCTTCGTCGGAGAGTCTGCTCGCTCTCGGCAGCGGCGTGTCCTTTTTCCAATAGTCGTGGTTGTTCCGCTTGCGCACGATGGCGAAACGGTACATGTAATACCCGCCGAAGACAGCGGCTAAAAGAAATACCGCTATGATAATGAGAAATGTTGTGATGAGAATTTTTATCATATAAACCTTACCCGTTTGCCATCGAGAGCAGTTCTTCTTCTGAGAGGACCGGAACGCCCAATTCGTTTGCTTTCGTGAGCTTGGAGCCGGCAGCGTCTCCTGCAACGACGTACGTTGTCTTTTTCGATACCGAACCGGACGCCTTGCCGCCGTGACGTTTGATGAGTTCGGTGGCTTCCGTACGAGTCATAGTTGTCAGTGTTCCGGTCAGAACGAAGGTCATGCCGGCGAATTTTTCGTCCGTGGAGAGGGCCGTCTGTGTCTGTGCGGGGAGCGCGGTGACAACGCCTGCTTTTTTTAGTTTATCAATCAGGACGCGCGTCTCGGACTGGCAAAAGTATGCCGCGATGGTCTCGCTGGTCACTTCGCCGATGTCGGGGATTTCGGACAGATCCGTAGGGTCGGCGGTGAACAGCGCGTCGATGTCGCGGAATTTTGCGATGACCGCTTCCGACGCCGCTTCCCCTGTATGGCGGATGCCGAGCGCCCACAGCAGCTTCGCCGGACCGCGCGTTTTGGAGGATTCAATGGCATTCATCAGATTTTCCGCGGATTTTTTGCCCATTCTCGGAAGTTCCGCCACGTCCTCCGCTTTCAGGGAATACAGGTCGGCGGCGTCGTGGATAAGTCCCTCGTCGATAAGCATACGCACGAGAGAGGGGCCAAGGCCGTCGATATTCATGGCGCCGCGGGTGGCGAAATGGATGATGCGCCGTTCGAGTTGGGCAGGGCATGCCGGATTTTCGCAGCGCAGAACGCCGCCGTCCGCAGCTGCAGCGTCGTCTTCGTCGTCGGAGGTATCATGGAACAGAATCTCGCCGCACGACGGACAACGGTCGGGAAAGTTGAAGAGCCGTTCGCTTCCATCCCGCTTTGCGCTGACCGAGCCGATGATTTCGGGGATGATATCGCCCGCTTTCTGCACGATAACGGCGTCGCCGATTCGGATGTCCCGCGCACGGATGATGTCGATGTTGTGCAGCGTTGCGCGGGAGACGGTGGTCCCGGCAAGCTGGACCGGTTCCAGAATAGCGAGGGGGGTCAGGACCCCTGTGCGGCCGACGTTGACTTCGATGTCGAGCAGCCTGGTTTCACGGCGTTCCGGAGGGTACTTGAAGGCTGCCGCCCATTTTGGTGTGCTCGGATTTTCGCCGAGAACGCCGCGTTGGGAGAGGGTATTGATTTTTGCCACGGCGCCGTCGATATCGTAAGGCAGGTTGGCACGCAGTGCGCCGATTTCCCGTACGGCTTCGGTTACTTCGGCGGCGGTGTGGGCGATTTTCTGAATTTTGATGGTATGAAAGCCGAGTTCCGCCATGCGGTTTATTGTTTCCGCGTGGGTTTCGGGCTCGTGACCGTCCTCGTACAGGCTGCCGGTCTGGTAGTTGAAGACGAAAATGTCAAGCTTAGCGGCGGCGCATTCGGCGGGGTTGAGGCGGCGAAGGGAGCCTGCGGCGGCGTTTCTGGGATTGGCGAAGGTTTTTTCACCGGCTTCCTCTTTGGCGCGGTTCCGTGAGGTAAAGACGTCGCGCGGCATATAGACCTCGCCTCTGACACACAGATTGAGGGGTTCGGGAAGCTTATGGGGGATTCCGGCAATGGTGAGGATATTTTCGGTGACGTTTTCGCCCACGGCGCCGTCCCCGCGGGTCGCGCCGAGAGTAAGGATACCGCGCTCATATGTCAAAGAAACGGACAGACCGTCGATTTTCGGCTCGACGGAAAAGGCGATATCCTCTGCGGGCACACCGTTTTCCACCAGGGAAGCAATAGCCTTTTCAACAAACGCGGCAAGCTCGTCCTCAGAGAAGACGTCGGACAGGCTTCCCATTTTGACGGGATGGGTCACTTTTTCGAACTTTTCGGACGCATGTCCACCGACCTTATGGGTAGGGGACGCTGGATCGTCAAGCTCAGGATACGCCGCTTCGAGCTGCTTCAATTCCTCGAACATAGCGTCATACTCGAAGTCAGAAATCTCCGGCGCGTCCTTTTCGTAGTACAGTTTCGCCGCGCGCTCAATGGCTTGCCGCAGCTCACGCACACGCGATTTTACAGTTTCAACATTTGCCATGGTTTTCTCCGGAAACGTGAGTTTTGGAGGAGGGTTTTGAGAGCATTTGATTTTGGAAACTCACGTTGTGATAATTTTTGTGATGTGTTTATTATACCATTGTGATGTGTGCAAATCAAGCGAAAATAGGTGCAATAAAAATTCTACAATTTTTTAAATAAATTAATAAATTTGTCACATACAGTACTTATTCACATGATAATATAAAACGATGCAACTTTTACAGGAAATAAGAAAGACTGTCCCAATATAAAACGAAATTCAGCATAACCGTGACGTCAGCACCAACCCCAGCGAACCTTTTCTTAAAGATTTTCTCTGGCGGGGGTGGGATGATTGCGGCTTCAGGCAGAGTCCCTTTCACATCTTCACACTATATTATTTTGTAAAAGGAGAACCCGTATGAAAACAGCGAGAAGTGAAAAAATGACGCCGGAACAGAGAGAGACCCGGAAAATGAAGCTCAATCGGATTGTGTATTTACTTGTGATGCTTAGCTTTATTGTGCCGATTGGATTCCTGATTATTCGCATTATTACCGTGGATGATGCTGACGCCGCCGTGGGGAAGGGGCGCGCGGATTACACGCTGATGCTCGTGCAGTGTCTGCTTGGGATTATCGTGATTCATGTGCCGACGATGCTGGCAAAACAGTTTCGGTTTGTCGCGCCGCCTCTCCTATGTACATTTTATATCGTTTTCCTCTATTGTGCGATTTTTCTTGGCGAGATACAGAGCTTTTACTATACGGTGCCGCATTGGGACGACTTTTTGCACAGCATGAGCAGTATGATGACCGGATTTCTTGGGCTTATGGGGGTATCCATTCTGAATCGGGACGAGCATATTGTCGTAAAGCTGTCTCCATTTTTTGTTGCGCTGTTTGCGTTTTCCTTCTCCGTGACCATCGGCGCACTGTGGGAAATTTACGAATATGCGTTTGACGGACTTCTTGGACTCAATATGCAGAAGTTTATGACCGCGGAGGGAGAGATACTGAGCGGTCATACCGCTCTCACCGATACGATGAAGGATATTGTCGTCGATACTCTCGGCGCACTGATTTCGTCGGTGATTGGGTATTTCTCCATCAAATACGATAAACACTGGTTTGTGCCCGAGCTCATAGAGTGAGCTCGAAATAAATGAGAGATTAGAGATTTCATATATAAGAAAAGGATAAGTTATGGCAACAGATGATAAACTGACCGGTTTGCGGGAACTCATTGACACCGTAGACCGCGACCTTATAAATGCGTTCATCCGCCGGATGAAGGTGGCTGGGCAGATTGCGGAGGCGAAGCGGGAGAGCGGACGCGCGGTATTTGACGCGGCGCGCGAGTCGGCTAAGCTTGATTCCGTAGCAGCTATTGCGGGAGAGGAGATGTCCTCGTACACGCGTGCGCTGTATTCTCTCCTGTTCGAGTTATCGAGCGACTATCAGAACCGCATTCTTCACCCTTATGCAGCGCTTCCGCTTTCCGTGAAGGAAGGGGAATTCCCCAAAGAGGCGCATGTGGCGTGTCAGGGGAAGCCGGGCGCGTATTCGGAAATCGCGGCGCTGAACTTGTTCGAGCATCCGGAAATCGACTTTTACCCGACGTTTGAGTCGGTCATGTGCGCGGTTGCGGACGGGCAGGTGAAGTATGGTGTGCTGCCGATTGAAAACAGCAACGCCGGCGGGGTTGAAGCGGTCTATTCTCTCCTCAACAAGTATGGTGTGTACATAGTGCGTGAGGTCAAGTGTCCGGTACGGCACTCGCTGCTGGCGGTAAAGGATGCGAAGCTGGAGGACATTCGCGAGGTAATATCCCACGAGCAGGCAATAAACCAGTGCTCTGAATTTCTGACAGCTCATCCGAACATCAAGGTGACATATGTCGCCAATACCGCAGTTGCGGCGAAGGCTGTTGCGGAGTCGGGACGGCGGGATATTGCGTCCCTGTCGTCGCACCGGTGCGCAGAGATATACGCGCTTGCGGAGCTTGCGCGCGACGTGCAGAATACGGACAACAATTGTACGCGGTTCTTGTGCGTATCACGGGAGCTTGAGATATATTCCGACGCGAACAAGGCGAGCATCATCATTGTTACCGACAACAAGCCGGGGGCGCTGTACAAAGTTCTGTCGAGATTTTTTGCACTGGGCATCAATATTACGAGTCTGACGTCGCAGCCCATAGCGGGGAGCGATTTTGAGTCCCGGTTTTACCTTGATTTTGAATTTCCCGCACTGTCGGACGGTTTTTCGGAGCTTATCGGTATGGTGGACACGATGTGCAGGGAATTTAAGTATCTTGGAAGCTACAAAGAGGGTTGATGGTTTTGGAGTACGGAAGGATTATTATATTAAACGGTCCCTCGAGCGCGGGGAAGACCACGATGGCGAGAAATTTGCAGAAAATCTGGGACAGGCCGCTATACTATCTGTCATACGATTCTGTGGATTGTTATATGGCCCCGTTTGGGCGTACAGACCGCGACTTTGGCATCGACTGCGCGCGCGATTTTTTAGCGGTGATGTATGAATCCGCCGCCGCGATATCTCGCTCGGGCAGAGACGTAGTGATAGACAACTGCTTGTTCGACTGTGAAGACATATATGAGATGTCGATGGAAATCATGCGGGACTGTCCGCGTGTATTCATCCGAATCAAGCTCCCGTTGGAGGAGCTTGAACGGCGCGAACTGGCGCGCGGAGACAGGACGCTGGGCAAAGCGAGATGGCAGGAGGAACATATCACGCCAAAAGACGACACTGCCTACGACCTTGTGATAAACGCCATGCATCCATCTGCGGACTGTGCGAAGGCGATAATGGAGGCCTGTAATAAAATAGAGTTGCGCAGGGGACGCGAAGGGGGAACCTTATGAGAAAAGGTTCCCCCAACCCCTTCCAAACTCTTTGAAAATACTTAGAATTACCTATTTTTGGGTGATTTTTTATTTCTGTGTTAGATTTACTATGACACATGCGAGATACCCGAGGATGGTCGGGAGGATGGCGGCGAGGAGGGTGTATTTAATGCTGTTTGTTTCTTTTTTGATGGTCAAAAGGGTTGTCGCGCAGGGGAAGTGGAACAGAGTGAAGATTATAAGGCAGATGATGGTTGTCGTGCCCCAGCCGTTGGCGGCGAAGGCGGCGGAGATGTCGAAGGATTCAGACAGGCTTAAGGCCGTGCCGCCGGCGAGGGCGAGCGGGATGATGAGTTCCGCTGCCGGAAGGGCGAACAGGAATGCGAGCATCAGGACGCCGTCCATACCTGCGAGTCTGCCGACCGGTTCGAGAAAGCGTGTGAGGTGGGTGTAGATACTGTCGCCGGACACGATGATGTTTGACGCCAGCCAGATGATTGCGCCGGCCGGTGCGGAGATGGATATCGCACGGCCGAGAACGAATATTGTGCGGTCAAGGACGGAGCGGACGATGACACGGCCGACCTGCGGTATCCGGTATGGGGGCATCTCCAGAGTGAATGAGGAGACCTCGCCGCGCAGGATGGTGACGGAGAGGAGTTTTGACATAAGCAGCGTCACGCTGACGGAGAGAAGGAGGAGGAGTACCATCGCGCCGGAGGAGGCCGCGGCGCCAAGTCCGGCGCAGCCGAGGGCGGCGATAATCGCTGGAAAGCGTCCGTTGCAGGGAACGAGGGAATTTGTGAGTATCGCGATGAGACGCTCGCGGGGTGAGTCGATGATACGGCAGCCCGTCACGCCTGCGGCGTTGCAGCCGAGCCCCATGAGCATGGTGAGGGAAATTTCAGGTGTTTTCTTCCTCGTTTACACATCCAATAAAGCGGTAATATACCCGTATCTTCTGTTCCTTGTGCCGCTTTCCATTTTCATCTTTGGTATAGCGCCCCTGCTCTACCTCGATACGGTCAATCAGCTTTCTCAGCAAGGGCTTTGTCAATTCCTTTATGTCCGTGATTTCGTCCAGTAAAGAAAAGAACTCGTTGTATGCCTCGCTTTTAGACGGTTGCTCACTAAACTGCGCTTTTATGCCGCTGATAGATGCTTCAAGAGAGGTTAATTCCACACTGTAGTCCGCTGACAGTTTCTCATACATCGTTGCTGTAATACGGTTGAATGTATAATCTTCATACAGCTTTTTAGATAAGAGCGTGACTTCATGCAAGCGTTGTTCCATATTGGTAAGGGTGTAATTTATCCCCGTTTTTTTTCGTTGTACAGTCTGTAACTCTGCCTGTTCCAATTCGTCCAGAATAACGGATTTGTCTTGTTCCGATAAGGTTAACCACCCTCTCAACTCTTGCAGAATAGAACTGTACAGCAAATCATAGTCAATAAAGTGATTTCCACACTCGTCAGCTCCGTAACTCTTATAACCGCCGCAACAAAGATTATAGGTTGCGCCTTTTTTTCTGGATGGTGCAGGGGTCATGTTTCTGCCGCAATCCGCACATTTTGCGATACCCGAAAAGACATTTTCAAATCCTTTTGTTGGGGGACTGCGCCTTGAAATACTGCGGTTTCTGACAAGTCTGAATACATCCTCCGAAATCAGCGGCTCATGAGTGCCTTTTACAACAATCCATTCATCCCTTGGTTTAGACTTCGTTTCTTTGCTTTTGAATGATATTTTAGATGTCTTGCCTTGTACTGTATTCCCCAAATATACCTCTTCCTTTAACATTTTGCAAATCATTGAAGAAGTCCATTCCTTGCGCTTGCTGTAATCATCCGGATTGAGATATGGCCTTGTCATACAGCGATACATGGCGGGCGTAGCGATTTCTTTATCGTTCAAGTGTTTGGCAATTTCGCTCGGTGAAAATCCGTCTGCCGCCATTTGAAAGATTTCCTGTACGATATGGGCTGCTTGATAGTCAATCACCAAGTGGTTTTTATTGCCGTTCTCTGTATCTTTCTTATAACCATATGGGGCGAAACTTGCTATGTATTCGCCTTTTTCCATTTTTGCATGAAATGAACTGCGGATTTTGTTGCTTATATCTCGCGCATACATCTCGTTCATGACTGTCAGGACAGGGGCGGTCATTGCCGCTCCGCTTGTTAGGTTGAAAGAATCATATCCATCTATGACTGAGATATATCGCACATTGTGACGCGGAAAATATTCATCCATCAAATCCGACGTGCGCGCTCCGTTGCGTCCGAGTCTGGATAAATCTTTGGTTAAAACACAGTTGATTCTGCCGCTTTCAATATCTGCAATCATTCGCTGAAAGTCTGGGCGGTCATAATTAGTTCCGGAATATCCATCGTCAACGTATTCGTCCACAACAAGAAAACCATTTCTCTGGGCGTATTCGGTTACGATACTGCGTTGGTTCTTAATACTTGCGCTTTCCTCTCTCCCCTCATCATCCTTTGATAACCGGAGATACAAAGCGGTTCTGAAAATTCGATTGTCCTGTTGTTCCCTCATTTGTTTTCCTCCTTTTCAGAGGTCACAACAGCCTTATTGCTATGAATATTATACCCTTGTGCCGCTTTGACGTCAACTTTAAGTTTTCTGTATCGTTCCTCGGATAGATAATCTTTAATCAAATCCTGTATAGCAAATTTATCAGAAAATCGGCTTTCAATATAAAGTGATTGATTGTTCTGACAGTAATGCGCGGTGCGCTTCTTGTCCGTCATATAACTCCCGCTTCCAGTATATGACGATGTTTTTTCGTCCATGATTACCGCAACGGGAAATGTCATGGGATTGTTTGTATGTATGCTAACAGCGCCTATTATAATACCTCCTAACAGCACTGTTACCCTCTCGCCATAAGCGGAGATATGACCGCATTTCTGCGGGGAAATGTTCAAAGTAACTTTATTTCTTTCTGCCGGTCTGAGGAAAGCTTTTTCTGCCGGAGCGGAATGTCAGAATCC
>CAZUPI010000053.1:0-14666 GCA_964621755.1 uncultured Ruminococcus sp. | reverse complement strand
TTTGCTTATATGTACCGACCAGTTCGCCGTTTTCCGGACGAAGCGTGCATACGGCGCGGTTATAGGCATCGTTAATCTGCCACACAACGTCGCACCCGTCCACCCAAAACGATACCGGATACCACTTGGTACTTCCGTCCATGCAAAGCATAAGGTCCGCTTTGCCGTCGCGATTGAAGATATTCATCTCACAGCCATTCAGTAATTCCGATTTCCACTGTCCCACCAGCTCGTCCAATGTCAGAGGAAAGTCTGCGGGAATCTCAATCGGCTCCCCTTGCGGTGCGTGATGATACGGCAGAGCTTCCGGCGCATCCGGCGTCTTGTAGAAGATAACTTCAGTTTTGTTTCCGTTTTGCACGCATTCTCCAACGAGGGTCTCGTGTCCGTTGCTGACGGCCTGCTTCAGCGTGCCCACAATTCCCAGGGCGGACCACGTAAGGACAGCGTCCGTGACTGACGCTGCGGCTTTCATGCTGTACTCTCCGCAATCCGAAAGTGTGGCATACACGTCTCCGTTCGGCATAACATTAAGCTGACAGTCATAATAGTCTGTACATGCCCATTTTCCCGTAAAATTCATAGAAGTTTCCCCCAATAGAAGTTTCCCCCAATATTGTAATAATAACTATTATTTATTTAATTGTACCATAATTTTGGATATCAGTCAAGTATTTCTTGAAAATTGATACGACATATGCTAAAATAGAGAACATCACGCAGCAAAACTTTACGGATTCGGAGGATAATACGTGAAAAAAAGACATAACAGCAAATCAAAGGATACGGGAGCCGCAACGTCTGCGACAGGCGTTGACACCGCGGCAATGACCGATTTAGAGAAGGCAAGTCTTTCTCTGCTTGAGACGGTCGCTCAGACGGAGCAGGAAATGCAGGCCTACTATATAGAGATCACAGACGCCCCGCCGACAGAGGAACTGAACCATGAGGTAGAGCAAAAAATCCGCTCCTTCAAGTCCGCAACTTCCAATATACAGAAGGCGTATCAGCAGTCCTTCGGCATCAGGGACGAGCTTTCGGGGCGCTGGAGCGACCTGAAGAAAAGCAGAAAAAAGAGAAAAATCATCCCGGGTGCCCCGCCGAACGCCGTCATTGATTTGGAAGAAAACGAGTCTTACCACTTCGCCCAAGGACTGAACCTGTACAAGCTGCTGTGGCTCTGCTACATCGGCAGCTTTGTCGGCGTTGTGATTGAGCTTTTGTGGTGCCTGCTCACCAAGGGCTATTTGGAAAGCCGCTCCGGACTCGTATATGGTCCATTCAACCTTCTGTACGGCGTCGGCGCCGTCGCCCTGTCCGTTTCCTTGTATAAATATCGAAATCACGAAAAATGGCTGTCCTTTATAGGCGGCATGCTGGTCGGGAGCATAGTGGAGTACGTGTGCTCATGGGGGCAGGAGCTTGTATTCGGTTCCCGCTCATGGGATTACAGTGAGATGCCCTTCAACCTCAACGGGCGAATATGCCTTCTGTATTCCGTCTTCTGGGGACTTCTCGGCGTCCTGTGGGTCAAAAGTCTTTATCCACGTATGGCGCAGCTCATCATGAAAATCCCAAACCGAGCCGGTAAAATCCTGACATGGCTCTTTCTCGCTTTCTTTATTGTCAACGCTCTCGTCAGTGTCGTTGCCATTTACCGCTGGTCACAGCGCCTCTCTGGACTCTTTCCTTCCAATGCGTTCTGGCAGTTCATTGACGTTCGTTTTCCTGACTCCCGCATGGAACGTATTTTTGCTAACATGGAGTTTTAGAAAAATAAAAACGCGAGTCTCCCTCAAATAAATCCATACGTGCTTCCGTTTTCGTGCCATTTGCCGGGGGTGATACCGGTGGCGCGGCGGAATGCGCAGACAAAATTGGCTTCACTGCCCCAGCCGGTGTCGAAGGCGACCTCTTTCACTGTTTTGGTTCCGCGGTCAAGCTCGATTTTCGCGCGGCGGAGACGGTATTCGAAAAGATAGCGGTACGGTGTTGTCTGGTATTCAGCGCGGAACAGGCGGTTGAGCTGCGTTTCGCTGATGTGCACGTGTTCTGCTATCATTTTGACGGAGAGCTTTGGATTTGTGTAGTTTTCCGCAACATAGGTTATCGCGCTCATGACTTCCGCCGAGCCTTTGCGGCGGTAGTTTTCATTCTGCGGATTCTCCGTGAGCGAGTACAGAGCTTCGTGCAGCTTCAGTGAAAATTCTGTTTCCGTTGTGGGAATGCCCGTTTCCGCAAGGTTGAAACTGCTTTTGAGGAACGCATTCATTCTGTCTCCTGCCTCGCCTGTGAGAACCGCCCCTTTGCGGCGGATGATGGCGTACATCAGTTCGCTGAGACCCGGTCCACTGACCTGCATCCAATAGAACTCCGCTTCGTCCAAAACACCGTATATATGGGGCTTCGTGCAGTCCACAATGATGAAATCCTCCGGTTTGCAGTAGCGGATTTCTTCCCTCTCCGGGTCATGGTAGTAGAATACTCCCATTTTCAAGTACACAAGCAGGTAGCATCCTGTGGAGTTTCGCTGAACAAAGTATAGATCGTTGCAGTAAAAATGACCGCAGCACTCGCGTACGAACAGACATTCACGCGCAAAGGCAGACGGTTCAAAATTTAAATCAATGCTGCTTTGCCCAATGCCGCCGAGTCCCTCTTTTTCTTCAAACATGGTCATCAGATAGCGCTTTTCGGGAAAAACGGCAAAGCGCCTGCTGCCCTTTTCCCGTTTCCCCCGAATCCCTTTCAAAACTCTTTCTGCCCTGTGGCAGCACGGTTACGACTATGCCTACGAGATGATACGTCCTCATTCTATTTCAAAAACGGTACCGGGCATTAACTCCGGCTTGGCGCACAGCCGCACCTCACGCTCTGTGTGAATGTGTTTTACTTTTACTGATTTCGGCGGAACTGGCATATATTTGCGTTCTTCCGCTGGAATGTCCGATTTTCCACTGTAGTCATTGAAAATGTACAGCGGTGAGGGGGTGACGTTCTCCTCCACAATGGTAAGTCCGTCAATATCCACGTTCTGCGGGAGATAACAGTCGTACCCGAAATCATGCGTTCCGTCGTTGTGACCTGCGAAAACGGCGCGCCGGTCGCCGAGCGGATGCCATGTACAATTGCGGATTTTCATGTCGCCGCGCCATGTGCTGCCGTAGTCATCGCGAAGATTTACGAACGCATAACCGTATGCGTCGGTGTCTTCTATCACGAAAGTTCCGTTTCCGATGGCGTTCAGGCACTGCCAACCGAGCGTGCAGCGTCGGAGCGTGCAGTTGGTGACTCCCTGATGTGCGTCGAAGCGTGAAAAATTGCAGTCCTCAAAGGTGAGGTCGCGGCAGAAGTTTGTGCCGATGAGTCCCCAGTAGCGGCGGTCGTGGATGTCGGTTGTCTGGCTGCATCTGCGGAACGTGACGTTCGAAGCGGCGTTGCAGTTAATATCATATGACCCCATTGATACCGGAAGCCCTGCGCTTCCAATGGTTTGATAGATGTAATGTCCGGTGAACACACAGTCATGGACTTCCACATTGGCGCAGGCCGTAATCGACAGGAATCCTGCATACGGCGCGCCGTGGTCCGTTTCACCCGTGACAAGGTGCGTGATGCCGCAGACCTCCACATTTGAACGGCGCACTGTAATATTGCGCGCGTGATAGTGATACTTTGATTCTGCCTGATTGGCAATGGTGGTGAACTCGCCGCCGCGTAGGGTCAGCTTTTCATCATCCAGCGGGAGGGCGAGCACCTTTGTCACTTCATCGAAATCGAACGATACGGAGGAGGATAAGGTGCCGTCCGCATACAGAAGGAAGTTGTCGGTACGTGCGGTACCATTATTCTGATTCAATCCACGCCGGATGTAATCGGCGTGATTTTTATTTATCACAATGACATAAAGATTGTATTTGTGCGGGTTATCGATACGCATTTGCCCGCGGTGCAGGGAAGCTATCTCAAGGGGAAGCGGTTTTTTCTCTGACACGACGCTGAAAATCGCTTTGTGGATGTTTTCGCAGTCCCGGTCGTCGATGATGAACTTTGCATCCGTCCAGTCGGTGGAGGTGGCGACAACAGCAGTAGCATTTTGGGGAGAGATGTAATATCGCGCGCCAGCCTTCGCCCGCACGGGAAGGCGTCGACGGTTTGCTTCTTCGTGCGCCTTGACGATGGCGGGCATGTCGTCGGTGATTCCATCTCCCACCGCGCCGAACATTTCATAGGTGATAAATTCGTCCATATGGTACCTCTCTTTCAGTTGAAGGATTTGGCAAATGCTTTTTATCGATATTATACCTCGCGTATATGGGAATGTCAAGAATCGCGGCAACAGCGTTTTCTTTAGCAGAAAATGAGGAGGTCTTTGGGTCGAAAGGGTTTGAAGAATTTAAAAAAATTCCCCCTAACATCTCTCGGTTTCCCCAAAAAAGTAAATGCCGTTGCCGGGGGGTAATTCCCATTAAGCACTTGAAACCCCGTCCGGCGCGTGATATAATGAAAACAAGAATGCGGAAATTGAAGATTTTGGAGCACATCATGCAAACTATACATTATTACGCCACACCGGATGAGGGGATTACGCGGCTGCACGTATGCCGTGTTCTGCCGGAAGGGGAGCCGCGCTTTGCGGTGCAGATAATTCACGGGGCGTCCGAGCGCGTGGAACGATACATACCTCTTATGGAGCATATCGCACGCCGCGGGGGTGCTGCGATTATGCACGATTTGCGTGGACACGGCGGGTCGGTGCCGAATCCGAAGCAGCTTGGCTGTTATGGAGACCTATATCACATGTTCCGCGAGGATATCGACATGGTTTATGCCACTGTCGATGAATCTGTGTCGGAATTCGGACTTATCGCGCCGGCCCCGATGGAGGAATACGAGGTTCCGGTGAGACCGCGCTATCTTCTCGGATTCAGCATGGGTGCGCTCATTGCGGGACTGTATGCCGCACACGCGTCTGCGGGACTAGCAGGCTTGATTCTTGCCGGACTGCCGCACCGGGAACCGTTTGTCTCGTTCGCGCTGGCGGGGATTGATGCAATGGCGTTCTTCCGCGGCGAACAAGTACCAATCGAAGCAGCTGAACAAATACGCGTTCACGCGGTACAACAGGGGATTCTCAACGGAGCCCGAATCGGATGGGCAGTTCCTATGGCTTTCCAACGACATTGCAAATCGAGCTGCGTTTGCCGCCGATCCAATCTGCAATCACAAGAACTCTGTTGGAGCGTATGCGACTTTGCTCCGGTTCGTACGCGACATGTATCGTCCGTCGTCATGGAATATGGACAGGCGGGACCTGCCGGTCTATGTGATTGCAGGTGAGCTTGACCCGGTGGCAGGCGGAAGCAAATGGATGGCGGACTCGATAAAATTCCTTGAAGACATGGGATATACAAACATCAAGTCAAAGTTATACGAGGGTTTCCGCCACGAGATATTCATGGATACCGGGCGAGAAGTTCCGTTTGCGGATGTCGCCGGGTTTATAGAAGAAACCATAGACAAAGAACAGGACAGGTTATCAGCCAAGCAGAACGAGTATCAAAAGCAGTTTTGAGAAGAAAAAAGTATACGTTAAAGCGGCCCGGATTTGAACCTTACTGTCAAATTCTATCACGAGACCATTGAAGAGAGAATCTTTTGTTTGTATTAGTGATGGGATATATTTATCTAATTTTTGCACTGTTTTGCGGTGCGGTCAGGGGATTCTGCGGAAAAAAGACAAGCGGTCTCTTGACAACGGCGACGGATTCCGTTTACGTCAATCTGCTGCGGATGGGACTTTGCGTTCTCATCGGCTTTGCTGCTGTTATTCCAATCTGTTTGTTATATTAGGAGCGACGCTTTGTGTTATTTGCTTCACAAGAGGAAGCCGGGAGAAAGGAAAAATCGGTATAGCGTTGTGTGCGTTATTGCTCATTAACCTGGATATATAATGTATGTCTGAGTACACCGTTACTCGCTTATTTCTATTTCGCTGATGCCGCCGGATTTTGTCACGATGATTTTTCTGTCTATCCGTTCGCGCAGACCTGCGACGTGCGAGATTATCCCAACGGAACGGCCGACCGTTGACTGCGATTCCAGAACCGACAATGCCATGTCGAGCGAGGACTCGTCAAGTGACCCGAAGCCTTCATCTATGAACATTGCGTCGATTTTTACGCCGCCTGCCTCTGCTTCCGTCTCATCTGATAAAGCAAGCGCAAGGGCCAGTGATGCCGTGAACGACTCGCCGCCGGATAAGGTTCGTACGCTTCTTATGCTGCCATTCCAATGGTCGCGGATATCGAGCTCAAGCCCGCTTTTTTCACGCTGATTTTCAGCGGCGCTGCGCCGTACCATCTCATATCGTCCGTCGGTCATGCGCATTAGACGAAGGTTTGCAAGCCGGATTATCCTGTCAAACAGGCGCATCTGCCAGAACGTTTCCAGCATGATTTTGTCTTTCCCTCTCACATTCCCGTTTGCGGTATCGGATATTGCCTGCAGCATCTCCGCTTGCTTTTCTGACGCCGCAAGATTGCCGCATATCCGTTCGAGCATCGCCGCGGCAGTTTTGTTCTTCTCCAGAATTGCCGTAAGACGCACAAGTTTTGCATTCGTATTTGCCAATTTGGCCGCGCATGCGTCGTATGTTGCCTTGAATTCTTCATATTTTCCGGCAACGTTATCTTTTAGCTGTGCTGCAATCGTGTCGTATGCGGATTGACATGCTTCCCGTGCGGCAATCGCATCCGCATGGCGCTTGCCCGCTGTCTCTGCCTCCGCTTCCAAACCTGCTGCACGTTCTGTGAGTGCGGCGTATTCCTTTTTCAGTTCCGCAAGACTGTCGTATGGCAAACGGTCTGACAAAACTGAAATTCTGTTTCGCTTTTCTGCATCCGCCGCAGTCAGAGAAGTGACGCGTTTGACCAGCTCATCCCGTGCCGCACTCTCATTGTTCAACAGGGACTGGTATCGTTCCAGTTTTTGGTTCAGCTCATCGCAGACCTTCTTTGCCTGCACCGCATCCTCCAACTTTTTCTTCGTATCTTCGTATTGGGCGGTGATTTCGCGATGGCTTTCACTAAGCGTCTTCTTACAGGTCAAAATTCTGCTTACGGTGGTTTCCTTCTCCGTGTTTTCTTCACCGAGAATCTCCCCTTCAAGCCGTTCCAACGTTCCGCGAAGGGTCCCAACACGAGACGCATATCTTTCTGCTGTTTTTGATGCCGCGTCCCCTTCCGCGCGAAGCTTGACAAGTCCGGCACGGGTCACGGATTCTCCCGACAAGGCTGCGGGAGAGGGATGCTCCACGGATCCGCACACCGGACACGGTTCGCCGTCTCGAAGTTCCGCTGCAAGAACGCCGGCCAATCCGTTGAAATATTTTCGCTCATATTCGGCATACATTTCCCGCAGATTCGCAGTTTCTGCTGCCGCCTTTGCGTACCGTGCGTTCTCTGCTTCAAATTCCGGTGTGATTTTTTCATATTCCGCAATTCTTTTGAGCTGCAGTGCGATTTTCTTTTTTTCTTCTTCAAGCAGCTTTCCCTCCGCGCGATGCCGTTCTGCATCGTTTGCGGATTTTTTTAATTTTGTGATTTCCTCTCCTGCTCGCTCAATTTCCTTTTTCATCAGAGCGGTGCGCTTTTCACGGCGGGAAATTTCAGCATGACAAGTTTCAGATTCCTTTTCGTCTGCCGCAAGGGATTCCCTCAGTCGGTCCAGCTCCGCATAATCTCCTGCCATTGACGATATCGCTGCCGCTTTTTCCCGGCATTTTACAGCTTCGGATTTATATTCCGCGGTGTGGGACAGCTTCGCTTCTGCCGCCGCCAACTCTGCCTCCGCCTTCTCAAGCGAATTTTTCGCGTCAGCCAGCCGTTTTTCGTTCTCACGGTCGGTTTCGGCACGGGTCAGCAAATAGCGCGCAATATCAGACTCTGCCGTTTCCGTTTTTTGTAGTTTTGTGAGCTCTTTCAGCTGTTCTTCTTTGTTATGTATTTCCTCATACGTTTTTTCTTTCAGCTCCGGCGAGATGAAATCCGGCAATCCCTCGAACAGTGACTCCAGTTCCGGATTTCCGGTCAACTCAAACATCATTTTGCAGTTTTCAAGTTCGTGGCGCAGAAGTTCGCCTTTCTTCCGCTCCTCTGCCGTAACCTGCTTTGCCACCGCTGAGAACCGTGCGTACACATCGGTGCCGAAAATTTTCCGCAGAATCAGCATCCGCTCCTCTGTTTTCGCGTACAGTAGTTCCCGGAACTCTCCCTGTGCAATCATTACCGTTCTACGGAAGCGGTCGCGGTCCAATCCCGTCAGCGCGCACACGGCGGCGGTCACATCGCGGTGCTTCGTCACCACATGTCCGTCCGGATATTGTAGCCATGCGTCGGCCGATTTCTCCGCGACCCGTTCCCCGCCGCGTATTTTTTCGCGTCCCCATGTACGGTGGACCGTATACGATTCTCCGGAAACGTCAAACGTCATCTCAACGGCGGTATATACGTCCGGTTCGGCATATTTGCTCCGCAGCATTGCAGCATCGCGCACCCCTCCGCTGGCTTCTCCGTACAGCGCATACGTTATCGCGTCGAACAGCATTGTCTTGCCTGAGCCCGTGTCTCCGCAGATGAGATACAGCCCGCCGGAACAAATTTTTGACAAATCAAGCTCCACTTGTCCGGCGTACGGTCCGAAGGCGGTCATTTTCAGTTTGGTTGGTTTCATGTTTTACTCCTTCATCATACACGCTTTGAAAATATCCCGCACGACCGCCATCATCCCATCGTCCGGCGGCACGTTATTCTGCATTTCATATAGCGCCGCGAAAACGGACTCCGGCGTCATTGCCCCGTCTTCTTCCGCATCGCATATTGTCCCGTCGATTTCGCGGTATCCCCTTGTACGCAGATTGTCATATGACAGCCGCATCAGATTGGGGTACACGCACCGCAGCTTTGCCACCGCGTCGGTGACATCTTCCTCATCGGTCAGAATGACCCGGATGTAGTCCTCCTTCATGGGGTCTCGCAGACCGCGCGACACGACCTCTTCATAAGTCCCGCGAATCTCGCGCAGGTCATGCAGCGGATGCAGCACTACTCGTTCCACGGACATTTCGCCCTTTTCGCGCAGATCGACAAGGTACACGGACTTCTCGTCCGCAACCTCGGTAAACGAATATTTGAGCGGAGAGCCTGCATAATATACCCCGTCCGCAGCTGCGTGAGCTGTATGCAAATGCCCGAGCGCCGTGTAGTCAAATTGATGGAATACCTCCGCCCGGACTGCGCCGGTCCCGCCGACCTCTGGCGTCTCCTCTCCTGCATCCGGCACGACAAACTGGTGTGTAACCAGCACATTTCGTTCGTTTTCGTCCGCATTCATCCTCTGGATGGCATGGGAGACCGCGTCTGTATATGAATCCCCATCAAAGTCCTCGCAGACTGCGCGCACGTTTACCGGCTTGACGAACGGCAGCAGATAAAAATTCACCTGTCCGAACGCATCCGTAAAGGTGATTTTCTCGCTCGTTCCCTTGTACACAGGGGAGAAGTACACGCCAGCACTTCGCGTCACCGAGGACAGATACGCTACCCGTTCCGGAGAATCGTGGTTCCCCGATATTGCGAGCACGGCGATTTCATGCCCCGCCAGCGCGGACACAAATTCATCAAATACTGCTACTGCGTCGGCGGAAGGATTTGAGCGGTCGTAGATATCTCCGGCAATCACCACGGCGGCGCAGTTCTCGCGCACGGCGGTTTCCGCAATTTCTGATAAAATATGCCGGCAGTCCGCAAGCAGACCGTATTCACATAAGCGAATGCCGAGATGCAAATCGGATGTATGTAAAAATTTCACAGCTTTTCCCCTTTCTGAATTATCTCTTTGTCAGCCGATATGTCCGCGCCGACAGGCCTGTTTTTTTATGGAACAGACGCATGAAATACATTTCGTCGCTGTATCCGCACAACTCGGCTATCTCCGCAATGGACAAGTCGGTTCCGGTGAGCAGGTCGCGCGCACGCTGTAAGCGCAGGTCAATAATGTATTCAGACGGTGCGCACCCGAACGACTCGCGGAAGACGTCACGAAAGCGGCTGACGCTGAGGTGCTCGGATTTCGCAAGGTCTGCGATGCGCAAATCTTCCGTATAATGGCAGTGAATATATTCAATCAGATTGGCAAAGCGGTTTTCTCGTCCCGCGCCGACTCCGGCTGCACCGCGGCCCAGTTCGACGAGAATGGACGTCAGCTTTGCCGCGCACAAATCCTCGAATCCGGGGGCGTGCATCATGAATTCGCGGAACATCACCCCGAAATTGCGCTTGACCGACGTGGAGATTTCCTCCGTCAGCCGATATACCTGACCTGGGCGTATCCCGTTATGTGTGAGCAGCGTTTCGACATAATTCCCGGTGAAGTGCGCCCAGTAATAACCCATATCCCGGTCGTATGGCTGACCGTAGCGGTACATGCACTCCGGGGGATGCACGACAAACTGTCCGCTGCGGAAGGAGTATTCCTCCCCTGTCCAACCGCAGGTAAGCTCTCCGGTATCCATGAGCTGCAAATAGTAGTCATGTCTTTTCCCGGTGATCCAGAAGTCGCATGACAATGCTGCGTATCCGGCGCAGTTTACAACGAGAGGGACATTGTTGTCGCAGCAGTTTGCGCCCGCCACGTTGTCCGCCCTGTCGAATGTATTTCTGTAATAAGCCTGATTTTCCATAAATCCTATTCCATGCCGAACGTCTTGCCGGCGATTTGTCCATAAAAACAATTGATTTGTGTATTGAAGAACATCACAATTTAGTATATACTAAATTACGAAAATATCAAGATAGTTTAACGGATTTTTATGAATTTTTACATTTTTCCATTTGAATCATTTGAAATATATAGAAAAGGAGACGACTATGAAAAAATCTCTGAACGCATGGACAGTCGAAGGCTCCCTGACGTTTGAGGAGACCTTCGCGGCGGTATCAGAAGCCGGATTCGAGGGTATCGAATTGAACGTAGACGGTTCGGGCGCGCATTCTTTGACCATGCAGACCACAGCAGAGGATTATGCAAAAATCCGCGCGCTTTCGGCAAAGTACAATCTTCCTGTGGTGAGCATCTCGACCTCTCTCTGGAACGGCAAAATGGGCATTCCGGAACAGTGGAAGGAGGGAAAGGCGCTCCTTCGCAAGCAGCTTGAGGCGGCACGTGCCCTTGGCGCGGGAGGAATTCTCACGGTTCCGGGCGGCATGGGCGGCGAATTCACGCTGGACAAGGTTCGCAAAAACGCCATTCAATTTATGAAATCCATGAAGGGCGAAATTGAGGAAGCGGGCATTTTCGTAGGCGTTGAGAATGTATGGAACGGCTTCTTCCTCTCTCCGTACGACATGGCGTCTTTCATTGACGAAGTTGATTCAAAGAAAATCGGCGCTTACCTCGACGTCGGAAACATGTTGGCCTTCTCGGTATCGGAATATTGGGTGGAAGTGCTGGGCAGCCGCATTGGATGCGTCCACGTCAAGGACTACAAGCGTGCGGACGGTCTCAATTCCGGCGGTACATGGGAAGACATCACCCACGGCAGCGCAAACTGGCAGGCAATTATCCCCGCTCTCCGCGCAGCCGGCTTCAATGGCTATCTTACCGGTGAGGTCTTCAAAGAGGACTCTGACGACTCCCTCTCTTTCGCTTCCTACTACCAGAAAGTCGCCGGCGAGATTGGGACAATTATTGGATATTAAGTTACTCTATAAATTAATTTCATAAAGGAGAAATTCCATGAAAAAATTAGCTGTAATTGGGTGCGGTGGTATTGGTTCATATCACCTCGAACATTTTCTGGGATTCCGCGACATCGTTGAGCTGGCGGGATTCTGTGACCTGATTCCGGAACGTGCGGAAAGCTTTGTAGAGGAGGCTGGTTCCGGCAAGGCGTACACCAGCTATCTTGACATGTATGACGAAGTGCAGCCGGATATGGTTTTCATCTGCATCCCGCCGTACTGCCACGGAGAAATCGAGTTTGAGACGATTCGCCGCGGAATTCCGTTCTTCGTAGAAAAGCCGCTGGCGCTTGACCTTGACCTGGCACGCCGGATTCGTGACGCGGCGGCAGAAAAGAATCTTATCACAGCGTCCGGTTTCCAGTGCCGTTACTCCAACCTTGTGGAGCCGAACGTCAAATTCTGTAAGGAAAACGAAGTGGTCTTTATCGACTGCACCAGAATCGGCGGTGTTCCGGGTGTGTTCTGGTGGAAGGATAAGGAGCTGTCCGGCGGTCAGATTGTGGAGCAGACTATCCATCAGTTTGATATCATCCGCTATGTATTCGGCGAACCGGAAGAAGTTTGCACCTACGGTACACGTGGTTTTGTAACGGGAATCCCGGACTACAACACTGACGACCTTTCCACAACTATTGTAAAGTTTAAGAGCGGGGCGCTTGGTGTTATTTCGACCGGCGACTATGCAAACTCCGGCAACAGCTATGATTCCAAAATCATCTTCTCCACAAGGGATAAGAGAGGGGAGCTGAAAATTCTCGACAGATTCGAAGTATTCGGCGAAACACCCGCTGAACCGAAGAAGGACGAGGGCGGCTTCGTTATCAAAGGAGACGGTGCACTCGGCCAAGCGACCGGCGACTCCATCCTCTATCGTCAGGATGGCGACGCGGGCATTCTCTGCGACCGTACCTTCATTGAAGCAGTTATCTCTGGCGACGGAAGCAAGATTCGCTCCCCGTACGCTGACGCCTTCAAGTCCGTTTCCTTCACCATGGCATGCAACGAATCCATGGCAACAGGCAAGGCGGTCAAGGTGGAATTAGAATAAATGGTTGAAAATCTCGGGGGGAGCACTTTTTTGGAAAAAGTACTCCCCCGAACCTTTCTCCAAAACCTTTTAGGCATAAACGATTTTTATGTTTTATATAAAATGAAGAGGGACCTTTTTGGAAAAGGTCCCTCTTAAACACTTACCGAACTTTTTGAAAATAGGTTTGGCGGAAGTTTCTTTTTATTCGATTCCGTATGCCGCAAGCATTTCATTGAGTTTGACTTGAGCTGCCTTTTCGCTGGACGCGTAGCTGGATGCAAGATCAGTAGAGTTTGTTCTGACAAGGTTTACGAAAATATGTCCGATGCTGTTTAATGAAGTTGAGCAGAGATAGCCGATATCGAACGTGAGCGAGTCACGAATAAGATCGATCATTTCAGCGCTTTCTTCGTCACGGGATGTCTTGGTTTTGAGAACGACGTCGTAGTAATCCGGGATTACACTTCTGTAGCTCTCCGCACAAAGAGCTTCTGTGATAATGCCTGTGAATTCTGTATCCTTTACATCAATCGGCACGACGAACAGGTCGAAGTTATCACGCGAGGTACTTGAGTATTCGGTCTGTGTCTCATCAAACTTCGGATACGGAAGTATACCGAAGTCCGCTTCCATGTCGCGCAGGGCAGTGATGTTATCAAAGAATATCGCGTAGAACAGCGCGCGGTTTTCGGAGAACATATTGTTGTATGTGGTCAGGTCGCCGCCTTCGCTGAATGCATACGCACCATGCGTACTGTTGTAGAGCGCACATACCTTTTCCAGAATGGATACCGCTCTCTCGGAATTCAGTGTGATTTCGAGGCTGCCGTTTGCCGTGTGAGACACAACTGCCATGTTGCAGGAGGTCTGGAACGTATCAATAGAGGTAGACCAGTTAGAAATCATACCGTATATGTCGTTTTCATCCCATGTGCCGTTTCCGTCAGCGTCCATAGATACGCCAGACGATAACGTCAGCAGAAGGTCGAGCGTCCACTGGCCGCTGCGCACAATGTCGTACATATCGTCAAGCCGGAAGTCTTCCGCTACCTGTTTATTGAAAAGAAAACCGAACATATTGTCCCACAGCGATATGGAGTAGTCGCCGGTCAGAAGATACAGACGGTCGTTAATTGTGAGCGCTTCGGAGGCGCGTTCACTCCACCACGATTGCGACAGGTCGATATACGGAATATCCTTCCAATTCAGCAGAATATTCTTTGTTACAACCTCTGGTATGGTAGACGCATATCCGGCAACAAGGTCATACGCACCGTCATTGGCCATGACCGAATTGTACAGTTCATTATTCCACTGTGTCGATTGTGTTCCCCATTCACAGGCTTTTGAAACATAGGTAAGGTTGATGTTGAAGCGTTCGGTGATTTTGGAATTCCGTTCAAAAATCGCATCATTCACAGCCTCGCCGGTCAACTCTTCGGGCTGGAATTTGTCGCCATACCCATCACGCGTAAGAAGCGTGAACGTCCGCCCGTCAAAATTTTTTGCAGGGAGATTATCCGATATTTCCGCACGAGTTGTTTCACCTTCTGGCTCATTCAACAGCTCGGTCGTGCTTCCGGATACGGGAGTGTCGGTACTCGTCTCCACATCGTTGTTGGAGCATGCCGCAAACGATGAGCTGAGTAAAATCGCTGCGAGAATGGCAGAAATAGTCTTTTTCATATATACCTCCTTAAGTTTGAAAGAAATGGTATAGATACATTATACAATAAAAATTAAAAAAGTCAATAGTTTGATATGAAAAACAGAGTAAATACAGAATCCGCGTTGCCGGATTCTACAGAAAAGAAGGCAAAAAAAGTTGGAAG
>CAZUPI010000052.1:0-15772 GCA_964621755.1 uncultured Ruminococcus sp. | reverse complement strand
GCGGAATCCACCGGTTACATCGCCCGCGCCTATAACCTTGGTATCATCAAAGGCGTAAACGAGGGCGTCACGCTGTACTTTAAACCGAACGACAGCATCACCCGAGCCGAAGCGGCCGTGATACTGAATGCCATCATTGGTGCAGATGAACCGGACACCGTGCCGGTATTTGCTGACAATTCCGCCGTTCCGGCATGGGCGAAAGGTGCTCTCTATGCGCTCTCCGACGTGGGGATTTTCTCGGGAACAGGGTCAGGCAACATCTCGCCCAATTCTCCTCTCAGTCGTGCACAGACCGCACAGATTCTGCTGACAGTAAAAAAATTTATTTCAAACTGAAATCGGATGAATAAAACGTACAAAGCATAGAAATACTATAGTCGTACCCCAACGAAGAAGTGAAAAACCGCAGTTAAAGCGGAAAATTTCTGAAATATTCGGAGATAAAAATGGATAATAACCAGAATCGCAGCCAAAACAACCAGAATCAGAACCAGAATAAGAATCAGAACCAGAACAGAAACCAGAATCAGAACAAGAATAACCAGAACCAGAATAAGAATCAGCAGAATAACCAGAATCAGAACAGAAACCAGAACAATCAGGAACAGAATCGCAGAGATAATAACGAAGAATTCTAATTCCCCCGGCATCATCAAGGATAACAAAAATCCGGGGTACACAAAAGACCGCAGAAACCCTGCGGCCTTTTGTTTTAGAGTGTTTGTTTGATAGGAATTGTCTGACGCCTCTATCGACAATATGTTATCTAAATTCAATCCTCCACTTGCATTTTCCAATCTTCGTTGGGAATATTCGGTTTTCATACAGACAATAATGTTCTCTCTTTATTCTTCCGATATCGCCAGTATTATACCTTATTACTGGCATTCCCTGTGTATCCGCTCCGGGTCGACCAGCCTATGCTTGCAGATATAGCATCGGTCATCCTCAATCCTGTTCAGCGCACCGCAAATCGGGCAAAACTTCTCGTTTCGGTCAGTGGTATAATTTACCGGATACTTGAGCCCTGTGAATTTCGTAACTTTATCCCCAATGTGGTAATACGAGTCTCCAAGTCCGATTTCGTCTCCAACCAGCACGATATCGCGGTTGCCGCGTGTGCCGGTCAAAACGGTGACAACGCGAATTTCGTATCCCTCGTTTTTCATCAAAAAGTTGAGAGCGTATGACTTTGACAAATACGAAGTACGCTCTGAGCTTTTGGGGTCCTTCACCATTTTTATTTCCCCAGACCATGGCGCATCGAAAATGCGGCGGTGAAGTTTGAACGCGAACGGCACCATCAACATGAGAACCCAGAAGATTCCGCTCGGGTCGGTGAACTTCGCACCGGTCTTGGCGTGATAGAGGAAGAATAGCCCGATGGTAAATCCCTCAAACCCGACAAAGATAAGTATGTACTTGAGTAGCTGCATTGTGCCGAGCTTTTTCAGTTCCTTGTAGCTTTTTTCATCCATAATGCTCCTCCTTCAAATGATTTTGTATGGTCGTCCTCGTAGTTCATACGAAGCTGGTTGACATCCTCAATTGCTTGTTTTGCATGTTGTTTATTCCACAGATAACGATAATGGTATATGGCAAACTGATGTTGCCGGTATAGACGAATGCTAATTCTCACATCTCTTATTCCTATAACTGACCGTGTTTTGAAATATTACAATCATATGACTGTTTATTCTTATATTAGAATTATATCACACAACTCAATACCTGTCAATGGTGTTTTACAGATTTGTCTATATTTTCCGCGTAAAAAAAGTTTTCACTTGACAATATGCTAAAGATATATTAAAATATCCATAATAAAACTTTACATGCGAGGTACAGTCATGTCAGAAAACGAAAAGAAATACCTTCATATCATTTCACACACCCACTGGGACCGCGAGTGGTATATGCCGTTTGAATCTCACCGCTACAAGCTTGTCGAATTTTTTGACCGCCTGCTCGGCACGCTTGACAACGACCCGACCTTCAAGAGCTTCCACCTTGATGGACAGTCTATCGTCATTGAAGACTATCTCGAAATCCGTCCTGAAATGCGCCCGAAAATCGAGAAATATATCGCAGAGGGCAGACTCGTCTCCGGCCCATGGTATATTTTACAGGACGAATACCTCGTTGACGGTGAATCCAATGTTCGCAATATGCTTGTTGGCCGTCAAGTATCTGCACAGTATGGCAAAGTTTCCGACATCGGGTACTTCCCCGACGCGTTCGGCAACATTGGACAAGCTCCCCAGATTCTCCGCGGTTTTGGCATTGACTGTGTGGCATTCGGACGCGGCGTATCCGAACGTCATGGAGACAGACTCGACACCGGTGAGGAAAATTACGGTAAAGCGCGCTCGGAAATCATCTGGCGCTCTCCGGACGGATCGGAGGTAAACGGTGCGGTCTTCCTTCGCTGGTACAACAATGCAAACGAAATCCCCTCTGATACAAAGGAAGCGGCGCAGCGCATCTCCGCGATTCGAGACTCCGCTGCACAGTGCGCAACTACTCCGCATCTCCTGCTTATGAACGGCTGTGACCATCAGCCGGTCCAGAAGGATATCGGTCAGATTGTGAACAACCTCAACGAGGCCGGCTTCCCGGATGAGCTCATCCACAGCAACTTCCGCGATTACTTTAACGCAATTCTTCCCTACCGGGACCGATTCGGCATTTTCGTCGGCGAGCTCGACGGCGAGTACAGCGACGGTATGTGGACTCTCGCAAACACCGCTTCGGCGCGAATTTATCTAAAACAGTACAACAGCCGCTGTGAAGCGCTTCTTGAAAAGAAAGCTGAACCTCTTTCCGTAGCGTCGTATCTCTTTGCTGGGGATGAAATCCGTCGCGATTACTTCCGTTTCCTGTGGAAAACACTCCTGAAGAATCACCCGCATGACTCCATTTGCGGCTGCTCTGTGGATGACGTTCACTCGGAAATGGTAACGAGATTCAAAAAGGTTCTCGCAGCCGGCGGAGAAGTTGTGAAAGAGGAAAACGCCGCCCTTACCGCTACGGTCAACACGGAATCTCTCGGCGCCGCTTATGCAGTAACAGTATTCAACCCTGCCGGACACCCCTCCTCCGAAGCAGTCACCGTATTTCTCGACCTGCCGAAGGATGCTACGACAGCATCGGGCGACATTACCATTCTCGATGGCGAAACCGCTGTTCCCGCCGATGTGCGTGACATGGGCGTGGTATTCGACTACATTCTGCCGAAGGATAAATTCCGCATCCCGTTCGATACACACCGCTTCGAGCTGACTTTCCGGGCAGCAAATGTTCCGGCGCTTGGATACAAATCATTCGGCGTGACCGTCGGCAATACTAAAAATGCGGAATCCGACCTCACGGTCTACAAAAAAGGAATGGCAAACAAAAGACTGCGCGTGAAATTCAACGCAGACGGCTCTGCAGTCGTCACAGACCGCAAGACGGGCGCGGAATACACAACCGGAATCATGAGCGATACGGGCGATATCGGCAACGAGTACATATACCGTGAAGCGACCGACAAGACCGAGGTGACCACTGCCGGAACCCGTGCGAAAGTCGAATTGGTATCGCAAAGCGCAGCATCGGCAACCTTCAAAGTGACCCACCTCATGAAAATCCCGTCAGGTGTAGACTATCAGACCGGACGCCGCAGCGGGCAAACCGAAATGGAAGTGGAAAACTACTTTACCCTTCGGGAAGGCGCGCGCAGGCTTGACGTAAAAACCGTCATCCACAACAACGCTGAAAACCACCGAGTGACAGTACAGACGAAGCACGGTATTAAAACTGACCTTCTCATGGCGGAAGGACAGTTTGACATTGTAAAACGTGAAATCAAGCCATGGGAAGGCTGGAAGAATCCGTCCAAGCCAGGCAAGATGACCACCTTTTTCGGACTTGAAGATGAAAACCGCGGTCTGTTCCTCAGTGGACGCGGGCTCTGTGAATATGAAGTTCTGCGCGACGACGACCTGACTATGGCACTCACGCTCCATCGCGGCGTACGTGAGCTTGGCGACTGGGGCTTTTTCCCGACGCCGGAAGCACAGTGCAAGGGCGAACTGGTCGTCGAATATGCTCTCGTCCCCTACTCGATGAAATCGACAAATGACCGCAACAATGCAGTGGATGAGTGCTACTCCTTTGCTGCATATGCACCGACAGCAATCTGCGCACCGGTTCACGCGGGTCAAAATCCAGCATCCGACACCATATTCGGAATTGACGGTCACGGCTTCGTCGTAAGCGCACTGAAGATGTCAGACTTCCGCGACACTGCCATCCTGCGCGTCTTCAATCCGCATGAACATGATACAAAAATGAAGCTCGACCTCGGCACCCGTTTCTGCGGGGCTTACGTCTCCAACCTTGCTGAAGAGCGCGTTCGCAAAATCTCTGTCCGCAACAGCAAATGCACCGTATCCATCCCGGCTAAGAAAATCATAACCGTAGAGTTAGTTCCTACAGCAGAATAAACGTTGAATTTACGAAAAAACACAAGGGTACTTTTCAAGAAAGTACCCTTGTTTATTGGGGAAATTTTAATGTTTTCTTCATTCAAAGATTATCTCAGCCGCTGTATAGGCTTCATTCCCTTCGGCGACGGCGGGATTAGTCCATGAAGATTCCTGGAATCGGCAATGGATTTTGGCTAACTTTGCGCACTCGGAGAAAGCGTATTCGCCGACCGAGGAAATCGGCGATTTCAAAGTTACACGCTCAAGCTCAATGCAAAGACTGAACTGGTAGCTTGCAATTTCCGTGATACCGCTTCCAAGGACCACTTTGTTCAGCTTGATGCAGTTGTTGAATACCCGCAGGCCAAGGTAAGTGACGGTATCGGGGATTTCGATTTCCTCCAGTGCGGCACAATTCATAAAAGCACGCGGCATTATCGTGGTCACACTTTTGCCGAAGTTTACCGTGTGCAAAAGCTCACAATTATAGAAACACTGCTCTCCGAGAATTTCAACACAATCGGAGATGGTGACGACTGTCAATTCTTTGCAGTTCATGAAGAAGTTCCGGTCAAGCTCTCGCACGACAACACCGTCCACCACATCCGGCACAATGAAATTATTCCATGTTCCCGTATAGTCGTCCTTCTTGAACGAAAGTACCCCGTCAGCAGTAATTGAAAACCACGGCTCTGCCGCGTTTGTCGTCATGTAAACCTCATCTAATCCCGTGATGGTCTGCGCTTTCCGATGGCTTGTCTCTCCTGCCATCGCCGCGGCATTTTTGAAATTTCCTAAATCGTTAAAAATCGCAATGGCTTCGTCAAATTCTCCGGAATCCGCAAGCTTTACCGCTTTATTGTACCGCCCGAGCGGTATAAATGTGGTAAAAGTCAGCACGATAAGTACGGCAGCCAACACAAACGACGCCAGAATGATTATCATCTTCGCTCCGTCCGATACCGCATGTTCGCGCCGCTTTTTGAGTTTTTCCGTCTTTTTTTCACTCTTATCCGCGATTTCCAACCTGCGCTTTTCCAAATAAGTCGGCTCAAGATGCGTCTCAAGCCACTCAAGTGAGCATCCGCACGCGCCACAGACCTTCGCGTCATCAAGATTTATCTGGCCGCACGTACACCGCCACGCGCCGTCAATCTTGTCCGGCTTGTATTTCGCAGTCGTCACGCCGGCACACTCAAACTGTATCGCATCATATAACGGGTCTGTCTGCCAGAAGATATCCTGCTCAGGAAATATTGTCCCGCGCGACCCTTCGGCATTTGTCCACACCTTACCGTCAGCGTAATGCACCGACCTGATAATCACCGCAGCATATACGGCATCTTCATATGGCACTTCAACCGGCAAGGACTCCCCCGCCGTCAAAACGATACCTTCGCTTTTTCCAACCGCCTGCCGTTTCGCGCCGGTATACGCAATATCCGCAACGTAATCCTTTATCTGAAAATCCCCGCAAACCACGGAAATTATGCAGACTGCAAGACCGGCGTCTTCCTTCTCTCGTGAAATGCGGATTTGCTTCACCTGTACAGGGCAGCCGGGAATCCACTCCTTCTGTACGCGGTCGCTGATAATTATAGGATAAACCTTCTCACTGTCACCCATGGCAATCCCTCAGATTCATTTTTCTTTCTGGAATAATATATTACCACGCGCTTCTTCATTTATCAACCGTATTTTATGAATTAATCTCAAAGTTTAGCCAAAACTATCTTTAAAATTATGAAGTTTTTTTGAAAAAGGGTTTGGGGAAAACTTTTTTAAAAAAGTTTTCCCCAGAACTTCCCCTCACGCAAGCTGACCGAGCTTGGATACTGCGTCGCTGCAAATTTTAGTGCAGTGCTCGTTTATGTAATAATAAGCCGAGCTTTGACATAAGCTTCCGAGGTTCTCCCCCGCGATGTGCGATTCACACTCAATGACCAAATAATAGGTGCGTTTGGCCTCATCGAAGTACGCGGCGCTCTCCCCACAGTAACCTGTTTTCATCAGCCCGAGACACGTGCCAAGCAGGTCCGTCATGGAATCGAACGAGTAAATCACGCGTCCCCTGAATATATATTTCCTGTATTCGGCAAGAATACCTTCATTCCCTGCTTTCATATTGACTCTGTTTTCCCTCTCTGCAAGTTTTGTGACAAACAGCTCGCATCCGCCTTCTTTCGACGGGTACATCTGTATATAAATGCGGCCTTTCATGCCGCTGTAACCGCATTTTTCTCGCGCGTCCTTCATGATGCCTCGCAGCACTTCCCGTGTCCCAGCCTCTTCCGCGACACCACGGTATATCGCCATGTCTTCCGGCGTCAGCATTAATTTGATTCGTGATTCGTCAATTATGATTAGTTCCATACCCTGCTCCGTTTGCGTTCTGATACACTATCATTATAATACCACAACCGCAAAAATGTAACCCCTAAAATAATGGAAGATATGGCAGTCCCAAACAGTGAAAATTCTTTTTTTCCGAATCGCTGCCCGTCTAAAATGGGGAAAGAATATATCTAAAATACCGTATATTAATTGAATTTTCAAAAAACTTATTGACCTTTAATTTAATATATGATAAAATAAGCGGAGACGGAAAAACAACTGATACCGAAAGGACATCTAAAAATGAAAAAAATAGCTTTTATACTCGCGCTCGTCCTCACGCTGAGCGTCGTATTCACCGCATGCGGCGAAAAGGAATCGGGTGGAATCACCATTACCACTGACAATTCCGGTGCCGCCACCACACAGGTTATCACCACCCTTCTCGACGAAAGCCTCACCATTCCTGCACAAATCACAAGAATCGCCTCCGTATCTCCTGCATCTACCATTATTTTTGAAGCTCTCGGTGTATCCGATAAGCTGGTCGACGCGTCCGCATCTCCGGAAATCATCTTTGTTGACGAAGCAGACGCCGCACAATACGAAAATTCCGATATTCCGGTTATTGTAATCCCGCTTGCAGCTTCCATTGCCGATATCAATGCTCTTATCAGACTTGCCGGAAAAGTAGCCGGTACAAGCGCTGACGACCTTACCAATAAGGTTACAAACGTAATGAACGTAGCGCAAGTTGGTTCCTCCGCTTACACCACAAGATTCAGAGCATACCTTGATTTTGGCGACGGTCAAACCGTCGGAAGCGGCACTTACATCACCGAAATGCTGTACGCGTCTGGTCTTGAAAACGTCGCAACCTTCGAGGGTTTTGGTGAAATGTCCGAAGAAGATGTTATCGCAGCTGACCCTGAATTCATCTTCACAGTTGGCAGCGCTGACGATTACCTGAACAACGCCGCCTTTGCTGAAGTATCTGCAGTCGTAAACGGCTATGTTTATGAGATTCCCGCTGAAGACATCATATACGGCTCCTCCAACGTTTCCAACGCTGTATCCCAGATGTACGAAAAAGTAAGCGAAACCCGCGGAGACGAGTAATTCCATCAAATAAATCACCAATAGAGAAGGGTGAAGTTCTTCCCGCAGTTTGCAGGAATACTTCACCCTTTATCGATGAAAATTCAACCTAAAAAATTTCGATAGGGGTTTGGGGGATACTTTTGAAAAAGTATCCCCCAATGTTATTCTTCTAACTCGCCAATTATCCATTTTCTCGTTCGAAGTAATATTTTTTGTTATGAGCACAGATGCTTTGTACTACACCGATACATATGTACATCGACAGCATGGAGGACGCGCCGTAGGAGAAAAACGGGAGCGTAATGCCAATGACCGGCAGAATCGCCAAACACATGCCAATATTTTCAGCGGACTGCGCAATCAGCATGCCGGCTATCCCAAGACAGATATACGACGCGTAGTTTTTACGCGTTCCGCGCGCAATCCAAATAATGCGCAGAATCAACGTCGTGATAAGCACTATATACAGAAATGCGCCGATGAAGCCGAATTTTTCTGCAAATACGGCAAACAAGCAGTCTGACTGTCCTTCGCTAAGGGAAAAGTATTTTGAGCCGCCCGAAAAACCGGCGCCGCGGAAGCCGCCTGAAATAATGCAGTTCCGGCACGCAATTTGCTGCCACCCTATATCCAGTGGGTCGAGGTCCGGATTAAAACCAATCAGAATCCGCTGCTGCTGCTTTTCCGAAAGATGGCTCCACAGAAGGGGCGAAACGGCAACTCCCGCCGCAAGAACTCCCGCGAAATACCAGAGCGACAGACCGGAGGAAAACATCATAAACGCCATAATTGCCAGATATATAAGCGCCATGCCAAGGTCTCCGCTCATCAGAACCAAGCCGACGATGAGGAGTCCGTGAATCGCGAGCTGAAGTACGGATAATGGGTGGTTTATTTTATTTTTTAGTCTGTCAATATGCAGCGCAAAAACGATTATAAACGTAAATTTGACGAGCTCCGCAGGCTGAAAGGAAATAGGCGTTCCGGGAATTGTGAACCAGTTGTGGTTTCCATAGCTGCCCGTTCCCCACAGACCGACCGCAAGCAACATCACGACCGTAATCCCGAAGAAAACGAACTTCATTTTGGAAATCAGAGCGTCGTAGTCAATAAAGGTAATCACCATCATTGCTACAAATCCGACAAACGCCGCAAGCGACTGCGCCCTCACATACCACATCCCGTAAGCGTCGGATGCAGCCGTAAGAGTCAAGATGCTGAGTCCGGTCATTCCAAGGACGCAGACCATGATGACCGGGTCAATTCTGCGCAGCTTTTCTGTGTTGGTAATAGAAAATTCTTTCAATTTAGTAAATAAAAATCGGGGATCCTTTTTCAGGAAAAAGGGTCCCCGAACCCCTCCAAAAACCTTTTAGAAAAGGTGTCAGTTCATTAATAAGCGATTCCCCAGTATACCATGTGCTTTGCAGGCTTGCCACAGCATACACATGTGTCGGAAAGGTGTTCCTGCTCGAACGGGATACATCTTGAACCGACGCCTGTGAGCTCTTTCACCTTATCCTCGCACGCTTCGTCGCCGCACCACATCGCCTTGACAAATCCATCACCGTGCGCGAGGGCTTCCTTGATTTCGTCAATGTTCGTGCAGGAGTACGTTCTGTTTTCGCGGTTTGCGAGTGCTTTTTCGTACATGCCGTCACGTACCTCTTTGAGCTTTGCAGCAACAGTTTCTTCGATATTTTCAATCGAAACGACGGTCTTTTCCATATTATGGCGTGTGACTATTACGCACTGTCCATTTTCGATATCGCGCGGTCCCATTTCGATTCTCACCGGAACGCCCTTCATCTCGTATTCCGCGAATTTCCATCCGGGGCTGTTGTCAGAATCGTCGAGCTTCACGCGGAATTTTCCGTTCAGTCTGTCATAAAGCGCCCGGTTTGCTTCCAGTACGCCGTCCTTGTGCATAGCAACAGGGACGATGACCACCTGAATCGGCGCAACTGCCGGCGGAAGGACAAGGCCGTTGTCGTCACCGTGCGTCATAATGATACCGCCAATCATACGGGTTGTAACGCCCCATGATGTCTGGAACGGATAGCGAAGCGTATTGTCACGGTCGGTGAATTGGATATCAAACGCACGCGCGAAACCATCGCCAAAGTAGTGGGACGTTCCCGCCTGCAGTGCCTTACCGTCGTGCATCATCGCTTCAATACAGTAGGTATCCTCCGCACCCGCAAATTTATCTGACGGCGTCTTTGCACCCTTGATAACCGGGATAGCAAGGTCGTTGATATGGAAATCGGCATAAACATTCAGCATCTGGATGGTCTCCGCGCGCGCTTCCTCGGCGGTAGCGTGCATCGTATGGCCCTCCTGCCACAGGAATTCGCGGCTTCTGAGGAACGGACGGGTTGTCTTTTCCCATCTCACAACGGAGCACCACTGGTTGTAGAGCTTCGGCAGGTCGCGATAGGAACGGATAATGTTTGCGTAATGCTCGCAGAATAAAGTCTCCGAGGTTGGACGTACGCAAAGTCTCTCGGAAAGGGGTTCTGTACCGCCGTGTGTCACCCACGCGACTTCGGGAGCAAAGCCTTCCACATGGTCTTTCTCCTTTTGGAGAAGCGATTCCGGAATGAACAGCGGCATATAAACATTTTCATGCCCCAGCTCTTTAAACCGCGTATCAAGGATTTTCTGGATATTTTCCCAGATAGCATACCCGTACGGCCGGATAATCATGCAGCCTTTGACGCTTGAATAATCAATCAAATCAGCCTTTTTGCAGATATCAGTATACCACTTGGCGAAGTCAACATCCATCGAAGTAATATCCTGCACAAGTTTCTTATCGTTTTTCATAAAACGAAAATCCTTTCAATATTGTTATTTTTTATATGCAAAGGGTGATTCCCCTTGACAATGTGACCCTTTCCAAAAGGTCAATCAAAAACTTTTCAGAAAAATCATTCCACTTTCGTTAGTCTTGCATATGTTGCCATCAGTTTCTTGGTACCGACTTTTTCAAAAGCGATTTCGTAGAGGGTATCGGCGCCCATCTTTCTGGAAGAGAGAATGGTTCCCTCGCCGAAGGTTACATGTTTGACACGCGCACCTGCTTCAAAGGATTGCGCAGCGACACTTTCAGCAGCCTTCATAGAGGTGAGTGCGGGTGAGGGCTTAGAAGTCTCATTGACAAAGTGGTTTACCGGCTTCTGCTTAGCAGGACGTTGACGGAGTTGACGAAGCTCCTCATCCTGCGGCGCTTCATCCTCACGCTCGGTCAACTTCGGCGGAATTTCACATGCGAAACGCGAGAGCTGATTAGAGCTGGAACGACCATTCATCATTCTGTCACGCACGTGGGTTATGTAAAGATTCTTCTTTGCTCTTGTAATGGCCACATATGCGAGCCTACGTTCTTCCTCAATTTCCTCATCCTTAAACGTGGTCTGGAAGCTTGGGAAGATGTTTTCTTCCATTCCCGGCAGGAACACCGTCGGGAATTCAAGACCCTTCGCGGAGTGAATTGTCATAAGCACCACCGCATCCGCTGTTTCATCGTACTTATCAACGTCCGATACGAGTGCCACATCCTCGAGGAATCCTACAAGAGATGGTTCGTCGGCAGTTTCTTCGTACTGGCGTGCAGCCGAAATCAACTCGCCGATGTTGTTCCGGCGGTCATCCCGCTCGGACAAGTCGGTCATATCGTTCAGCATTTTGTTGTATCCCGACTGCTCAACCACAAGCTCAATGAGTGATGACGGAAGCATCTGTGATGCTGCTTCCCGGAAACTGTCAATCAGGTATACAAAGGCAACCATTTGATTGGCGGTTGCTTGAGAAATCGCGTTGTATCTTTTTGCCCGGCGCAGGAATTCCAACATTGGGCATCCTTCTTCATATGCAAGCGCCTCCGCAATCTGGATGGACTTGTCGCCGATGCCGCGCCGCGGTGTATTGATAATTCTGCGCAGACGAAGGTCGTCATTGGGATTGTTGATAAGAGCCAGATATGCGATAATGTCCTTGACCTCCATTCGGTCAAAGAAGCGCATGCCGCCAAGCATCCGATATGGGATACTGCTCTTTGTGAACGCCTGCTCAATGGTGCGCGACTGGGAGTTCATACGATAGAGAACCGCAAAATCGCGGAATGATGCTCCCTCCTTTACACCGTTCAGTATCATCTCAACAATATACCGTCCCTCGTCGTTTTGGTTACCGAGATTTTTAATGACAATCTTGTCTCCTTCGTTTCCGCTTGTCCAGAGGGTCTTGCCGAGTCTGCCCGCATTTTTCGCAATGACCGCGTTCGCTGCGTTCAGAATCGTTTGTGTAGAGCGGTAGTTTTCCTCCAGTTTAATGACTTTTGTGTTATCATAATTTTTATCAAAATTGAGGATGTTTTCAATGACTGCTCCACGGAATTTGTATATACTCTGATCGTCGTCTCCGACCACCATGATGTTTCTGTACTTTGCGGAAAGCAGAAGCGTCAGTTCAAGCTGTGCGGAGTTGGTGTCCTGATACTCGTCAACAGAAATGTATCTATAACGGTTCTGCAAGGTCAGGCGCACATCTTCACATTCGGTGAGAAGGTGTACGGTCTGCATAATGATATCGTCAAAGTCGAGAAGATTCTGTGACTTTAGCTTAGAGGCGTACAGCTCATATATCGCGGCGATTTGCTTCAGCTTTGCGTCGGCGCCGGCCTGTGCCGTATATTCGGAGGGGCCGATGAGTTTGTCCTTCGCACGGCTGATGGCATTTTGCACTGTCTTTACGGGGAGGACTTTATCGTCAATGTTCAGCCGCTTCATGCAGAGCTGAAGCTGCTTTTTGCTGTCGTCGGTATCGCAGATAGTAAAGCTGCGGTCATAGCCGATGTGGTCGCCGTACTTGCGGAGTATCTGTACACAGATTGAATGGAATGTACCGCTCTTAATTTCTGCGGCTTCCGTGCTGTCCTCTCCGAAAATCGCGCCGATACGCGCCTTAATTTCGCGCGCCGCCTTATTCGTAAAGGTGATAGCCATCACCTGCCACGGCTGCGGGGGATTGACAGCAAATCTTGTCAAATATTCGGCAAGTTCCTCACGCGGAAGGTCAGCGGCCTTTTTCATCTCTGTGATAGAGGCTTCAGTCGCATCGAGTGGGACAAGGTCGGCGTTATACGCATCTCCATAGCGGATAAGGTATGCCAAACGATTGACAAGAACCGTTGTTTTTCCGCTTCCGGCGCCGGCGAGAATTAATAGAGGACCGTTCACTTGATACACAGCTTCGCGCTGTTTTTCATTCAGATTCTCATAATATTTATCAAACAATGCTCTTTTTGCTGAAAGAAACATTGTTTTCAATTGTATATCTGTCATTTGATACGCTCACTTCTGAAATAGAATCAATATATCAGATATATTATACCACAAAAGGTCTTTTTTTTCAAGATGATAGTTACCAACAATGTTTCGTTGCGCCTGTATTATCTTGTAATCTTCGACCACAAAAACTGTACACGCTGCAAACTCTCACATTATTTTGAAATAGCCTGTAATAAAATCGCCGACAACAGGCTATATATCATTTTGAGTGAAGACCTCCGGTAAAACGCCGGGAGCTCGCTTATATATTGACAATCCCGCGCACGCATGGTATACTTAATACAGTGTCATGACTGCATTAAAAATTATCATGAAAGTGTTGGTGTTGTATATCTTCTGCTGCATCGTTCTCGTGCTTTGGAGTCTGCCTTACATAAAATTTATCCGTATACGCATCGCGGCAGAGACAAAAATAAGAAAAGCCTGCAAGCGCAACGGCTTTTCTCTCATTCCCGCCCATCCCCCGCCCTTTCTCAGACTGAACAACACCGGCAAAGTAGATTTTTACGTAAAAGCTCCCGAGTTCTCTTTTCGAAATGCACAAGGAAATCGAATTCGCGCCCTCCGGCGACTATATCTACGAAGGAGACTGGATTCACAATGAATACCTGTTCACCTCATCCTCCTTCTGCAACGAACTGTTTTCCTCGTGTATTGTATAGCCACATGAGGAGTCGCCGTCTTCCTCCGCACATTTCCAATAAATTTTTCAAAACAGTCGTATTTGTGTGATTTTTATGATATAATAAGACAATTTATATGAATCCTTTCGAGGTTATTATGTCAAACATCCTTGTTGTTCTGCTTATTCTGCTGTTTACCTGCCAGTCGGGATTCTGCAATCTGTTCGCCAAGCACTACCCCGGAGATAAACGCTATTCCTCACAAATATATTCTGTCTTTTACGGTCTCATCGTCTCACTCACAACCCTCCTCTTCGCCGGATTTTCCTTCAAGCCATCGACTGCAACACTCCTGCTCGGTCTCCTGAACGGCGCGGTCCTCGTGACGTATAACGCCATGCTCATCAAAGCATCCTCGGCTGGTCCCTTTTCTGTCGTGATGATTTTCAATCTGTCCGGCGGTATTCTCATCCCGATGCTGTGGTCCATCGTCGTCGATAAAATCAAGCTCGCACCTCTCCAGTACGCCGCAATCGCGCTCATGCTTGTGTCATTTGTCTTCCTCAATCTGGAAGATAAAAATCAAAAAAGGGAGAGCAGCAGTCCGGTTTCCGCAAAGTTTCTGCTGTACACCCTTCTTCTCGGGTTGGCAAACGGCGTCTATGGGACCCTTCTCAACATCCAGAAAAATCTGATGAATCAGTCCGAAAACGCGGAAATGATAATCGCCACTTTTGCCTCCTCCGCTGTATTCGCCTTTTTCCTTCTCCTCCTTCAAGCCGGCAAATCCGCTTTTCCAGGGTTCCGCCAAACCGCAAAATCTGCGATATTTATGACCGCGGCCTCAGTTTCCGCAGCCGCCGCAGTCAATACCCTCATGTACGCTCTCCGTTTCATCAACGTCGCCGTACTGTACGCCATGGATAACGGCGGTGTTCTGCTTATCTCTGTTTTATGGTCGGTGGTCTTTCTGAAGGAAAAGCTTGGCCACCGAAAGCTTATCGGCCTCATTCTCGCGCTCATCGCAATCTTCGCACTTGGAGTCCTGCAAAACTAAAATACAGGAAAACGGAAGAGGGGAACTTTTGAAAGGTTTCTCTCTCCCGTTTTTAAAACACCAATTGAATCATCAGCATATACGCTACGGTTCCGGCGAGAATGGAAAGGAGCGTATTGTGCTTCCACTTGTGCAGCAGTGCTACAAGCAGTACCGCCGCCGCTTCCGGAATTCCATATGGGCTGTTTATCAATGACACCCCTTTCAGGCAGTATACTACAAGCATTGCCATGATTGCGTACGGAAGTACCTGTCCGAGATATAGAACTGCCTCCGGCGTTCTGCTCCGGAACAGGATAAACGGCAAAAAGCGGATTGCCATCGTCACCACCGCTACCACCGCGATAATCAGCAAGGAGCGCCGTATGTCAATCATGGAAGGAATCAGGAAATCGGACGCGCCGAAAAGAAGCAGGCACAACACAGAAATGACCAATCCTGTTATCGCCGGCAGATGCTGCTTTGTTTTTTCCCATTGCTCCACAAAAATTACCACAAACAGAGCTGTCATCGAAAATTCTATTCCCGTTGTATTAAAAGGTATCGCACTTCCCAATAGTCCGCCCGCAACACTTCCAATCATCCAATAGCACTGATTGAAAACGGAAATGAATAGATAATAGTTCTTCTCCTTCACGTTCTCTGGCAGATGCGGCGAGCATACCAACGAAAACGTCTCGTCCGTAAGCGAAAAAATCAGATACGGCTTTAGCCGGGTGTCCGTAAAACAGTAATCAAAAAATGAACGGCAACTGCCGTACAGGATTGGTTACAAATCAAACGGTTTTACGGAGGTATCGCCATGAAACGGCTAACATCTTGTGAGTT
>CAZUPI010000051.1:0-15988 GCA_964621755.1 uncultured Ruminococcus sp. | reverse complement strand
ATTGGGAATTCCTCCAAAAATTCATTTCTCGGTGGTTTTTAAGTCAGCCAGACGCACTTTTTCCGTTTTGATTGCGGCCTTTGCCACCCTGATGTGCTGCACGATTTCAACTCCGCCCGGACAGTTATACGAACACGAACCACACTCCACGCAGTTCATCGCGCCATACGCCTCAGCACGCGCGAGGTCGCCAATCTTTGAAAACTGTGCGATATAAACCGGCATCAGGTGCATCGGGCAGTTTTTGACGCATTTGCCGCAGCGGATACAGGTCTGCGTTTTGACGCTCTTCTTTCCGAAATTTTCTGAGAAAATAAGAACAGCACTTGTCGATTTGGTAACCGACATTTCGGTATCCCATTGCGCAGTCCCCATCATGGGACCGCCGTTTATAATGGTTTTCGGCGTTTTGACCAGTCCGCCGCAGAAGCTCACAAGGTCTCTCACCGACGTGCCGATAGGCGCCAAAATGTTTCGCGGACGTTTTACGCAGTCCCCATCAACGGTGAGAACGCGCGAAATCAGGGGAGTTCCAAAAGCAAAAGCTTTATAGATAGCGGCACATGTCTCGGCGTTGAAAATAACACATCCGACGTCAGCGGGAAGCTTTCCCGTGGGGATTTCCACTCCCATGATGGCGTACACAAGCTGCCGTTCATCCCCTTGCGGATATTTCGTCTTCATCGTTTTGACCGAAATCATCCGACTGTCCGCGGTCAATTCCTCAAGCCTTTCGATTGCATCCATTTTGTTGTCCTCAACCGCAAAATAAGCTGTACAGACGCCGAGCGCCTTCAGCAAAATCTTCACGCCGTTGATAACGGATGCAGGATGCTCCAGAAGAAGTCGATGATTCGCGGTAATAAACGGCTCGCATTCCGCGCAGTTTATAATGATTTTGTCAACCTTTCCAAGAGCAGACTGAATTTTTGCGTAGGTCGGAAACGCAGCGCCGCCCATACCTGAAATTCCTGCTTCGCGGATGATGGATATGATTTCCTCAGTCGTGGTCTCAGTAAGCTTTTTGGACATGGGACTGATATCGGGACATAGCGTATTACAAAAATCATTTTGAATAACGATATTTTCAACAAGCGCGCCGGATTGCGTAGTCTTTTTTACAATATCCGTTACGACCCCGGAAATACTGGAGTGCACCGGACAGCCGAGTCCCGATGTGACATCACCGATTTTTTGACCGACAGTCACCGTATCCCCTTTTTTCACAAGGGCTGTAGCGGGAACACCAATATGCTGTGACAGGGGAATAATAACAGACTCTGGTGCTGGCAAGGTTTCGATACGGCATCGTTTCGTATTTTTATACTCGTCAACATGAATCCCGCCGCGGAAGGTGTATGCCAAATAAATCACCTCACATTTACTTTTGTTTCTTATTATTTATGCTAATTATACATGAATATAGGAATTAATACAAGCGGTTTTTACAAATTTATTATATATTTGTTATATACTTTATACTTTTCAGCGTTTTTCAGAATGATTAGGAAAACAACTCCAAAAATTTCACGCAATGGTCCGGCGCCCTATACGTTCTTCCGTTCAGATAAGACAGCTCAGGTGCGTCAAAGTTAAACTCTACCGCATAGGAATAGAGCGCCTGACTTGAATATCCCAGCTTTCGGTCTTCCCGGTTTACGCCATACTTCCCCTCTCCGAGAAGCGGATGCCCAATAAACTCCATGTGAGCACGTATCTGATGAGTCCGTCCGGTAACAAGCGTAATTTCGAGTAATGTAAGGTCGTATTGAGCGGAATATTTGAGCGCCTTATATTTTGTAATCATTTCCTTGGCGCCGTTTCTCTGTTCCGCAAAAACGCGAACCGTATTGGTCTTGTAATCCTTCATGTGATAGGCGCGGAGCGTTTTTTCTCCGGTAAGCTTCCCATGAACGGCGCAAAGGTATTTTTTTCGAACACGGTTTTCCCTTATTGCCTCGTTTATAAGCCGAAGCGCAGCGGCGTTCTTAGCAAGAATGACAATTCCGCCTGTATTTCTGTCAATTCGATTGCATAGCGCCGGTGCAAACGATGCTTCTCTTTTGGGGTCGTATTCTCCTTTGTTCACAAGATAAGCGGTCAGGGCATATATGAGAGTCTCACGCTCATCCGCGTCGGCGCGGTTTTTATCCCCTTCATCCCCTGTGTGGACAAGAATCCCAGGCTTCTTGTTGCATAAAAGGATATTCTCATCTTCATAAATAATATCCGGCACGGTTTTGACTTTTGTATAATCCGGTTCGACGGCGGCATCGGAAAAAAACTCGTCCGGGATGTACATCTCAATTACATCCCCCGCCGACAGCATATCTCCCTCATGCGCCCGACCGCCGTTTCTCTTGATTCGTTTGGTGCGGATAAACTTATAGAGAAGCGACTTCGGCATCCCCGTCGTCGATTTGGCAACAAACTTATCGAGCCGCTGTCCCGCGTCGTTTGGATTAATAATAAATTTTCGCATAGTTTTAAAACAAAAAACGAGGATAAATATCCCCAAATATCCGTATAAAAGTTTTTAGGGTTTTAGGGGGCGTTTTCTCCGAAAAGCCCCCTAAAATTTCCCCTTCCGTTCCTTGTTATTTTGTTCCGAACAATCTGTCGCCGGCATCGCCCAGTCCGGGCACAATGTAGGCGTGGTCATTAAGGCACTCGTCGAGAGCAGCCGCGAATATTTCTACGTCGGGATGCTCTCGCTGGAGTCTCTCCACCCCTTCAGGCGCCGCCACAAGGCAGAGGAGCTTTATCTGGGTGCACCCTCTCTTTTTCAGCATCTCGATAGCGCCGGACGCAGAGCCACCTGTTGCCAGCATGGGGTCGCATATAATGACGTATCTGTCTTTGATGTCCTGTGGGAGCTTGCAGTAGTATTCCACCGGATTGTGCGTCTCGGGGTCGCGGTAAAGTCCGATATGGCCTACCTTCGCTACGGGAACAAGGCTCAAAACACCGTCAACCATGCCAAGACCGGCCCGCAGAATCGGCACGATCGCCAGCTTTTTACCCTCGATTTTTTTTGCCGTCATCTTTGATACGGGAGTTTCGATTTCGACATCTTCTACCGGAAGGTCGCGCGTGATTTCGTAACCCATGAGCATCGCTATCTCAGACAGAAGCTCTCTGAATTCCTTTGAACCGGTGTCTTTCTCTCTCATAATGCTCAATTTGTGCTTGATAAGAGGATGGTCAACAACGTGGAATGTTTCCATATTCATATTGGCTGCTTCCTTTCTTAATCTAAAGTTTACTTCGAATTATTTTCGTTTTATTATAGCTTATTTGCGTGGTTATTTCAAGTCCATCCACGTGATTTTTTTATTTTTCGATCAAATTTACGAAAAATTATTTACATTATGGAAGTATAATGATAAAATGAATGTGAGTAAAGTGCAGTTTTAAAAAAGTGTTCCCCCGTCGGGCTCACAGTTACAATGCTTCTGGAAAGGGTTATAAAAATTATATAAATGGAAAATAAGCACTACAAAATATCGGTTATCACGCTCGGGTGCCGTGTAAATCAGTATGAATCGGAAGCGTTCACAGAGGGGCTTCGCCGATACGGAATTGAAATCGTAAAGCCCGGAGAAAAGTGCGACGCGGCGATTGTGAATACCTGTACCGTTACGGCGGAAAGCGACCGTAAATCCAGACAGATGATACGACGCGCTGCGTCATTTGCGGAGCATGTGATTGTCACCGGTTGTTTTGCGCAAATTTCCGCAGATACCGCGTCGGCGATTGACCGAGTCGTATATGTGTGCGGAAACAACGGCAAAGCTTCTCTCGCGGACACGGTTTATGACATTCTCGCAGGAACGTACGGCGGCGAGAAAAATGCAGTCGGCGCGCCAGACGGGCATGAGGCAGTTGAGATGACCACATCCTCACCGAAGAGAAGCCGCTCCTACATCAAAATTGAGGACGGGTGCGAAAATCACTGCTCGTACTGCATTATTCCGAAGGCGCGCGGTCCGGTACGTTCCAAGCTGCCGGAAACGGTTATCGCAGAGGCGAAAGCTCTTGCGGACGCCGGCTGTCCGGAAGTCATTCTGACAGGAATTGAAACAGCGTCGTACGGAATAGATTTCGAAGGTCACGAGCCATATGGTCACAAGCTTGCGGAGCTGATAGGGAAAATCGCCGGAATCGACAAGATACACCGCATCGGACTGGGTTCTCTTGAACCGACGGTCATGAGCGAATATTTTGTCGAAAAAATCGCCGGATTGGACAAGGTTCTGCCGCATTTTCATCTGTCGATACAAAGCGGATGCAGCCGCACGCTCGCGCGAATGCGACGCCGGTATACTGCGGATATGGCGATGAACGCCATAAAACGCATGCGAGACGCCATACCGGATGTGACGTTTTCCGCCGACGTGATTGTAGGATTCCCAGGCGAAACAGAAGAAGACTTTATGGAAACAGCAGCGTTTTGTCGGGACGCAGCATTCCTGCATCTGCACATTTTTCCGTACTCCAAACGCACCGGAACAGAAGCGGCAGCGATGGAAAATCAAGTACCTGAAACCGTGAAGCACGACAGACTCGTACATTTAGAAGCAGTCGGCCGCGAAGTAAAGCAAAATCTTCTGAATGAATACGTATCAAGTCATATAAACGCACCGATATCTGTGCTCGTCGAGAAGAATCATGCCAATACCGCGTCAGGACACAGTGAACACTACATCGAAGTAAAAATTCCCTCGTGTTCCGCCAAAGCAGGCGAAATTCTTGCAATCGCTCTTGATGGTCACGACGGAGAGATTTGTACGGGGCATGTGATTGGGAAATGAAAAATAGAGACTATGGGGGAACTTTTTGAAGAAAGGTTCCCCCATACCACAGAGGAAAAGGTTTTGAGGGGGGCTTGGGGGATTTTTGTAATCCCCCATCCGTTTTCCCCGCATCATCCTTCAATTTTCGATATTTTATACCTTGTCTGCGGAGAATCGCTTGTTTTGAGAATTTCGACACTTCTTTCCTGTCTGTACAACTCCTTTAATTTCATGAGATGTGTGACAAAGATGAAACCGCATCCGAGGGAGGAAATGTAGTTTAAAATGTGGTACATGCCGTCTGCGCCCTCGTCATATGCGGTAGTTTGGAAGGTTTCGTTCATGAGCAAGAGCGAGCATGGAACGATGCTGTCGATAACCTGCGATATGGCTGCAACTTCTTCCTCAAATCGTCCAGCAGACGACAACGGTATCAGCTCTCCCTCTGCAGCTGCAAATGTGGTAAAAATACGGCTGCGGACACTAATGACTGCGGCTTCACACGGAATCGGCAGTCCGCATTGTGCGAGAAGCACCGCAGTCCCGACCGAACGCAAATAGACGGTTTTTCCACTGTTGTTCTTTCCGGTGACAAGAATGCCTGAGGTTTCGCCGTCTCCGCTTTTGAAGTAAACGTCGTTCGGGACAACGGACAAGGTACTCATGCTTTCGGTCAGAAGAAGCACGTCGGAAAGATTCTTAATATCAAGTATGTTTTCGCCAGCTTCGCGGAATTCAGGATAGATATACTTCACGTTGCGGTCGTCGAAGCGCTTCCTGTACATGAGCACCGCCTTATAGAAATACAGTTCGTTTTCCAGTGCAGAATATTTGTCGATAAGTGCGCGAAGATATCCAGTCAGATATCGGTCGCATTCCTGCACCGCTTTGGCGGAAGTTTCAAATGCCCATTCGGAATCAACGCCCTCAACCCGCACCACGCTTTTTGGTATTTCGACGTTTTCCTCTATTTTCGAGTCTGTCGACGGCGATTTTTTATCCTTTTCCTTATCAAACAGGGAAAACAGTGACGGCTTCTGCTTTTTCTGCGGCTTCTCGTATGAGCGCACATAGCTGAAGTCGCGCAGGAAGTACGGGTCTGCTCTCATCTCAGGGTCCAGAGAGAATTCCACTTCGTAGGTATGCGCAGTGGCGAGCCCTTTTTCAATTTTCTCGGTCATATGGGTGAGATATACCGCCTGTCCGCTGAGCGACATGGCAAATGCCGCATTTTTCAGCTCTCCAAGCCATCCGTCGATGCAGCCAAACATATTGAGTGTTTCATGAATATCGTGCACATGTATCGTGACAGTACGGATAAAATGTGCAGTCAAAATCAGCGCTTCGCGCGCCGCCCACAAGACAGAGCTTTTATCCTGCGGATTCACGCGCCTTGCAGAATACATTCTTGACCGTTCGGAATCCCACGCATTTTTCGCTGTGACGATACGCCGCACCAGTTCGATGAGACGGTCAAGCATTTGCGGCGCCCTGACGAATTCGTTCGCGACCGCAATGCGCTTTTGGATTTCAGAAATATCAGTAAGCGGCGTCAAAAGTACGCTCAAAAACGCTTCACGGACCGCTGTATCGGGACAAATCGTGCGAAATATCCGGTCAATCTGCAAATCGATAATAACCTTTTTGCCGGCGTCTCTGGTCTCTCTCGCCACGACGCCGCGATCGTTTTCCCACAATATACTCAGTCTATCTGACATATGCACCTCCACGAATCTGCTCGTCAAGACGTTTTTTCAGCGATTCCCTGTCAAGCCCGTATTTTTCAAGGATGTCCTCGGCAAAGGAGGACGATGTCGCGCCTACACGTTTGATTTTGTAAGTCCGGCGATTTTCGTCAGATTCATCAACGACCGCCGCGAGGGTCGGCACCGCGCCGCCCGTCAGAGAATGGATGTGCGTTACAAACAAGCCGAACACACCACGGTCATACATCAGGTCGACAAGACGTCGCGAATACTGCTCGCTTTTCTGTTCGTCCGTACCGGAATAGGTTTCGTTGAACAGAACAAAGGTGTTGTCATTCGCCGTTTCGATGATTTCCTCCGCACGGTTCGCTTCGTTGACAAAGCGGCCGCTGTTTTCAAAGCTCTCATTTGCCGGAAAATGGGTGTACATTCCTTCAAAGGGATAGATTTTTCCGGAGGCCGCCGTAACCGGACAGCCTGCAAGGAAAAACAGAATCGCAATGCCGCACGCGCGCACAAATGTGGTTTTTCCGCCGCCGTTTGCACCTGTGATAATATAGAAGTTCAGCTTTTCTCCTTTGTAGTCGGAAGACATGACTAGGTCGTTTGGCACCACATCTTGACCGCGCAGTTCCCGTTTTACAAGCGAAGCATCCACGACGCCGTTCAATATGACTTCATGCGTATCCGATACCGCCGGGTATGCCAGCGGATATCCAGCGACAGACAGCTTGAGAAAATACGCCGCCGCATCCAGCAGAAAGTCGATTTCCGGTGCATAGGCGAAAATAATATGGAGGTCGTTTTCCCCGGTCATAAAGAACTCCGCATACTTTTGATAAAAACGCTCTGACGCCGCCTGAAATCCATAGTAAACTCTGCCATATGCAACGGCGGTGGACTCATTTGCACGCAGAGACGCCTTGCGTGTGGGGATTGCCTCCGGAAGGCCCATTTCAAGGAAGCAGCTTTCCAGCTTGGCTTTTGTCATAGCTCCACCTTCCGACGCGCTGGCCTCGTTTCCGTGAATGGTATACAATAGCTCTGAGCGGCGGTTCTTTATCATCTCGCAGTATTCCGCCGATGCGGAAATAAAATACGCGGCAGCACACAGATTTTTGAAATAGAGACCGACCTCACCGGCACGACCATCGTATTCCGCAAGGTCTGATAAGCTTTCCGCAAGGCTGATAAATTTGCCGACCACGGGCAAAAACAGCATGACACGCTCCAGCTCTGTCTCCGCACGGTCGAAAAATCCGGTGATTCTGGTAAGGTCCGCAACCTGCGCCCCAATATCGGACAACTTTTTGCGGAAATTCTCATCATCAAGCATAATGCGGAACAACCCTTGCCGCTGCGGTATTTCTGAAGCCTCGCATGGCCGCCTTAAAAGGTCGAGGGTTCCGTTTTTCATATCGCCCGTCAGGGTCAAATCGACAACTACATTTTCAGGTATTTTCTCCTCTATATCGGAGCATTCCGCAAGAGGTCGGTTCCACAGAAAAGACGGATATCTCATATTTCCTCCAGATTTTGATTGATGGGAGTATCTTTTACAAGAGCTTTTTGACTTTATAAAAAATTTTCTGCGATAATTCCCCCGCATGCCTTATTCCCAAATGCAAATTCGCTGCATATATGTTAATTATTGCCAAAATGAAATGGAAATTTTTGTTAATCTTTTATTGACCGTTCCCCTTGATTTTTACTAGATTTTATGGTAATATATGGTTACTACCAAACAACAAACTGTGAAAACCGGTGGAACATGAAATAAAAACAGGAAAGGCATGGTCAAATTTTAGAGATGGAAAAGGATACAAGAATACTCATAGCCGACGAAAACAGCGAAGTAAGACATCGCTGTCGTGAAATCTTGTCGGGAAAAGGATATATTGCGGAGGAAGTTGGGAACGGTGATGAAGCACTTCGCATGATGATGCGTCAGAGTTACGACATTGTGATAGCGGATATGTGGCTGTCTTCCGTAGACGGCATTGCTCTGATAAAGAAAGCATCGGAGTCCGGAAAACCGACGCCGTCGTTCATTATACTGACGCAAGTGACTACGCCGAGTGTCCTTATGGAAGCAAATCGTTCAGGCGCATCACTCTGTCTTCCGAAGCCGGTTGATTATGAATCGCTGTGTACAGGCGTAGAGACAATACTGAAAAACCGCGGCGTTGCAAGCAAGCCGTCCGCCTCAAGTGGAATCCGCGATATATATGACATAGACGAGAGCCAGATGCCGTACGACCTTGAGACGCAAGTGACGCGGATTATTCACCAAATCGGTGTTCCAGCGCACATCAAGGGATACCAATACCTGCGTACAGCGATACTGATGACGATATCCGACAATGAAATCATCAACTCTGTTACCAAGGTGCTATATCCGTCGGTAGCCAAGAAGTACCAGACGACCACTTCGCGCGTAGAACGAGCAATTCGTCACGCAATCGAGGTAGCATGGGACAGAGGGGACGTCGATACGCTGAACTCTTACTTTGGCTACACCATTCAAAACAGCCGCGGTAAACCGACCAACAGTGAGTTTATCGCCATGATAGCGGACAACCTACGCCTCAAATACAAAATTAAATGAGGCTCCAAATCCACCATCGACCCGTATGCCCGCGGGTCGATATTTTTTTATTTTGGAACACATTGAGGGCACTTTTAAAAAAGTCTTCCAAACCCTCTTCAAAACTTTCTAGGCGGGAGACTCTATGGTTAAGACTCTCCTCGTAATACCACTGTTCCGCTTTCGTCGGTACGGTAGATTTCCACACCATATTCCGTCAGGAGGTCCAAGGTCTCTTGGTGAGGATGTCCGTACGAGTTACCCTGACCACAGGAAATGACGCAGATATCGGGCGAAATCATTTCAAAGAATTCTGGTGTTGTTGAGGTGCGCGAGCCGTGGTGTCCGACCTTCAGAATGTCACAGTCGAGGATGGAGGGGTCGTACAGTCCTCCTTCGACGGCGTAGTTTTGGAGGATTTGCATTTCTTCTTCGGCCTCCGCGTCGCCTACTGTCATGATGGAGGTTGAGCCTACGTCAATTCTGGCGACAATGCTGATGTTATTGAGATTATCGTCAGCGCCGGAATCGAGCATGGAATCGATGATGGTGATACGGATGTTTCCGGTGTCGAAGGTCATGCAAGGCTCGGCGTAAATAATATTGATAGCCTTTTCTTCCACAATGCTCATGGCATTTTCGTAGAATTTGGTATCAACCTCTTTATCCGGCATAATGATGTTTTCAACGTCAATATTTTCAAGTATTTCCGCCGCGCCTCCCATATGGTCTTCGTGCGGGTGAGTAATAATAAAATAATCTACAATCGGAGCATAGGTTTTGACATATGCGGCAGCGGACTCGCCTGCGGAAACCGGTCCCGCGTCAATGAGAACTGAATCCCCCTTGTAGGTGATGAGGGTACAGTCGCCCTGCCCTACATCGACAAAGCGTATGGTGGGATTACCGTCAAACAGCTCCGCAGTTGGGAACGGCGTGCCGGTAATATCGTATGAATATCCCCCGAACAGCACGCCCAGTATCAGGATGACTGCCGTTATAATCAAGTTTCGTTTTGTCACCTTACTGGTACTTTTTTTTCTTGATGAACGTCTTTTGGTTGCCATAAGTTCTCCATAATTATGTATGGGGCGGTCAGCCCGTTGACGATTGACCGTACCCGAATTGATTTTCGCCCTCGTGTTCGCGCCTATTTGCTCCAATCCTATTGAAGAAGTGTCTTGTGATGCTGCTGAAATAGCATGCCGGATAAGAGATTAGAAACCACATACACGAAAAAGCCGGACAAATCTGCCCGAAGATGTTGCCGTACATACCGGAATAATTCCATACGTTGAGATGGAATATCAGATTGACGACAACGCCGACGACAAATTCGACCATGGTAATGACCGCGCATCCTACCACACAACGGAGGGTTATACTGTGGTTGTGGAGCTTGTGGTTCAGCATGTGGATAAGGACCAGACACAGGCCGCCCGCGATGGTCATACTCCAATGTGTATACCCACGCCACAGCATTTCAATCAGGCTATACATAACCCCACCGGCCAAAAATACGCAGATATATTCAACTTTCCGTATCATAAAAAATCACCCCTTGTATGTTTTGACAAGTGAAAGGGGTGATATTCATATGCAGAAATGAAATATTATTTAACGGATTTTGCCTCTTCTGCAGCCTTTCGTTCCGCTTCCTTAGCTGCCGCTTCCGCTTCCTCCGCTTCAAGAGAGGTCATTTTTTCCTTATAGCCTGAACGCGCTCCTTTGATAAGGAACGGCGCCGTGATCGCCATGCAGATTAACATCGCGAGAAAGCGCAGACCAAAAGGCACCTTGATGCCTTCGTTGATACTGCGTTCCGCTCTGCACAGGAAAATACCAAGGTATTTGACCGGACCGATAAAGAAATCCACGTTTAGGATAACGCCGACAAATATGTAGACGACGACAGCGACAACAACAGACAGTCCAAGGTAACGCATGTCGAGCTTTCTGTCGAGCTTATTCTGGAATGTCTCCAGAGCGTCGTTTTCGCCCGCTTTTTTAGCAAATATCATGCCGCCGATGCACAGAATGGCGAGTCCGATGAAGACGTTGATGAGGTTCTGGACATCGTATACGAGCTGGCTCCCCGTCGCAGTTTTTGCAATTACCACGCCAAAAATCCCCGCCGGTATCATGCTTACGATATACGACATGACCCCGAGAAGGCATATAAATACGAACAGCAAAAGCCCTTGAAGAGCAGATTGCTTGGTGCGCTCCTTGTACATACCGTTTTTAAAAACCGCACTTTTGTCAACTGGTACCTTTTTTTTCGCCATATCGTCTTCCCCCACCCGGCTCTATCGCGGGCGTCCTTTCTTTATTTATGGAATAGGATGCGCGGGGAGGGTGGTGTATCCCCCTCCTCCCCTTCGCAAAACTTTGTTTTTACTTAGCGTCTGGGGTGTTTGCCTCTTCGGGCTTTGGCTCACCGAGGTATTTCGGAAGTTGCATGCCCGCCATATCAAACAACTCTGTAAGCGGCGGTACGCTCTTATACAAACCGGAGATAAAGTCCGCCGTCGTGCCTTTTCCATTTTCAGATTTTGCACCGCTGTCCCATACGGTAATCTTATCAATCTGAAGATTTTTGATTGCGTCAACTTGAATTCTGGTGATTTCTTCGAGCTTGTCGGCAATCATCATGCGGATAGCGTCGTTTGCTTCGCCGCCCGCAGAATTGACGAGCTCACGGAAACCTTCCGCCTGCTTCATGAGAATCTGCTTTGCACCGTCAGCCTCTGCCTCCATTCTAAGGAGCGTTGCGTCTGCTTCACCCTTTGCGCGACGGCGGATTTGTTCTGCTTCTGCCTCTGCCTCCAACTCGCGCTTTTTCTTGTCGATTTCAGTTTTGACGATGACATCTGCCTGAAGTTTTGCCTGCTCATATTCTGCTCTCGCAGTTTCTGCCGCTTTCTGTGCTTCGTAGGACTCTTCCTGCGCTCTTGCTTTTGCGATGTTTTCTGCCGCAATTGCACGTTTCTGCGCTTCCGCTTCTTTCTCACGTCTGGTTGCGTCGGATTCGGCGATTCTTGCTTTTGCTTCGTTTTCACCGGTGATAGCTTCCGAGTCGGACTTTGATACAGAAATACGCTTGTCACGTTCAGCCTCTGCAGAACCGATAGCACCTGCGCGTTCCGCTTCTGCAACGGAAATCTTCGCGTCGTTGATAGCCTTAGCTGCTGCCTCTTGGCCAAGTGCAACAATGTAGCCGGACTCATCTGTAATATCGGTCACGTTTACGTTAATAAGGCGAAGACCGATTTTTTTCAGTTCGGTTTCCACGTTTGAAGATACTGCTTCAAGAAATTTATCACGGTCGGAGTTAATTTCTTCAATATCCATGGTCGCGATGATAAGACGCATCTGACCGAAAATAATATCCTCCGCAATCTGCTTAATTTCGTCGATTTTGATGCCGAGGAGGCGTTCTGCCGCGTTCTGCATCACACCGTTTTCCGTGGAGATACCGACTGTAAATCTTGAAGGTACGTCAACACGGATATTCTGTTTGGAAAGGGCGTTCCGAAGGTCGACTTGAATGGACATAGGAGTCAAGTCAAGGTACTCATACCCCTGAATGACCGGCATGATGAACGCCGCGCCGCCGTGGATACACTTGGCAGACCGCTGTGACCCGTCCTGTGCCGTACCGACTTTACCATAGATGACGAGCACCTTGTCTGACGGGCATTTTCTGTACCGTGAGAGAATTACGATAAGAGTCGTCAATATGATCAGAACGATAACGCACGTAAGAAGAAGTACCGATGAGCCGATACCGCCCACTGATTGAAGAAAAAGTTTCATAATACACTCCTTTGTGTTTATTATATCATATTTTCCAACAAATTGCATGTGTTTTTCGTATTTTTTTGTTTTTCTAACGTAAAAATAATTACGGCATTTTTGTTAAGAATGTATAATTTTTTTAACGAATCGGTTCAACCACGACAAGCCCTGTTTCATCGGTAGCAACTACGCGAACGCTTTCTCCCGTGGCAAGCTTTCTGTCGCACTTTGTAACGGCGTCGACTTCAATAAAACGTTCCTGTATGGTAAGGTTGATTTTTCCCGAACCTTTCATATCCGCTGGAATCGGGATGTAAACCGTTCCGACCTTGCCGATAGCATAGCCGAGTTCGATATTGCCGTTTGCCTGCAGTTTCATAGCGAGATTCATAAAGTAAGCGATACCAACGAGAGTGATAAAACCGAACGCTACGGCGAGTATGACTGTGACCGTAATGTTGATCCCTGCTTCATACATCACCAGACCGCTCCAGCCGCCGACTGCCGCCATTGCCATAATGCCGCGAAGAGAAAACAGTGCGAGTCCGTCGCCCCCGCCGTCACCGGGCGTATCTCCGACGCCGTTACCGGTGATATCCACCCCGTCCGAATCAATGTCGTCTCCGCCGATGCCGAACAGTAGAAGAACCGTTTGTATAACGAGTACGAGAGTGGATGGTATAGCAATCAGCGCGAATATCTGACCGACAGTATCCATATTATTCCACCATTCAATCATATATGTCATAACCTCCGATTTATGATATTTTTAAGATGAGACAGCCTATCTTTTAGGAATTATACTTCTTCATCCATTCCTCCGCCCACTTTTTGCGGAGCAGACAGGAAAAAAAAGTATAGAGAACCGTGAAAATGAGCCAATTTACAATAAATCCGACAAGCGGGTGCATCACAATCATCAGTCCGACAAGCGGCATGAACACCACAAAAATATTCACCGCAAGATTCATGACAGCGCATATCAGGCAGGCACCCATGATTATGGTATTAAACACATATGTACCAAGGTTGCTCTTAATTGCCCGGGTAATATCCGATTTAATGCCTGTATACTTGATATCCCGGTACTCCTTCATAAAATCCCTGATGCTTGCGTCGTTTTTGATGTGTTGTACCCATATAAGAAGTCCGCAGAAGATAATCTCACATATGAGCATGATAACTGCCTCGATTGCGTTTACCAAAGGTGATGCGCTGCCCACAGTATCATTTATCGCCGCAAGCCAGAATATACTTGTAAAAAGATAGATTACTATAGTGAGAAGAGATGCTATGATTACACTAAGGATGTTTTTTATGATTTTTCGTACGTCAAACATATTGCCTCTCCTTTATCGTTTGCGCCTGATGTCGGCTCCGAGCGAGTCAATGGTATCGTCTGCGACAGATTTGATGAGTGCTGCGTAGTACGTGATAACCACGATTCGAATGCCGACCGCAAGCCTTCGTTTAGCTCCGCTGACTGCTTCTTCGTAATCCTCAATGACCTCGTCTATCACGCGTTCAAGGTCATTAAGTCCCGCTGACTCCGGCGAGGCCACACGAGACAAAGTCTTACAGATATAGTCATAAAACATACTTTCCGTTATAATTCTGTCCTGCTCATCGCTTCCATTGACGTATGTTAACAAAAATATTACGCGGGACAGCTGCATGGTATCGCGCATCATGTTGATGATGAGAATACGCGCGAGCTGTTCCTTGTCGTAGGTCTTTTTCTTGGGATTTCCGACCCACCCGCGTTTGACCCAGTTTTGCAGCGTAGTCCCATCGATGCCGGAGATTTCGCGTATCTGCCCGAGCATGATTCCGTTAGTAATATAAAAAACCTTGTTCAGAAACTCCATTCCCGTGGCGTTATCCATTTTTTCACGCTCGAGTATCGTACCCGGAATATTTTTAAGATTCAATTCTTTTTCCCTCCCCTCTTAAAAATGCAGCCTTTGCTTATTTCTATTATATCACACGTTCACGTGATTGTCAAGTAGTTTCAGATAGTCAGAAAAAGCAATCGTTATCGAAGAAGAATCGGAGAGAACCCGTTAATGATATGTATATTTCAATCGCACCGTACCTAATTTTGTTTTTAAAAATATTTTTTTGCGACAATGACAATATATAAAATAAACTTGATTTTTATGCCAAAAAAGTATATAATAAGCTTTATCTTATTACAAGAGGCAAGATAATGTATTTTACTGATAGTAATGAAAAGATAATATTTGCGGGCAGCAGTGATACTAACGGTATGCTTGACTGTCTGCTCGCGGGAGTGACGTATCCGAATCCGGATTATCGTATTCCGCGGCACCCATCGAGCGAGTATGTGTTCGAGTACGTAATATCCGGCTCCGGACACATTGAATATGGCGGCGAGGTAATCACGGTACACGCAGGCATGTTTTACTATATTAAAAAAGGCGCGGACGTCGTATATTACGCGGACGCGTCCGAACCTTATGAAAAAATCTGGATAAATCTCAACGGCGTTCTTGTGGACAGACTGACGGATTTGTTCATGCTTGGCGAGGTATTCACGAATGAAGCGAACGTCATGCGTCTGTTTCTCGAGATGCACGACCACCTCGAACACATGACAGCGGAAAACTCAGCCGAAACCTACAAGCAGATATCCTGCCTGCTGTACGAGCTTCTCACAGAGGTACGAACAGACGAATTCTTCCCCAACAAGCATGACAAAAATGCTCTTGACGAACGGATCCGCGCCTACATTGATGCAAACGTCTATTCAAACATATCCCTCGATATGATGGCGGAGCACTTCGGCATAACGAAAATGCACATCATCCGCGTCTTCAAGCGCAAATTCAACATAACTCCAATGCAGTATCTCATCGACAAAAAAATCTGCATCGCCAAAAGTCTCCTCAGCGGAACTGTCATGCCAATCAAAGAAATCGCTTCTCTCCTCCGCTATTCCAACACCCAGCACTTCTCCAGTTCCTTCAAAAACGCCACCGGCGTCACACCCAATAAATACAGACAGTCTAAAACATAATCCAAACCCGCAGCAATTAGGAACTGTCTAAAAGGGTTTGGAGAGTCCAGAGAGAACC
>CAZUPI010000050.1:0-16178 GCA_964621755.1 uncultured Ruminococcus sp. | reverse complement strand
TTTTCTTCTTATATCTTTTGTTTTTGATGTCTTTTTATGAGATGCGTATTTTTTTGAAGAAATATTAAATTTTCCCTTGACAATATCCATTTATAGTGATATAATATAACAAATTTCGAACATTAATTTAACGATATGATAATAAATGATTTCGTGTTCGTGCATTATTATCGTTCTTTCGGACAAATACAGTCGTGAGTTGTCATATAGGAACGAAATCGGATTTCACTATAAGACCGTACCAAGGGCTGCACGTCAAATCATGAGCGTGCAGCTTTTTTATATCATTTTTATACAAAGGGGTAAACAACAATGCTTGTCAAACTCGTGCTTTTGGTTGTGTTCTTCGCCGTGATGATTGTTGTCGGTTTTATGTGCCGTAAAAAAAGCGACAGCGTACACGGATTCGTGCTCGGCGGACGCAATGTGGGTCCGTGGCTCACCGCTTTCGCTTACGGTACGTCGTACTTTTCCGCCGTTATCTTCATCGGCTATGCCGGACAGTTTGGCTGGAAATACGGCATCTCCTCCACGTGGATTGGTATCGGCAACGCTTTAATCGGTTCTCTTCTCGCGTGGGTTCTTCTCGGACGCCGTACGAGACTGATGACACAATGTCTTGATTCGAAAACCATGCCGGAATACTTCGGCACCCGTTTTTCTTCAAACGCCATCAAGACTGCCGCTTCGGTTATCGTGTTCATCTTTCTGATTCCCTACACCGCTTCCCTTTATAATGGTTTATCCCGCCTGTTCGAGTCTGCATTCGGTATTGACTACGTTTGGTGCGTGATTATCATGAGCGTACTGACCGGTATTTACGTTATCGCAGGCGGCTATATGGCTACCGCTGTCAACGATTTCATTCAGGGTATTATCATGCTCGGCGGTATCGTAGCGGTCATCGCGGCGGTGCTCAACTCAAACGGCGGATTCAGCCAGTCCATGGCGACGCTCTCCCACATCACAGCGGACTCCAATCCCGACTTATCCGGCGCGTTTGTATCCTTCCTCGGTCCAGATCCGCTCGCTCTGTGCGGCGTTGTTCTTCTGACCTCTCTCGGTACATGGGGACTTCCGCAAATGGTCGGCAAATTCTACGCCATCAAAAATGAAGACGCTATCTCGAAAGGCACTTTGATTTCCACCATGTTTGCGATTATTGTCGCGGGCGGCTGCTATTTCATGGGCGGATTTGGCAGACTGTATGCCGATTCCATCGTGTATGGCTCCAACGGAAATCCGGTTTACGATAGTATCGTTCCGACTATGCTTGAAGGACTTCCGGACATCATCGTAGCGATTGTTATCATTCTGGTATTGTCCGCTTCCATGTCCACGCTGTCCTCGCTCGTTCTCACCTCATCCTCGACTCTCACCCTCGACATGATTGTTCCGCTTTCGAAGAAGAAACCGTCGGAAAAGCAGAAAATGCTTCTCATCCGCGGGCTCATCGTATTTTTCATCGCCATTTCGGCCATTATTGCAATCATCCAGACTAAGTCTCAGGTTACATTCATCGCACAGCTCATGGGAATTTCGTGGGGTGCTCTTGCAGGTGCGTTCCTCGCCCCCTTCCTGTACAGTCTCTACTCCAAAAAAATCACAAAGGCTTCTGTATGGGTCAGCTTCATCTGTGGTGTCGGCATCATGGTTGCAAACATGATTTGTACCTTTGCCGGAATCACCTTCATTTCGACCTTCTTCTCCTCCCCGATTAACGCGGGTGTACTCGCCATGGTCGTTGGCCTTATCGTAGTTCCGGTAGTCAGCCTCTTTACCAAAAAGCCCGACAAAAAGTTTGTCGACGAGATGTTCTCCTGCTACGAAAAAACCATCACCGTTCATGCGACTACTTCGCTTAACGAGAAATAAGGAATAACGTCAGGAAATGATGGGGGACACTTTTTCAAAAGTGTCCCCCAATGTTTTTATCAGAACAGTTCACGCTTGGATTGGCAGAGTTCGGAGATGAATAGTTTATCAAGTTCAGTTAAGCGGTAGCCTTTGCGGTATATCTAACATCCTTGTAGATACGGCGGTTTTCTTCGCAAGGACGCTGAATGAGGTTTATATTGTTTGAGTATCTTTTCAGGGACCGGAGAGCCCCACATGAAGGTCTCAGCATTTTCAGACAGCAGTTCAAACTGGCTTGCCCTCTCGAAAACGAAAATGCGGCGGCGTATGTCGTCGGGAAGTTCTTCTTTTTTCACGTCCGCGAACGGAAGCGACGGGACGAACGGGTCGGCGTGGGCAATTTCAATATGCTATGCTCCTGTAAGTCTTCGAGAGTCACACAGGAGAGCGCTGCAAGAGGGCTTTCGGCACTCATGAGCAAGACGTAACGAAATTCGTTCAGTAGTTCGTAGTTCAGGCATTTTTCATCGAGCATGTCCTTGTAATACTTGTCGTAATTCTCCGCATAACGGATAATACCGAGCTTGTAATCTGCTTCAAGGATGTTCTTTATCGCACGAAGGGAGTTTGTCTCCTTATAGAATATCTCAACGGCATCCACCTTGCAGATTTCCTTTGAAAAATTGGCAAACGCCTCCGAGATATAGCTCGCGCGCGGAACCGATATGGAAAAGCGTTTTTTGTGCACCCCATTTTTCCGGAAAATATTCTCCGCTTCCTCCACTTGCTTGAGTATCGCTTTTGCGTACTGCAAAAATATCTCTCCGTCTGGCGTGATCTCCATTCCCTTCGACGAACGGTCAAAAATCGAGACGCCGAGTGAGGCCTCCAACTCCTTGATGGCACGGCTCAGGTTCGGCTGACCAATATACAACTTTTCAGCTACCTTATTGATAGAGCCGCAGGCCGCCACTTCGACCGCATATTTTAGATACTGTAAATTCATATAAGAAGCCCCTGTTACGCTATATAATTGTATTATACCATAATTTACAGAAAAAGTCTATATATTAGAAAACTGTTTGAATTAAGAAAGGTGAAGTATTCCTACAAAAGATAGGAACACTTCACCTTTTTGCTTCATCAGCAGCGATTTTCTCATGCTTTACACACTAAAAATCTGTATCCCATATTGAAAAGTTTTGATGGGGCGAGGGACACTTTTTCAAAAGCACCCTCAATGTTCTCTCACGCTCTAAAAACTTGGAACGTGTAAATACGGGTCGTCTTCTCTCTCTCGTGCTGGCAAGGCTTCTCGATAAACAAGCGAACATAACGTGCCTCTACGGGTGTGAATTCGCGGAGAGTTACGCTTTCTTCGTTGTCTTTTACTTCATCAGCTACCTTCCACTCGTCGCTTTCGCTGACCCTGTATTCGAGGCGGAAGTCGCGGGTGTTCCAGTTGGGGGATTCCTGTACGCCTGCGTGGAGAACAAGCCATTTGCCGATTGACGCGGTTTCACCCATATCAACCTCAAGCCAGTGTGTGCCGTCCTCGGATGCTGCGCACCATTTAGATACAGAATCATCGTTGAGGGCGTGGTCAGCGGTCTCCCTTTCGTTGAACGCGCCGTTTGCCTTCCATTCTTTGCCGGAAAGCATAAATTCACCGAGGGATTCGGTAACGGCGGCGACGGTCATGTCGCTGTCACCTATTCTAACGAGCGCCGCACCATTTTCAGACCAGATGATGCCATCCCCTGCCCAGCTTTTGAACACTTCACCGCGCTCGATCTTCGCCTTGTAGATAAGGGCAACGGAGCCTTCTTCGTATGTGCCGCTTCCATTTGCGCCTACTATGGTCAGTGTGTGCATTTTCTCTGCCGACGGTGCTTCTACTACGTCGTAAAGCGGTGCGAGAGGAGCAATCTCCTTCGTATCCGCTACGGTAGCTGCCATTATTATAATATCGCTGTCGCAAGGAAGTGTTACTTCTTTTACACCTGCCACATCAATTTCATACTTGAAAAGGTACGCGAAAAGATAGAGTCTATCGCCATCCTTATCGTGTGTATGCGTGTAGTTTACAGCAATTTCGTCTCGTTTAATAAGGCAGGATGCGCCATTTACAAGCATATTCCACGAGCCCACGTTTGCTTTGAAGTCCTGAACGGAGAGGTTTACTTCCCGTCCGTCCGCGGAGAATACCGCTTCCTTATCTCCGTTTGCGCTTGCGGCAAGAAGATAGAGCTTGCGGCTTCCCGCAGGAATTGCTATCTTCTGTCCGGCAGATACAACCGCATTCTTGCTATCGGCCGCGCCGAGCACAAAGGGAACGCCTCCTGCTACAACCTTTTCGTTGTAAATTTCAGCAGGAATCGAGATACCACCCGCAAATTCGCCGGCGGTCCTGTCGTCGTTTGGCGTGGTAACACGGCGGTCGAACAGAAGTACAACGGTGTGATATGCTGTCTTTCCGGCCTTGTTTGCGGCGGGAGCGAGGATAACGGCAAAGGTCTTTACCGCATAGGGTGTGAGTGTGAAAGTGAGCGTATTTCCGGCATAGGAAGCATTGCCAAGCTCATCCTCATAACCATTTGTCTCTACCGCAGACACAATATCTGTGAGGAAGCTGAGCTTGCAGGACTCAGAACCCTTACCGCTTGTCTCCTGCACCCGGATGATCATGCGGTCGCCCTTCTCCTCCTTTTTGATGGCACGAATAATAACTGCGTCATCGCTCACGGAAGCCAGAGAAATTTCTCCGCCGTTTATACCGTCGTGCTTATCCGCTGTGAAGGGCATCATGGGTTGGTTGAGCTCTGCCGCCTCACGGGTGGTCTCGGTACGGAATCCAGCGTGACCCGCGATAGAATAACGGAACAGGTTCAGACCCATGTCCTGCCAATCCTGACCGGATTCGCTTGAGAAGGGTGCGAGAGGCGTATGAATCAGGGTAAGACGGAGAGTATGGTCGTTTGGCTTATCCATACCGTACTTGCAATCGTTCAAGATAGATACTCCATAGCTGCCGTCCTCTGCCGTAAGGTCTGCCCACTGGTGCACGCAGTGCTGATAATAAGGGAAGGAATCGGTATTGCCGCTGTCGATTGCACCGAGGCCAAGGTCGAATGTGGCCTTAGGATTCGATACAGTCAGCGGGAAAGCGGCACGGAGGTTAGACTTGCGCTGATACCACTGTACCTTGTTGTCAACATCAACCCGTTCTCCCCCGTCCCAAAGGCTGATGGTCTGCTCAAAGACGGAGCCTTCAAAGGTCCGTGTCACCTTGACGGAAACCACAGCCGGACCGTTGTCCACAACCTCAATGGTGGGAGTGCCCGCTACATAAGCCGGCTCCTTGAGGGAGTCTGTCCATACAAGCTCCCATGACGGCCAGTTGACACTGGAGTCAGGACCGATTTCAAGTCTTGCGGGAGAGGCGAGCAGTTCAAAACCGTTGTTTGCCTTATCCCTGATGCTTGCGATATCGCCGTTTTCGTCGATGGCGACGATATAACGCTGATTTTCAAGCACATTGCCCATTATGGAAACAGAGGTAGAGACCGCAGAAGGAGTCTCGCTCTCTTGGATATCATATACCGTGCAGCTTACCGGCGCAGTCTTTGCGATGAACTTGACCTTTCCGTCGCGGTACTGTGCAAGAACTTCATTGCCCTTCGCGTCGAATACGCGTACATAGGGAGTTTTTACATCGACGTCGGCGACAACCACATCGTTTCTTGTGTAAGAAACGGGATTATATACCACGACCGGAGTACCTTTTACGTTGGTGTTCAGCGTTCCTGCCACCGCGCCCACCGCATTTTCAAGCTCTGCGGCGAACATGTTGAGTGCAATAACATAATCGTTATATGTAAAGACGTACGCAGCTGCAATGGAAGTTCCGGGGAGGTCGTCGTGGAACTGATGCCACAGGAAGGTTTGCCATGCGGTGAGAAGTCTTTCAGCCGGATATTCTGCGCTGCCGAGCCATGCCGCGAGAACAGCCGCACGTTCCGCAGAGTCCGCGAGGAGCTCGTTCTTTCTATTCCATCTCTTGTTAATGGTGTGAGAGGTGAGCGCTCCTGAGCCGTGAGGGATGAGCAACTCGCCGTTGTATGCGGGAAGCGCGTCGATTTCCTCTTTTGTCAGCTCGTTGAAAATCTGGTCCGTAGAAGCAGAAACGACTTCATAAAGTCCGTTTGCATTGTCCTCAATGGCCTCGTTGACCATGCGTGCGGAGCTTTCCTTCGGCGAGCCGCCGTAGTCGCCGGTGCCATAGTACATGCTTCTGACAGGGCATCCAGTGTGCTTTTCGTTAAATTCGATTTCTTTGAGGTATTGTTCTCTCTTGTTGACAGGTGTAGTCTCGCCGTCATTATCAAAATTATAGGTATAATTGCCCTCGAGGAAGGAGCCAACTACGTAGTTCCCGTCAGGACCGACCCATTTGCCAAGGTCCATGCGTTCTTTTCCGCGTACGGGTTCAGGGCGGGAAACGGTGCCGTCATTGTTGTAGATGGGGCCGCCGACACCCCATACAAGCTTTTGCGTGGAGAAGCCGTTCAAACCCATATGTGCCTCAATAGAAGGGAGAGCATAACGGAAGCCGAAGCAGTCGGTTAGAAAAATATCGGTACTCTTTTTGCCGAATTCCTTTTCAAAATAACCGTTTCCGTATAGAATCTGGCGCATGAGCGCCTCGGAAGAGGGGACGTTTGCATCCATAGCATCCCATGTACTTCCGGCGACATTCCAACGACCTTCGGCAATGTACTTCTTCAACTTTTCGTATAAGTCGGGATAGTATTCCTTTGCCAGCTTGTAGCGGAAGGCTCCTTCAAAATTCATGCGATAATGAGGATATTTTTCAATTAAATCAAAATTTTTGACCAGCGTTGCCTTGATACAATCACGGATAGTATCTTGAATCGTCCAGTTCCACTGGGTATCAAGATGCGCATTCGACACGGTATAAAGTTTTTTCTTCTTACTTACGTTGCATTTGATATGATAGGGCATCATATTCTCCTTTTGAAAAATTTTTAAAATGGAGGGAAATTTTTGAAAAATCACCCTAATATATTCTCATATTCCAAACTTAGCTCAGTGCGGGAGCTTCACTGACTATTTTCATTTCCCGTGCTGTTTCCGCGGCCTCGTTGACGTCTTTTTGATCACGGAAGGTCGGGACTACACATTTCAGTGCATCTTTTACAACATCATCGTCCTCCGTGGCAACAGCTGAACGCAGTATGTCGAGCTTGACGCGGATTTCTTCCTGTGACAGCGGCGCATCTCGCTCAATGAATATCATGCTGTTGTCTGTCTTATTGAGTTCCTCTGAGCGAATCAATAGCTCCTCGTACAGCTTTTCGCCGGGGCGAAGTCCAGTTTCGATTATGTCGATATCCCGATACGGCTCGTAACCGCTGAGACGAATCATGTTTTCGGCCAGCTCAAGAATTCTAACCGGCTTGCCCATGTCAAGTACAAACAGCTCCCCATTCTTTACCATTGCGCCGGATTGAAGTACCAATTGGCTCGCTTCCGGTATCGTCATGAAATAACGGATAATCCGCTTATCTGTAATGGTAATCGGACCGCCATTCATGATTTGCTTTTTAAACAGCGGAATTACGGAACCTGCACTGCCGAGAACATTGCCAAAACGCGTTGCGCCGAAAACAGTATGCCCGCTGCTGCTATCCTCAGGATGGCTGTAGCTCTGTACGATCATCTCACACATACGCTTGGTCGCGCCCATCACATTGGTCGGATTAACCGCCTTATCTGTGGAAACCATAATAAATCTGCTCACGCCGTACTGCTCTGCAAGTTCAACTGTGTTGAGCGTACCAAAGACATTATTCTTCACCGCCTTGCAGCAGTTATGTTCCATCAACGGCACATGCTTATGCGCGGCAGCATGCAGCAGGATATCCGGATGGTAGGTCTCAAAAATTTTTTTCAATCCCGCTCTGTCGCACACCGATGCAATTTCAACTTGCAGATTCAGCTTGTTGCCGTAAGCAATTTTTAACTCCTGCTGAATGTCGTAAGCGCCGTTCTCGTAGACATCCAAAATGACAAGCTGCTTCGGCTGCATCCTTGCTATCTGTCTGCACAGCTCGCTGCCAATCGACCCGCCGCCCCCCGTTATCAGGATAACCTTGTCCTTATAATAAGCACTAGTTTTCTCATCCTTCAATTCAATCGGCTGACGGAAAAGCAGTTTCTCAATATCAAACTCCCTGAATTTACGCGTTCCGGTTCCCGCAGTCCTTATCATCGGGTAGTCATAGACCTTAATCTTACAGCCGGTTTTTTTTATAATACTCATATAGAGCCTTTCTTTCCTCCATACTTATCTGCGGAAGAGCAAAAACGATTTCCCGAATACCGAACTGCTCCAGTTTATCATGCGTAGCCATCGGTTCCGGCAAGACCGGAATTCCGTAAATGTGACGGCCTATCTTGTCCTTGCTGATGTCGATAAAGCAAGATGGCAGGTACGATGCGGTAGGATTGCTCAGCAGCTCCTCCGCCAAGCCGACGCCTACGCGTCCCGCGCCTACAATTGCAATTTTGATTCTCTGCTTTTTGCTGCTTTCTTTTCCCTGCTCGTCAGGTTTAATGGACACACCGCTCAAAAAAAGGATCAGAAAGCGAACAAACCTTCCTGTACGTGTGGAATGAGCCGCAAGAGGACAAAGATAATGATACACCATGCGCATCCCCATAGCCCCGAGAAGATTCATGCAGATAATGACCACAATATTGATTAAGGAAATTCGCTCTATTGGCAAAATGATGTTCAATATGCAGTACAGTGCACCGCCCATCACATCTGCCGAAAGCAAGCGCATGTACGCCTGTATGCCGCCGTAACGCCAAACTTGGCGATACACATCCATTGCGAAGCGGAAGAAGAGAATACAGACTCCGCCGAGCAGCATCTGAATCAGGGCGCCTTTTGTGGAGATATCTCTTCCCCATCCGGGCCCCAGCAGCAAAAGCAGAAAATCCACAAAAACATACATGCACATGTCGTAAAACACAAGCAGCCAACAAACGTTAATTTTGCTTAATTTTAAGATGTCACCGGAGTTTTTCTCATTTTTCTTCCTTTCTATTTGGAAAAAATCCACCATGACCTCATGCCTTCTTTTGTGAACTTCTGCCGGATTGTTCCATTTTGGTGTAGAAGAAGTCTATCACCAGTCCTTCCAGTTTTTCCTTGTCCTCTTACGCCCAAAAGAAAGAAGCTGCATTTTCCACCTTAATGCAGCTTCTCCCCCTATCTGACCATATTTATGCTTTTTTCAGGGATATTGTCACAGTCGCTGCACCTGTAATGCCGACAAGGACAAGAGAAGCGATGAAACAACTGTTGTCTCCTGTCTGTGAAGACATTACCGATGAATTGCTTACATACATTAACACGCTTACCTGATACAATGGGGTAAGGAAAAAATATGTATACTGTTCTTCTATTTATGCAGTGTAACAAAGAATGGTCGGTCTTCTGCGCGTCATTTCATATTCCCCACATTCGGATAGATATAACGATAGCATCCAAATAAAACAAGACTCAATCATACTCACATAACCTAAATTTAAGTATATCACAAATCTCTGCTGATTGCAATAACTTAATTCGATAAAATATTTGGAAATTTCTCACTAGGCAAATTTTCTTGCTCCTCAATCCAAGACATTCTATCAGAATTTCAAAAAAATTTACTGTCTTTTACGCTGATTTATTATGCCTCTTCCAGCTTCTGGACTGCATGCACCGGACAAATACGAAAGCAATTTCCACAATGCAGACAACGGCTGCGATCAATTTCACGGGGTACGGTTTTACTAATGCACTGTACAGGGCATACGCTCCGGCAGCCTTGGCAGCCAATGCATCGATTCCGGTCGATTTGGTAACCGGTTTCGTGGACGGATGCGCCGCCATAAGCGAAGCTCTGACGATAAACCGGATTTTGCCCCAAATCAAAATATTCGCCCTCCGCTTCATAGATATGGAACACCTCTAATGCACTGCGGCTTTTTTCGGTAGGATAGATGTCCGCCATGTAGGGATTCTTTTCAAAGATATCTGTCAATCGTTCTTGACCGATGCTTCTCACCTTACCCCGCAGAGAAATGGAAACAGTGGACATCGTATCCTTGCCCTTCATCCCGCTGATTGCCACATAGCCTTGCTTAAGTAATCGCTCGTAGAAGCTTTTCCCCTTTGCAGTCAGAAAATATAAGCCGTTTTCATCGGCCAACATCAAATAGATGACACAGGTCCGAGGCAGACCAGCGTCATCTACAGTTGCAAAAACTGTGGAATGGATTTCTTTTTGTAAAAAGCTCAAAATCTGGGAAACCGTCATCGGTCAACACCTCGTCTATGTATGGATATCTGATTTTTCAATAGTCTGTGTTGGAATAAAAGAAACGCCCTGAGATTATTGTATCTCAGGGCAAAAGCCTCTTCTTCCATCCGGATTGTAACTGTCGGTACCGGAATTACACCGGTTCACACCTTACGGCTTGCGGACTCTACCGCCCCGCCCCGAAGATTGTCTTTTTTCTTAGAACTCAAAGTGCTTCGGTGCAGCATCGAAAGAACAGATGTCAACCTTGGCATTACGGATGTAATACACCTCAATGTTGCCATCGCCAACTGCATACATCTTTTCAAGGCCGGGATTTGCATCCAGCATGGACTGCTGAGCAACTTCATTTTCGTCAAGAACTGCTTCACCGGTCAGGCGAATCCATGCGCTCTTTGACATACCGGAAATTTCGATCTTATGGTTGGATTTCAGCTGATGTGCTACAGGCTTTACTTTTCCTGTCTGGAAATAAATCTTATTTTCAAAATAATTCAGGGATGTAAAGGGACGCACGTGAGGCTGATCACCCTCTACAGTTGCCAGATAATATACGCCGCAGCTTTTCAGAAAATCAAATACTTCTTTCATTGTAAATTTCCTTGTCAGAACAGATTAAAATTCATAAGGAGGATTGCCGGAGAAGTCAGCAATTACGCCGTGAGCATCCTCAAGATAGAATACCTCAAATGCCGAGTTATCGGCAGTCTGATAATTTCCCTTAACGATGGGGTTTTCCAGAGCTGCTTCCTTGATGGCCTTGTCATCTACAAAGACAGCCTTGCCGCTCATACGAATCCACTGGAAAGTCGGAGAGGAAACGCTAATCTGGATGTAGGGGTTCGCCTGCGGTTCCTTATAAACTTCCTTGAAGTTGCCGGTGTTGAACCACAGCTTGCCATCTTTCTAGAAGCTGAACATGAAGGGGCGGCACTTTGCCTTACCGTCCAGAGAAACGGTTGCCAGATATTGCACGGGGTTATCTGTCAGAAATTCAGATACTTTGCTCATATGAATGACCTCCATAAAATAATAAATATTGCTTTTTTACTGCCTGTTTTCTCACATAGCAGCTTATCTTACTCGTCTTTTTTTGTTGTAACTTCATCAATTACAACTAAAGTATAACACGTTTTCGTTGTAATGTCAAGCCTTACAATTATTTTTTTTAATTTTTTGTAGATATAATCATTGACATTACATAAAGATTTAAATATAATGAAAAACGAAAACATGAGGTGAGAAAAATGCAGTATTCATCAAGACTTCCGATTGCTGTTCACATTATGTTGGCAATCGTTGAATTTGAGGGTAAAGAAAAAACCACATCCACTTTTCTTGCAGGCAGCGTGAATGTAAATCCTGTTATTATAAGAAATACGCTTAGACAACTGAAAGCAGCTGGCCTTGTCACAGTAAAAGCCGGTGATGGCGGTGCATCCCTCTTAAAAAAAACGAAAGAAATCACCCTATTGAATTTGTTTGATGCTGTTGAAAAGGATGAGGCGTTATTCCACTTTCACGAGAATCCGAATCCGGAATGTCCTGTTGGCAAGCATGTACATGCTGTTTTAGACAATCAGTTATTTGCGATTCAGCAAGCAATGCGAAATCAAATGGAATCTGTCACCCTTCAGGATTTGATTGATGACATGAATCATATGCAAACAGAATAAAGACCCCTGCTCTGCAGATAACGTTTCTGCTGACTGCTTTTTCAAATTCACATACCCCCTCGCAGGTGCAGAGAAAATCCCTGTAAAGACCTGACTGGTCTCTATGGGGCTAAAACTTTGACGAAATCATAACATTTTTCTGCTGTCAACTTACGCGCATATCCCGTAGAATCTCTCGAATCTTTTTGCTTAACGTGTGATAATCAGCAATCGATTTGCGCCCTTTTGAAATTCATAGCTTGTTTCCCTGATTTCAACATGGTAACCAGATTTGAAATACTCTATGACAGACGAAATCAAGTCGGATTCTTTTGCATCCAAATCGACAAGGGGAAAAATCCGAACTTCCCGACACACCCGCAGCATTTCCGTGATTGCCTTTACATGGAACTCATATCCAAGTGATGTATACATCAGCAGAAAATGAGAACTCAGTCCGATATCAAAAGCACCCTCCGGAAAAGGGACACAATCCGGCAACTCATGACAGATATAACGCCCTTCGGTTTTCCCGGCTTCAAAATCGTGCAAAAACATTCTCATGGCATCCATGCGAATGCTTTCCAGTGTTTCCATATCCGGAATCTCTCTCCAGACATAATTGTCTGCATTCTCACGCATTTGCTGCATGACAATCTGTCGCACTTCCGCTATCCTTTGCGCTAACTGTTCAGCTGAATACTGGTAGATTGGGTCAAAGGAGGTAACGGCAAATCCACATTTATGTGCCTCACAGTTAAAACTGGCGGGACCATCCCCAAAGCTGGCAATATGTTTTTTCATATCGCTCTCACTTAGGAGAAACATTTTTCGATATTCATCATAGTTTCGTCCCCATGGGACAACTTGATTTAAAGTAAATGCCATAAAGTAATCTTCCTTCCTCATCTTTAAATAATACGCAAGAGAAAAAAATCTCCCAATATTCTCTTTCCATTTTGGAGCATACAATTCTTATTATCCTCGTCTTTCACTCCATAGATTTTCAGTAAGTCAGCAATATACTCTATGATTCCATGCTCCCACAAGTAGCGCAATAAAAAGTTCCTTTTAGCCATAACCATGATGAGTCGATACGACCGCATGGATATCTGCATCATTCTTCAAAATCTTCCTCACGCTCCGCGAAGAAGTCGTGATAAACCCGGACGCATTCCAGCTCGGTCCATGGCGTTATCTGCGGAGGAATCACATTGATGTCGTAAATTCGCGCATACCTGAGTGAAAGCAGAAACGGCGAGTGCGTCGACACAATGAACTGGCAGCCGTAATTCCGCACACTGTCCTCGATAAAATATTTAAGCTGGAGCTGATTCTGCGGCGAGAGGCTGTTTTCCGGCTCGTCGAGGAGGTAGAGTGCGTTGTCCTTAACCGATTCAACGAAAAACGCCAGCGCACTTTCGCCGTTTGACTTTTCCGGCACGTTGTTTATCAGGTTTGAGCGGATGTATTGCGATTGCGAGAGCCCTTTTTTCTCAAATCTGATGTTTTTTTCCATCTATCATAGTCTGAGAGACCGTTCAGTAAGTTTGGCTCCAAGCTTTTACGTACGTTGATGTACTCATTTATCAGCTCGTTTCTGCGAGTGTCGACGCCCTCGTTTATGCGTCTTAAGTTCAGAACACGCTCAAAAACATCATCGCTTGTAATGATTTTCGAATCGGCCGGCAGCGAACTGTGATTGTTATTGCTGAATTTATATTCACATAAATTAACATAATCATCGAAAAAATCGCTCCTGTTGAAAACCGTTCCGCGGCTGACTCCAAGCTTTTCCGCGATGACATTGAGGATGGTGCTTTTGCCGCTCCCGTTATTTCCGCAGAAAACCGTAATGTCGGTGAACGAAAATTCCGGCAGCTTGCGATCATAGAATAAACCAAAGGGATATTTTGTAGTGTAGCAGGTGCGGTAATTTTTCATATTAAAATAAGGGTCTCGAGGATCGAAGAAAGCGTTTTCTTGTTCCTGGGTCGCCATTCTGAAGCTGCTGAGATATACCATTTGTTTCTCCTTTTACTTGTATTTTTGAGCCGATGTCGGCTGCAGTTCTTCTGAAAAATAGAAATTGCACAAAGTCTGACAAAACGGAATGTTCGAAAAGATATTCCGTGAACTGAGTCCGGATGCGGATACAGAGTATATCTGCATAGACTCCACTGCTTTCAAGGTGCATGAAAGTGCCAATGGCGGTGTAAAAAAGGCTCGCCATGTAATCGAATGCCTCTTCCAGAAACTCAAAGGGTTTCGGAGAACTGCTACCCGCTATGACAAGCGGGATGACGTTTTTCCTGCCGGTGTCTTTCCTGCTTCTATTCTTATGTTGTTGAAATGATACGATGTGTCTGTATTTTTCAAACAAGCTTTAATCGATATCAAGGTAGAACAGAATATCTTTTTTATTCTCCTGAGACGTTCCTTTATACACATGGGTATCAAGTCCGCCTATGACAAAACCGTTTTTGAGATAGAACAGGCAAGCACCGAGATTATTATCCTGTCCCTGCGTATAGATCCCGCGATAGCCTTGCTCCTTTGCAATTCTCTTAGATTTTTCGATCAGCATTTTTCCGACGCCTTTTCCTCGGTAATCGGCATTGACCTTCAGATCGTAGAGGTACATATATTTGAGAAAATGATGCTGTAAAATCGCCATCCAGAGTGGTAGTATCGTAAATCCAGTAATTCTCTTTTGAACGAAAGCCATAGTGCATCAATTGATTCACATTCAATTTACTTCTATGGAAAATATCTTCAAACATTGTTATCACCCCTTGCTTTCGTACTCCAGTCCCGTAAATTTAGATTGGTATATTTTGAATTATACGATACTTCTATTGGAGACACAATCCTGAATATGGAATCCCCCTAAAGCAAAAACACACGTTGCATAATCATTATAGCATAGCTATTCCGAATAAGCAACGTGTAAACTGCAAATTTTCACGCATCCTAATTTATAGCAGACTGCCATTGTTTATCATCACAAGAACCCTCCGCTGTCCGCGGAGCGTCCGTTTCTTGCTTTTCTAAGACCTGCGGAGAGAACAATAAAATCCCTTTCAAACCTTTCCGGCAGGAAAAATAAGTGGAGTCAGTGCAAATTTGGGCTGCAATCCCCATAAACCGCACCGAATAATTCTTTCTTTACTTTCCGGTTTAAAAGTTTTGATCCGCCTCCAAGGGCGGCGGGGATAATTGCAGTTACGATGTAACCTCTCCCTGCTCAGAACTTTTTTATTAAGGCACAGGTGTTTACCGTCACAGACACATGCCATATTCTTGACAAGCTTACCGCGTTGAAAAACAAAGAATAATATATTATATTACTAACTAACCATCATGGAATTTGCGTTTACTTCAAAAAGTTATCCATCGTGCAGTGGGCAATTCTGTGATACCGCTTTTATTTTTAGCTGCTTCCGCAGTACTGAATATCGGATTCGATCTGTGGTTTGTACTGGGGCTGCACAAAGATGTTGCCAGTGTAGCATTGGCAACAGTGATTGCCCAGTATCTTTCAGGAATCGGGATTGCTGTTTATACGCTGATTCGGTACCCGCAGCTTCGTCCTGCAAAAGGGTGTCTCCGCTTTCGTTTCCAGTGTGTGCGGGAAATTGCCAGCTTTTCCATCCCGACCTGTATTCAGCAGTCTGTGATGAACCTTGGTATTTTGATGGTACAAGGTCTGGTAAATGGTTTTGGCTCCACCATCATAGCGGCTTTTGCGGCGGCAGTCAAAATCGATGCCTTTGCTTATATGCCTGTGCAGGATTTCGGCAATGCTTTTTCTACCTTCGATATGGGTGCGCTATGCGCGATGAAGGTCTGCGATTTCAATGAGGAAGAAATTGCCGTCAAGCTGGGACAGGTTTTCGCCGCATTGGTAATGATGATTAAAAGCGGACAGTTGAACAATATCACCGGTATGCCGCAGAAAGAATTGGAGAAACTTGTCTATGGAAAGCAAGTGGGTACTGTGCCACCTGTGCGGGAGTAAAACCGTCGTGAAGAATACGGATTGTCCTTATAAAAAGAAAAAGTGTGAACGACACGTCAACTGTGCTGCATGCCGGGAATACCATGCTACGTCAAAGAGAAAACGTCTACCTACGTGTGAAAGAGAAAAACATCTTTTTCATAAAAAGCTGAAACAAGCAAATTAAAATTTGTAGAGGTGATTTAATTATGAATCCATGGGAAGAAATCAGCCTATCTGATTATGAAAATCACATGAGCCTTG
>CAZUPI010000049.1:0-18879 GCA_964621755.1 uncultured Ruminococcus sp. | reverse complement strand
CATGCACACCGTTGTACAGTATTCCGCCCCGCTCCGGAAGCCACAAATTTTCGAGTGCACAGCTTTCCTCCATCAGCGAAAATGCACGTTCGTACGGCAAATCGGGAAAGAAAATCCGTGCAAGTTCTTCGTTCGTCAGCCCCATATAACGTTGTACAGTCCCATGATTAAGCGGAACCGCACATTTTACATCGGGATGCCGATCCAGCACCGTGACCCACGTTTCCGCCGTGACGCCTGTTGCGTCCCAGAGGGTTCCGTCGAGGTCGAAAATTACGCTGTCATGACGTCTGTCCATAGGTTTCTCTTCTCCATATTAAGTCAAAATTTTAAAAATTATGAAGTTTAACAAAATTTCTATTGAAATGGGAAACGGGCAAGTGATAGAATACACCGTAATAAAATGAGACATGTGAGACGATTATGCTTGAAAATCAATTACTTGACATAACAAACAAACTGCGCCTGCGCTTTTATCAGAGAATCTTTAAAGTAATCCGTGAACGTGAAGGAAGTCTGACCGCGATGGAGGTATTCTCGGTCGAGATTATTCATGCGCTGAACAAACCCACAATCAGCGAATTCGCCGATTTTATCGGAATTTCCCGGCCGGGCGCGTCCTACAAAATCGCATCACTCATCCAAAAGGGGTATATCAAAAAGGAAGCCTCCGAGGATGACCGCCGCGAATACCGCCTCTGCTTAACCGACAAGTATTACAACTACATAAAGCTGTACGAGAACAACTTCCGCAAATTTGTCCTTGATACAGAAAAACAATACTCCGAAGAAACCCTCCTAGGCTTCAAAAAGGCCCTTGATGAGATGAATGAGCGAATTTAGTAGTATACACCTTCAAGAGCGAGAAGAGCACGTTTTCTGTCATTTCCGTGCGCAAATCCGCCGATACCTGACGCAGACACGACGCGGTGGCACGGTATCAGAAGCATGATCGGATTGCGGTTGCATGCCACGCCGACTGCGCGTGCCGCTCTCGGGTGGCCCACTTCCGCTGCAATTTCGCCGTAAGTTCTGACCTCGCCATACGGTATTCTGCGAAGCGCGTCCCATACGGCGAGCTGAAAATCGCTTCCCGCAGGCTTTACCGGAATGGTAAAGACGCGGCGCGTCCCCGAGAAATATTCGGACAGCTCAGCCGCGAGTCTTTCGCCGATTGGACAGTCTAAGCCATCGGTGCGGTCTGACGAGAGGTGGAATTTTGCGCTTTCCGGCACAAGGCATAGACTTGAAAGGCAACCTTCCCCGACGGCGCCAAAAAAGGCGCCGACCGGAGAGAGAATTTTTATTTCATACATATTTTTATTTTTTAATAAATTCAAGGGTTTTTCTTGCGATATCGTCCACTGTTACATAGTTATATTCGTCAATCGACGTACGAAGCGCCTTGTTGAAGGGCGTGTACCAATACGGGTCAATGCCATCCTCGCCGAGCATAATCCCGATGATAGAACCAACAGTTGCGCCGTTGCAGTCCGTATCAAACGCAGACTGAACCGCAAGACAAATGGATTTTCCAAAGTCGCGCTCCCCGCACAAAAGAGCCATTGTAACAATCATAGCGTTGGCAATCGTGCTGCACCAGTCGTTTTCGGAGTGCTCGTTGTACTTCTTGTGGATAGCCTCAATAATATCGAGAGCGGATACGCCGTCGTCATACAGACCGATGATATAGCGAATTTCGGCGGTCAGCCTGGATTGTGCGGGAACATACGCAAGTCCGGTCTCGATAACCGTTCGGATGTCGTCGCATACAGCGGCAGCCGCAATCATCGCGGCGATATACATTTCGCCATAGATACCGTTTTTGATGTGCGAAATGGACGCATCGCGGAAAGCCATACCAGCGGCAGCCGCAGGGTTGCCGGGATTGATGTAACCGAAGAAATCGCCGCGAATCTGCGCGCCAATCCACTCGCGATACGGATTTTTGTAGGTCGCGGTCTCAGGCGGCAGCAAACCGAGCGCACCGTTTCGATAAGCGGCTCTTTCAGCCGTACAGGTTGCAAACATCGGAATCCACTTCATCCACCCCTCCATCACATCGGCGGGCGTAAAGTTTTTTCCGTAGCACTCGATAAGCTTAAGCGCAAACATAGTATAATTTGTATCGTCGTCGATAGGAGCGGCATTCGCTACATTGTCGGCAAAACAGGCGTTGCGGTAAATGTTGTATTTCTGGACCAGATCGTCAGAAAATTCCTTCTGGCAAATGTACTTCTTCATCGGATAGTTGTCGGTTGCCTGAAGAACGGGATAAAGTTTCTCGCGTCTCCATCCTTCAACCGGCTTTCCGAGCAGACATCCGGCGATACGTCCAATCCACGCTCCCACGATCTTGCGGAGCATAGTATCGTCATCCGGTACGGCGGGCAGCACAGGCGCGCTCACATTTGAGGGAGATTCTGCCAATATTTCGGAAATCACAGACGGCTCGACATGCGGGAAATCCGCCTTTATGGGCGATTTTGCCATCGCCTCAGCGACTTTCGCAATCCACTCTTCATTCTGACGACATAAATCGTCGTTCATCGTGCAGATAGCATCCACAATCCCACGATATTGTTCCACGTCGCGCCCTTCTTTGAGGCACTGCTCAAATTCCACGCGTACATCGTATCCGATTCTGAGCCAAGGTTGGTATTTTAACATATTCTCCTCCAGATTTATGATTTTTATAGAAAATCATAGACCCATAAGTCCTTTGTAATTTGCGTAAACTTCCTCATAGGTAGCCTCGCCGCTGCGAAGCTCATAGAGGAAACGTCCTTTGTAATCCACCTCTTCAAGAGTATTTATGATTTCTTCCCAGTTGTTCAGCCCACGTCCCGGAAGAAGATGGCGTTCGTCAATGAAATCATAGTCAGAAATATGCAAGGTCACGATTCTCCTGCCGACCGCCTTGATATAGTCAATATTGCTCTCGAGCAGGCAATGGTTCATGTCATAGCACACACGCAAGTTCGGGATGCGGTCGAGGAAATACAGCATTTCATCACGGGTTCTGCACAGGCATGTGCGCGGCAGGTTCTCAAGCGCCAGCGTGATTCCGGCAGACACAGCAGCATCCGTAAGCATAGATATTGTGCCGCATGCAATTTCAAGAAGCTCAGCTCTCTCCTCATCCTTATACGGCTCCCCGCTCGGATGAATGACCGCGATTCCGACTCCGGCATCTGCCGCCGCCTTCATCAGCTCAGTCTGCTTTTCGACAATAAGCTTACGTACTTCAGCGTCGCGCGATGCAGGGTCTAACTGCGCAAACGGTCCGAACGGCAGATGGACCGAAGAAATCTCCACTCCGTTTTCCCGTGCTTTCCTCGAAATTTCGCCAGCGCAGTGCGGATAATCCAGCACATCATAAAACGGCGCAATCGCCCCGGACGAAAGCTCGATTTGCCCGATTCCCGCTTTTGCAAGAGCAGCGAAGCTTTCGGCATTCATACAGCCCGGTCCAACCGACAATGCTACCTTCCATGTTTTTCTTTCCGTCATCTTTCTAACCTCACTTTCGTTTTTGTGGTTGGAAATATGTTAGCATATCTGTTTCTAAAATTCAATAGTCTTTATGGAAGTTTGATAAAAAAATACATTGTGAGAAGGAGTGGTAGGTTAGGGAGTATTTTTAAAAAAGTCCCCCTATGCCCCCTTAAAACTTTTCAATATAAAAAAAGATTTCAAATTCATCACCAATAAAAAAGTAAAGTATTTCTAGAAAATAGGAATGCTTTACCTTTCTTTTCTCATCAGAAATGAATTCACACAACATCCTAGCCAGTGAATTTCCATATCACTTCTCAGTTTTCCGTAACTTTTCAAGCACCGCCACAAATCCAGCTGGGAGAGGGGATTCAAAACGCATTTTTTCGCTGGTACGCGGATGGCGGAGTATCAGGGCAACAGCGTGAAGAGCTTGACCATCGAGCAAAGGTGCATTGTGGCGCTCAAAGGGAGTTCGACCGCCGCCATATACTTCATCTCCGGCGAGCGGGTGACCAATGTACGACATGTGTACACGTATCTGGTGAGTGCGTCCTGTTTCGAGTACTGCTTCTGCGTAAGTGAATCCGCTGTACCGCTCTAAGACACGCCAATGCGTCACGGCACGCCGTCCGTCCTTCACGACCGCCATTTTCTTTCGGTCAACTGGATGCCTTCCGATTGGTGCATCTATCGTTCCCGACTCCTCCTTCAAACCGCCGCAGACTATCATTTGATATTCGCGGTGCATGGAATGGTCGGCAAGCTGTGCCGCCAGCGACAGGTGCGCCGCGTCGTTCTTCGCCGCGCAAATCAAACCTGACGTATCGCGGTCTATCCGATGGACAATTCCCGGCCGCATGACGCCGCCGATTCCCGACAGCGATGCCCCACAGTGGTACATCAAGGCATTGACTAACGTTCCATTGGGGTGCCCCGGAGACGGATGCACGACCATACCGCAGGGCTTGTTCACTATGATAATGTCGTTATCCTCGTATACAATATCGAGCGGAATATTCTCTGGCTTTGCGTCGCATTCCTCTGTTTCAGGGTAGATTATTTCTATCGCGTCCCCTGATTTGGTTTTGTAGTTTTTGGCACATGCCTTTCCGTTTACCGTGACCGCTCCGTCCCCAATCAAACGCTGTGCTGCCGAGCGTGAAATCCCACATTCGGCGGAAAGATAGGAGTCAATCCGTTCACCGTCCCGGACTGTGGTCAGAAATTCGACGTTTTCAAGCTCAGGATTTTTCGCTTCCATTTTCGTCACCGCCCGCCGCAGACTGCGCCTTCTTTTTCTTCTCCTTGATTTCCATATAGAGAACGCCTATGATAAACATCGCACACCCGACGCACACGCACGAGTCCGCCACATTAAATACATAGAAATCGATAAACCGGCAGTCGATAAAGTCAACGACGTACCCAAGTCTTATGCGATCAATCATGTTGCCAATGCCGCCCGCGATGATGAAGGCTATCGCCACACGGAACCACCAGCTTTTAGGGCGCTCAATAAACAACCACGCAAGCAGCGCGAGAATGGCCACAGTCGACAGAATCATAAAAATCCACCTGTGATTGGCAAGCATCCCGAATGCCGCACCGCGGTTTTCGACATATGTGAAATGCAGTATATTTTCTAAAACGGGGTAGGTATCGATAAGCGAGAGCCGCTCGACTGCCAGGTATTTGGTAAACTGGTCGGCGGCAACGCACAGTATCATCAATACAACTGTAAAAACCATAATACTCCTTCAAATTTTACAAATTCATGGTGGAGAGGAAAGCGGTTCAATATTTCTTATGCTTTTTGGAATTCTTCGGTGATTCCGGTGAGATTGTCGGCTGACGGCGAATTTCCTCAACATTTTTATTGCTTTCCGAGTCGGCAAAAATGATGTTGAATTCATCGGTCAGCGACATGTCGCGTTTCAATTTCTCCTCGGCAAACAGGGAGTCTATGTCGACATTTTCTTCTGCTTTTTCCTCATCGGATTCGATAAAGTCCTCGTCAGATTCGTCTTCGCTGGAGGTTTCTTCGTCGTCGAAATCTTCAAATCCATCCGCTGGACGGAAATCCATGCTCTCATCGACGTCGACGGCGCTGTGATTTTTCCAATTGATACTGATTGCCGGCGTCTCTTCCGGGTCATCTTCGGTGTCTTCGTTCTCGCTTTCCTCAGGGATATCTATGTACAAGTCTTCTCCGCCCGCTGCATCTTCATCGGACATTTGACTGAACAGACTGTCCATAAACGCCCCGCTGCTCTCTTTTTCATCCTCTGACACTTCTTCTTGCGTTTCGTCCGGTTCTTCTTCATCCGGGTAATCTTCTTCGTAATCCTCTTCGAATTCTTCCTCTGCTGCGTCTTCCGCAGTCTCCTCAGAAGCATCGCCCTCTGCATCAGTGGTGACACCGAACTGTTCGTTGACCTCGGTCATAAAGGCTTTTGCGGCATCGGTCATACCCTCGATAGCGTCGAGATGGGTGTTATAGAGTTCAAATAGCCTTTCGCGGAACGAACCCACTTCCTGATATATGCTGTTTGCCGTGTCATAGACCTTTTGAGCATCGTTTTTATGGACTTCCGCTTTGGCTTCCGCCTCCTCGAGGATTTGCGCGGCTCTTTCTCCCGCCTCTTTTTCCGCTGCGGCGAGGAGAGCGGCGCTCTTGTTCTCCGCATCGCGCAAAAGTCTTGCCTCCGTTTCTCTTACAGAATCGGATGCAGGTTCATTGGCCCTCTGATATTCTTCGAGCTTTTTCAGTGCAAGGGCGAGTTTACGCTCATTGTCGGTGTTTTTGCGTTCGAGCTTCCTGTACTCTTCATTAAAGTATGCGATATATTCTTCTACTTCATCCGGCGAGTAACCGCGCAGAACCTTTTGGAATGACTTATTTCTGAAATCATGCGGCATGGTGTTCCTCCTTGAACGGGAAGGAGAACGTTAAAGGGGGACTTTTTGAAAAAAGTCCCCCTTTGGAACCCCTCCAAAACTTTTAGACTTGATGGTGTATTTTAATTTTTTATTGATTTTATAGACGGAAATCGTCTTATAACTTCCTACAAGTGTTTATAGAAGTGAGGAAAAACCCTGTATTTTCAATGGTTTTCCCGTTTCTGCTTGTATCTTCTCATATCGCCGCATAAGTTGGTTTGTATAGTTGGGTACCTTTTTAGTACCACAAACAAGGCAACAAACACAAGCACAGGACGGCGTACCACACGAACAAAAGCAGTTGAGAATACTCTTTATTTACACTGTTGTGTTACGCAATAGAGGCTAAATAAGCCTTACAATCAAAGGCTTTTCAGACACCAAATTAATAATGTCATCTTTTTCGGCAAATGAACAAAATGAAATCAATTTCTCTCCATCTACCAACAAAAGCACTTTTGCTTTTTTAGCAAATCATACAAATACTGACCAGCTGCCTATTCACTTTCTTTGATTTTGGAAAGCCAACAGTCTCTACTCTCTGTGCAAAATATTCTATTATTTTCATCATGCATCCTCCGCCAAATTCATGCATGCTTTCAAGCTCAACAGAAGCCTGAAATTTGTACCTGATTAATTCTTAATAATTCATCCTTATAAGTCTGCCTGAACAAACTGCTCATAATTATCATATGACTTTATATTACCACCATTGTTCGTAATCAGTTCTACAAAATCTGTTTCAATCATTCGAGTTCTTTCCGCAAGTTTACCTAGCTCTCTATAATCGTAATAACTTAATAAATCATATGACGAACTCCCCTCCTTTTTTGCATCGTCCAATTCTCGTTGTAAACACACTGCTGAAAGAAAGGCAAGTATATAGTTGCCATTTTCGCAACATACATATATCTTATTAAATGTTGAACTAATTTCTTCGTAGAGTCCTGCAAGCCAAGACGCATTAATATCCTCAGCAACTGCAACTTCATTTGATATAATATCCACTTGAGATTCTACCGTAATCTGCATATAATCACATACCTTCTTTAATAAATCAACCGTTCTATTTATTACGTCATTCTGATTCAAAGAGGTAACTACTTGCTTATATCCGGTCACAATATTTTGAGGAACATCCGGAAAATTACTTTCTAAATTCTCATACTGTTTTTTTAGTCCAAAATGAAAATAATCATGATTATATATAGCGACGGCATCCGCAAGTGTCATAATTACATGTCCCGCTATTTTACGAACTTCTGGCAGGCTACCGCTCAATTTCATCTGCTCACACATTCTACTCGCCTCTTCGCATCTCTTGCGGGCTATATCTTTTACGTATTCGTCATTAGCCAGATTGCTATGCAACTTAGACTGTATCTCTTTAAATCGTTTTAAATCGCACGAATCTCCACAATAAATCACCTGAATATCTCCTACCAACGGTAACAAACATTCTTGCAAATCAGCAATTCTTGCAACTCTTTCCCAAGATATAGGAAATAAATCATATCCAACGCCATCTATAATAAATCCTATCTCTAAATTATATCCCCGTTCTGTTTTCGGTATATAATAACAGTCTACATCTGACTTACTATTTGCTGTTCCATTAATATACGAACCATATAATAAAACAAGGCTAATATCGTCGGCATATTCAGTTTTCACTTTATTAACAATTCATTCAACCAATTTATCATTTATATCTTGTCGTTTATTCATAGTTCAAGACTTTTTGATAATACAAATTCCAATACTATTTTTTATTGATTATATAGACGGAAAACAGCTTATAAGCCTTTGCATGTGTTTGCGTAATATGCTTAAAAACGTCTAAAGTCTAAAATTAAAGCTTTTGACATATCTCTATTTATCGCTTTATATCTCCGTATAAGGTAGGCTTGTAAAGTTGGACACCATTTTAGCACCACAAATCAGGAAATATACATAAGAGCAGAGCGACATTATAATACTCACGAAGACAGTTTTGGACTACCTTGTTTTACACCATTATGTTACGCATTAAAGGTTCAATCAGTTTTGCAATCAAAAGCTTTACAGGCATTAAAACTAATGGTGCAAGATGTTGAATACTATTTTCTTCAAAATACCCATTAACTGTGCAACATTCCCCGTCCATTTCTCTGTAAAAAGTTTCATAGCATAGCATAGCAAGCATAGGAAAAGGGTACCCTTTCCGAAAAAATCACTCGTTTCCCTCTGCGACAGAAAGAAAGATTTTTGCTTGTTGGGAATATCCCAACCCCTTGTGTAAACGGGCATTAGTTTTATTCATCATTCATTGTTTTAAATGGCAAGATATAATATGCTGTTGGCTGCTCTTTTCCACTTAAAACAATTTGCACACTATCATCTAACCACTCTACTTTATAACCTGCATGTCCCCCATCGCTATGAACGTCTGCCTCAAAGGATATACGATATCCGTCACCACCTGTATTCTCAAATAGCCTTACTTCAATATGGTCTGCACCAAAAGGCCAGTCTGGCTCTCCTTTTTCGTTTATGACTATCACATAATCACCATTCGGTGAGGTTTCACGCAACAGTTCTGTCGTATTTTCTACTCTAATAGAAAACGAAAACCAAATTATAAATACAATAATAATTATAGTTTCAATGCAAAATGCAGTTTTCAAAACTTTCGATTTCATACTTCTGTCTCAAATCTCTATTTGTATGTCTATATTATAGCACCCGTATATGAATTTTTCTATCGCTTTTGCTCCCGTTATTACAGTGGATAGCAGAGCCAGCCACCCTCGTCAACAGTCAAGATGAACGGGCTTTGCCCGCTGTTGACAAGTGCGTCTGTTCTTGCCTATATAGTACCAAGAGGGCGAAATCAACAAGTGCTTTCACCCTTGCATAGTATTGCATTCTTATACCTGCTTGTATCGTTTTATATCACCGTAGAAAATTCGGGCACCATTTTGGCGCCAAAGCTTCAAAAATTACTGCTATTTTGAGTGCCTAAATTTCTGGAACAGTCAGTATACAAGGATTTAACAGTTCAAAACTTTTTGATAATACAAATTCAAATACTATTTTTTATATGTATTTCTTACATTTTATTTTCAAGCGTCCGCTTCGGGTTTGACCGTCCTGTTCTCCGACGATGTACTTTCCGTATCCGCGAACCGATATGATATCACCAGCCTCTATTCCCGCGGAAATATTGTCGGTTGGCAGATATTTCAGTTCTACCAGCCCAGCGCGTATCATCTCAGCTGCTGCTTCCCGCGATTTTCCGGTGAGGGCTCGCACCACACCATCCAGTCTGGGGGATGTCACAGAAATTTCGATTGTTTCGTACCGCCTGGGAATTTCATATGTAGGGGATATTTCGCAAATTTCCGCGCGGACGCCGTCTCTGCCGATTTTCTTTAGTTCTGACACAATATACGGAGCAATTTTATCGAGAACATACACCAGTGCTTCCGCTTCCGAAAGGACGACGATATCCCCGACTGTGCTGCGCTCGATCCCAAGGGAGAGGATTCCTCCCATAAAGTCCCGGTGGGTCAGCTCGCGAAAACCACTGCCACGAATTTTTATCGCACGAATCGGAATTTCTGCCGCCACATCCGGGGTCTCGAGAAGAAATTTTGCAAAGGCATCTCGCCTGTCTGTATCGAGCGGAAGTGCATGACGCGGCATCTCGTCTGGCATATACCATTCAGGCAAAAAAACCGCGGTACACCTCTCGGCCCCACGGCATCCGCCCCAGAAAAAGCATCTGGCAATACCGCTGCCGCTCCGGGTGATGAAATTGCTATAAACCTCCGCGACTTCCGCAGGAGTCATAAAATCGGTCGCGACGACGGCATATTCAGATTCACGGTATTTATCCGCCGCGCGTGAAGCTGCTGTGTTTCGTTCACTGTTTGTCATAATTTGTTGTTTATAGTAGAGTATTCTTGACATTTGGAGGATTTACAGTATCATTTCAAGCACCGATAACAGGATAAACGTAATAAAAAACGACATATCAATCGGTATTCCTTCAAACCACCCAAATCGTTCGATTACGCTGCGCACCGGCATGATCACCGGCTCGGTTATCGCATACAGAAAGGTTACAACCGGACTGTCCTCATCCACCGGCAGCCAGCTGACGATTGCCCGCGCAAACATTAATAGCTGTATGGCAGTGATAAGATATCTCACCGTGGCGGAAAGCACGTATAAAACCTGATACAATATGATTCCTCCGATTCGAAAAACAAGTGATTCTAAAGCTTAATATGATTTAAGGTATACAAACAAAACCTGACCGCTGTATTGCTTCAGTTTACATTTGTCTATTATTATGTAGCTGCCGCTTCTCCCGCACCGGGAGACGTATCAATCAGTTAAAGTCGGAGAAATCGTCGCTTGAGGATTCCTTCTGTTCAGGCTGAGACTCCACACGTCTAGAAGATGGCTTGATTTTTGCTTCGTCGACATTCACATTCGAAGGGGTGACAATATAGGCGCTCACTGAGATTTTTTTGAGCGAACCGCCAATGGAGTATGCAACGCCGGAAAGGAAATCAATGAGTCTTCTTGAAGTTTCTTTATTGGTGTTTTCAAGGTTTAAAACGACGGTGCACTTATTAAGAAGATGATTGGCAATCTGAGAAGCTGTGTCGCTGTCGAAAGTTCTCGGACGGACGACTTGCATCTGAATGTTCGAACCAGAAAGACTGATGTTTCCGCCGTTGTTCACAGGAGCCGCACCCATACCCACGCCCATGGGCTGCTGTGCGCCTATCTGCTGCGTATTTCCCATGCCGTTGGCAACCTGGATGTCGTCATCCACGCCGCCTTCGTCGTAGCTGTTATCAAAGCCCTGATAATAATCATCATCATACGCGTCGTCGTAACCATCGTTGGTTCCTGTTACCTTTTTGATTCGATCCATAAGTCCCATATAAACCTCCATACTGCCATACGGCAGGATAATAAACATAATTTAATTAAGGATTTGGGGAAGCATTCTCTTCTTAGAAAATATTCATTCCTGTATCCCTCAGGTATACTTCCGTGAGCCGAAAATTGCACTTCCGACACGGACCATTGTGGAGCCTTCCTCGATGGCACATTCGTAGCTGTCACTCATGCCCATAGACAAAATAGGCTCTCCTATATTATGCGAGTTTTTTACGAAAAAGTCAAGAAATATTGTGTAAGATTCTCTGAAATATTTGCGAAAATTCTCGATTTCCGTACATTTTGGCGCCATTGTCATCATTCCGCACACATCAAGATTTGAAAAAGATGCAATTTTTTCCATAAATTCCGGAAAATGTGATGGTTCAATTCCCGTTTTGGATTCCTCCATACCGATGTTCACCTCGACAAGAATCCTCTGTCGGACGCCGAGTTTTTGACAGCGGCGGTCGATTTCCTCCGCCAATTTTATGGAGTCGACAGAGTGGATAAGACCTGCCCGTCCGGCGACGTATTTCACCTTATTGGTCTGTAAGTGACCGATGAAATCCATCTGTGCCCCAACCGTGGTTACGGCGTCATACTTCGCGGTGAACTCCTGCGCATGATTTTCTCCGCACAGCCGCAGACCGCATTCTTCCACGAGAAAAGTGATATCCTCAGCAGGCACAGTTTTACTTGCGGCGAGGAGGGTCACTGGAGTATCTGTCCCCCGCCTAGCTTTTGCTTTTTCTATTTTTTCGAGCACGCACATATAGTTGTCGCGCAGCTCTGTCTGTCTTTCCGTCATGATCTTCCCTTCTTGTCAGTTTCCGATGATTTTTCCGGTATACAGCTCCGTGCCGCTGACGACTACAATATCGTTCTGCGCAATCCACGGATATACCTCGTCATTCGGGTCGGTTATCTCGATTTTCATGCCGTTCTCGTCGAGCTTATAGGTTCCGTCGTCGTTCATTTCGTACTTCATGCTGTCCGGCTTTCCGGTACAGATGAGCGTCCCGTCGTTCTCGTAGACGATATAGATGCGGCGGAATTTGATGGTGACCTCATCCTTCACGTACACTCCTTCAAATCCGCCGACGACACGCACAGCGGATGCGGGAATTTCGTAGCCTGTATACTCTGCTGTGACGATTTCTACCGGCTGCATGCGAGTGTAGTCGAAGTTTACCGGCATTTTGCCGCAGCTTAGCACTACGATAGCGCGTTCGCCGGGGGTCTCGGGGATAATGCGGTACAGTTCCATGGAGAGCTGTTCGCCGCTATAGCTAAACATCACGCTGCAGGTGTTCATATTCTCAAGTCCCGCGGCATCTGATTTGTTCATCACGCAGGCGATGTACCACTTATAATTATCCACAATTGTGCCGACACAAAGACCGTTTTCTGCTTCCGGCTCCGCCTCGGTCATTTTCATGAAGTCATCAAATGTCATGCTGTCGATTTTATCCGCGGAAAAGATTTTCTCATATCCGTCAGAACCGGAAAAATAATATCCGGCAGACGCGGCATATACGGATTCAAGGCAGTCTCCGAGTTCCGCGCGAAGTGATGCTTTTTCCTGTTCGAGCATCGCGATGTGTGAACTGTAGTCGGTGATTTCACCGGTCAGAATTGCCCTTTTTTTGATGCTGACCAGAAGCTTGGTACGAAGTGTAAGCGCATCCGCATACTCGCCGTCTTCACAATGCGAGCGGATGGTAAAGACTTCGCTGTAGATATCCGCGTCGATTCCGGCAGTGCTCTGCACGGAGCGGTCCTCTGATTGGTTTTTTTCGAGAAGCGCTATCTGCTCGTCCAGCTCGTTCAGTCTCGTCTCGGTGTCAGGCGACGAGGTGGAGTATACATCCGCAATCTTTCCGTAAAGAGACACGTGCGCACCGTCATGCACAGTCGGAGCCACACTTCCCGATGATACGTTCGACGCATATACCGCCTTTTCGCTGCGCATGATGTATGCGTCCACTGTCACAGTCTTTGAAACTGTTGTGGGCACGGCATCGACTAACTCAAGCCCCGGCGAAAAGCGTCCGATGAGGTGGTACGCCACATATACGATAATACCAAACGCCAGAACTGCCGCCAAGACATATAGTCCCACGCGCAGGAGATAGCGTTTATCAAAAGTTCCCTTTGCTTTCATTTTTTCTTGAGGTGGGTTCTTTTTTATTACTTTAAAGTTGAAATTTGTATTTACTTATTTTTTTATTATAACACAGGTTTAGCCGGAATAGATAAAGTATCGAAATTATTTACAATTATTTTACCGCTTTCCGCTTTTTCACTCCCCGTCTTGCCGCACCATAGAGGGATTTCCCGGAACAAACAGCTTTTCCGACTTTATCATCGCGCCGTTTTCCCCTTCAGCCGCGCGTCCAAGAGCGATGAACTCACCGCGATTTCGGATGCGGATAAGCTGTCCATCCGGAAACGACATTTTCAGCTTTTTCTGATATAGCTCCGTTCCATTGCGAAACAGCTTGGCATAAAAGTCCGATACGTTGACGACAGGCAAATCCAGAAACAGCGTTTCCACCGGTTTAGGGAGCGTCAGACGCTCCTCAAAGGTCATGTTGTCAAGCTCCTCCATCGTCACCGCGTCATCAAGAGTAAACTTTCCCGTTTTTGTACGCACAAGCGAAGCCATCGCCGCGCCGCAGCCGAGCTTTTTTCCGATATCGCTGCAAAGGGTGCGTATGTATGTTCCCTTCGAGCATGCCACGCGCATTGAATACAAATCGGTCGAAACTTTATGCGCGTCGATTGCGTAAATTTCAATCTTACGAGGTTTTCGTTCGACCTCCCTGCCCTCCCGCGCAATGTCGACGAGTTTACGCCCGTCTACTTTTATCGCAGAGTACATCGGCGGAATCTGCTCGATTTTCCCCACAAAAGATGCACACGCCTCAAGAACGGCCTCCTCATCCGGTATCTCGTCCGACTGTGTGAGGAGCTTCCCCGTAACGTCTTCCGTATCGGTGGTGATGCCCAGTTTCATTTCACAGACGTACTCCTTGTCGTGCATCATGAGATAGTCCGACGCTTTTGCGGCACGGCCGAGTAAGACTGGAAGAACCCCTGTCGCCATTGGGTCGAGGGTTCCCGTATGTCCGACACGCGAGGTATCGTACAGCATCCGCAGGGATGAAATAATCTGGTGAGACGTCACACCGGCGTGTTTGTTGATAATGATAACCCCGGATATGGCGTCCTCTTTTCGTTTGCTCATGATTCGCCTTTCGCCTCACGGATAGCCGCACCAAACGCTTTCGCCATCGTTGCGAGAGCCTCTTCCGGTGATTCCGCACTTATCGTGCATCCTGCCGCCCTGACATGTCCGCCTCCACCGAAGGCCGCACAAACCGCTGCACAGTCAATCTCCGTATTCGCACGTGAGGATACCTTATACTGCGTCGGGTCGGCGGCAAGCTGGCGAAGAGATATACCAATCAATACGCCCTCTACCCCGCGCGGTGTGTCGACCACATTTCCGATTTCTTCCTCGGTAAGTCCCGCGGCGGCAAGCGTGTCTTGGGTAAAGAGAACTGCGCCCAAGCGACCGTTTTCGTAAAACCGCAGATTTTGTATTGCGAGCATCTGTGCAGTCAGTTCCTTCAATGTCCGCTGACCAAACAGGGAGCGGCACACATCCGCGGCGTCCATTCCACCGTCGTCTGCGGAATTTATCTCCCGCACCAGTTCCGATGCGATAATATGCGTCTCCGGCGTAGTATTTGAAAATTTGAAGCTGCCCGTATCGGACACAATCGCGGCATAAATACGGCGCACAGCTTCCGGTATCGCTCCAATTACCCCGCGTCGTTTCAACTCATCGTAAAGTTTATAGATTATCTCACCTGCGGCGGATGCCATCGGGTCAACATAATGCGGCGCAAACGGTTCTCCTGTGCCGTGATGATCTATCATAAACGACATTTTCGGAATCAGCACCGCAAGGTCGCCGAGCTGCCCCGGAGATGCCACATCCACTGCAAGAATTTTATCGAAATGGTCGATTTCCTCACTTTCTGCATCAATAGTCAAGTCTACCGCGTTCTCAGCGTCGGTTGCCATACCGTCTGATGCCAGGAAACGAAGCCTTTTTGGCAGTTCACTCTGACACGCCACACGTGCCTCGCCGCCGCACGCCATGATTATCCGGCGCAGCGCGAACGCGGAACCAATTGCGTCGCCATCCGGATTGACATGGCAAAGAATAAGCGCGTTCTTTGTTTTCGTGATTTCATCCGCGATGTACGAAAGACTTATCGTTTCATACACGACCGGAAGAACTTCCGATTCCTCTGCCTCTGTGAGCTGCTGATTTATTCTTTCATTCATCGTCGTCCGCCTCCGTACCGTCTTCCTCTTGCTCCTTTTCTTCATGTGCAATGGACTTGAGAAGCCGGGATATCTCCGCAGCATGGCGCACGCCCTCGTCACGTACGAAGGTCAGCTCCGGGGTAATTCTAAGATTCAGTTTCTGGGCAAGCTGGGAGCGGACAAAGGGTATAGCCGATTTCAGTCCCTTTGCAAGCTCTTTTTCATCACACTCGCCGTAAACGGAATAATAAATTTTTGCGAACTTGAGATCTGCGGAGACATCGGAATTCATGATAGTAATCATCACGCCCGACACACGCGGGTCTTTTATCTCACGCACAATCTGCGCACAGCAGACCGTCATTGCGTCGTTGATTCTGTTTTTTCTATATTTTGCCATATGATAATGAAATCCTTTCAAGGTGAATGTCCTATTGCAGGCGCAGAAACTCTCCGTCAATCACGTCGGTCACAATTTCTCTTGCCTTCGCCGGGGTGAGCGTATAACCGTCAATTCCGACGCCATGCGATGCAGCGATGGAATCGGTATAATCCTCAAGCAAGTAGACGTGCGTATTGAAGTAGTCCATTCCAAAGTAGAAAACGGTTGGGATGAGTATGGGGTCAGTCACGCAAAGTCCGCCCGCACCATCCCCGGTTATCCGGAATGTGAACATGCCGCCGACATGATTCATCGGCGCCGCCATACCGGAAACAAAGTTTCCGAGCGAGTACACACAAATCGTACGTCCCCGGTCAGTGTCAATCCACTCTATCGGCTGCAGGCAATGCGAATGATGTCCGATTATCGCATCCGCGCCGCCGTCTGCGAGCAGTTTGGCCAACCGTCTTTGTTCCTCTGATGGCGTATATGTGTTCTCCACACCCCAGTGCATCGACACCAGAACAAAATCTGCCGCTTCCCGTGCTGCCGCGAGGTCAGATGTGATGCGCGCGTCGTCAATATACGGAATCACAATCGGCGAGGAGGCGTCTTTCACAATTCCGTTTGTGCCGTAGGTATAGGATAACACCGCAATGTTGATGTTATCCCTCGTAAGAATGCGGATATTTGCGGCATCCGCTTCATCGTCATACGCGCCGACCATCAGCGTAGGCTGGGATTTCCAGAAGCTCATCGTGTCTGCAAGTCCGGTTGTCCCCATATCGAGCATATGGTTGTTTGCGATATTCACGATATCGAAGCCGAGCGTACACAGGTCAATTCCAAGCTGCTGCGGCGCGTTGAAGCACGGATAGCCAGAATAGCCATACGCTGCGCCCGCCATAACCGTTTCCTGATTCACAAACGTAATGTCCGCATCGGCGATATATCCCGCAACATCAGAAAACATGGGAAGAAAGTCGTATTCCTTCCCTTCGTACCCACGATAACCCGCATCCATATAGATATTCGGATGAACGAGGACGTCTCCGATTCCAAGAAATGAAATATCCACATCCGCATAGGGGTCCTCGGGTTCCGGCTCAACTGGCGGAAAATCGAGAGGAGGTTCGTCTACCTCTTTCTCCGCGATTTTTTCCGTTTCAACCAACTTTGGCGCATCTGTTTCTATATTGGTGTCAGTCTCTCGTAAGGTCGTCTCACAGACGGGAGTTTGCGCGTCCCTTAAAGAAATGCACGAGGTCATCAAAAGCATGGTGCAGCACAGCACCGAAAGCATCCTGCGCATAATCACTCTCCGAAATTGCCCGCTCTAACAGAAATTTTGAGTTCTCATTAATTTTTATTAATATTATGATTATACCACAAAATATTATCCAGTTCAATATGAAATTTTACAATCTGTAAATATGGTTGTCATGGCAACAGAATTTCCTTTTCTTGCAATATAATTACAAATATGATATAATAAAATAAAATGATAAAAATGGAGTTTTATAGCAATTTATGATAAAGATTTTACATACAGGAGATATTCACCTCGACAGCGCGTTTTCCGGGCTTGACAGTCGTCATGCTGAGGTCAGACGGAATGAGCTTCGTGCTGCCTTTGCCTCCATGATGACCTACGCACGAATAAACGGCGCTGACCTCATCCTCATCGCTGGTGATATGTTCGACGGAGACTATATTACACGCGAAACCCTTACTATGATAAACCGTGAGTTCGAACGATTCGAAAAACCAATATTCATCTCTCCCGGAAATCACGACTGCGCTTCTCCGAAAAGTGTTTGGACCAAAAACATCTTTCCGGAAAACGTACACATCTTTACGGAAAATCGCGTTACTTCCTTCGACCTACCCACAGATTCCCCTGCGAATCCTCCCATAACGGTCTACGGTTTCGGATTCACTGAACCCAATATGACCAATGTCCCGCTGGAAGGCCTCACCGTCACCGACAAAAGCCGTTTGAATCTGCTGGTATGCCACTGCGATATGCTCGGCATAAAATCCAAAGACTGCCCGATGACCCCCACCCATCTCGACGCCTTCGGCGCCGATTACGCGGCTCTCGGACACATCCACAATCCACCATCTCCCGGTCATGACGGGCGCTGGTGCTACTGCGGCTGCTTGGAAGCCCGCGCATTTGACGAAATCGGTCCAAAAGGCGCTTGCTTTGTAGAAATCGATAAAAGCGGGACGGCTTCCTCTGTAACCATCAAACGCGTTCGCTTCTCCAAAAGGCGGTATGAAAAGGGAGAGCTTGCGCTGACCGGACTTGAAACGCAGTCAGACGTTCGCGAAGCTATCTCCGGATATATTTCCTCCCATCACCTTGGGGAAGATACCCTTCTTTCTCTAAGACTCACAGGCGTTATCCCACCGTCCCTCATCATAGATACGGAATCCCTTAAAACTTCCGCAAGCGGCCTATTCATGCTCCGACTTGAGGATGCGACCCTGCCCGACATCGACCCCGCCGCTCTGGAAAAGGATGTCACTATCACAGGTGAGCTGTACCGCATCCTGAAGCCCTCCCTCGAATCCGAGGACAGCCGAACCCGTGAAGTCGGTATTCGTGCCCTGCGCTACGCCCTCTCTGCTCTCGCTGGTGAGAAGACGTTTTAGAAGACTGCTGTCTTTTTCAAGTAAAAAAGAATACAATATTTCCCCATCGTTGTAAATCTTCTTAAAAGCCTGTATAACCACGTTATATGGGCTTTTTTCTATGCTAA
>CAZUPI010000048.1:1789-19200 GCA_964621755.1 uncultured Ruminococcus sp. | reverse complement strand
GGAGAGGGAGTCGGGGCTTCCGAGGCTGATACAAGAGATACGGCGTCGGTTACGAGGATGCGTGCGGCTTCGGTTTCCGAAACGGAGGCGGTGCAGCAGCAAGTCGTCGAGACTGCGGAGGAGGTTCGTGAGCGAAGAATCTCAGAGGAGCTTGCCAAAATGACCGTACGTGAGAAGCTCGGTCAGATGTTTATGGCGGCGTACAACGAGACTTCTGTCGCGGCCCTTGAGGATTACGCATTTGGTGCGTATATTCTGTTTGCCGCCGATTTCGAGAATGAGACGGTCGAGACGATATCCGCGAAAATGGCAGATTTGCAGGAGAAGTCGGCGTATGGCGTGCTGACCGCGGTCGACGAGGAGGGCGGAACGGTGACGAGAATCAGTCGCTATCCGCAGTTCCGGAGTGAGAAATTCGCATCACCGCGGGATGTTTACGCTTACGGCGGCCTTGACGCAATAGCGGCAGACGCGGCTGAAAAGGCGACGCTTCTCACGTCGCTGGGACTCAATATGAACATGGCGCCGGTAGCGGACATTTCGACTTCATGGTCTGACTTCATGTATTACCGCTCGGTCGGTCTTGACGCGGAGGGGACGGCGGAGTACGTCCGCACAGTTATCCGCACATCAACGGAGGGCGGCATGGCGTCGGTGGCGAAGCATTTTCCGGGATATGGCAGCGTAGCGGATACGCACACCGGAATCGCATACGACAGCCGGACGCTCGACGAGCTTTGCGCGTGTGATTTTGTCCCGTTTCGGGCGGCAATTGAGGAAGGGGTAGCGGCTGTTCTCGTATCGCACATCATTACAACGGCGATTGATGCGGAAAAACCGGCTTCCGTATCGGAAAAAACGGTCTCTCTCCTGCGCGACGAGCTTGGCTACGACGGTATCATCATGACAGACGACTTGGCTATGTCGGGCATTACAGACTACTGTACAACGGGCAACGCCGCACTCGAGGCGATTCTCGCAGGATGCGACATGGTCTGCTGCACCAACTGGGAAATCCAGTACCCTGCCGTCTGGACCGCAATCGAGTCAGGTCAAATCTCCGAAGCCCGCCTCAACGAATCCGTTGTCCGCATTCTGCGGGTGAAGTATGATTTGGGACTGTGGGAGTAATGGGCAAATAATATAATGGGGGAGGACTTTTTGAAAAAAGTCCTCCCCCAAAACCCCTCAAACCCCTCAAACCTTTTAAATCTGTTTAAAAGGTTTGAGAGGTTTTACGTATTCCTCAGCATTTGACCAAATGTATCACAACAGAATCGCCGTCGCGGTAGTTTTTGGTGAGATTGAGACCGGCGTGCATAAGGGTATCGCCATGGTAGCGGCGGTTTGCAGCAGGGTCGAGATAAGCGGCGGCAGGGTCGAGACCGCGGAGTTTTACGAAATAGACTGGGTGGACAGAGGTGCGGATGACAACGAAGGTGAAAAGGGCTTCGGATTGGTCTTCGGAGACGTACATCCATGAGGCGCATTTGCCTGTTTTGCCGTTGTAAGTGTCGGTCGGGAGGATCAGGCGGTACAGGTCGCCGTTGCAGATGATGTGGTGATAGCGGTGGTAATCTGCGACTTGTTTGCGGATGAGGGATTTTTCTTCTTCCGTTAGCTTGGTGAGGTCCAGTTCATAGCCAAACGCGCCAGCCATCGCTACGTTCCCCCGTGTTGTGAACGACGTTATGCGTCCCGTCTGGTGATTCGGCGACGCCGAGACGTGGCAGCTCATGGAGGAGGCGGGATATACGAGGGATGTGCCGAGCTGGATGTCCAATCGCTCCATGGCGTCTGTGTCGTCGCTGGTCCAGAACTGCGGCGAATAGTATAACATTGCGGGGTCATAGCGTCCGCCGCCGCTGGAACAGCCCTCCAGCAGAATGTGCGGGAATGCCGTCGCGATTCTCTCAAGCAGGTCATACAGCCCCAGAACGTAGCGGTGGAATATCTCGCCGCCCCGCTCCGGCGAAAGGAGTGCGCTCCCCGCCTCGGTCAGATTTCGGTTGAAATCCCACTTCACGTATGCGATGTTCGCGGACGCCAGAACGTTCGATATCGTGTCAAACAGATAGTCCCGTACGTCTGCGCGGGTCATGTCCAGAACGTACTGGCTGCGCGATATCGACATGTCGCGCCCGCTGATTTTGAGACACCAGTCCGGGTGTGTCTCGTACAGCTTGCTCACCGGGGAAATCATCTCCGGTTCGAACCAGACGCCGAACTTCAGTCCGAGCGCGTTTATCTTCTCGACGAGAGAGCCGAGCCCGCCGCGGATTTTGTCCTCATTCACATACCAGTCGCCGAGAGAGCTTTTGTCGTCGTTGCGCGATCCGAACCAGCCGTCGTCCATGACCAGCATTTCAATGCCGCAGTCCGCCGCGTCTTTCGCGATGGCATAGAGTTTTTCGTCGTCAAAGTTGAAATACGTTGCTTCCCAGTTGTTGACGAGAATCGGACGTTCTCGCTCCGCCCATTCGCCGCGGCAGAGGTGTTTGCGGTACAGCTTATGGTACACGCGCGACATTTTTCCAAGTCCTTCGCCTGAGATGACGATGACCGCCTCAGGCGTTACAAATTCGTCTCCCGGATCAAGGCGCCACTCGAACCCGTCGGGGGAAATTCCCGCCATAAAACGGGTCAGACCGAACGGGTCGACGTCGCAGGTGATGTCAAAATTGCCGCAATAAATGAGGGACATGCCGACTGCCATTCCGTATTCCTCGGTCGTTTCCGAGGTGACGAGCGCGGCAAAAGGATTGTGATGATGGCTTGACGCGCCGCGCCTGCTCGATACGGACAGGCTTCCATGTGGGAGCGGGGTACGCTCCATGTGGCGCTCACGTCCCCATGTGCCCCAGAGATGGACCAACTCTGCTTGCGGGTCGATAGCGGCAAAATCAAGGGAGGCGCTGTAGACCCGAAGAAGGGCTGCGTGCGCGTTCTTTGAGGTGTTCCGCACGACTGTCCGGCGGCAGACCGCGGGGTAGTCCCGCATCACGGTATAGTAGAGGTCGTATTTTATGTCGGCGGCAGGGTCTGTGCAGTGGAGAACCAGTGTATCGCATTCCTCATGGCCGGCGTGTATCGCGGGACAAGAGTCGAGCGTCGGCTTTCCGGCAAGGATTTCATAGGATTCATAACGTACTGCGGCAGCCGGCGCGCCCCCGGTAGGGTATGACTGGTCGGAAGTCGGCGCCTTGAGCATAATTGCGGACGGTCGGAAGTCGCCCGTGCCGTAAGCGGGATACTCGAGCGGGGCAATATCAAGAGAAAACCACCCATCGGAAACGTCGTGCGGACGCGGCACAACGGAATCATGCCCGACGCGCACGAGCAGGTATTCTACATCGTCGTCGGAAATTGCCGGACCGCTGTAGAGGTGCAGCACATATCCGTGAAAGACCGAGATTACATAAGACGCGTCCCCGGCGGTGAGGTGAAAGACAGGCTCGCCGGAAGCCGACAAAACAAATTTAATCATAATAGCGTACTCCGCTGGATGAATATGGATTGGGGTATTTTTCCTATACTGCCTTTACCGATGCAAGCAGGATGAGAGACAGAACGAGGGCGGGAGCGAGGATAAGGTACCATGTTGTGATGAGAAAGGCTGTGACGAGGTGGGCGGCAATTTGGACGAAGACGCACGCCGTGAGGAGAGTCCGTCCTTTGTGCCGCTTGTAGCAGGACAAGCCCATGAGGGAGACAGGGAGGGCGAGCGCGGCAGTGATGAAGGCGGCGATAAATTTCGCGGAGAAGCCCTCAGTCATCACGCCGAACGCGAGACACATCATGCACGGCGCGATGTACAGAATCCCTGCAATGCACGCGAACATGTACCGCGCGGCAATTTTTTCGTCGTTTGATTGAAGGTCCGGCACTTGTTTTTTCATATTTTTTTCTCCATTGGTTTTTGATGAAATTTTGTATAGTATAGCATATTTGCACCCTATAATAAAGCGTGCAAATGTGAATTATGGGAAGCCGATTTTAATCAAATTCTAATGATATTTCAATTGACGGGCTATGTGAAATCATGTATAATATTAGCATAATACTTCAAAGTATCTTGACCGGAGAAAATTATGGACAACAAAAACAACAATTCGGAGCGCGGCGACCTGCCGGGGCATAACACTGCGGCAAAAAATTCCGCAGTGTTTGTGTTGGCGGTCAAGCTCGTTGCGGTGGGCGTGGTCCTCTACGTCTCACTCAACCATATCGACAAAATCGGGCTGGCGCTCGTCAGTATATATGACCTCTTCATGCCTCTCCTTATGGGCGGACTGCTAGCACTCATTCTCAATACCCCGATGTGTGCGCTCGAACGCTTGTTTACGTGGTTTGGTGAAAAATTTCTCCACATCAAAAAACGCCGTCCGGCCGAAATTGCAGCACTGGTGATGACATTCGTCATTGCACTGCTGCTGATTTTCATCATTATGAACACCATCATACCGCAGTTTGTAGAATCCATTCGGACGGTGTTCACGAAGATAAAGGGGAAGATGCCGGAGTACCTCGCTTACTTGGAGGAATACGGCGTTGACACCGAGCCGATTATGGATTGGATTCTGAAAATCGACATCAATTCGCTTGTTGCGCAGTTTGCAAGCGGCGCGGTGAACCTTATTGGTACGGTTGTGTCGGGCGCGTCGTCGATAATCAGCGGGACGTTCACAGGGGTGACGATTATTGTGTTTGCGGTATACATTCTCGCGAACAAGAGAAAGCTGTCGGTGCAGATGCGGAAGCTGCTGTACGCGTATATTAAGAAGCCGTTCGTCGACCGCGCGGTCAAGGTTGGCCGGATGTCTGTACGCACATTCTCGGACTTTATCTCGGGACAGTGCTTGGACGCAGTTATCCTTGGTCTGCTGATGTTCATCACCATGAGCATCTTTCGCTTTCCATACGCGACGGCGACATGCTCCCTCATCACAGTTTCCGCAGTCATTCCGTACATCGGTGCGTTCCTAGGCGGTGCGTTCGGCGTGCTTCTCATGGTTGTGGACGACCCGCTCCGCGCCGTCCTGTTCGTCGTCCTCTTTATCGTCGTGCAGCAGGTAGACAACCACCTCATCTACCCCCGCGTCGTCGGCGGCTCCGTGGGACTTCCCGCCATCTGGACCTTCGCGGCAGTCATCATCGGCGGCGGCGTCTGCGGCATTCTCGGCATGGTCCTCTTTATTCCGCTGTTCTCCGTTTTCTATACCCTTCTCCGTGACAATGTTTACGAGCGTCTGCAGAAACGTGGGATTTGTGTGAGCGAGGAGGAGGATGGCGATAGGGAGGCTTATTGAAAAAAACCACTAAAACCCCGCAAAAACGCTCAATCTATTGCTCCAATCAATAAAAAATCAGGGTGAGGGATTTCCTGTAGTTTGGCAGGAATTCCTCACCCCCTTTATTGGTGATGGATTAGAACAATTTTTATCCCATTCCCTCTATTACAGTATCTCCACACAAAATTCCGCGCGCCCCATGGGAAGAGAGTCGCCATGGTCGTAGAAATCCTCGGGGGATGTGATGGGGGCGTTACTGTCGACTGCTTTGAGGTAGAGGGTGGCTGGGGGAAGGATGGATTTGGGGACGGTCATGGTCAGGGTACGGCCGGCGAAGTTCAGAGGAATCTGCGCGGTTTTGCCTGACGCGATGACGGTCGTGGTACCGGATGCGAAGTCTGGGTCGGCGTTGATGATGTGGGTGCAGGATTCTGCGTCGCCGACTCTGACGTATATCTGCATGAAGGCGCCGGAGGTGTCGGTTGGGTCAATGGGTTCCGCTGCTGTCAGAGCGAATTCGAGGGCGTCGGCGTGGTTTGTTACAGTCAGCTCGCGGAGGGAATGGCGCCCTGTTGTGTTCGTGTAAACGGCGCCGTAACCTTCGTGACTCCGATGCATTGCGCCGTCAGTGAAGCCGTGAAAAAGCACGGTCTCGCCCGGTTTGCAGACTGCTTCACGGTCCGAGCCTTTGAGCTTTGCTACGTAATGGCACAGCGCGGTGTAGTAGCGGTCGAAATAGCCGCCGCGCATCATCTCGATATCGCGGCTGTACTCGAAATTCGCACAGTCCACAAACATAATCGGCCGTTCGGGGACGCCCTGCCACCGCCCGGCTATCCACTCGTTCCAGCCGGTCACCAGTGTGTAGGGAACGTTCGCTTCTATCGCCCGCTCGAACTGCTCCGCCATGTTGTAGCCATAGAGGTATGCGTCCGGGGATTTGTCGTTCGCACCGTTGTGGTACGCGCGTCCGCGGTTTCCCTCTTCCCCGTAAAGGACCGAGTCGCCGAACCGAAGCTGCGGATGCTGTGCAATCGAGACGTTGATGCACTCCGGTTGACCGTCCGCGTTTCTGAAAATCCGCTGGGGACGGGTGAAGTCCATCCACGGCCAGCCGCCGACTTTTTCCGGCTCGTTCGGCCACTGTGGGAGTTTTATCGTGAAAAATTTGCGCATTTCCGCTGAACACTCGTCCGCAAACGCGATAATCGCCGGCTTTCCGTCGATGTAATACCACGTATCCGGGCAAAACTGCGGCTTGTATATGGCATTGTACAGTGCCTCCGCCGTTTTGCCGGACGCCGTATTTGTGTAGAACATCACCTTTGGAACGCGCCAGCCGTCGTCGTGGTACTCCTGAAGTACCCGCATTACCAGCTTGGCGTTGTGCTCATATATCAGCGCGTTTGTGGCGTCGAAAAAAAGGAAGTCAAGGTTCGCCTGCATGATGAGCTTCATGTGACGGCGGACGACCCACTCGTCGTCGGAGTAGTAGTACCCGTAGAACGGCTCTCCCCAGTGATGGTAGGTCCCTATTCCGCCCCAGTATTCCGCATCGGGACGATACCCTGCGTCGGGATGCTCCGCTGTGATTTTTGACACGTCGTATGGTTTATGCCTGCCGTGTTCGCCAAGCCAGAGAAAATAGAACAGCCCGACCTGATTGGATTTTGGCGTGGGATAAGTTCCGTGCGTGTAAATTGAATTTTTCATCAGTCTGTCTTATTGTAAATCTTTGTCTTCAAGAAGTGTGCATCCTTCAGCGGTCAGAATTTTTTCCACCGCTTCGTTGTCGTCCACACGCAGAACTACATTCGCGCTGTTGTCCTTACGCGATACAAAGGCATACAGATATTCCACACTGACGTCATACTTGGTGATAATGCGCAAAAGGTCCGTCAAACCGCCGGTGGAATCGGCAATCTTAACGCCAATCACCTCGTTTACGGATACAACCTTTCCTCCTTCGGACAGAGCAAACGCCGCCGCGCGTGAATCATTTACAATAAGGCGAAGCACCCCGAAATTTTCGGTATCCGCTACACTGAACGCGCGAATGTCAATCTTCGCGTCAGATAGGATTTTCGTTATCTCATAAAGCGATCCGTTCTTATTTTCCGCAAATATAGACAGCTGTCGTACAGACATAATATCCTCCTTTTGGTTGGTGTTTCTTTTGAAAAACCCCTTTTCAAAAACTTTTATATGAAATACTTTGGAATTTGCTGCAAGATTTACAGTTCAGTTTTCATTTATATTCCATTTCGCGCGTTCATATTCCACTCAATACAGCTTACGTTTATCGATTACGCGGACAGCCTTGCCTTCGCTGCGAACGATAGATTTGGGTTCCACAATGGAGACCTTCGCCATGATGCCGAGAACGGATTTGAGGGAGTCTGTGATTTCGGCCTCAAGACGGCTGATGGAGTTGACGGTATCGGAGAAGATCTCTGGAGTTACCTCAACGCGGACTTCAATGGAATCTGTTGTGCCTACGCGGTCAACGATGATTTGGTAGTTCGAAGTGAGACCCTTCTGCAAGAGGACCATTTCGATCTGGGACGGGAATACGTTTACCCCTTTGATGATGAGCATGTCGTCGCTGCGTCCCATCGGTTTGGACATTTTTACAAATGTGCGTCCGCAAGAACACTTGCCGCGCTTGAGAATTGCGATATCCTTTGTGCGGTATCTTAGAAGCGGGAACGCTTCCTTTGTGATGCTTGAGAAGACAAGCTCGCCGCGCTCTCCTTCGGGGAGAACTTTGCCGGTATTCGGGTCGATGGTCTCGACGATAAAATGGTCCTCGTTGACGTGCATACCGGTCTGCTCCTCGCATTCGAACGATACGCCGGGGCCGGAAATTTCGGTCAGGCCGTAAATGTCGTACGCCTTGAGACCGAGACGCGCTTCAATGTCGCGGCGCATTTCTTCTGTCCATGCTTCCGCACCGAAAATACCAGCTTTCAGCTTGATTTTGTCGCGAATTCCGCGTTCCTCGATGGATTCTGCAAGATATGCGGCATAGGACGGTGTGCAGCAGAGAATGGTCGAGCCGAGGTCGGTCATAAACTGGATCTGACGTTCTGTATTGCCGGATGACATAGGAAGCGTCAGGCAGCCTGCTCTCTGCGAACCGCCGTTTAAGCCAGGACCTCCTGTGAACAGTCCGTATCCGTAGCAAACTTGACAAATATCATCCTTGGTTCCGCCGGCGGCAACTACGGCACGCGCGCAGCAGTCCTCCCAGAGGTCGATGTCATGCTGTGTATAGAACGCGATCACGCGCTTTCCCGTGGTACCGCTCGTCGACTGTATCCGAATGCAGTCGGAGAGGGGCGCGGACATCAGCCCGAACGGATATGCGTCGCGCAGGTCATCCTTCGTCAGAAACGGGAGCTTCCACAAGTCGTCCCGCGAGCGGATATCACCCGGTTCGAGCCCTTTTTCCTTCATTTTATTCCGATAGTATTCATTATTATTCCAAACGCGCCGTACCGTTTTGACAAGACGCTCATCCTGCCAGGCGCGAATCTGCTCATACGAGGCAGTTTCAATTTCTTTCTGATAATATGCGGGCATATGTTTGTGAATCCTTTCCTTGAATTAGTGGGGAACGTAGGGGTACTTTTTCAAAAGTACCCCAGTCCTCCCTAAAAACTTTTATATATAGGTATGGATTTTATTTGGTCCAAGGGGGCGACTTTTGCCTCAATAAGATTTTAGCGTTTTCCACTCAATCCAAAATTCCCTTGACTTCAGGCTTAACCATAGGAATGCCGCGATTGTAGTGGGTGGTGAGCTTGATGCGGCGTCCCTCGTCGGAGGAGCGCTGTATCATGGTCATGATTTCAAGAACGTGGAAGGTTTGTTCATAGTCGCAGCGGGACTTTCGGCCGTCTGCGATGGATTTTGCCATGTCTGCGAGACCGAGCGCGCGGCTGTTCTGGTCATAGTCGAAGTCAGTTGTCGGGACGTCTTCCCAGTGGCCGTCCGTATGAAGCAGGCGTACGCTTCCGCCGAATCCGTTCGGGTCGGGCACCGACAGCGTTCCCTCCGTTCCGTAGACGTCGATTCGGCAGCCGTCGCCGCCGTAAATGTCGAAGGTTGTGAATATCGTTCCGACCGCACCGTTATCGAACATCAGCGTGCCCGTCACGTATGTCGGGACGTCAACGTCGATAATTTCGCCGTAGTGAGGCTGGCTGGTGATGAGTCTCGTATCGAACGACTTCTTTGCGACGCCGGAAACCTCCGATACGCCGCCCATCAAATTGATGAGTGCGGTGATATAGTAGGGTCCCATGTCAAGCATCGGACCGCCGCCGAACTTGTAGTAAAATTCCGGGTCCGGATGCCAGCTCTCGTGTCCGTGACATGTCATCGCTGCCACTGCGCCAATGGGCGTGCCGATTCTGTCTTCGTCAATCACGCGCCGTGCGGTTTGGATGCCCGCGCCCATGAAGGTATCCGGTGCGCCACCCAGATAAAGCCCGCGCTCTTTCGCCAGCTTTACAAGCTCTACGCCTTCCTCAAAGGTTGCGCCCAGCGGCTTCTCGGAGTATACGTTTTTCCCGGCAAGAAGAGCTGCCTTTGATACTTCGAAGTGCTCGTATGGGCGGGTGATGTTGAGAACCAGCTCGACTTCCGGGTCAGCGAACGCGTCGTGCATCGTCTCATAGAGCTTGGGAACATTGTATTTCTTCTGCGCGTTCTCCGCACGTTCGCGGATAAGGTCGCACACGCCCACCAATTTGATTTCTTTGAAAACGTGTGTGATGTTTTCAAGGTAGATGCCAGAAATTGCACCGACCCCAATCATAGCAACACCGATAGTTCTGCTCATAACAAAAGTCCTTTCGTGATGGATTAATACATTTTTGCGCTGTTCTGGTACTTATCGCCGGAGAGTCCATGTTCGATGGCGTATGCCTTGCCGTCTCCTGCCCAGAGCATACCGCGTTCCATGAGGATGGCGGCGTTGGGCGCTTTTTCGAACACGTCGTCGTGATGGCCGAGGGAGGTGTAGAATACTCGTCCGCAGCCCCAGAATTTTGTCCATGCGACAGGCATATCGACCACTTTATTGGATGCGTGGTAGTAATTTACGAGCGGGAAGCGTGTTGTGGCGAGAACTTCAATCGCGGGGTCCACATGCAGGTAATAGTGCTCGCTCTTGACCGGGAAATCCTCAAGTCCTTCGGTTATCGGGGAAGAGCCGTGGTTGATGTTGACCATATACTCAGTTCCGTCTCCGCCCGGGTGGCTGACCCACTGACCGCCTGTCATGAACTGCCATTCGGTGTCGTTGCGGAACGCGTCGCACATACCGCCGTGGCATCCGGCAAGTCCTACACCGTAGCCAACTGCGCGGCAGACATTGCGTGACAGTTCGCCGTCGATGTTATCCATTGTCCAGCAGGCGACGATGAGGTCAAGCCCCATAAGCTTATCTGCGTCGCGCAGACACTCGAGCGTGTCGAAGATTTCGACTTCGTAGTCGTGCTTCTCCAGCATACCCGCGAATCTTTTTGATGTAAGCTGCGGCTCATGTCCGTCCCAGCCGCCCTGAAAGATTAAAGCCTTTTTCATGTGTATGGTTCTCCTTTGGAGTGATTTGTTTTAACTATTATTAATAATAACAAAAATGTATATAGAAGTCAAGGGGATTTTTGATATTAATCACGGCGGCAGGATACGCTTTTGTGAAAGGAAGGAGCGATGGCAGCCCCTTTTTCATTTATGGGATATTGTATTTTAAACGGCGGGAACTTCAGTCCCCGCCGTTGGTTTTATTTTTTAGTTTCCTTGTTCGATCAATTCGGTGTAATTTTTCATCGCTTTTTCCATCGCTTTGTTGAATACTTTGGACATACGTGCCCATGTGCTTGCGAGAGCGCCGGTTCCGTTGGTGATGGTGGCGGTGATGCTGGAGCACATGTTGCCAAAGTTGTAGATTTGGCCAATGTCGTAAATACGGCTGTTGAGGATGATGTCGAGCATTTCAGCGGATTCTTCATCGCGCATGTACTTATAGGTCAGTGCAACGTCGTAGTACGCCGGTGTTAACGTGTACATTGATTTTGCTGCCATGGCTTCCACGATCGCGCCTACCATTTCGTAATTTGTCTGTGTTACCGGAATGCAGATACCCTTGCCGGCCGACGTATGGATCCAGTTATAAAAACTGCTTTGTGTTTCGTCGTATTTTGGCCACGGAATCAAACCAAAGTTCGTTTCGCTTTCTCTCATTCGGATGATACACTGCATAACTTCACCGAAGAATAAGCCTCTGCCTTCCTCGAAAATGATACGCAAGTCGTTGGAGCCGGAGCCCTCGTATCCTGTCAGGAACGTTATGTTCTTGTCGCCCATGATTTTAGCAGCCGCTTCTACAACGCCGGAGAGGCGGTTGATATCAGCCAGCTGAACGAGATTTTTTTCACTGTCGCGGGTGACAAGCTTTTCGCCGGATGCGTACATCAGACCATATGACGAAGCGTCGGAGGTCAGGAAGCCGAATACGTCGTCTTTCCACTTTAATTCACCGTCGCCGTTCATGTCGACGGAACCCTGCGACATCATATCATACATTACATCCCAGGTCCATTTGTCCTCACGGACGAGGTCGTACAGGTTTTCCAGCTGTAAATCTTCATGCATCTGTTTGTTGAACATCAGCACCCATGTTGCGTCGTTGTCGATGACGGTAATGTCGCCGGTTGCAAAATACAGATTGCCCATAATTTCAAGGTCTTCGGCTGCACGGGGGTCCCACCACGGCTTTTCAGTGTCTATGTACGGGATTGCGTGCAGATTAAGAAGGTTGCCGCTCTGTGCAAGTGTGGCGCCGTTTTCGATGTGTGTAACCGCTACGTCAAATGCGCCGACAGACGCCTGAACTTCTTTCCTGATTTCTTCATAAGTGGTTCCGTTGGTCTGGTATTCCGCAATCTTGATGTCATAGGTATCTTCAAGATACAGGTTCCGCTCGAAGACGGAATCGTTGATTACATCGCCGGTGAGAGTCTCCACCCAGATATCATAAGTTACCCAGTCAGCACCATTTGTGTCGTTGGGACCGGAGGTGAGGAAAGTAAAGGTTTCCCCATTGAAGGAAAGAGACGGAATATCGGGCTGAAGCTCGACTTCTTCCTCAGAATCTGCAACCGTTTCGTTTTCCAAAACGGAGGACTGTGCAGATAATGGAGTAGTCTCATCAGAGGGGGACGCTTGATTTTCCGAGCAGGCGGCAAGAATCGGCGCTATCATCAGACAGGCGAGGAGCGCTGTTAAAATTCTTTTTTTCATTATTGAATCCTCCTGAATAAAAGTAGATTGAATCCTCCTGAATAAAAGTAGACAAAAACAGTTTTTTGGGCGATGAAATTTTATACTCTCATTATAAAACATTTTATAGAATATGTCAACTGTTTGTGCACAATTTAATTTTAATAATTCTGGAATTTTAAAAAGATGCAGACTGAAAAAGCCTCCGTATGATTTTTATCATGCGGAGGCTTGGGATCCGTTAAGGTGCGGGGCAGAACTCTTTAATCAATAGTCGAGGTTAGCGATGAGGTAGCAAACCGAAGCGAGGTCGTAACGGTTGAGGTCACGGTTCTTTTTGTAGGTGGAGGAGCTTACCATGCCTATGGAGATGGCGTTCTCTTTTGCTGTATTGCTTGTGTCGAAGTCTTCGAAGTCAATCTTGTTGGTCTTTTCGAGGACAGTGAGGTATGCGTCAACGATGTCGCAGGCAGCCTGTACGTCGCAGGTTACGGTCAGGTCTGCGTTTCCGTCAATGATACCATTCTTTTCGGCCCATTCGATTCTCTCTGCTACGGTGTCGAGCACATCATTTGCGTCAGCCATTTCAGCCAGCGCCGCTGCAAAGGTCTTGACGGAGATTTTTGTCGTACCGGAGAACGCGTTTTTGGATACATATTTATTGAAGAAGCTCATGATACCAGCTTCAGTTACATATTCAACTGCGTTCAAGTATTTGTCGTTGACGTCGTTGTACGGGCAATTCCAGGCGAAGGTCACTTCAATCTTGTGGTCGCTCGTGATGCCGTTGAAAGTGTAGGAGGTCAATTGACCAACGGATTTGCCGTCAATTTTTACATCTGCGATGTAGTAATTGCTGCTTGCAGGCGTGAACTTGTAGGTTACGCTGTCAGTGTACTTTGCGGTGAACCGGCTGGCGTCCACTTTCTGGCTGTTCTTGACCGCTCTGATTGTGCCGCCGCCAGTGGAGGTTGCTGTAAAGGTGCAGGTTTTGAGTGTGTTGACCTTTACAAAATATGCGCGAATTGTCACGTTGCCCTTGATGGTGAGGGTCAGCTCAGGGCAGTATCCATAGCTCTTGCCGTTTACGACAACTTCGGAGAGGGCATAGCCGCTGTCCGGTGTGAACTTAATGGTTTTGACTTCGCCATAGTCTGCGTTGGGGATACCGCCGGAGATGGTATAATCACCGCCGTAGGAGCAGATTACTTTAATGCTGTAGTCATAATTTTCGTTCCAATTGTACTTGTCGACAAGGCCGTATCTGCCGCAGTTTTCGCAGAACCACAGAAGTTCGCCGTCGAGGTAGTAGTAGGACACATCATTTCTTTCGCAGTCCGTTCTGCCGTGTACGATTGAGGAGCTGTTCTTATTGTCTTCGGTTTCGGTTTTTACATAGATTTCGTAAGTCTTGCCGCAGTTTGTGCAGGAGCAGTAGACGTTACCTTTTTCGATGTAGTATTTTGCCACCTTATGGCATACGTCACAGTAGTCGGACCAGCTCTTCGTCGTACCGCCGTAAATGTAGTCATAATAGTAGTCGTAATAATCCTCATCGGAGTTCAGCCACTTCCAGTAGTCGAGGATTTTTGCGAATTCATCTACTGTTACTACCTCGTTCTGGCTGGAACTTGAGGTGGAGATGAGGCCTGCTGCGCCGACGTTTGCTGCGAGCGGTATCAGCATGAGCAGTGCGAGCGCAAGGGCGAGAAATTTCTTCATAAAATGTTCCTTCCTTCCTTGAAAGAATTATTTTTACAAATACAGTATATCACATGCAGCGGCGGAAATTGTTAACGGAATATGAACTTTATGATTTTTTCAAAAACCGTTCTTTTACAGCCGCGTCACGCAGCTGTCACTGTTGCGACACGTTCGTTAGACGGTACGGCGAAGGAAAAAGTTCCCGATATTTGAAAAAAATTTATTTAAATTTTTCGGCAGACAGAGGGTAAAAAAATAAAAAGCCGCCAAAACATCCCCATTGTTATTGAATTTTGCTCTCCCGCGCGGTATAATGATAAAAATCGACAAAATTTGTTAAGAGAGAGTTTCATGAAGAAAGTGCTTGTTATCGACGGGCAGGGCGGGAAAATCGGACGCGGATTGGTGTCGCAGCTTTTGAAATCCCCCGACCTTGTCGAAGTGACCGCAGTCGGGACCAACAGTATGGCGACCGCAAATATGATGAAAGGCGGGGCGTCCCGCGCGGCGACGGGAGAGAACGCGATTGTCGTTATGTCTTCTCGCGCGGATATTATTACAGGACCGATTGGGATTATTATTGCAGACGCTCTGCTAGGGGAAATTACCCCGCGTGCGGCGTGTGCGGTATCGTCAAGCAGTGCGGTGCGGGTACTCATCCCGATGAATAAGTGTGAAAATATCATCGTCGGCGTGCAGGATATGTCCCTGTCCGCCATGATTGACGCGGCGGTTGAGAAAATCCTTCTTCTCGCGGGGGGATAAGGGACCTCTGATGCCTTTGATAGAGTGCGGAAAACAAAAATGACCCCGTGGAGGGTCATTCCGGCAGGCTTGTAAGCCGGGTTCTGTACGTTTTCACGCGGCTGCCATCTATCTGCGACGGACGTTGCCGCCCGCCTTATAGCCACCTCTGCGGTCATACCGGGCCGGTACTGGCGTTTTTCAGCCACCGCAGATACGGTGTTGCATCGGATAGGGTTTACATTTGCACACAGTCGCCTGTCATGCCGGTGAGCTTTTACCTCGCCTTTCCACCTGTACCCGCGGCATGCGGACATGCGTGGGTAGTCTATTTCTGTTGCACTTTCCCGGAGGTTCCCCTCGGCGGACGTTATCCGTTATCCTGCCCTGTGATGCCCGGACTTTCCTCATACCAATACCTTTCGGCAACATGGCACGCGGCAGTCCCGCCTGCGCGGATATTATACCATGCGCGGCATGGGATTGTCAAGTTTCGGAGTTTATAAAATTTCATTGCAATTTTCCGTACTATCTGCTATAATACCCTTGTATTTCAATTTCACAGGTAAACTATGCGTAAATCATTGAAGGTTGACGAGAGCCAATTTAAGATTCAGTTCCCGCCAAAGGTGTTATTTGCTTTAATCATTCCTTTAATTATCGAACAGCTTCTTTCCATCCTCATGGGAATTATCGACACCATGATGGTTTCCGGGCTCGGCGACCAGGCGGTGTCCGGCGTATCTCTTGTGGATATGCTGTGTATGCTTTTTATCAACATTTTCGGCGCGCTGGCTACGGGCGGTGCGGTGATTGCGAGCCGATATATCGGCGCGGGAGAGCCCGAGCGGGCAAGAAAAAGCGCGTCCGCGCTGATGCTCATTTGCATTGTCGCGTCGTTTCTCGTTATGGGGGTTGTTTACATAGCGGACGCGCGCCTGATTCATCTCCTTTACGGCGATCTTGAGCCGGAGGTTACGGCGGCCGCGCGGACTTACATGCTGACTACGGTGATTTCATTTCCGTTTATTGCGATGTACAATGCGGCGGCGGCTCTGTTCCGCTCGATGGGAAATTCGAAAATTTCGATGTACTCGTCCGTTGTGGTCAATATTATGAACATCGTGGGGAATGCGCTGTGCATTTATGTTTTTAAGCTTGGCGTATTCGGGGCGGCGCTGGCGACGGACGTCGGGCGCGTCTGCGCGATGATATTTTTGATGATAAAAATCGGGGACCGGCGTCTCCCGATTCATATTGACTATCGGAAAATATTCCGGGAGAAAATCGACGGCTCGCTTGTGCGCAGCATTCTTTCCGTCGGACTGCCCGGTTCGCTTGACAGCGGCACGTTCCAGCTGGGGCGGATTTTGGTGCTGGGCATTATTTCCTCCTATGGTACGGTGCAGATTGCGGCGAACGCGGTGGCGAACAACATCGACTCGTTCGGCGTGATGCCGGGCTTTGCATACGGACTTGCAATCGTCACGGTCGTAGGACAGTGCGTGGGCGCGGGAGATATGGACGCGGTGCGGTTCTACGCGCGCAAGATTATGAAGTATTGCTATATTACGTTTGTGGTTCTGAATGTGGCGTTGTTCGCGATTCTGCCGTTTATTTTGAAGTGCTACTCGGTATCGGACGAGGCGGCGGCGCTGGGGCGGATTCTGATATTCATTCACAACGGCTTTGCGATATTCCTGTGGACGCCGGCGTTTGTTCTGCCAAACGGCATGAAGGCGATAGGGGATGCGAAGTATGTGATGATTGTATCGGTGACGTCGATGTTTCTGTTCCGTGTCGTGCTGTCGTACATTCTTGGAATGGGCGCGATAGGCGTATGGAGCGCGATGATAGTGGACTGGGTGTGCCGCGTCATCTGCTTCACGATTCGGTGGAGACACATCGTCGTGAAAGCTTCCCCAAAAAGTGATGCAATAAAAATTTAAATTTAAATTTGAAAGGATGAACCAATTATGAAAGCATACGGCAAGAAGGTCTGGCTGATTCCGGACACATTTCTAAATTCCGTTTCCAAAAACGCGAGCGTTTCCCACGAGGCGATTTGCGTTATCAACACCTCCGACGTGGACGCGGACATCAAGCTCACCCTCTTTTTTGAGGACCGTGATGCGCGCGCAGACTTTTCGTCGCACTGCGCGGCAATGCGCACCCACCACATCCGCATGGACAGACTCCGCAACGAAAACGGCGAGCCTATCCCCCGCGATACTCCGTACGCGGTTCTCGTGGAATCCAACACGCCTATCGTTTGCCAGTACTCCCGTCTCGACGCCAGCGCTCCCGAAATGGCTCTGATGACCACCATTGCGTATCCGGTGGAGGAATAATTACAATATATAATTGGGGCGCTGCTAA
>CAZUPI010000048.1:0-1689 GCA_964621755.1 uncultured Ruminococcus sp. | reverse complement strand
TAATTGGGGCGCTGCTAACGCTGCTAATTGGGGCGCTGCCCCAAACCCCGCTTAGAACTTCCAAACCTTTCCCAAAAAAAGGCTTGTTTGGGGTGTGCGCCGACGTTTTGTCTGGGTGCGGGACGACAAATTTTGGTATCCTTTAAAGTATAACTTACATATATGATATTTAGAAAGGGATAGTAATGTATAATATTTCGCTTAATTTTGACCTTGCAGGAAAAACTGCAGTTGTGACCGGGGGCGGCGGCGTACTTTGCTCCGGTTTTTCGAAGACATTGGCGGCGGCGGGTGCTCGTGTTGCCGTTTGTGACCTGCGGCTTGAGGCTGCCGAAAAGGTGGCTGTCGACATTCGTGAAAACGGCGGCGATGCGATTGCTGTCGAGATGAACGTTCTTGATAAGGCGTCCGTAGAGACGGCGAAAGCGAAAATTGATGAGAAATATGGATATGTTCACATTCTTGTCAACGGTGCGGGCGGAAATAATCCGAAAGGCTCCACGACCCGTGATTATTTGACGCCGGAAGAAGTATCGGAGCTTGACAAAAACGGTACGATTGAGGGTGTAAAGACGTTCTTTGACCTCGACCCCGATGGAATTTCATTTGTGTTCAATCTCAACTTCCTCGGCACGCTCATTCCGACGCAGGTATTTGCGCGCGCTATGGCACGAGAGGGCGGCACGATTATCAATATATCCTCTATGAATGCGTTCAGACCTCTTACAAGAATCCCCGCGTATTCGGGAGCAAAGGCGGCGGTATCCAACTTTACGCAATGGCTGGCAGTACATTTTGCGCCTGTTGGAATTCGTGTGAATGCGATTGCCCCGGGCTTTTTCCTCACGGAGCAGAACCGTACGCTTCTTATCAATCCCGATGGTTCTCTCACTGCCCGTTCGGATAAAATTATATCCCATACTCCAATGAATCGTTTCGGAGTCCCTGCAGACCTTGACGGCGTTCTTTTATGGCTTGCTGATGATAAATTCTCAGCATTTGTAGACGGCGTTGTTGTTCCGGTAGACGGCGGCTTTGCAGCTTATTCAGGAGTATAAAAAGTCTAAACCCAAACAAGGTGTAAAAATGGATAATATTAAGGATAATATTAAAAAAATTGCAAAGAAATTATGTGTGTCAGTCATTCTGGCGGCGGTACTTGTATCATGCGGCGGTCCGGAACTATTAGGCGTCATACCGGTGTATAACGGTGCTCCTGTGACCGACACAAATCATGAATTTAATGCTGAAGATTTCATAGTACTTGCAAGCTATGCTGATGGCACAGATGAACAGATCACTGATTTTGACATTGAAGTCGAAGGGATGCAAGAGGGTTATTATGTTGTAAACATTAAATATAAGAACCAGGAGAACGAATGCTATATCCCCCTTGAACTCGACATATATCCCAGTGATCACGAAGGTTGAGGCAAGTATACAGCTCTTTCTTTAACTCCTGCGGTTAGTCCGATTCAACTTTCTCGCACATATGAACGTTCGGCAGACGACGCTCCGCTTTTTATGGTCAACGAAGGTAGAGCGCAAAGTCACAAGGGGCGGGCTCTGGAGCCCCCCTTGTGCGCCGTCTGCGCAAGATGGCCCGCTGTGGAGGCGTACGACGAATGTTTTGGGCGTTGCCGGATTCTACAGAAAAGAAGGCAAAAAAAGTTGGAAGAAGGTATTGAC
>CAZUPI010000047.1:7276-19961 GCA_964621755.1 uncultured Ruminococcus sp. | reverse complement strand
GTAGGAAAACAAGTGCGAGGATGAAGGACGCGCCCTGTGTGAAGATGCTTGGGAGCTGACCAGTCATAAAGCTTTGCACTGCGTTTACATCTCCTGTGATACGGCCCATAAGGTCGCCTGTGGATTTACGGGAAATGGACGAAATTGACAGGGTGGAAATCTTTTCGTAGAGGAATGTACGCATCATCAACGTAAACTTGTTACCGGAAATCGCAGACATTCTGCTTTGCAGTACGCTGAGAATACGGGAAACCAAGTCGATTGATATGATGGCAATGAAAATCGCTACGAATGCGTGCAGGTTCTTGTCTGCAAGCGAGTCGACGGGTCGGATGGACTCATTCGTAATGTAGTCGTTGACCGCCACCTTCTGAATTGCGGGAAGGACGAACTGGATAATGAGGGAGAAGACCGATACAAACAGCGGGAAGAAGAGCATCAAGCGAAGCCCTTTGGTAAGGCCCCACAGTTTAATGTAGACATCCTTTTTGCTGCGGCAGAACGGACAGAGCTTCGTGCCGCGTATGAAAGGACGGCCGCATTTAGGACAGAAGCGCTCAGCCTCGTTGTTGGTCACGGGCGCGCCAGGGTCAGCCTTCGCTCTGCATTTTTCCGCGAGGTCTTCACAGGCGTGGACCAGAACCGAGTAACGCGGCAGATTTCGTCCGCTGAGGAAACGGCATATCAAGGTGGTGATGCCGTCGATAACTGCGTAGAACGCACAGTTGCCGTACAGTACTTCGGTGGAAAAGACGGTGCAGTGTTCGAGCTCAAAGGTCGAAAGAACCTTACCGTCGAGAATGCAGTAGATTCGTTTGTCTGTAACGGCGGTCCAGCCGCTCACAAACTTATCCTCAAGAATATTGAAGGGAATAACGTACATTGTTTTTTCACCCGAAGATACCGCCTCAAATGCGGCTTTATCCGCTTCGGGCAAATCATACATAAGTTTCATAATTATTCACCATTTTATGTTTGTCTTAAAAATTACGGAAGAAGGAACACAGCTTTTTGGAAAAAAGCCGGGCAAAAAACTTTGTACTGATTAGATATAGATTTCTATGTATCTATAGCTTTGGCGGTCGAGCTTGGACGGGTCCGGGATGAGGAAGCAGTTGCCGTCCATATCGGAGATGAAGATTCGGCCGTCCTCGAGAACACGGATGTTGGAGAACGGGTTATTCAGGACGAATGACACGTTGCCGGCAGTGGTTTCAGCATCCCAGTAGTTATAACCGAATTTTTCCTTTGCCGAGGTGATTTTTTTGATGATAGGGGTGAAGTAGCGAAGTTCAAGCTCAGCATTGAGGAGGGCTACCGTATCTTTGTCAAAGATGTTGATGTTGCGTATCATGCCGATTTCGGAACCACGACCCTTCTGACGAGTATCGGGCTCCCGCACGGAGATGAACTCATCGGGAGCAGATACCGGGAAGGAACGACGCAGGACGATGTGTTCGAAGAATTCCTCTTTTCCCTCTGCATTGATTATCTTCAGGGAGATGAGGCCGCCGACAGAAGCGGAAAACCATGCGTTTTCTTTGGTCAGATTAATTGATTCGCGGTGCTTGAATAATTCATCCGCGTTGACTTCTTCTCCTTCGTCAGCGGTTTCCTTTTCTTCCTCTTTTTTATTTTCGGCTTTTACTTCTTCTTTTTTGTTTTCCTTTTTGATATCTTCTTTTTTATCGGTTGTAACCGCAGATTTTTTATTGGATTCCATGCTATCCTCCATTTAGAATATGTGCAGATTGTACCCTGTGTGGGATTACATACCTGCAAGAACCTTCTTCATTGCTTCGCTCTGCAAGGTGTAGAGCTTGTAGTAAACACCGCCTTTTGCGAGGAGCTCTTCCGGCGAGCCTTCTTCAGCGATTTCACCGTTTTCAATCGCAAATAAGTAATTGCAGTCTTTGAGCGTCGAGAGACGGTGTGCAATTGTGATACAGGTGCGTCCTTTGACCAGTTTGGACAGAGCGTCTCCTATCAGACGCTCTGTTTCGGTGTCCATTGCTGCGGTGGCTTCGTCCAGAATCAGAATCGAAGGGGATAGCAGCAGTGCGCGTGCGATAGATACACGCTGACGTTCACCACCTGAGAGGGAACGGCTTCCTGAACCGACTTCGGTTTCATATCCTTCCGGAAGTCTTACGATAAAGTCATGCGCATTTGCGGCTTTCGCTGCTGCGATGACTTCTTCCATCGTTGCGTCGGGGCGCGCGTACCGGATATTGTCCGCTATGGTGCCGCGGAACAGGAAGATTTCCTGGGACACAATGGCAATGTTATGACGTATTGACGAAGTCTTGATATTCTTGAGGTCGGTGCCGTCAATCAGAATCTGTCCGGAAATCGGGTCGTACATACGAGTAATCAAGTTGGCGATTGTACTCTTACCGCTTCCGGTGTGGCCCACTAGACCGATGTTGTCACCGGCGTGAATCTTGATGTTTACATCCTTGAGTATCGGGCGGTTCGGGTTATAGTGGAACGATACGTTTTTGAATTCGATATCGCCCTTGAATTCAGGGATTTCCTTTGCGTCCTTCGAATCCATCACTTCTGGAACCATGTCGAGCACTTCAAACATACGCTGAGCCGAGTTAATGGTATCGGTGAGGATGTTTGTGAAGGTCGAGAAGAACTGAAGAGGACCGAAAATCATGCCTATGTATCCGAGATATGTGGTGAATTCACCGTATGACATAGATTCACCCATTACGAGCAGACCGCCGTAACCCCAGATTGCCTGGGAGGACATACCAATCAGCAGGCTGACTATCGGGAATATTGTCAAAGTGGTGATATTTACTTTGAGGTTTGCGTGGTAGAGCTTTTCGGAGTAGTGGTAGAAGCGGTGTGTTTCTTCTGCTTCTTTTGAAAAGGCTTTTACTACGCGGATACCGTTCAGCGAGTCACCGAGCATGGAGTTCAGAGAAGAAGAGCTTCTATACTGCTTGGAGTACATTCTCCACAGCTTCGGCAGCATCACACGGAAAATCACGAAAATAAGCGGAACAGGGATAAAGACGAGGAGAGTCATTTTCCAGTTCAATGAGAACAGGAAGAAAGTCAGACCAATAAAGTTCAGTACGTTGATGACGAAGTTCGGAATACCGTCGATGTAGAAGCTGCGGATACGCTCAGCGTCGTAGTTGACGCGGTTGATGAGCTGACCGGTGGAATACTTATTGAAGTAGGACAGGGACAACGACAGCATGGAGTCGAACACGTTCTGCTTCATATTGTTGGTCATACGTGTCGACAGCTTGGCGTTCAGTCGGTTTTGCAGAATGTTGATGCCGAGAGAGACAAGCGCAAGCGCTACGATGACGGAGAGGACGATAAACAGCTTCGTTACGGTATGCCACTCACCGTTTTGGGCGATAACCCTGTCATACAAAATCTGACCGTTGATAATCGGGCTGAGCAGGGAAATACCCGATGTGGCAAGCATACACAGGATTACAAAAATAGCTTCAAACTTAAATGGCTTCAGGAAGTCGAGAAGACGTTTGATAATTGCGCCCTTTTTGACGCAGTGGGTGCAGACTCTGCGGTATTGGTTTTCGTAGACTCTGCCGCACTTGGGACATCTTGCGTTGAATTGCTCGAATATCTGGTCATCGTCCTTGACTTCGTCGCCTCGCAGACATCGGTCAACAATTTCACAGAAGGCGAAGAGCCTCTGGCGTTTGGAATTGGTACAGAACGCCATGATTTCGGTTATTGCGTTTTTGTTCCATTCCAAATAGATTTTATCTTTTTCTTCTTTTTCAAGCTTTTCATCAACCTCTGGACGCAGCGTATCATGCTTCAAAACTAGTAGCCTGTTTGATGACATGCACGTATCTACCGTCAGGTCAGAGTAGTACTCAAGCGAAAAGTTGTCGTAGTATTTGGCAAATTTAGCATCAGGAGTTTTCCCGAAATTTTCAAAATTCGGGTCATGTCGTTTAGCGTTCTTTTTCGGAATCGAATCGACATCCGCAAGAACACGGTGAATCAACTTTGTGTTCTTGTCGAATATGAGCCAACCCTCACCGAAGTTACCCTCAAAATCCAAATCCATCCGCACCGCAATTGTCATATCACTCGGCGACAAACCATGGTCGACAAGCGCGGCGGCAGCGGCATCCGTCAAATGGTCAAGCGGAAGCATAACATTCACATGCCTTTCCTCTGAATTTTGTCCGTCTGGGACAATCGTACTTCCCTGGGAGGTGGGCGCAAGGGGCGTCTCCGTAACGTAAATAATGTAAAAATTTCTTTTTTTTTATTCACATGGGGAAGCTTTTGTGTTATAATCATATAGGACACCTTACGGGATTTTTATAGCCCGTCATGGTCATTTAATAATAGCGTTTAATCACAAATTTTGCAATACTTTTTTACAAAATATTCGAATTTCAGCAGTTAATACAAAATGTGAACAAGTTTATGAGGTAAATATGCCTAAAAAATCTAAACATTGGACGAAAAGCAAAAACATCAATAGCAAACGATATAAAAATGACCTTGCAAACTACTTAAACGGACGTCACTTGAAATGTGTGACCGAGCGAATTGAAGGAATAGAGGAGGTTATCGGGCACAGTGGTTCTATCATAAAAAAAGATGACGAGCTGCTTGTGTACGCGAGTCAGGATGTTTTGATGCGTACAAAGATTGAATATTTATATGCATGGGAGCTTCTTTCCCTGGAAGGTGTTGTTATCACAGCTATTGATATGGAACACGATAATGTGGAACGTACCATTATTGCCTATTACAGCTATTGGCGTGAGCTTGAGGATTAAGCTCGATTATGGATATACTAATAGATAACAACTACGAAGGAATGCTTATTCGTGAGGTTCTCAAAAAGAAGCTCGGATACTCTGTCAACCTTATTAAAAAATTGAAATTTTCCCCCGATGGGATTCACGTCAACGGGGAGTGGGTGACTGTCCGGTATGAACTCAAGCACGGCGATGTCCTTTCCCTCGCAGTTGAGGACAAAAAAGAGGATGTCAGTCCCTATATCATTCCAATAGAGTTGCCCCTCGAAGTGATTTACGAGGATGAATATGTCACCGCAGTCAACAAACCGTACAATATGCCGTCCCATCCCTCTCTTGGGCATCAGCTCGATACCGTTGCAAATGCGCTCGCTTTTCGTTATCTTGACCGGATATATGTTTTTCGTCCTGTAAACCGCCTTGACCGCGATACGAGCGGCTGTATGCTCACCGCCAACACAAAGGATGCTTCCTACAAAATGTATCTTTCCATGGTGAACGGAGATATTCATAAATCTTATATCGCTGTACTTGACGGTGTTCCGGATATGGAGGAGGGAACGCTTGAATCTTACATGCACCGAAAGTCTGACAGTATTGTAGCTCGTGAGGAGACGACTTTCGATGTGCCGGATGCGAAACCGGCGGTCACGAAATACCGTGTACTTGCCGCAAACGAACACCATTCTATTGTGCTTGCGCAGCCTGTCACCGGACGGACTCATCAAATCCGCGTCCAATTTGCTGGAATCGGGTGCCCTGTCACGGGAGATACCCTTTATGGCGCAGAATCTCCTCATATCGTGCGCCACGCGCTCCACTCTTGGCGCACCACGTTTCCACACCCTGCAACGGGGGAGCTTGTATCTGTAACCGCACCGATGCCTGAGGATATGCAAGCCCTGATCGAAGCCCTTGAATTTTCCAACTTTCAACTATAGAAAGGTAACAACATGACCCGTTTTTTCAGAAGATTGAACCGCTATATACCGAAAATTTCAATCGTTATCTTTATCTTTGGCATTCTCGCCGCGGCGATATATACCGTATGTATTTTTTCCTCCACGTTTGCTGATTTCTTTAATACTTATGTATCGTCAATATTCCGCTTCCTATCCGCGCATATCACGGCGGTGTTTCCGTTTTCCTTTGCGGAATTTATTATCGTGGGTTCTCCGGTGATAATCATTTGTGTGGTGACGGTGAGTGTCCGCAAATCCATGCGCGGCAACCGATATTTTATCCGTTGTCTCACCGGTATTCTCTCCTTGTTTGTTCTCGCCGGCTCTCTGTTTATTTTTACCTTCGGTGCCGGATACCGCACTACAACGCTTGACAAAAAGCTCGGGATAGAACGCCGAGAGGTTTCCGCAGACGAGCTGTACCAAACGATGAACATCGTCATTGAAAAGCTCAATGAACTGAACGCCGACGTCATTTACGTTGAAGGCAAGGGATCTATACGCCCATACTCGCACAACGATACCGTGGCGCTTTGCTTAGAATCCTATGCAGACCTTTCCGAACGGTACGGATTTATCAGAAAGCTGAACGTTCCGGTAAAACAGATTATGTTATCCGAATATATGACGTATACCCATATCTCCGGAATGTATACCTTTTTCACCGGAGAAGCGAACCTCAATACCAACTATCCTTACTTTGTCAACGTTTATACTACTGCTCATGAAATGGCACATCAGCGCGGTATTGCCCGTGAAGATGAGGCGAATTTTATGGCGTATCTCGTGTGCATCAATTCGAGCGACCCATATATGCAGTATTCCGGATATCTCAATATGTATGAATACCTCGCATCCCCGCTCTACAGCGCGTCGCCTTCCCTTTATAGCAAAGCAGTGAGTCGGCTTGATACCATTGTCCGTTACGATCTCTTATGCTATAGTGCATTCTTTGACAAATACCGTGATAACGTTGCCGCAGATGTGAGCGATACTGTCAACAATACTTATCTTGTCCTGCAGGGAACCGCTGGCTCTAAGAGTTACGGCATGGTAGTTGACCTTGCGGTGGCGTATCACCTGCAAAATTCTAACTAACCTTTATAGAAAGGGGTGACTCCGTGAAAAAAATCAAATTTGCCGCGCTTCTCATAGCAGTATGTTTGGCGTTGGGCTTGTCTGGCACAGCAGCGGCGGATGACGAAATTCCAACCTTGTTTCATAACGATGAAGCATGGTATAAAGACGGCGTCGCTCCTTTGATAGAGCGCGACGACATCTATTATGTTCCGGCGGAGCTGTTTGGAATGTTTGAGAACATCAGTGTGACAACCCCGACCGGGAATAATCTCCTTATCGCCAATACCAAGACTGGCGGATATGTGTCTATATTATTTATGGAAAGAACCGCCGCGATAAATGGAAAAATTGTGGAAGATATTCACATTTTCCGTGACAACGGCATCTATTATGTTGAAGCGGCTGAAGTAGCAGACACGGTCGACATTTTGTATGAGCTCATCACACACGAAAATGGTCATGTCTCCATGCGCCTGTATGACGAAAATTGTATGCTGACAACGACTGAGCTCATAAGTCCGTATCTGCCGGAAGAGGAGACGGATGACGAATTTACCGAATCTGACAGTGATGAAGACAACGACCTGAAGCATATTTTTGTCATCTGTCGCGAGCCTTCTCAATATGCAAGCTTCTCCGTGCTGGACATGCTCCGGCAATATAACATGGGTTATACCTTGTTCCTTGACGAAAATACAACAACAGAGTCCCTCCTTGAGGCATGTGCAGATGGAGTCTACGGCATTCTTACGGAGAATGTGGGGGAGGAGGCGGTTCAGGCATTGAACGAAATGAACGAAAAATTCGGCAAAATTACCAGATTTAAAACCCATCTTACGCTGTCAACGGGAAGCTACGATTCAGACGACCTTCTGCGCTCCTCAGCCTATTGCCCTGTGACACCCGACTTTATCGTAACTAATGTCACCGATTCTGACGTCATGTTTGCAGATATGATGCAGTACCTCGGTGAGAATGAGTATTGCGTTCTGATGCTTGAAGATTGCTGGGCATCCGAACGTATGATAAGTTTAATGAACGAAATCAACCGTGAAAAATATATCACTTCAAACTTAGGAAATTAGACCTTGTAAATAAAATGCCGCGGGCAGATATGGGAGTTTTGTACCTTTCAAAAAGCTTCTCGCGGATTCTTCAACCAGTAAAAGGAGAATATAAATGGAAACAAAAAAGAAGATACTTGTTGTTGAAGACGAAAAAAATATAGCGACGATACTGGCATATAATATAAAGAGGGAAGGGTACGAATGCGAAATCGCATACGACGGAGAAGCGGGACTTACCATGGCGCTCACCGGCTCGTATGACCTTATTCTCCTCGATATCATGCTTCCCAAAATGACTGGTTTTGAGGTATGCGAGAAAATTCGCTATAAAAGCCAGGTTCCGATTATCTTTGTGACCGCGCGCGAAGAGGAAAAGGATAAAATTCTCGGTCTTGAAACCGGTGCGGATGACTATATCACCAAGCCATTTAAGTTCGGTGAGCTATTTGCACGCATACGAGCCAATATCCGCCGTTCGTCTGGAGAGGTCATAATCGAGAAACAACCGAAAGGCTCTGCAATCACCGTCGGTGAGCTCGTCATCGACCAGGAACACTACTCTGTTACCAGAAACGGAGAGCCGATAGAACTTTCCAAAAAGGATTACGACCTCATTGCGCTCCTCGCCGAGAAAGTCGGTAAAGTGTTCACAAGAGAGGAACTGCTCGAAAAAGTCTGGGGATATGGGGAATACTACGGCGATATTCGTACTGTAGATGTGACAGTCAGCAGAATCCGGAAAAAAATTGAAAAAGACCCTGCAAAGCCTGAGTATATCATGAGCAAGCGCGGCGTGGGATACTACCTCTGCAACAGATAAAGAAACATGTATAAAAGCCTGTATTTCAAAATCGTGCTGATACTGCTGATTTTTATCATTGCAGTTATGTGTGCGGTCGGTGCGATACTGATGAACGGTATTACGTCGTTCTATATCGACGACTTCACCGATCAGATGAGTGAGTGCTTCGACAGCGAGGGGCTTCTGATGATGGACCTGCAGCAGGCCTTCGAAACTACACAGTACGCCGATAACATGAAAAAGGTTCTGAATTCGTATGCCAGTATCCTTGGAATTGACAAATACCGCAATTATTACGTCCTGAACATGGACGGGGAAATGCTCTCGGGCTCCGACACTACGCTCGGCGCTTCCTTATCTATAACGCCAAACATTCTGTCTGCTATTAACAATAACACGAGCGGGAACATCAGCGTCGGCGGGATGAATTATGCCGATTGGGCAGTACGCATGAGACGAGAGGGAACTGGGGAGACCGACTGCATTGTTTATATCAAAGATTCCTTAGAGGAAATGCGCCAGCTGAATCAAGTCCTCTTTTCTATCGTTTTGCAGGCTATGTTTATCGGTATTTTTATCGCGGTACTACTATCCTTCTTCCTTGCAAAATCGATTTCTTCGCCGCTGCAAAGCCTTACTTACGATACCCAGCTGGTGGCATCCGGTGAGTTTTCGCATGAAATCGAAGTTCGCTCGTCGGACGAAATTGGAGTGCTTGCGGATAACTTTAATTATATGAAGGAACGGCTTCGTGCCACGCTTGAAGAAGTGGATGGAGAGCGTGAAAAGCTCGATACCATTCTCTCCTGTATGCGCGACGCGGTCATAGCCTTTAGCGTCGACGGGCATATCCTTCATATCAATAACAGCGCGGTTGAACTGTTCGGGGACTCCATCAAGCAGGACGAACCGACCATTGAAAAGTGTTTTGAAATCCTCGATATACCACTGACCATAGAGGGAAACAGCGTCAAGCTCACCTCTCCCGATGCAGAGGTCGAAAACACCAAGGACGGTTTTATTTTTCGTGAACGCATCTGCGGCTCCCGGGTGTATGACGTCAGCTTCGCAGTTATCCGTTACGTTTCCGGCAAAAAGCAGTCGTCCGGCTGTGTTATTATCATCCATGACGTCACCGGGCGTTATGAGCTTGACGAAAGCAGACGAGAATTCGTATCAAACGTTTCGCACGAGCTGCGGACTCCGCTTACTTCCATCGAATCTTATACGGAAACCATCTTGAACGACCGTGAAATGGACCTCGAAACCCGTGAACACTTTCTTGGTATCGTTCTGTCTGAAAGTGAACGTATGGAACGCATCGTCTCAGACCTGCTCGTTCTGTCTCGTTTGGACAACAAACGTACGACATGGAACGTAGAGACCTTTGATCTCAAACAGTCTGTCAGACGGCTCTGCGAGGTGATGCGAGGCGAGCTTGAGGAGCACAATCACCGTATCACCTTTGGGTGTGACCGGGGACTTCCTGCCATTACCGCCGATAAACAGCGAATAGAGCAGGTGGTAATCAACATCATCTCAAACGCTATCAAGTACACGCCAGACGGCGGAAACATCGACATTAAGCTCACGCATGTACAGAAAAAGAAGGTCCAGATTGAAATTGCGGACAACGGCATCGGCATTCCGAAGGAGGATATTGTCCATCTGTTTGAGCGCTTCTATCGGGTTGAGAAGTCGCGCTCACAGGACGCAGGTGGAACGGGGCTTGGTCTTGCCATTGCAAAGGAAATTGTCGAAGCACACGGTGGACATATTGTCATTACCAGTGGCCTCGGCAAGGGAACTACCGTTACGATAGAACTTCCGGTAGAATGTAAACTTAAATTGGACGAGCGGAGACAAGGATGAAAGAACAAAAACGCCAACTCTCAAACGGGATTATCATCCGGGCCGCAGTGGCGGTTCTTTTCGTCGCGCTCATCGTTCTTACAATTTGCACAATTTATACCATCAGTTGGAGCAACTCCGGTGCAGACGCCGTGTCATTCGACCTTGCGAAAATCACAAATGAAGCTTGGAAAACGGATATCAACGCTGCAAAATACCTTGTCCCTGAATTTATCGGCGTTACTACTGGCGGAGAACGTATCGGCATCTCAGTCTCATACAACATTGTATCTGAGTTGTATCGCGTCCTTCTTTCCACCATATATACCGGCTTGGCGGAGTCGGTATCGCTGCCGGACGACAAATGGGATGACTATACTTCCGAAAAAAACTCCGTCTACATCAAATACCATACCGAACTTCCCGACGGGTTGATATGTTTGTTTGCAGGAATGTATCTGGACAGCAACGAGACGTTATCACCGCGTTTTGAAATGGGGATTCGCGAAATTTTCATTATTCCGTATTCTTCGGAGCCGTACGAAACGATTCTCGCGGTCAGGAATACTTCGGGAGACGTCCGAAAATACGTTATACCAAGCAGCAAAAACGTCATCACCATCAGTGAGCTCGACAAGTTCGTACGTTCATACGGCTCCAGCATGTATCATTTTATATTTAATGAAGGAAACTATTCTAACGTCTCTTATACCGAACCGGTATATCTGGATACAATTATTACTCGTACCGTCATTATGACGAAGGATACCGCGGCCCTTGTGCAGAACAGCTCCGATGAGAGGGAGGCGCTTCTCCGTGTTTTCGGCTTTAATCCTGACAAGATTCTCAATACGCATGTCGAAGACGACGGTTCCAGTAGTTACTACGATACTGGAGGCATTCTTTATCTGCGCGATTCCGAGTTTGAATATGTCAAGGCTTCCGCTGACAGCGGTATCAAGGTGAGTGATATCATCGGGGGAACCGAGTCCGTTGGACTTGAGGAGTATATCCACGCTGCTTTGACTCTGTTCGATGGAATTGACGGCATCAATAAATATTATACAGGCGGAGACGCCGAAATTCTTCTTGCATCCGCTTCATCCGAAGGCGGAAATGTCACACTGCGTTTTGCTTATGTCATTGACAACATTCCGATATCGGATGTGAGCGATGCGTTTGTCGTTTCGTTTGAAAATGGCGTTATCAGCCATGTTTTGCTTCATACTATCGCTGTACGTATTCTCGGCGACCGCAATCAGTCGTATAGTGAGTGGTGGTTCCTCTCACTCCTCAAGGAGTACAGCTGCAACGTAAGGATGGTATACAAAAGCGATTACGTGTCGGAATCTGTAACGGCAGAATGGTCTGCGGAAATCTTGGAATCCGACGCGTCGAAGAAAGACGAGGAGATTACGGCAACGCAGGAGGAAAGCGAAAGTGGAAAATAACCGCATTTTTACCGTGCTCGCCGCGGTTCTCGCGGTCTCTTGTATTATCGTGGCGGCCACTCTTGTGCTCCTGAAGCGCGACATTAACTATATCCCAGAGGAGTCCATTTCCGACCTTGTGGAAATTCTGGAACGCGACAATATCCATATTGACCGCAGCATCATTTCGGCAAAACGTGAGCACGGCACAGTATATGTGTTTGGGTCAGATGGTTATAATAATACTATCGCTGAGCTTCTCAGCGATTCGAAGGTCAAGGCCACTTACGTTATTCCGGATGGCGAACTTCTGATTCTCGAAAATGGGGATAGCTGTGAATTCAGCAGCGGCTTTTCTTTCAAATACCGCGCTAGGGGAGCGGATGAATTTTCGCCGACCATCCTTGAACTTCAATACTATACGGAGCAAAAAAGCGAGTCCGAAGCTAAGGAATCTGTGTCCGCGGTAAAAACTTTCCTCAATAACGGCAGCCGTACGTTCAACAACGATACAGGACTCAAAATTTCAACTGTCATCGACGGGGTGTGGGAGTATTTGGGGATTGATTATGTGCTGTGCTCGCGCACCATTGACGAAGGGGAGATTACCGGAAATCTTGTGTTATGTACAGTAGAACAGGGAAAGGTCACCGCCGCATATGGCACGTGGTGCTTCTTTACCCCCGGCACATCGTATTCCGCACAACTCACG
>CAZUPI010000047.1:0-7266 GCA_964621755.1 uncultured Ruminococcus sp. | reverse complement strand
TAAATATACTGTTTAATGTGAAAAAGAACCTTGTGGGAACGACCGATGATACCGACAGTGTGACCATAGAATCGATTCAATCATGCTATTCTCTGTACTTTTTCGATGAGGAGGAAAGTTTTTGCTTAATCCCCTGCTGGCAAATATCGACAGATACAAGGGGAGAATTGATATATAATGCAATAGATGGTACATTATATACTAAAAAATAGAAGCAAAAGATACCTTATATGGTGAAAAATGCTAAGATGTTTTAAATTTATGAAAATCCTTCAAAAAACTCTTTCATTATTGAGCGCAAACTGTTATAATATATAGAGCCAAAGTGGAAAAATTATGATAATGCGCAACAATCTTGTTATCATATGTTTCAACGGATGGCACAAAAAGGCGTATGCCAACCCCTAACCCATTTATTTATCACGGCTCCGGCTTTAGAAAGGCTCGGTATATTTCATGGAAAAAATTATAGTAAACGGAGGAATCCCTCTGTGCGGAAGAGTAGAAATTTCCGGTTCAAAAAATGCGGCTCTTCCTATCATTTATGCCTGCGTTCTTGTGCGCGGCAAATGTGTACTTGAAAACATTCCCGCTATCAGCGACATAACATATTCTTTTGAAATCCTGCGCGGCATCGGCGCGAAAATCAGAATGCTCGATCGTACGACATACGAAATTGACTGTACAGACGTTGAGCCCGGAAAATCCCGCTATGACCTTGTGAGAAAGATACGCGGTTCGTATTATCTTCTTGGCGCGGAATTCGGCAGATTCGGACGCGCGCGGGTCGGATTCCCGGGAGGCTGCAACTTTGGCGTACGTCCGATTGATCAACACATAAAAGGGTTCGAAGCACTCGGCGGAACGGTGAATACCGAAGGCGGATATATCGAAATTGAGTCCGAGCATGGCGCAGTCGGTACGAACATCTTCTTCGATGTATCGAGCGTTGGTGCGACGATAAATATTATGATAGCCGCTGCAACCGCGGATGGCGTTACGACCATTGACAACGCAGCACGTGAACCCCATGTGGTAGACTGTGCGAACTTTTTGAATACTTGCGGCGCTAAAATCAGCGGCGCTGGTTCCGACGTCATCAAAGTCAAGGGTGTCAAAGAACTTCATGGCTGCACATACGCCATCATTCCCGATATGATTGAAGCGGGTTCTTTCATGGTAGCAGCAGCGGCAACGAGAGGTTCTGTACGTATCACAAACGTTATTCCGAAACATCTTGAGTCTATTACCGCGAAGCTTGAAGAGACTGGCGCGGTGATTGAGGAGTTCGACGATGCGGTACATGTATCAGCGACCGGAAAACTTCGCAAAACAAGCGTAAAAACCCTGCCTTATCCGGGATTTCCGACCGACATGCACCCACAGATGTCCGCTCTCCTATGTCTTGCGGATGGCGTAAGTTATATTAATGAGAGCATATTTGAGAACCGTTTCCGCTATATTGAGGAGCTTCGCAGAATGGGGGCCAAAATCAAAGTGGACGGGCGAATTGTCGTAATCGAGGGCGGTACTCCGCTTACACCCGCGCCCGTTATTGCAACAGACTTGCGTGGCGGTGTGGCGGTTATGATAGCGGCGCTTACCTGCAAGGGGAGAACAGAAATTTCCGAAATAAATCTCATTGAACGCGGGTATGATGACATATGTGGCAAGCTCCGCGCACTTGGAGCTGACATCCAGAAAGTAGTTTATCCGGATCCTGTGGAAATCCAAAAGGTAAATTAAATAAATCCTTGCCAACAAATTAAAATATAAAAATAAAGGAGAACGAAAATGAAAATTACAAAAGAATCTATTATCGGTGATGTTGTTGATTTTAATGAAGGCACCGCAGACATTTTTCTGGAATGCGGGATGCACTGTATCGATTGTCCGGTATCCAGAATGGAATCCATCGAGGAAGCGTGCGAGGTTCATGGTGTTGATGCTGATGAGCTTATCGAAAAGCTGAACGAATATCTTGAAGCAAACAACAAATAATAGAGCGAAAAGGCGGAGTTCATATCCGTCTTTTTAATTGAGACTATGGCAAACGAAAATTTGTATGATAACTTATGTACGCTTGATGGGCGCCTCTTGTGCGCTGCTTCTTTTGTCCGCGACGGCTCCGTCGTCTGTGACATTGGGACGGACCACGCCTATATACCCGTGTATCTGATACAACAGGGCATTGCCAAATTTGCTGTGGCATCAGATATTAACATCGGGCCGCTGAACCGGGCTAAGCAAAGTGCTGCTAAGTATGGCGTGACGGATAAAATCCGGTTTGTGCTGGCCGATGGTCTTGACGGCGTACATCCCGAAGAGGACGGTGTAAACGATATTATTATTTGCGGAATGGGCGGAGAACTCATCGCGCGAATTGTTGACAGTTCGGACTACACTCGAACAGCGGGAGTGAACCTAATTCTTCAGCCCATGACCTGTGCGCCGGAACTGCGGAAATACCTGGGTGAGGCCGGATTTTGCATCATGACGGAACGCTTATGCGAAGCTGCCGGTAAAATCTATACCTGCATCCACGCCGCATACGACGGTGTGACCAGAGAATATACCCCCGCCGAGCAGATTCTCGGCAGGTATCATATTGAGAAACGCAGCCCCCTGTTCAATCAATACGCGGATACTGCAGTACGTCGTCTGAAAAAACAGATATTAGGAATGAAAAAAGGCGGACTTGACACTGCTGCTGAGGAAGGAATCCTTATGGCGGTCGAATCCGCAATAGCCAAAATGGGAGAATAAAATGAACGTATATACTCTTCACGAAGAGCTCACAAAGCTCTATCCTAAAACTTTATCCGCACCATGGGATAACGATGGCGTCATGTCCTCATCTGATATGTATGCGGAGGTGCGCCGCGTTGTGGTCGCACTTGATGCTTCCTATCCGGTGATAAAATACGCAGCTGAGCATGGGTATGATACCATCGTCGTTCACCATCCGATGATTTTTAAGCCTGCAAAAAGCGTCACCACTGCAACCTTTACGGGACGCCGTATAATCGAGTCACTCACTCATGGAATTTCAATTCTATCCCTTCATACCAGACTTGACGCTGCAGACGGAGGCGTGAATGACGAGCTGTGCCGTGTTCTCGGTTTTACCGCATCCGAGAAATTTGGCGATGACGAAACTCCGACCCTCGCCAGAATTGTGGAAATTCCCGGGATGACCGCTGCTGACCTCGCCGCTCTTGTGAAATCCAGACTTGGCTGCGACGCCATCCGCGTAAGCGGAGACCTTTCGAAAACAATCACCCGTATTGCATTGTGCGGCGGCGACGGCAAGGATTTTGTATTTTCTGCTCTTTCGCATGGCTGCGATGCGTACATCACAGGAGACGCGGGATACAACATCGCTGCCGATGCCGCAGAAGAGGGACTTGTCACCATCGAAGCCGGACACTACCATACGGAAGCCCCGGTTTGCCGCGTTCTTGCGGAGAATATTAAAAAACTCACCGGAATCACAGCGGAATTCTATCATTCCTGCGGGTATAAAATATTGTAAGATTGTTGGAATATAGAAATACATAAGGGGGATTTTAAAAAAAATCCCCCTTATGTATTTTTAACATAAAATTTTTCACAATACCTTTGACAGAAAATCCTTCAATCTCGGGTTTTTGGGATTGCCGAAGAATTCAGCAGGTGGTGCTTCTTCTAAGATTTTTCCGCCGTCGATAAAAATTACACGGTCGGCGACCTCACGCGCAAATCCCATTTCGTGTGTGACGATTACCATTGTCATACCATCCTCGGCAAGTGCCTTCATCAAATCCAGCACTTCGCCGACCATTTCGGGGTCCAGAGCGGATGTTGGCTCGTCAAACAGAATGACGTCCGGGTCCATCGCCATAGCACGCACTATCGCGATACGCTGCTTTTGACCTCCGGAAAGCTGGGAAGGGTAGGACTGCGCACGGTCGAGAAGGCCGACACGCTTCAATAGCTCATTTGCCCGCGCTTCTGCATCTTCTTGGCTCTTTTTCAAAAGTTTCATCGGTGCGAGGGTCATGTTTTTCATGACCGTCATGTGCGGAAACAGATTGAAGTGCTGGAACACCATGCCCATCTTCTGACGATTGAGATTGATGTTTGTCTTTTTGTCAGTGATGACTTGGCCTTCAAAAGTAATCGTGCCGGATGTCGGAATCTCAAGCAGGTTGAGAGAACGCAGAAAAGTCGATTTACCGGAGCCTGACGGACCGATAATGACTACGACTTCGCCGCGTCTGATGTCGTTGGAAACGCCATCGAGTGCTTTGATTTTATCGCCGTTGTAGTACTTTTTCAGGTCGCGCACGCTTATCAGAACATCATTTTTGCTTTTATCGTTCACTGTTTTTCAGTCTCCTTTCAAGTTTTCCGACAAGCCACGTGAAGAACATGACCATCGCAAGATATATAATAGCAATTGCGAAAAGAGGCCAGAAGCTTTGATAGGTAATGCCGCGGATGATGTTTGCGCCGCGGGTCAGGTCTGTTACACCGACGTAGCCGGCAACTGCGGTCTCCTTGAGCAGGGAAATAAACTCATTTGCAAGTGTCGGAAGGATGTTTTTGAACGCTTGCGGGAGGATGATATATCGCATTGTCTGTATGTAGTTTAAACCAAGCGAACGTCCCGCTTCCATCTGACCGGGGTCAATGCTGATGATACCGCTTCGGATAATTTCCGCAACGTAAGCTGCGGAGTTCAGACCGAAAGCGACAACGCCGCAGAGCATTTTGTTCCGCGAGCTCGCCATAATGATAAAGAAGATGATAAGAATCTGAACCATAACCGGCGTACCGCGGAAGATGGTCAAGTAAACTTTACAGATACCGTTTCCGATTTTCAATAAGGTGCGACCGACTCCTGAGCGCATATCGACGAACTGCTTGTCATAGGTCGAGCGGACCGCCGCGATGATGATACCGATGATTACACCCAGTATCAAAGATAAAAAGGTCAGAAGCAGGGTATTGCCGATACCGGATATAATATATTTCCAGCGATTATCTACAATGAACGCCGTAACAAACTCGGAAACGAGCTTTTCAAAAGTATTATCAAGCCATTCAAACAATGTAAGAACTCCTTTGTTAATAAAAACGGAGACAACATGTGATGTCCCCGTTTGCTGCAAATGCTGTGCCGGGTGCTTATTCAGCGGGAATGTACTTGTCAATAATAGACTGAACTGTACCGTCTGCGATAAGCTCAGTAAGAGCTGTTTCGATTTTATCCATAAGCTCTGTGTTGTCCTTAGCAACTGCGATTGCGTAGTCTTCTGTAATATATTCTGTTTCGAGAATCTTCAGGCCTTCGTTATTCTGAACGAATACCTTAGCCGGTTCGTTGTCGATGACAACGCAGTCAACTTTGCCGGAGGTGAGAGCCATAACCGCATCAGCACCCTTGTTGTAGCGTTCTACTGTTCCAAGACCTTCGTCCTCGATATCCCATGTGCAGTACAAGTCACCTGTCGTGGAGAGCTGTACGCCAATTGTGTGGTTGGCGCCTTCCGCAAAGAGGTCGTCAACAGAAGTGATCGAAGAGTCTTCGGTAACAATGATAACCTGTACGCCGGTTGCGTAAGGAGTACTGAAGCTTACCTGTTCCATACGTTCCTCGGTCACGGTAAGACCGGCCATGCTGAAGTCGAATTTGCCGGTCTGAACACCGGGGATGAGGGAGTCAAAATCAACGTGTTCGATAGTAAGTTCTACGCCGAGCTTATCTGCAATCTTCTGCGCGATTTCGGCGTCTATACCGACTATTTCATCGTTTTCGAAATATTCGTACGGAGGAAATTCAGCGTTTGTTGCCATAATAAGAGTCTCGCTGCTTCCGCTGCCGCAGGATGCACATGCAAGCATCGTCATGATGGCTGTCAGTGCGAGCGCTATAATTTTTTTCATGATAAATTCTCCTTGAAAGAAAAAGTATTTATAATGTACTGCATATTATACCACCCCTCATGTAGAATTGCAAGCCCCCTAGATAAAAAATATTCACTGAATCTGAATTTTTTTTCGTGGAAAATTTGGCATATTTCACTTTATTAGTAAAAAATCTACGGAAAATACGCAAAAATCGGCTTTATTATTCCCATTAACACAAAAAAATTTGAAAAAATCACAGCGAACCTTTTAGAGAAAGCAAAATATTTGGATGAATATACATGTATAAAGTTTATAAAATAAATTAAATAATAGGGATTTGCAGATTGATGCATAAAACAGGGGATAAAAGGAAAAACTACAGCAGGATAAGCAAACAAAAAAACGGAGAGCATCATGACAAATTACGAAGCAGATAAAACTACAGCAGAATGCGAGGCGGACGATACAACCCGCGAAAAATCCTCCAATGAAGACCGGCTTGAGTACATCATGAAAAGCGGAAGCGTCATATCCCGTTCGGGGAATGAAACCATTCACTGCCTCACCATCATTGGACAAATCGAAGGGCATTATCTCCTCGGAGACGGGCAGAAAGCGACAAAATACGAGCATATCATCCCGCTTCTTGTCTCTATTGAAGAAAGCGGGGAAATCGATGGAATGTTAATGGTTCTCAATACCATGGGCGGCGACGTCGAGGCTGGACTCGCAATCGCAGAAATGGTGGCAAGCATGTCCAAGCCTACCGTCTCTCTCGTCCTTGGCGGTGGTCATTCTATTGGGGTACCGCTTGCCGTTTCTGCCTGCAAATCCTTCATAGTTCCGTCCGCTACCATGACTATCCACCCTGTGAGAATCAGCGGCACTGTTGTTGGAGTACCGCAGACATACTATTATTTCGAGCGGATGCAAAGCCGCATCATCGACTTTGTGCGTGCCCATTCCCACGTGACAGAGGATGATTTCCGCGCCCTTTTGATGCGCACCGACCAGATAGCCACTGACGTTGGCTCTATCATTGATGGAAAGGAAGCTGTCAAAATTGGGTTGATTGATAAGGTTGGCGGACTTTCCGACGCGCTCGACGAGCTTCGACAGATGATAGCAGAAAGACGTGAGAATAAGAATTAAAAAATTGAGTGAAAGCAGCGGCAGAGCGGGAAAAGTCCGCGCCGCTGTTTTTTTATTTTTGTTCAGCAATATACTTTATTTACTGCCTGAAATATGTTATAATAAATATGTTATAATAAAAACAGTAAATGGACGCTCAAAAATAGAACATAGCATAATCATTGAACTCTGATAATTTTAAAAATAATTAAAAATAATAAAGAAGGAGACCACCATCAT
>CAZUPI010000046.1:0-20145 GCA_964621755.1 uncultured Ruminococcus sp. | reverse complement strand
AAAATCCCCCTGTATTGTATTCATCGACGAAATCGACGCTATTGGTCAAAAACGTGACGGACGAATCGGCGGTAACGACGAACGAGAGCAGACTCTTAATCAGCTGCTCACCGAAATGGACGGCTTTGAAGGGAATACCGGTGTAATCATTCTCGCAGCTACCAACCGTCCGGAAACCCTTGACTCTGCCTTAACTCGTCCCGGACGTTTTGACCGTCGTGTTCCTGTGGAATTGCCCGACTTGAAAGGACGTGAGGCGATTCTCTGCGTTCATGCCAAGAAAATCAAAGTGGAACCCGATGTGGATTTTAACCGTATTGCTCGTATGGCGTCCGGTGCATCCGGCGCAGAACTGGCAAACATCATCAACGAGGCGGCACTTCGGGCAGTACGTTCTGGCAGGAGCTATGCTACACAGGCGGACCTTGAGGAGAGCATTGAGGTAGTCATTGCCGGATACCAGAAGAAAAACGCGATTCTGACAGATAAAGAAAAGATGATTGTAGCATATCATGAAATTGGTCATGCACTGGTGGCGGCAAAGCAGACGAATTCCGCCCCTGTACAGAAAATCACCATCGTTCCCCGTACATCCGGCACTCTCGGTTATACGATGCAGGTGGAGGATGGAAACCATTATTTGATGACGAAGGATGAGATCGAGAATAAAATTTGTACCTATACCGGTGGCCGCGCAGCAGAAGAAATTGCTATCGGTTCCATTACTACGGGAGCGTCTAATGATATTGAACAGGCGACCAAACTGGCGCGTGCTATGATTACCCAGTATGGCATGAGCAAGGATTTTGACATGGTGGCGATGGAGACGGTGACCAATCAATACCTGGGCGGTGACACATCTTTGTCCTGCTCGGCAGAAACTCAAACAGAAATTGATCGTCAAGTAGTGGCACTTGTGAAAAAACAGCATGAAAAAGCCGTACAGATTCTGCTTGATAACCGCGTCAAGCTGGACCAGCTGGCACAGTATCTGTACGAGCATGAGACAATCACCGGAGAGAAATTTATGCGGATACTGAACGTGCAATAAGGAACGTGAGTTGGACGGGGAGGTACTTTTTGAAAAAAGTACCTCCCCGAGTTTATTTTATAAATTCGCCCCTCCGCAGAAATTTCAAACAAATGTTTAAGTCTTTTTGAATATTTTGTGTACAAGTGAAGCGATTTGATTTGAAATTTTTGGCTTGACAGGAGTATATTGCGTGTTTTTATGGAGAGAAAGCTCCATAAATTGCTGCTGGCTGTCATATGACATCGGCAGTTGAGCCATTTTTCTGCTGTACAATCCGTCAGACATCATAAAGCTGGCTTTTACATTGTCCTTGAGTTGACAAGATAATATCCATTGAAGCTGTTCGCGTATATCACTATCATAAATGGGACACGCTATTTCAACACGTCTGTTGAGATTTCTTGTCATAAAATCTGCCGATGAAATATATAGGCGGGCATCGGCACCTTTGCCAAAGCAGTATATTCTTGCGTGTTCCAAAAATCGACCCACAATGCTTGTTACATGTATATTATCTGTATAAGTCGGGACGCCGGGAAGAATGCAGCAAATGCCACGGATGATAAGCTGAATTTCTACTCCTGCCTGGGAGGCTTCTTTCAATTTGTCAATAACCATCCGCTCGGTAATGGAGTTCGCTTTAATGCAAATATATCCATCTGTGCCCTTTGCGATTTGTTCATCGATGAATGCACAGACAGCGGATTTAATTCCATTTGGAGATACAAGCAAGCTGGTCATATTCGCCTTCCAAATTATTGACGAGCATATTTTGGAAGAAAGCGGTTCCATCCTTGCCAATGGCTTCAGAGGCGGTCATGATGCTCAAGTCTGTATACATGGCGTTGGTTTTTTCATTATAATTGCCAGTTCCCATTTGCGTAATATAGCTCATTTTTCCTTTATTCCGCATGGTAATAAGGCAAATCTTGCTGTGGCATTTGAAATCTTCAATGCCGTAAATCACCTGACAGCCCGCATCCTCCAGCAGTTTTGACCAGTTGATATTATTTGCTTCGTCAAAACGAGCACGCAGTTCCATGAGAACGATGACTGTCTTGCCGTTTTCAGCTGCACGGCATAACGTGTGGGCAATCTTTGATGAGGAAGCCAAACGATAAATCGTGATTTGGATTGAAATTACATCGGGACGTTCTGCCGCTTCACTGAGCAGGCGCAAGAACGGGTCTACGGAATCAAAGGGGTAGAACAGGAGCTTATCCTGTTTTTGTATTTGCTCAATGATACTGTGATTGGGATTGATGTCCTCGGGCCATCTTGCCTGGTATGGTTGATAAAGCAGCGAATGTGCTTTGATTGGAGACAGTTCACCGGCAAGCTGGTAAACATACTTCATATTGAGCGGGCAGGTGTCCAAATATATCTGACGCTTTTCGACCTTAATTAAGTTTGTAAGGCGTGTAAGAAAATCATCTGATATACCATGGCTTATTTCAAGACGTACAACAGATAAGCTATCTCTCTTTTTCAGCAATTTCATCACCCGACTGCGAAAATCATCTTCGCTGTCTTCGAATTTCTCCTCATCAAAGTTGAGGTCCGCATTTCGTGTAACACTGACAATGCAGGACTCCACCATTTGATATGATTCAAAAAGCATGGGTGCACGCTGTAAAACAATGTTTTCGATGCGGATGAATCTGATTTCCGAGTCCGGCATTTTGATGTATGGAGGCAAAGTTTCCGGTATTGGAACAAGGCCGACGGAGTTTTTTCCTTTTTTATCTTTCAGGAGGACTGCAACGTAAAGATGCTTGTTTACCAAATGCGGAACAGGGTGGTGGCTTCCAATAATAATAGGTGAAATAATCGGCAGGATGCTGGATTTGAGTACTGATTGACGAATTTTTGCTCGGCGGCGGAAAGCTCTGAAAACAGTAAATCTTCAATCCCGCATTCTTTCAAATCCGAAAAAACAGATGCGTAGATTTGTTTTTTCAGCTCGATTAAACCCGGTATGGTATTGTATATTTTACTTAGCTGCTCAGAGGATGTCATCCCGCTTTTGTTGTCGATTTCTGTCGGAGAAATCTGGGAAACATCAAACAGGCTGCCGACTCTGACCATGAAGAATTCATCCAGATTGGTGGAAAATATGGCAATAAATTTCAGTCTTTCGAGCAGCGGATTGGTTTTGTCACCTGCTTCCTCCAGCACTCTCTGATTGAATCGGAGCCAGCTCAGTTCTCTGTTTTGTGTGAATGCGTATTGTTTTGGCTGGATTGGAGTACCTTTTGACACAAATAACCCTCCCGTACACCGTATTTACTTACTACAATTTCATCCGCCTTAAAACGATGGAGGATGTGCTGCAGAATCATGACCCCCGGTATCATGGTATGAATTCTGTCGGGCTCAAGTTTTAAAATCAAGTCTGCTGCAGTTTTATCTGCTTTGTACAGCATCGAACACATGTCATCAAACTGGCTAGCAGACACCTTATGACAATCGTCGGAAAGGGAATATATCTTTTTTGCAATTTCCAGAACGGCACGAGCTGTTCCGCCTACACACACCAACGGTGATTGCTTGCCGAATGCAAACGGACTTTTTTTATCAATTCCCGTTATAATCATTTTGTGCATTCTTTTAAGGGAACCTTCCCCTGGTAAAATATTCTTGACGCATTCTCGATACAGCTTTAGGGAACCGATTGAAAAGCTTATGGCTTTTAGCGGTTTTTCATCCGCAAAGACTGCAATTTCTGTGCTGGCACCGCCAATATTGATGAACGCACCATGCCTTAAATTAAATTCTTTCATAGCACCGATATAACCGAACAAAGCTTCTTCTTCTCCGCTAATCATTTCTACGGAATAACCGGATGAAGCGTTTATGGAGGCGATTGCCTCATCTGTATTTTCGATGTTTCTCAAAGATGCGGTTGCAAAGACTGACACATTTTTTATATCCAGAGATTCAATGGTTTCTCGAAAAGTCAACAATCCGTTGTTGGCGCACGCGATTCCCTCGTCTGACATAACGCCATTTTCTACATAGCCCGCTAATCCGGCCATCACTTTTTCCTTGAACAGAATTTTGAATGAACTGCCATCTGTTTCATATACAGTCAAGCGCATAGAGTTTGAACCTATATCTATGATTGCTTGCTTCATCTGATTTCTCCTTATCTCCTGCCTTTTTAATGAAAGGACCGTATTTCATATAGCCTATATTGATTAATTATAACAGAGGCTTGTATAATTTAAAATCATGATTTGGTAAAGTCTAAGCAAAATGCGGGACCTTCATACCAGACATATGTATTTCACCCCAAAGTATATGCTGCCGTGAAACTTTTCAATCAAGTATTGACAAACAAGAGCTCAATTGGCGGCCTTTGTGCAGCCTTATTGATTGAGTTAAAAGCTCAAATTTTATAAGTTGGTTACTTCATAACCGAAATGCGTTTGTGCGCAGACTTGTGAAACGGCTCTTTTAGAGAACATTGTTTGTGAGTAGTTAGACGCAAATTGTGCATATCGCGCAGCTTGCGTTTTTTGTTTTGTGACCAACGGGAATGAGGGAACAGAATGCAGACAAAACGAACCCGGCTTGACCAGCACCGGGCCCCTATCTATGAAGCACTTGAGGAATTCCGCAGAATGCGTGTGGTTCCCTTTGACGTACCGGGTCACAAACGTGGCCGCGACAATCCTGAATTGACCGCTTTCTTAGGTCAGCAATGCGTGGGGGTGGATGTGAACAGCATGAAACCGCTAGATAACCTTTGCCATCCGGATGCTAAAGCAAAAGGGTGTAGCATGACTGGTCCGGAAGACCCGGAAATTAGCAATATCAACGTGCTGGCATAAGAAAGGAAACTATTATGGAAATGTGGTTTAGTGAGTTTCATACTCCGGATGTCAAGCATAGCATTCGCTTCAATCGGCATCTCTATTCCAAACAGAGTGATTATCAGCGTATTGACATTTTCGAGACGCCTGAATTTGGCCGTGCCCTGACACTGGATGACAACATGATGCTGACCGATCGAGATGAGTTTATCTATGACGAGATGATTACCCATGTACCCATGGCTGTCCATGCCGGTATCAAAAAAATTTTAGTAATCGGTGCGGGATGACGGCGGCGTAGTGCGTGAGTTGACACGTTACGACCGCGTAGAACGTATCGACTTGGTAGAAATGAACCCGCAGGTAGTGGAAGCCTGCCGTGTTTATCCGCTTGGTAACGTTTGCCGAATGGATACCGCCGAGTGCATATTTATTTTGAAAATGCTCTCAAATTTATTCGTCAGTGTGAGGGGTTCTATGACCTACCGACCCATTCGGCCCCGCAGAAGGCTTGTTTACTCGCGAATTTTATGGCAGCTGCTATAACGCTTTGCAGGAAAACGGCATCATGGTGAACCAGCAGGGCAGTCCATTCTATGCAGAGGAATGCTGCAGCCCAATGTAGAGACTTTTCTTGGTTGTGATGCCGATTATCCTGCTGCCCGTATCGTTTCGATTATAGCTGGCAGAGGGCGTATCGCAAACGTTTTGAGGATGCTGGCCTGACCGCATTGTTGGGCTGCGGCTGTGACCAGGGCGTAACCCAAGCATACTGCGCTTACGCAAAAAAGCATGAATTTGATATCATTGATAGTATTGATATACAGTTAAAAAGGCTCTTCGCTGCACAGAATACTGGTCAGCGGGAGCTTTTTTAACTGGAAAACTATTGACAAAGATATAGACTCATGTTATAATATATCAAATCTATGTGATTGGTATGTAAAAAGAGAGGGGAAAATCGAGGCGTGAAAAAGAGGATTGTTGCGCTTTATCCCACTCCATTCTACCCCAATGGCTTAAATCAATGTGTTGCTGTGTGAACCATAGCGAATCATGTTGCTTTTTACCGGGAGACTTATCGGAGTTTCGCGGTTATTTTATTGAAAAATAAAAACGGATGGAAGCAAACCTTTATTTCGTATAACTGTGAGTGATTCCGTGGCGGTATTGAGACTACAGGAAGAGGAATCATTTGCGTGGAGGGATAAGATGATTTTTTCCGAAGAACAATTAGAACGTTATTCAAGACATTTTGTGTTGCGCGAAATCGGTGTTTCCGGGCAAAAGCGCTTGCTTGAATCCAAAGTATTGGTCATTGGCGCTGGTGCCTTGGGTTCGAGTGCACTGATGTATTTGGCAGCCGCCGGAGTAGGGACTATCGGTATTGCAGACTATGACCGAGTGGATTTATCCAACTTACAGCGGCAGATTATTCACCGTGTCCAAACTATCGGTACAGAAAAAATTCTTTCTGCTCAAAAGACCATTTATGAACTCAATCCCGATGTCGCAGTTCAACTGCATCATGAGAAGATGACAGTTGACAATATTCAAAACGTGATACAACAATATGATTTTATTATCGATGGTACAGACCGTTTTGAATCAAAGTTTTTAATCAATGACGCTTGTGTGCTCTCTCAAAAACCCTATTCTCACGCCGGAGCAGTGCGTTTTGAGGGGCAGCTTATGACATATGTGCCGGAACAAGGACCGTGTCTTCGTTGTCTGCTCGGCAGTGTTCCGCCCAGAGAATCCACAATTACCTGCTCGCAGGCTGGTGTATTGGGCGCTGTCACTGGTATCTTGGGGAGCTGTCAGGCATTGGAGGCTATTAAATATTTGCTTGGCATTGGTGAACTGCTTGTCGGAAAGGTCTTGCGTTTTGATGGATTGACAATGCAGATTCGGATTGTCAATGCCGCACACGCCAATCCGGACTGTGCTGTATGCGGGAATCATCCCACTATCCTCGCTCTTGCCGACAACAGAAGAGAGTATGAAGAGGGCGAATATTGTTCTATCCCATAAAAACAGAGATTAAGGTGAAAAAGATGATACAGGAAATCAAAATGGGGGATTATATAAAAAAACGTCTGGAAAGTGACCTTCTGATTGATTTGCGTGATAAATTGATGTACGAATTTGGCACCATTCCCGGCGCAATCAATATCCCCATAGACAGCATAAAACAATTGTACCAACTTCCCAAAGACCGAAATATCTATGTATTTTGTCAGAAAGGGGAAATCAGCGGGGAAATTGTCGAACTGCTATCCGATGCTGGTTACAATGCTTGGAATTTAATCGGCGGATATAGAGCATATTTACGCTGTCAAATGGCTGAGCAAGCTGGTTCCGACACCGAAAAATAAAAGAAAGCTGCATCAAAAAAAAGGGCAGTTTTGGCAGAAAACAGCCTGCAATTTCGCACAGAGAAAGGAATATCATGCTGAATCAATTTTCAAGAACAGAATTATTGTTTGGCAAAGAAGCAATGGAGCAGTTGGCGGCTTCCCGCGTCGCCGTTTTCGGTATCGGCGGCGTAGGTGGTTATACAGTGGAAGCACTTGTCCGCTCCGGAATTGGGACAGTCGATTTGATCGACGATGATAAAATTTGCCTTACTAATCTCAACCGACAAATTTATGCAACCCGCAAAACAGTCGGAAAATATAAAGTGGATGTTGCGGCCGAGCGGATTGTCGAAATCAATCCGGATGCCGTTGTAAATACATACAAGACTTTTTACACTCCTGAAACAGCGGAGCAATTCGACTTTACTCAGTATGACTACATCGTCGATGCCATTGATACCGTGACCGGAAAACTTGCCCTTGTCATGAACGCCAATGCTGCGGGTACCCCCATTATCAGTTCTATGGGAGCTGGAAACAAGGTGGACCCTACCGCTTTTGAGGTAACGGATATCTATAAAACATCGGTCTGCCCGCTTGCCAGAGTAATGCGTTATGAACTGAAGCGCAGAGGAATAAAGAAACTGAAAGTTGTGTATTCCAAAGAGCAGCCGCTTACTCCGAGTGACGATATGACGATCAGCTGCCGTACACACTGTATCTGCCCGCCGGGAACTGCGCGAAAATGTACCCAGCGCCGTCAGGTTCCGGGAAGCAACGCCTTTGTTCCTTCAGTTGTGGGACTGATTATTGCAGGGGAAGTCATCAAGGATTTGATTAAGAAGAATAAATAAACGGAATCACAAGCTCCGGCTTTAACCAAAGGAAACATGTTAAATAAACGGTAAATTATGAAAGAAGAAATAATAATAGAAGAGATGTCTGAAAAAAATGGAGATGAATTTATAGTCATCGACATTCGGGACGAGACCTCTTTTGCATATGGGCATATACCGGGTTCGATTCATATTCCGTCTGAAAAAATTTATGATACGGCGCTTCCTAAAAACAAGGAGCTGTATATTTGCTGCCGCAGCGGGATTATCAGTGCAGAAATTGCGGAAAAACTGCGGGAAAACGGATATCAGGCGTATAACCTGAAGGGCGGTTATGTTGAGTGGCTTCGTCATCATATTGGAGATATGGCAGTCGGCGAAACAGCGAAACGTGTCGAAGAAAGCATTCAAAAAAAGTTTCACAAAGCATTATTTTCAAAATTTGCCAAGGCAATCGTCACTTATGACTTACTGAAACCGAACGATAAAGTTGCCGTTTGTATTTCAGGCGGCAAGGACTCTTTTGCTATGGCAAAACTGTTTCAAGAACTGCACAAGCACCATAAATTTGATTTTGAGCTTGTTTTTCTTGTGATGGATCCGGGATACAGTAAAGAAAATCGGGAAATCATTGAAAAAAATGCACAAATGTTGAATATACCAATCACGATATTTGAAACGAATATATTTGAGAATGTTTTCCATATTAAAAAATCACCCTGTTATGCCTGCGCAAGTATGAGGCGTGGACATCTTTATGCCAAGGCAAAAGAACTGGGCTGTAATAAAATCGCTTTGGGGCACCATTATGACGATGTGATTGAAACAATTCTGATGGGAATGCTTTACGGCGGACAGGTGCAGACCATGATGCCCAAACTCAAAAGTACAAATTTTGAGGGAATGGAACTGATTCGGCCGATGTATTTGATTCGCGAGGACGATATAAAAGCATGGCGGGACTATAGCAGCCTACGGTTTATTCAATGTGCTTGCAAGTTCACAGATACTTGTACATCATGTAATCCATCCAATACCGGTTCCAAGCGCCAGAAGGTGAAGGAACTGATACGGGAGTTGAAAGAGGAAGACCCAGAAATTGAAAAAAATATCTTTAACAGCATGGAAAATGTGAACCTTGCAACCGTTATTGCATATAAGGATAAAGAGGGAAAAAGGCACTTTTTCAAAGATGAGTACTGAAAGGAGAATATAGAATGAAATTCAAATCTATTTTAATTAAAGACACTACGCGAGAAGAACGTATTAAGATTGTAGAACAATCTTTAGCTGTATGCGGCGGAGCCTGTGATTTTTGCGGCAATTGCGATAATATCGGCGGAGGAAGAATTGACGAGCTTTACCGTCCCTATATCGAGGGAGAAAAAGAAATCGCGGAAATAAATGCTGAATATCGAAAAGGACTTGTCAGGTAAAACCGCTGTAATCAGCAAAAACATTTTCTAAAAAAGTCATCGCTAAAAAATAGCAGAAAACTCTTGACATTACTACCGAAAAATGCTATAATAAACCCACGTAAATTCCTACTGAGGGAGTAGCGAGCGCACATATGTGCGTAACAAGCCAACATACGCGATCGCCTTTCGATCTGGCTTGTTTTAAATTGCGAGACTCATGTATATCCTATATAGCTATACAAGAGTCTTACAGTTTTTAAATGAATTTTGGGACCCAAGCATAGCTTACAGGTTATGCTTGGTTTTTTTGTTTTTTTAAAGCAATTGGTATAAAATTGCCAGACAAAGCACAGATTATTGGCAGTACTTATTTAGATTGCCATTGGTTTGGAAATCTTTATTATAGGTTCATTTAAGGGGGAGTCGTTTTCATATGAAATATTATTGTGAAGAGAAAGACAAGGTCTTAGCAGAGCTTGATTCTTACGAAAACGGGCTTAGTCAAAGAGAAGCGCAAAGGCGTCTTGAGCAAAACGGGAAAAATCGTTTTGAGGCAGCAAAGGGCAAGTCCATCATTCGACGTTTTTTAGAGCAGATTGCTGACCCAATGATTATTATCTTGCTTATCGCTGCGGCCATCAGCGGCGTATTGGCAGTAATTGAGCACGACAGTTTTGCTGATGTTATCATCATTCTTATCGTTGTTATTGTAAACGCTATTCTCGGCGTTTATCAGGAGAGCAAGGCGGAAAAAGCAATAGAAGCCTTGCAGGAAATGTCAGCTGCAACTTCAAAAGTACTGCGTGACGGGAAAATACAAACCGTTCACAGTGAGGATTTGGTTGTAGGCGATATTATCCTTTTGGAAGCTGGAGATGCTGTTCCTGCCGATGCAAGAATTTTGGAAAGTGCAAGTCTTAAAGTCGAAGAGGCAGCACTTACCGGTGAATCTGTTCCGGTAACAAAGTTTATTGATATCATTCGCCTGACAGACGGTGCGAAGGATGTTCCCCTTGGCGACCGCAAAAATATGCTCTATATGGGCAGTACGGTTGTGTATGGTAGAGGAACTGCTGTCATTACCGCAATCGGTATGGACACTGAAATGGGAAAGATTGCCGACGCTTTGCAGCAGGCAACGGATGGTGAAACGCCGCTGCAAATCAAGCTGAATCAGCTTTCGAAAATCCTGACTTGGCTGGTACTCGGTATCTGTATTCTTGTGTTTGGCGTTCAGCTGATAAAAGCGGGCAGCTTTCATTTCGAATTGGTCCTCAACTCATTTATGGTTGCTGTCTCTCTCGCCGTTGCCGCGATTCCCGAAGGACTTGCGGCGGTTGTGACAGTTGTACTTTCTATCGGCGTTACCAATATGTCAAAGCGTAACGCTATTATTCGTCGCTTGACCGCTGTTGAAACGCTCGGCTGTGCTCAGATAATTTGTTCCGATAAAACTGGCACACTGACGCAAAACAAAATGACTGTTGTAGACTTTTTCGGTGAAGAAGAAGGTCATCTTGCCTCAGCTATGGCTCTTTGCAACGACGCTGAACTAAATGATGATGGCAGCGTTACTGGTGAGCCGACCGAAGCGGCTCTGGTTGTTTGGGCGAATAAACTCGGAAAAGACAAACCTTCGCTTAAAGCAAAGTCAGAGCGCTGCGGAGAAGCACCCTTTGATTCAGGAAGAAAAATGATGTCTACAGTGCATAGAACCGAAAACGGATATATACAGTATACCAAGGGCGCACCTGACGTTATTCTTGATAAATGTCTCTTTTATTTAAAAGAAGGTAAGCCTGTTCCCATGACTAGGGAATATGGCGAACAAATTCTTGCGGCCAATAAGGCAATGGCGGATAAAGCGCTTCGTGTACTCGCCTGTGCGGAAAGGGTATGGGATAAAGAACCGGAAGAATATGAGGCTAACTACCTTGAAGAAAACCTGTGCTTTGTGGGATTATGCGGAATGATTGACCCGGTCCGTCCGGAGGTCAAGGATGCGATTGTTGAGTGCAGGGAAGCAGGAGTTCGTCCTATTATGATTACAGGCGACCACATCGACACTGCTGTGGCGATTGCAAAGGAACTCGGCATTCTCGAAGAGGATAACTATGCGATAACCGGCTCTCAGCTAAGTGACATGAGTGATGAGGATTTTGAGCAAAAATTCCGGAATATCAGTGTATATGCCCGTGTTCAGCCGGAGCACAAAACCCGCATTGTAAACGCGTGGAGAAAAGCGGGATACGTGACCGCGATGACTGGTGACGGCGTCAACGACGCGCCTTCCATCAAAGCAGCGGATATTGGTGTTGGTATGGGTATCACCGGTACAGATGTTACGAAAAATGTTGCCGATATGGTTTTGGCGGACGACAATTTTGCTACGATTGTCGGAGCTGTGGAAGAAGGACGACGTATTTATGACAACATACGCAAGTCGATTCAATTTCTGCTTGGCTCCAATTTGAGTGAGGTTTTGAGCATTTTTATCGCAACAATGATGGGATTTACCATTTTAAAGCCGGTGCATTTGCTCTGGATAAACCTGATCACAGACTGTTTCCCGGCGCTTGCGCTCGGTATGGAAAAAGCAGAGGCAGATATTATGCGACGCAAACCCCGCGACGCAAAGTCAGGTATTTTTTCAGACGGCTTGGGTTTTGACGTAGCATATCAGGGGATTTTGGTAACTGCGCTTACATTGGCCTCCTACTTTATCGGGCACTTTATGGAGACGGGCACTTGGGCGATTACCAATAGTACAGACGGCATAACAATGGCGTTTTTAACCATGTCGATGGCAGAAATTTTCCATAGTCTAAATATGCGTTCGCAGCGCAAGAGCATCTTCAAGCTTGGCTCGCAGAACAAGATGCTCCTGCTTGCTGCAGTTGGTTCTTTGGTTGCAACGACTTTTGTGTGTGAAGTTCCATTCCTTGCTGCGGCATTCGAATTTACCCATGTGGAACTCAGCGAGTACATTGTGGCAATCATGCTTGGTGCTCTCGTAATCCCGATTGTTGAGCTTGTCAAGTTCATTCAAAGAAATGCTGGAAAAATAAATCTGCGTAAGTTTGAAGATTTATTGGAAGAATGGAGAATGTTGGATAAGTTAGGACAGTGACAGGGTATTTTATCCCAATCACAGTCTCAAAACTGTGACGGGCTTATTTCTTATTCTCTGGCTGTTTTGTATCGTTCTCTTGCCCAATCCGGCAAGATGCCTTCTTTGGCATACTATTGACAAGCGGGAGATAAATTGATATAATATGTATAATTTCACTAAAATATATTCGTATACTTGGTTTCGAATTTAAACTAAATTCCATCTAACAAAAGACACGGAGGTTAAACAATGTACGATGTTGTAACTTTAGGCGAAATTCTGATTGATTTCTCTCCTGATGGGACCGACGCACGCGGATATCGGAAATATATTCAAAATCCCGGCGGGGCTATCGCCAATGTTGCGGCAGTTTTTGCAAAATATGGCGCGCGTGTGGGACTTATCGGCAAGGTTGGAGAGGATATGTTCGGTCACTATCTGTACCAATATTTCAGCGGACTTGGTGTCGATTGCAGCGGAATGGTATTCGATTCGGAATATAATACTACCCTTGCTTTTGTATCACTTGATGATAAAGGAGATAGAGATTTTGCATTTTACCGAAAAAATGAAGCTGATATCAGGTTAACAGTGGACGAAATGAATCGTGAGATGCTCCAAAATACGAAGATATTCCATTTTGGCTCACTATCCCTGACGGCGGATCCGGCGAGAACCGCAACTTATCAGGCAATTGAATGGGCAAAAGCCAGTGGTGCCCTTATCTCTTATGACCCCAATTACCGTGAATCCTTATGGACAGGACAAGACGCGCCTACTTTTATGAAAAGTGTACTTGGCTCTGTAGATTTTATAAAGGTTTCCGAGGAGGAGGGTGAAATGTTGACCGGCTGTTCCCAACCCGAAAAATGTGTGGAAGCTTTATTAAAGCAGGGTATAAAGTTTGTTGCGATAACGATGGGCTCAAAAGGGGCATACTATGCGTCAGAACGCGAGGCAAGATATGTGGAGGCATATAAGGTCAACACAATAGACACTACGGGAGCAGGCGACGTTTTCTGGGGGACGCTGCTGCATGAATACATAAAAACTTCCTTTGATACTGCAGAACTGGTACATAGAGCGGCAGTCCGTGCGGCAAAAGCGGCCGCACTTTGCACAACGAAAAAAGGCGGCGCCTCCTCAATTCCAATGTATTCGGAAATATAAAGTTAGAAAAGTTTAGTCACTCATTCTTCGACCAATCACTAAACTCAGGTTACATGAGCGCTATTGTTCGTTGTATGTTCTTTTGCCAATCCACATAAAAATCACAAATCTTTCTGTTATCCTAAACTATAACAAGCAAAGAAGGCAGTGGGATTGGAGACATCGAACAGAAATATATTGCTTTACATCGGCGGCATGACCTGTGTAAATTGTCAGAATAAAATTGAAAAGGCATTGAGTCAGACAGATGGTGTGATTCGCGCGAATGTAAGCTATAACAATGGCACGGCGGATATTGTCTATGATGAAGAAAAAATTTCTCTTCAGGATATTACAGCGGTCATTGAAGATTTGGATTATGAGGTGCTGGAAAATCCGCCAAAACAGATGCCAGACATGATACGTATCGTATGTATGCTGGCTATTATCATTGCCCTGTATGTTATGCTGCAATCAACGGGAATTTTGAACCTGCTTGTTCCAAGTCAGCTTGCAGATACCCAGATGGGATATGGAATGCTGTTTATTATCGGTCTGATTACCTCTGTCCATTGCATTGCCATGTGCGGCGGCATCAACCTTTCTCAGTGCATTCCACAGGCTAATCAGAATGTCGACAATGTCGGAAAAATGACAACATATCGTCCCGCGCTTCTCTATAACCTTGGACGTATTATACCCTATACAGCGATAGGCTTTGTACTGGGCTTGATTGGTATGTTAATCGGCGGCGCAGAAGTTGGAGTGGGAGTCTTTTTGCAGGGTCTCCTGAAAATGATTGCCGGCGTACTCATGGTCATAATGGGGATTAATATGATGGGCTTGTTCCCGGTGCTGCGAAAGTTTATTATCAGAATGCCGCGTTTTCTTGCGCACAGACTCAGCGTGGAAAAAGCCAAAAGTAAACGTCCCCTTTATGTTGGAATCTTAAACGGATTTATGCCATGCGGTCCGCTGCAATCCATGTGGATTATAGCACTGGCAACCGGAAATCCATTTGCCGGCGCATTGTCAATGCTTCTGTTCAGCTTGGGAACCGTTCCGCTGATGCTGGGACTGGGGTCTATTGTATCAGCACTCGGGAAAAAATTTACCGACCAAATTATGACGGTTCAGTCTGCCGGTTGAAAAAGAGACAGTGCAAAATCTGCTGAAGTTCGCCGCTGTCGTTCTGGTGGTTGGTTCGGTTGTATTCTGGCATTATGAGGGTAGCATATTTGAAAGTGAAGAGGCTGACAACAATGCAGCAATTGAGGTTGTGGAGGGCGTTCAATAGTTTACAGTACGCTGGAATCTGGCCGTTATCCGAATATTACCGTGCAAGCAGGCGTTCCTGTGAAATGGGTCATCAACGCGCCTGAAGGCAGCGTCAACGGATGCAATTATAAAATGTTGATTCAGGATTTGGACTTGGAATATGCCTTCCAAACAGGGGAAAACATTATTGAGTTTACTCCCGAAGAAACCGGTACGATTCGATATAGCTGCTGGATGGGGATGATTTACGGCAATATTTATGTGATCGATGGAACAGAAGAAGTACCAGAAACAACGGATGAAGCGACAGCGTTAGAAGATGAGGTGACGGAGCCTATCCCGGCCGGTTATGCGATTTCGACAGATGAAATTGCTGTTGCTTCTATGACCGTAGATGAGCAAGGCAACCAGATTCAGGAGGTCAGCATTCGATTGACAGAGCAGGGCTTTGAACCAGCCGTCATCGTAGTACAAGAAGGCATATATACAGCATGGGATATTGATGTTGATCTGGAAGACACAGGTGCGGGAACCGATCTTTATGCTCCCTATTATTATATGATATTACCTCTTGAAAGTGGGGCAAATCGTCTTTTTCTTTATCCAACGAAGGATTTTGATGCCGCTGCCAATGATTATCAGGCTTTTGTATATCTAAAAGTCGTAGATGATTTTGAAAACATAGATGAAACAGCCATTCGTGCAGAGGTGGCAGAGTATGAGCCGCTTATCTATCCGGAAGATGTCTACCTCAGATTCGACATGAGCTGTTGCTATTAAATCAATGGGGAATTGTTTTTTGAATTCATCACCGATAGGAAAATGAAAGTGAAGTATTTCTCATCCACATAAAAACCACAAATTTCTTTATTAACATATAAGAAAAAAAGGATGGAGGAATCCAATATGGCAAGTACAAATAAAAAGCCAACTCCTAAAGCAGCATCAAAGAAAAATAACAATCTGATACTAGTAGCCATAACCGCTGTAGTTATTTGTCTGTCAGTTGTCATTCTTGTTAATGGAAAATCAGCAAAGTCGGATACAACAAATCCGACGGTCGAGAACAGTGAACAGACAAACGAGGGAGCAACCGTGGTTGCAAGCGGTGAATTTCTAAATATCCCGACAGCGGATATTACCACAGATGCTTCTTTCTATACCGTGGAAGTGGACGGGACACAAATGGAGATAATCGCTGTCAGAGATAGCAACGGTGAGATCAGAACTGCGTTTAATACTTGCCAGATTTGCTATGCTTCCGGCAAGGGATATTACAAGCAGTCCGGCAATTACTTGGTTTGCCAAAACTGCGGCAATCGCTTTTCTATGGACCAGGTGGGCATTGAATCCGGGGGTTGCAATCCATGGCCGATTTTTGCGGCGAATAGGACTGACACCGATGACACAATTTCCATCTCTTACGATTTTCTAACCGCTTCGAAAAAAATCTTTGCAAATTGGAAGACGAATTATTAAAAAAGTACAGAATCTCGGAAAGGGGGATTTTATGAAACAATACGTCGTTACGGGAATGACTTGTGCCGCCTGTGCTTCCCGTGTGGAGAAAGCAGTAAATAAGGTAAATGGGGTAACATCCTGTTCTGTGAGCCTGCTCACCAATTCCATGGGGGTAGAAGGGACTGCTTCTGATGCAGAAATCATCAAAGCAGTGCAGGATGCGGGATATGGTGCCTCTACAAAAGGTGGAAAGAAAGCGGTCTCCTCCGGCACAGCAGCTGAGGACGAAGAGTTACTGAAGGACCACGAAACGCCGCTTCTGAAAAAGCGTCTGATTTCTTCTGTAGGTTTTCTGATAGTATTGATGTATCTTTCCATGGGGCATATGATGTGGGGATGGCCTTTGCCTGGCTTCATGGCAGATAATCATGTGATGATGGGTCTTGTTCAATTGCTTTTGACCACAATCATTATGGTCATTAATCAGAAATTCTTTATCAGCGGTTTTAAAAGCTTATTCCATCGCTCCCCAAACATGGATGCTTTGGTAGCATTGGGCGCAAGTGCGGCGTATGTTTACAGCACATGGGCACTGTTCGCTATGACCGATGCACAGTTGAAAGGAAATATGGATGCAGTGGTCGGATATATGCACGAGTTTTACTTTGAATCCGCCGCGATGATTCTTACCCTGATTACGGTGGGTAAAATGCTGGAAGCTCGTTCCAAGGGAGAGACCACAGACGCCCTGAAGGGCCTGATGAAGTTGGCTCCCAAAATTGCGGTGATTTTGGAAAACGGTGAGGAAAAAACTGTTCCGATTGAACAAGTCAAAAAAGGAGACATCTTCGTCGTACGCCCCGGTGAGAATATCCCTGTAGACGGTGTTGTAATTGAAGGAAGCAGCGCAATCAATGAATCCGCACTGACCGGAGAGAGTATTCCGGTTGACAAGACTGTTGGCGAGCAAGTTTCGGCCGCAACCATCAACCAGTCTGGGTTTATCAAATGCGAGGCAACCAGAGTTGGCGAAGATACGACACTTTCACAGATTATCCAGATGGTCAGCGATGCAGCAGCAACCAAGGCGCCTATTGCCAAGGTTGCCGACAAGGTTTCCGGTGTTTTTGTTCCGGCAGTCATTCTCATAGCCGTGATCACCTTTGCAGGATGGATGCTGGTAGGTCAAACCGTTGGATTCGCTCTTGCAAGGGCAATTTCTGTTCTGGTAATCAGCTGCCCATGCGCACTGGGGCTTGCTACCCCGGTTGCTATTATGGTTGGTAACGGTATGGGTGCAAAAAATGGTATCTTATTCAAGACCGCCGTTTCCTTGGAAGAAGTCGGTAAGATGGGAATTATCGCTTTGGATAAGACCGGAACCATCACCGCAGGAGAGCCGAACGTGACAGATATCATACCAGCGGAAACTATCAGCAAAGAAGAGCTGTTAACACTGGCATATGCGCTGGAAAAGAAAAGTGAGCATCCCCTGGCAAGAGCAATCGTAGCTAAAGCAGAAAAAGATAAAATATCTGCGAGTGAGGTCAGTGACTTTCAAGCGCTCCCAGGCAACGGTCTGGCTGCACAGTGGAATGGCAAGAAACTGGTTGGCGGCAGTGGAAAGTATATGGGCGATGCCTTTGGAATTCCGAAAGAATTGTTGGAACGTTCCAATATGCTGGCAGAAGAAGGCAAAACCCCTCTATTCTTTGCCATAGATGGTAAGATAGCCGGCATCATTGCAGTTGCAGATATCATCAAATCTGACAGTCCGCAGGCAGTAAAGGAACTGCAAAACATGGGCATTCATGTAGTTATGCTCACTGGTGATAATGAACGGACAGCAAAAGCTATTGGTAAACAGGCAGGTGTGGATGAAGTGATTGCCGGCGTTCTGCCTGATGGAAAGGAAAGTGTCATTCGGGAACTGAAAAAGAAGGGGAAGGTTGCCATGGTCGGCGATGGCATCAACGATGCTCCGGCACTTACAAGAGCAGATATTGGTATTGCGATTGGTGCAGGTACAGATGTAGCGATTGACGCAGCAGATGTCGTTCTGATGAAGAGCCGTTTGAGCGATGTGCCGGCTGCCATTCGGTTGAGTCGCGCTACCCTTAGAAACATTCATGAGAACCTGTTCTGGGCGTTCTTCTATAATGTAATCGGGATTCCGCTTGCGGCCGGTATCTTTATTTCGGTGCTTGGCTGGCAGTTGAATCCGATGTTTGCCGCTGCCGCGATGAGTCTGTCCAGCTTCTGTGTTGTGACAAACGCGCTTCGTTTAAATTTGTTCAACATGCACGACGCACACAGAGATAAAAAAATTAAGAGAAAACAAAAAGAATGGAAAGAAGAAAGTGGGTTATCTAGTATGGAGAGAACTTTGAAAGTAGAAGGTATGTCTTGCAGTCATTGTGAAGCGCGGGTACAGAAGGCGCTGGAAAACATTGATGGTGTAGAGAAAGCGGTTGTCAGCCACGAAAGAAAAACAGCGGTAGTTACACTGACAAAGGATGTGCCTAACGATGTGTTAAAGAAAGCTGTTGAAGCGCAGGATTATACTGTGCTGGAAGTGGTATAATGATATAAGTGGATTGTAAAAAAACAGTTTGTTTATTGAAAAGTTTTGAAAGCGAGGTTTGGGGGAGGAACTTTTTCAAAAAGCTTTTCCCATCGAATTTACGCTATCATAAAGCCATCAGCAGTACGTTTGTGTTGCTGATGGCATATCTTTATGGAGTGGTGAAATGTGATTCAGACAGTTTTGATAATTGAAGATGAAATGATGATTCGAGAGGCAGTATCCTCCTATTTACAGAAACAGGGATGTAAAACTTTTTCGGCTGAAAATGGAAAAGAGGCTCTTGCTATATTCGAAAAAGAAGCAATCACCTTTGTCATTTTAGATTTAATGTTGCCGGATATGTCCGGAGAGGAAATCTGTACGATTCTGCGGAAAAAGTCAAGAGTACCGATTATTATGCTGACAGCAAAAACACAAGAGGATGATATTCTGAATGGTCTTCATATTGGTGCGGATGATTATGTCACTAAACCGTTCAGCTTAAAACAGTTGTATGCCCGTATGGAGGTAATCTTTCGCCGTACAGGAACTGATTTGAAGCCTCTCGCGCAAAAACTCAGCTGGAATGGGAATGATTTTAGCATTGATTTTGAACACAGCGAGGTTCATAAGCAGGGACAGCTTCTTAGTTTGACCCCCAGTGAATGGAAAATTTTATCTGCACTGGTCAAGCATCCAAAAAAGGTTTATACTAGGGAAGAACTCATCAATTTGGTGTTCGGACCGGATTTCGATAGCTATGACCGTGTAATTGATACTCATATTAAAAATCTGCGTAAAAAAGTGGAAAGTGATCCGAAAAATCCGGTTTATGTCAAAACAGTCCACGGACTCGGCTATAAATTCGGAGGTGATGAAATTTGAAACAATGCAGCCTCCGCACAGGCATTGTTCTTCGCTTTGCGCTAATTGTTCTGACCGTTATATTAGTGGTCAGCATCGCTTCCAACCTCCTAATTCATCGGCAATTCGAACAGTATGTAAAAGAACAGCAAGACGTTCAAGCAGAGGAAATAGCACAGATGTTAATTTCATTTGAGGATATAAACCACCACAATCCACGCTTACAATACATAGCTTAAAATGAGCCAGA
>CAZUPI010000045.1:0-20354 GCA_964621755.1 uncultured Ruminococcus sp. | reverse complement strand
GACTTCTTTGCGTATGTCGGTACAGCCTTCTGACCAGCGATAAGAGAAAGGTCAGTTATGATGGCGTCGATAACCTTGGAGTTTTCCTTTGCGTCACCTGCGCCGACGTTGATAACGATTTTATCCAGCTTCGGGATTTGCATAACGCTCTTATACTCGAATTTCTGCATGAGAGCGGGAGCAATCTCGTTGGTGTATAATTCTTTAATTCTTGCAGCCATTGTACACCTCCGAATTACAGCTCTGCGCCGCACTTGGCGCAAACGCGGGTTTTCTTGTCGCCGTCAATCTTGTGAGCGGCACGTGTTGCCTTCTTGCACTTATCGCAGTAGAGCTGAACCTTGCTGGAATACATAGCAGCCGGTGCTTCTACGATTCCGCCAGCTTCCTGCGGCGGTCTTGCCTTGATGTGCTTCTTAACGATGTTAGCACCTTCGACGATAACCTTATCTTCCTTCGGGGAAACGCCGATAACCTTGCCGATTACGCCCTTGCTGTTACCGGAAATAACGATAACCTGGTCGCCGGTCTTTACATGAAGCTTCTTTTTCATTTTCGACACCCTCCATTAAAGAACTTCCGGCGCAAGGGACAGAATCTTTGTGTACTCGTGTTCACGAAGCTCACGAGCTACAGGCCCAAAGATACGTGTGCCTTTCGGGTTCTTATCTTCATTAATGATAACCGCCGCGTTTTCGTCGAACTTAACGTACGAACCGTCGCTTCTTCGGATACCCTTTACACTTCTGACGATAACTGCCTTGACAACGTCGCCCTTCTTGACAACGCCGCCCGGTGTAGCCTTCTTTACTGCGCAAACTACTACGTCACCAATGTTGGCATAGCGTCTGCCTGTGCCGCCGAGGACTCTGATGCACATAAGTTCCTTTGCACCAGTGTTGTCGGCAACCTTCATGGTTGATTGCTGTTGAATCACTGCTTTATCCTCCTGATTTTTGTTCGGCGTATTCTTTGACACGCCAATCCAAGGAGCCGCATCCGGCTGTGTGACTGTGCGCCTTACGCACCTCGCCGTGCCTTGGTGACGCATATTCCTACGCCGAATCACCTCAGAGCCACACCCTCGGTTAAACTATAGTGTTTAAAAAGATTGGGAAGTTTCTTAGGAACCTTTTAAAAAGGGTTCCTAAGAAGGGTTTGGGGCGTCGCCCCAACGCACCTTTTTCTTATTTAGCCTTTTCGATAATCTGGACAACTCTCCATCTCTTTGTCTTAGAGAGAGGACGAGTTTCCATGAGCTCGACGGTATCGCCGATGCCGCATTCGTTGTTTGCATCGTGAGCGTGAACCTTTGTGGTACGCTTGATGATTTTACCGTAAGTGGGGTGTTTTACGTGGTCTTTGATTGCGACAACGATGGTCTTGTCCATCTTATCGCTGACTACGATACCTACTCTGGTTTTTCTAAGAGCGCGTTCTTCTGCCATTTTATTTACCCCCTTACGCTTTCTTCTCGGCGATGATGGTCATCACACGAGCGATATCCTTCTTGGTATCAGCTATCTTATGGGGATTGTCAAGCTGGTTGATAGCGTGCTGGAAACGAAGTGTAAAAAGCTCAGACTTGAGGTCCTTAAGCATTTTTTCCAGCTCTTCGCTTGTTTTTGTTCTGAGTTCTGATGCCTTCACAGCTTAACCCTCCACTTCTTTGATGAGTTGTTCTTTTGTTGCAAAACGACACTTGATGGGGAGCTTGTGGCTTGCGAGACGCATAGCTTCTTTTGCAGTTTCTTCCGGAACGCCGTCCATTTCGAAGAGGACTCTACCCGGCTTCACTACTGCTACCCAATATTCAGGTGAACCTTTACCGGAACCCATTCGAGTTTCAGCAGGCTTTTCTGTAATCGGCTTGTCGGGGAATATCTTTATCCAAACGTGACCGCCACGACGAATGTATCTCGTCATAGCAATACGCGCTGCTTCAATCTGGTTGGATGTGATCCATGCGGGTTCGAGAGCAACAAGACCGAATTCACCGTTAGTGATTTTGTTGCCACGGAGGGCTTTACCCTTCATACGGCCTCTCTGAACGCGTCTGTACTTGATTTTACCGTTCGGCTGTAACATTAGTTAGCTCCTCCTTCCGTTGTTTCCTTTCTCGGGGCTCTCGGAGATCTGGAGTCGCTTCTCTGACCATCTCTCTGTCCCTGAGGTCTTCCGCCGTCTCTCTTCTGGTAGGGACGACCTTCCCCGCGGGGCGCGCCGTCTCTGCGGTCACGTCTCTGACCACGGTTATCTCTTCTGCCGGTGTTTTCGCGGGACTTCTTCTCGTCGGCGCCTGTCATTGTGCGTGCAACCTCGGAGAGAACCTCTCCCTTATAAATCCAAACCTTAACACCGATTTTGCCGTAGGTTGTTTTTGCTTCCCAGAAACCGTAGTCGATATCGGCACGGATGGTCTGAAGCGGAATTGTACCTTCGTGGTAGTGCTCAACGCGGGCAATTTCAGCGCCGCCGAGACGACCGGATACTGCAACCTTGATACCCTTTGCGCCGAGACGCATGGTACGACCCATAGCCTGCTTCATTGCGCGGCGGAAGGAAACACGTTTCTCAAGCTGAGAAGCAATGTTTTCTGCGACGAGCTGTGCGCACATATCAACGGGCTTTACTTCGATTACGTTTACTGCAACGGGAGCGCCTGCGATGGCTTCGATACCGGCCTTAACCTTCTCGATATTCTCGCCGTTTCTACCGATGACCTGACCGGGCTTTGCGCAGTGGATGAACACGCGAATCTTACCGGTATTGTCACGTTCGATTTCTGCCTTCGGAACGCCGGCATCCTGGAGAGTGGACTTAATGTACTCTCTGATTTTGTAGTCCTGAACGAGGACATCGCCGAACTTTTTGTCGGGAGCGTACCATCTGGAATCCCAGTTTTTGATTACGCCTACACGAAGGCCGTGCGGATTAACTTTCTGTCCCATTTATCGACTGCCTCCTCATTCTTTTTCAGCCACTGCAATAGTGATGTGGCTGGTTCTTTTTAAAATTCTGTCAGCGGAACCCTTACCGCGGGGCATAATTCTCTTCAGAGTCATGCCGGGGCAAACATAACATTCGGAAACGTAGAGCTTTTCGGGGTCCATCTGGAAGTTATTTTCAGCGTCGGCAGCAACCTTTGTCAGGAGCTTGAGAATGTGCTCGCTTGCAGCCTTTGGTGTGTTCTTTAAGATGCCAATCGCAACTCCGACGTCCTTTCCTCTGATGAGGTCGAGGACGATTTTTACCTTACGAGGGGAGATGCGGATGTGCTTTTGAGTAGATTTTGTTTCCATCGTTTATATTCTCCCTCTCTGATTATTTACCGTTGTTGGAAGTCTTGCTTCCCGCGTGGCCCTTGAAGGTACGTGTAGGAGCAAACTCGCCGAGCTTATGTCCGACCATATCTTCTGTAACGTATACCGGAATGTGCTTTCTGCCATCATGAACAGCAACCGTGTGACCAACGAATTCCGGGAATATCGTAGAGGCTCTTGACCATGTCTTGAGCACCTTCTTTTCGCCCTTTTCGTTCATTTCGCAGACTCTCTTGTAGAGCTTTTCCTCGATGAACGGTGCTTTCTTTAAACTTCTGCTCATTTACAATTGCCTCCTTCCTTACTTGCTGTTTCTGCGTTTTACAATCATCTTATCGGTGCGCGCCTTCTTGTTACGTGTCTTGTAACCGAGAGCGGGCTTACCCCACGGAGTAACCGGGCCGGGACGACCAATCGGGGAACGTCCTTCACCACCGCCATGCGGGTGGTCGCACGGGTTCATGACGGAACCGCGGACTGTCGGACGGATGCCCATGTGACGTTTCTTACCAGCTTTACCGATTTTTACGGTATCATGTTCGATGTTGCCAATCTGACCGATTGTAGCCTTGCAGTCAGAGCGGATATATCTCATTTCACCGGAGGGGAGACGAACCATTGTGAGGTCTCCTTCACGGCCCATCAGCTGAGCCTGTGCACCTGCGGAACGAACGAGCTGACCGCCCTTACCGGGGTAAAGTTCGATATTGTGAATGAATGTACCTACCGGGATATTTGCGAGAGGAAGGGTGTTGCCGGGAACGATGTCCGCGTCAGCGCCGGAATAGAGAACAGCACCGTCTGTAACGCCGACAGGAGCGAGAATATAGCTCTTCTTTCCTGCTTCGTCCTGAACGAGGGCGATGTAGGAAGTTCTGTTCGGGTCGTACTCAACACCGATAACGGTCTGCGCGGAGGTGTTCTGTCTCTTGAAGTCGATGATACGGTACTTCTGTCTGTTTCCGCCGCCCTTATGGCGAACGGTGATGCGGCCGTAGGAGTTACGACCAGCGTTCTTTTTCTTTGTGGCAAGAAGGCTCTTTTCGGGAGTGAACTTTGTAATCTCCTCGAAGGAGGGGACGGACATATGTCTTCTCGCCGGGGTGGTCGGCTTATATTTGATTGTAGGCATTTGCTCTGTCCTCCTTATCAGTTCATACCTTCAAAGAACTCGATGGTCTTGGAGTCCTCTGTAAGAGTTACGATAGCTTTTTTCCAAGCGGAAGTTTTGCCTTCGATATAACGCATTCTCTTCGGCTTTGCTTTCATGTTGATGGTGTTTACGGAAGCAACCTTTGTGCCTTCGAACATCGTTTCAACAGCCTTTGCGATTTCCGGCTTTGTAGCGTCCTTCGCAACTTCAAAGGCGTACTTTTTCGCGGAAATCATATCCATAGAACGTTCTGTGATAAGAGGTCTTCTTATGATATCCTGAACGAATTTCATTACGCGTATACCTCCTCAATTTTTTCAACCGCGGACTTTGCCACGATGAAGGAATCACAGTTAAGAATGTCATACACATTCAAGGTATTGTAAAGGGAAACCTTTACGCCGGGAATATTGGCAAAGCTGTACTGTACCTTTTCATCCTTTTCGGGAAGAACGACGAGCACCTTCTTTGCAGCTCCGACTGCGGAGAGCATCTTAACCATGGTCTTTGTCTTGTACTCAGCGGTAGCAATGTTGTCAACAACAATCATTTCGCCGCCGGAAACCTTTGCGGAGAACGCGCTAATCATAGCAAGCTTGCGAACTTTCTTGTTGAGCTTGGTCTTATAGAGACGCGGCTTCGGGCCGAGTGCTACGCCGCCGTGTGTCCACTGGGGAGAACGGGTAGAGCCCTGTCTTGCGCGGCCTGTACCCTTCTGTCTCCACGGCTTTTTACCACCGCCGGAAACTTCGGTACGTGTGAGGGTAGACTGCGTACCCTGTCTCTGATTGCCGAGATAACTCTTGACTGCCATATGGAGGACAGCACCGTTTACGTCGGCTGCGAAGATAGCGTCGGAAAGGTTCATTGTTCCAACAGATTCGCCTGCCATGTTTACAACTTTAATTTCGGGCATTTTTTCTTCCTCCTTCCGACTTATGCTTTCACGCTGTCGCGGATGAATACGATACCGCCGCGGTTTCCGGGAACAGCGCCCTTAACAGCGATGATATTCTTTTCTGTATCAACCTTGACAACTTCGAGATTTAATACTGTAACCTGTTCGTTACCGTACTGACCAGCCATCTTCTTGTTCTTATAGATTCTCGACGGTGTAGAGTTTGCGCCCATAGAACCAGGCTGACGGTGGATAGGACCGGTACCGTGAGTCATCTTAAGAATGTGCGCATTCCATCTCTTTACTACGCCGGAATATCCGCGGCCCTTTGTAATACCGGTAATGTCGACCTTATCGCCGGAAGCGAAGGTATCGGCGGCTACTACATCGCCAACGTTCATCTGGGAAATATCGTCAAGACGGAATTCTTTGAGGTGGCGCTTCGGTGTTACGCCAGCCTTCTTGAAGTGGCCAGCCGCAGGCTTATTGACAAGTTTTTCGCGGATGTCTTCAAATGCAAGCTGAACCGCGTCATAGCCGTCGGTTTCAGTTGTCTTCTTCTGTGTAATCGGGCAAGGACCTGCTTCGATTACGGTTACCGGAATCACCGTGCCGTCTTCCATGAAGATTTGAGTCATTCCGAGCTTCTTTCCGATGATGCCTTTTTTCATCGAATTTCTTCCTCCTAATGATAGGTTATTGGTTGATAGCTTTGTTTTCGGCAGCCTACCGAGGCTATCAACGTGACCAGACCGCCATCAAGCTCACGGGATTGTACCGGAGAGTACGCACCGCCTTCGCTCTGTACGGTGTTCGGTTATTGGCTTAAAGGGATAACGCTTTTTTTGGAATTATCGAGCCGCTCTTACAGCTTGATATCGATATCAACGCCTGCAGGAAGTTCAACAGACATAAGAGCTTCTACAACCTTCTGGGAAGGCTTGTGGATTTCAATAAGTCTCTTGTGAGTTCTCTGTTCGAACTGCTCACGGCTATCCTTGTACTTGTGTACAGCACGAAGGATTGTGATGATTTCCTTTTCGGTCGGAAGCGGAATAGGACCGGAAACTTCCGCACCGTTTCTCTTAGCGATGTCTACGATTTTAGCTGCAGACTGGTCGACAAGAGTGTGTTCATAGCTTCTGAGCTTTACTCTGATTTTTTCCTGTACTGCCATTGTGTGCCTCCTTAGCGCTATAATAATAGTTAGTTGAGGCGCGAAACACGCTTCCGGGCGTGTCATCATTCGCCTGAATTTTGCCGGATTTGAGCTATCACATGCTGAGTAACTGAACACGCGCAGTTCAAAGCCGGGTCAGAGACGATGCCACAAGAAGTGCGTTTCTATTCGCCCGATTTACTCGGACATACTCCACGGAAATTCCCCGCAACATCCGGCAATAAGACATCACGGCAACCTCCCGCTTCATCGCACATCAAGTGGTTATATTTTAGCATATTATAAAAAATAAATCAAGAGCTATTTCGCGTGTATTCGAAATTTTAGTGTAGAAATATTATAAATTTCAGGTCAAAAAATTGTGCATATTCACGACATCTTTGTAAATACAGTTATTTTCGACCGCAAGCTTCCCCTACAGGGATTTATCACATCTCCGCAGAGTATGCGGTTCTACCTGTTCCGTTCCGACCAAACAGGACAAAAACACTGACGTTTTCAGTGTTTTTCCATCCGTGCAGGTAAAACTCACAAAAAAGTAAATGCTCTTTCTTCGCTTTTCACATAATCACTCTTGTCAAGAACGATATTTTGTGGTATTATATAAGGTATGAAAATATTTAACTCCTATTTTAAAGAGGCTTATTTTAATGGAACAAAACAAAACGGATATAACGAACAAATATATCCGACTGCTTATGAAGTTTCTTCCCCTCTTCCCGGTTTTGGCTCTTGTCATAGCCTTCGGAATCTCTGTTGGATTGATTTTTGACTTTGATATGGGGATTGGCTACTTCAACTTCGGCTCGCCATGGCTTTTCCTTCTGTCGGCGGGAATTATTCTATCCGCTGTACTGGCGGCAATCTTTGGAATCGCAGCAAAAGAAAAATTTTCCCTTTCGGCTTTTCCACCGGCCACACCATTGTCAACATTTGCGTCTTACTTTGCGGGAATTATGGCGCTCGTGTTATTTGTGATGGATATTTACGATGCCGTGTATCTATCGCTCGGAACGTCGTCGCGACTCAGCATGATTGCCTCCCTTCTTCTGCCGGCAATCACAGTATCAATGATTCTCGGCTGTTACAAAAAAACCCGCCAATCCGTAGTACGGATTGTTTTTACAATGCTTGCGGCTCTGTCCGTCAACCTGACCATGTTCGCGTGCTACTTCGATTCCACACTTGCCATAAACAGTCCGGTGCGCAATATGATAACAATAGCGCAGGCGGCAATCCTGCTGTTCCTGCTGTCTGAGGCCAGACTGTCAATATCCCTCGAACGTGCAACAGCACCCTTCATGATTTTCACAGCCGCAATTTCTGCTTCCGCTGCCCTCGGAATTTCAATTGGGCTCCTCATTTTCAGGTTTGACGCACAGGCTGACTATGGCTTCCGCCTTTCCGCATACCGATACGCCTGCTACGTCGCTATCGGACTTCTTGCATTTACCCGTCTGCTTTCCCTGAAAAAAGTCGCCGGAGAGTATGTGAAACCTCCGAAAGACGGCGACAATGACTCTAAAGAATCGGATGCTTCCGTTCCCGCCACAAAAGAAAACGATGATAAATAAAGGAGAGAACTAAAATGGATAACGAAATCAAACTCACGCTAGACCCGAATGCCGGAATGTCCGCAGCTGCCCAAGCCCCTGCTCCCGCAGCGCCCGACCCGGTCACCGCCCAAATGCAAGCCGCTACACAGGCCCAGGCCGCACCGGAAGCACAGGCGATTCCTGCAATTGACGAGAGCATGTTCAGCGAATCGGAGCGACGCGCAATTGACGAGTTTTCAAAACAGATTGATATCACAAACTCCGCAGTGGTTCTCGGATACGGTTCATCCGCGCAGAAAAAAATCTCTGATTTCAGCGACACTGCCCTCGGAAGTGTGCGCAATAAGGATTTTGGCGAGGTCGGCACGATGATTACCGGGTTGATTGGCAATCTCCAGTCCATGAACGAGGATGCCGACGACAACGGTTTCCTCGGCATATTTAAAAATACAAAGCGCAAGATTGAAAATCTCAAGGTCAAATACGACAAGTGCGAGGACAGTGTAAACAGCATCGTATCCATTCTTGAGCAGCACCAGATCACCCTTCTCAAGGATGTTGCCATGTTCGACAACCTGTATGAAATGAATCTCTCTTACTTCAAAGAGCTGACCATGTATATCCTTGCGGGCAAAAAACGCCTTGCCGAAGAGCGTACCGTCACTTTGGCAGAGCTCAAGGAAAAAGCGCAGAAGTCCGGCCTTCCCGAGGATGCGCAGGCGGCCAACGACTTTGAAGAACAGTGCGTACGCTTTGAAAGAAAACTCCATGACCTTGAGCTGACCCGCATGGTATCGATTCAGATGTCCCCGCAGATTCGTCTGGTACAGAACAACGACACCATGATGGCGGAAAAAATCCAGACTGTCATCATGAACACTATTCCACTTTGGAAGAGCCAGATGGTCATTGCACTCGGCATTGAGCACTCCCGTCAGGCAATGGAAGCAGGCCGCATGGTAACCGACATGACCAACGAACTTTTAAAGAAGAATGCATCCGCTCTCCATCAGGCAACCGTGGATATCACACGTGAAGCAGAGCGCGGAATCGTCGACATTGAAACGCTCACTCACACCAACGAACAGCTCATCCAAACCCTTGACGAGGTACAGCAGATCCAGAAGGAAGGACGCGAAAAGAGAGTCGCGGCTGAGGCTGAGCTCGGCAGAATCGAAAACGAGCTGAAAGCAAAGCTCATCAATATGGGTTCTTAACGCAGGATTCTGTGTCTGAAGGGAGCGGCACTGCTCCCCTCAGGTATGGGATTTTACAACAAAGCCGAAACCTCAAGACCTCCAAAGAAAGGCATGGTCATATTATAATGAAGAAATACAAAAAATTTTTAGCGGCGGCAGTCCTCCTGCTAATGGTGATAACGCTGTTTTCGACGGCGGTGTTCGCAGCGTCATATCCCACAGCGGAAAACTATGTTGCCGACGAGGCCGGACTGCTGACGGAAAACACCATCAAGTCGATTAAGGAAAACAACAAAATCCTCTACGGCGATACCAAACTCATCATCGCGGTCTGCACGGTCAACAATACCGGCGGCGAGGACATCGGTACATACGCGCGCAATCTGTTCACAGAATGGAAGCTCGGGGACGGCATCCTGCTGCTCATCTCAAAAGAGGACAACAATTATTACTTTGTCCCGAGCGTGGGCGTCGAAGACATCCTCTCCAACGAGCAAATCGCGTCCATACGAGACGAGTTCTTTGAGGCCGATTTCAACAACGGAGACATCGACCGCGCTGTCGTCAAAGCGGTGACAAAGCTCAACAGCACGCTTCTTGCCGGATTCAGTGAAAGAGAGGCGGCAAGTACAAAATCCTCTGATCCCGAAAGCACGCCAACAGAAAAAGGTACGACAGCAGGCAATGTCATCGTAACCATTTTCAAAACAATTCTCTGGATTGTCATTATCGCGGTTATCCTGTTTATCGCTCTGTTTGTATGGGCAATGTTCAACGACGACGTAGCGGCTCTGATGCAAAAGTATATATTCCGCCGTGGAAGCGGACGCAGCTCCACACCGCCGGATTATTACGATGAACGGCTGTATGGACGTCAGCAGCGGCCCAGAAGCAGTTCACAGCAGCAGCGCGTAGCGCCAAAACAGCAGAATGGCTATAACGGCTACCTCGGCGATGGCAGACAACGCCCGCAGCAAAACAGACAGTATCCAAACCAGAACTACAACAATCAGAACTACAGCAACTACAACAACCCGCCATACGGGCAGCAACAATATCAAAATCCTTACCCGTCGAATCAGTACCAGTATCAGCAGAATCCAGCCCCGCAAAATCAATATCAGCAGCAATATCCAAACGGGCAGTACCAGCAGAACCCCAATAACGGGTACTATAACCGTCAGCAGAACCCGTATCCGCAGAACAATAGATACCCTGTTCAAAACCAAAACCCAAACTATTACAACCGTCAGGGATACAACCAGGGGTATACCAACACGTCAAACGACAACGATGCAACCAGACAGTTCAATATTCCACGCAGAAACTAATGACGAAAAATAAGGAAGAGGCGAGACCCGTGTACGCGTTTCACCTCATCTCAACAAAAGGTTAATTATGATTTCCATTAGCACTAAATCTCTTGCATACCGGATTGGAACACGCGATATTCTGACCGACGTCACGTTTTCTCTTGAGGAAGGCGACAGACTCGCAGTTGTAGGAGTAAACGGAAGCGGAAAGAGTACGCTTCTCAGGATGCTCTGCGGCGAGTATACCCCGGACGAAGGGTCGGTCTACATCGCAAAAGACAAAGTAATCGGCATGCTTCACCAGGACGACGCGTTTAACATTCTTTCAATAGATTCGGAAAACAGCGTCGTCGACGAGACCGTTCTCGGACAGATATACGCCATTTTCCCAGAGCTGTGCCGTGCGGAAATTCGTCTTGCCGAAATCCAGAAGAAGCTCGACGAAACCTCCCCGGATGACACTGTCATGCTGAACCGGCTTTCCTCCGAATACGAATCGGTCAACAGCCGGTATATCTCAGGCGGCGGTCTGCACTACAAATCGCGCTGCCGCAGCATCCTGAAGGAGCTCGGGTTCGGCGAAGAATACTTTGACATGCCCGTCACAAAATGCAGCGGCGGTCAGCGCACACGGCTCGCACTCGCCAGACTTTTGTCACGAGAGCCGGATATTTTAATCCTCGACGAGCCGACGAACCATCTCGATACGGAAACAATGGTCTGGCTCGAAAACCACCTCGCGGCATATAACCCCAAAAAGACGATAATCCTCGTCAGCCACGACCGCTTTTTCCTCGATAAGGTCACAAATAAAACTCTCGACATTGAGAACAAGGTCGGTAAGCTGTACAAATGCGGGTACTCCCAATATGTCATCGAAAAGGAAAACTACCGCCGCGAATGGGAGAAAAAATACAACTTACAGCAAAAAGAAATCGCCAGATTAGAGGCGTACATCGAGCAGCAAAGACGCTGGAACCGTGAACGAAACATTATCGCCGCCGAAAGCCGCGAAAAAGCAATCGCCAGAATGGAGAAAATCGAGAAGCCGAAGGCACCGCCGAAATCCATCAGCTTTGCGCTGAGTTCGTCAGGAGAATCGGGAAACGATGTGGCGTATGCAAAAGGACTCACGATGGGGTTCGGGGATAACATCCTGTTCACCAATCTAAATTCTCTCGTCAAAAAGCGGGACCGCCTGTTCATATCCGGTCCGAATGGATGCGGCAAATCGACGCTCATCAAGCTCCTGCTCGGACAGCTTGAGCCTATTTCCGGCTTAATTGAGTTTGGCTACAATGTAACAATCGGCTACTACGACCAGGAAAACCAAAATCTCGACGAAAACAACACAGTCCTCGACGAGCTGTGGAACGCGTACCCCAATCTGACACAGACGGAAATACGCAACACGCTTGCGCTGTTTTTATTCCGCGGGGACGATATCGAAAAGGAAGTTTCGGTTCTATCAGGCGGTGAACGCGCGAGACTGACCCTCGCAAAATTGATTCTATCGAAGATGAACCTCTTAATCCTCGACGAGCCGACGAACCACCTCGATATCGAATCCCGTGAAGCGCTCGAAAACGCGCTTCTCTCCTTTGACGGCACGATAATCGCGGTATCGCACGACCGATATTTCACGAAACGGCTCGCAACGCGCTTCATCGACCTCGGCGAAAACGGCAGGGATTTCCGCGGTACCTACGACGAATATACGCAGTATCTTGAAAACCGTGCAAATGAAGCAACTCCTGCCAAAACGGAAGCGGTCGAATCCGCGAACAAGGAAGAATATATTGAGCGTAAAAAGAAAGGCGCGGAACTGCGGCGTATCGAAAAGCGAAAGGCCGAAGTCGCACGCGAAATCAAAAAGCTCGAATCTCAGCTCATCGACATCGAGGACGAGCTGTTCGGCGACGCCGCCACGGATTACATGCGTGCTGCCGAGCTGACCGACCTCAAAACCACCACGGAAGACCGCCTCATGCAGCTCTATGCGGAGGAGGAAGAGTTAAATGAGGATGGAGAATAAACCACCCCATTTAAAATTTTTAGTGGTTTTCCCCTTTTCCCTATTCATCAAAAGTCAGAAAGGACATAAACGGAGATAATGATGAAAGTAAATCTGGATGCGCTGGACACGGAACAGAGAAACCCGAAAACTGCGGATATCGATAATCACAGCGCTGTGGAAATTGTGAGAATCCTGAACGATGGAGACAAGTCTGTTGCGGATGCGGTTGCGGGAACTTTGCACGAAGTCGCATTGGCTGCAGAAGCAGCAGCTCAGTCAATTTCCGGAGGCGGACGCCTGATTTATATGGGTGCGGGTACATCAGGGCGTCTCGGTGTGCTTGATGCAGTGGAGTGCCGTCCGACGTTTGGCGTGGCCGACGGAGTTGTCGTCGGAATTATCGCCGGCGGCATGGACGCAATGTTTCGTGCGGTCGAGGGAGCGGAAGACTCTGATACACTCGGCGCGGCAGACTTGCGCGAGATTCATGTGACTGCGGCGGACACCGTGGTCGGCATCGCTTCATCAGGACGCACGCCATATGTGCTTGGTGCGCTGAAATATGCAAAATCTGTCGGATGTACGACGGTTTCTGTCGCATGCGTAAAAAAGGCGGCGATTTCCGAAATCGCCGATATCAATATTGAAGCAGTCACAGGGCCGGAAGCAGTCACCGGTTCCACCCGCATGAGGGCGGGAACGGCACAGAAGATGATTCTCAACATGATTTCCACAACCGCTTTTATCCTCATGGGAAAGGTTTATGGAAATCTGATGATTGACGTGCAGCCTACCAATGAAAAACTCATCGCACGCGCAGTGAGGATCATTCGCGAAGTCACCGGAAAATCTGAAGAAGAGTCTGCGGCACTGCTTACGGCGTCCGGCATGCGTGTAAAGCATGCGGTAATTATGGGACTGCTCCACGTGGATGCCAATGCGGCGGAGGTGCTGTTAACCCAAAACGGCGGCAATGTTAGACGGGTGTTGTCAAATCATGAAGCATGATAATAAGGAAGAAAACTACGTAATCGGCGTAGATGCAGGCGGTACGAAAACCCGTGCCGCCGCGTTTGACGCGAGTGGAAACCTCATCGCAGAAGCGGTCAGCGGATGCGGAAATCTTGCGCTGTCGTACGATGACGCAAAGGCTGAAATCGTTTCTGCGATACGTGCGGTCTGGCATGATAAATGTCAATATCTCGCAGTTGGTGCGGCAGGAGCTTCCGCGGTGGATGGAATCTCTGCGGCGTCACGACTCGCAAAAGATCTGTCGCGCGAGTTCGGCGTACAGGTTGACGGGATGACCGACGCAGAGCTCGCTTTGACTGCGGCCTTCGGAAAATCCGGCGATGGGATGCTTGTCATTTCGGGAACCGGTTCTGTTGTGTTCCTGCGCCGCGATGGAAAACTGTACCGCGCGGGCGGATGGGGACACATCATCGGCGACGGCGGAAGCGCATACTTCACCGGAATCGAAGCAGTCCGCATGATAACCATGCTGCACGACACGGGAACGCCGGACGACGCCCTTGAACATGCGGTATTCTCTGTTCTCGGCATCTCTGATATCTCCCATCTGACCTCGTATCTCTATTCTCCCGACCGAAAGAAATCCGACATTGCCGCAATCGCTCCCGCAATTGATGCGCTTGCAATGAAAGAAAACACGTCCGCGGCTAACATCCTATGGAAAAGTGCATCTTCACTGGCGTATGACGCGGCAGCGGTCCTTATCCGTTCGGGTGCGAAAAGGACAAAAATCGCGCTGACAGGCGGTCATATTCAAAATTCCGCCATCCTGCGCGACCAATTTATAGAATCTCTAAAAAACAAAATTTGCGGAACGTGCGAAATCGAAAGCGTCGAAATCATCAAAGACCCGACATACGCCGCGTTCCGGATCTATGAGAAGGAGTAACGAAATGACGAACAACCTGATTCTTGCAGACACCGGATACAGTCAGCGTTTTGGTAAAACCATCGCGCACGTTCTGGATGGCGTTGGAAGTCAGTACAGCTGTGCTTCAGTTGCGATAGGGCGCGGTAACGATATATTTTTAAAGTTCTGCGTGGGCAATCGTCAGGATTACGCCGGTGAGGAGCGAAATCATCTCGATCGCAAACCGGTGACAATGGAGACTCTGTACGACATGGCGTCTGTGTCAAAGCTGATATCCACCACGATGGTGGCACTGCGGATGATGGAAGACGGCGCGTTCTCCCTTTATGACTCCTTGTGGCGCTATTTTGAAGACTGCGGAAACTTCCGCGATGTGGGAATCCGGCACCTCATGACCCACACGTCAGGACTTACCCCGCACATCCCGCTGTACAAAGTCTGCGAATCACCTACCGACGCGGTCCATGCGATTCTGTATTCTGAACCGGTCTGCGGAATTGGCGAACAGGTAAATTACAGCTGTATGGGCTACATTCTTCTCCAGAAGATACTCGAAAAAATCGCCGGGAAACCGCTCGACTTTCTCGCTGACGAGCTGGTCTTCAAGCCTCTTGGCATGAAGACAGCGTGTTACAATCCGACCGTCGGCGACGTTGCGGCAACGGAATACTCGCCTCTCAAGAACCGCTACATCTGCGGGCACGTTCATGATGAAAACGCATATTTTTTAGGCGGGGTATCGGGCAACGCGGGCGTATTTGCCTCCCTTGACGACGTGATAAAATTCGGCGCCATGCTGTCCGGACGCGGAAAATTGAATGGACAAACCTACCTTGGCAGCCATACTTTTGAAGCGGCGGTGCGAAATTACACCAAAGGACTTGACGAAGCGCGTGGACTCGGCTTCTCTCTCCATGGCGGGGATTTATCCGCGTCAGGCGAGCTGATGACGCCGGATTCCTATGGTCACAACGGCTTCACCGGAACGTCAGTTTATGTCGACGGCCGGACAGGAACATATGTGATTCTGCTCACAAATTCCGTCCACTATGGGCGCGAGAATCGTGCGCCGTTCTTCCGTGCAAGACGCATTTTCCATAACATTGCCCTCGCCGAAGTGGACAGGATATAGGGAGACGTCAATGAGACCTACCGTAAAACCGGGCGCAGCAGCGCTCGAAGGAACGACCATTCACAAATCGGCAAAGGTCGGGCTTATCACAAATCCCACTGCCGTGACTGCAAATCTGCGCCCGACATATGATATTCTTTCTGAAAAATTCACACTCTCCGCCCTCTTTTCCCCGGAGCATGGGGTGCGCGGAGACGCTCAGGCAGGCGGCGAAATTTTTGCATACACCGACGGCGTGACGGGTCTTCCCGTCTACAGCACATACGGCCGCGGAAAAGAAGCGGCATATCAGGCCATGAGCGAGCTGGACTGCGTCTTTTTTGACATCGGCGACATTGGTTCCCGATACTTCACCTACCAGTACACCATGACCGAAACAATGGAATACTGTGCACAAACTGGCGTGCCGTTCGTTGTTCTCGACCGACCGCCGGTCATTGGCTGTTTTGCAGAGGGAAATCTCCTCGACACACGATACGCCTCCTTTGTGGGGAAATATGCGACGGCGGCGAGAACCGGCCTGACCATCGGCGAATTCGCGCGATATATCAATGAATCTGAGACAATCGGATGCGACCTGACTGTCGTGCCATGCGAAGGCGTAAAACGGTCTGCCTATTTTGACGAAACCGGCTTGCCCTTTATCATGCCGTCTCCAAACATTCCGACAGTCGACACGGCGCTCGTCTACGTCGGGACATGTCTGCTTGAAGGGACGAACCTGTCGGAAGGGCGCGGCACGACAAAGCCGTTTGAAATGCTCGGCGCACCGTGGCTGCGATGCCGCGATGTGATATCCAAATTAAACAAGCAGCCGCATGAGGGATGCCTGTTCCGGGAAACATACTTCACTCCACAGTTTTCAAAACACGCGGGGAATCTGTGCGCCGGAATCCAAATACACGTGACCGACCGCAATTCCTTCCGACCATTTGAGACAGCACTCCGTGTTCTTTCAGCAATACGGGAAGAAAATCCCGAGTTCTCCTTCACAAATTTCGAAACGCATTTGTTCGGTTCGAAAGAAATCCTGGCAGACACCTTCAACTGCGAGCAGTATATCGCAGGTATGTCTGCCCCCCTCGCAGAATACAAACGCAAAATCACACCGTATTTTATGTATGAATGAATCCCGATTTATACTCGATTCTTCATTTTCATTTGTTCCTTCTTCTTGTGACTGCTGTCATAAACCCTATTTTGAGGGAAAAACGTTTTTTAAAAAGTATCGATGGGGGATTCTCACCAATACTTTTTGTCGAGCGCACGCATTTGGGCGGCTTCCATGAGGTGATGTTTTTGGATTCTGCCGCCTATGATGCCATCTTCAGGAGTTTTGCCCTCTTCGTACTCCAGGTCGCATAAGGTCCGCGCTACGCGAAGGATTCGGTCATACGCACGTGCGGACAAGTTCGTCTTTGTGAAAACGTTTTCCATTACACGGCGGCAGTCTTCGTCGAGCGCGCAGAATTCCCGCAGCTCGTCCGACTGCATGGCGGCGTTATTTTTTACGGCATAATCCTTGTATCCTGCCTCGCGGAATCTCCTCTGCGAAAGCTCCCGCGCACGTTCGACACGTTCTCGTATCGCCGACGATGGCTCAGCGGATATGTCCGACGACAGTTCAGCAAACGACAGCTCCGGCATTTCCACCTGAATGTCAATCCGGTCGAGCATTGGGCCGCTGATTTTTGCGAGATACTGGCGAATATTCGCCGGTTTACAGGTGCAAGTGCCGTTTCGCGATCCATAATAACCGCATCGGCATGGGTTCATCGCACACACCAACATGAACGATGAAGGATAAGTCACCCGACCGGTCGCGCGCGTGATGGTAACCTGCTTGTCCTCAATCGGCTGGCGGAGAGCCTCAATCGAATCCTTCCGGAATTCCGGCAATTCGTCAAGAAAAAGTACCCCATTATGCGCAAGCGAAATCTCCCCCGGTATCAGCAGTTTCCCGCCGCCAACTAAAGCCGCAGTACTGAGGGAATGGTGCGGCGAACGGAAGGGGCGCTGCAAAATAAACGGGACTTCCTCGTTCAGCATGCCCGCGCAGGAGTGGATTTTAGTCGCCTCAAGCGCCTCCTCATAGCTCATTTTCGGCAAAATGGTAGGGAGACGCTTCGCAAGCATGGATTTTCCCGAACCAGGCGGACCAATCAGCAGAATGTTGTGCCCTCCTGCCGCTGCGGTCTCCATAGCGCGCTTTGCGCGATACTGCCCCTTCACCTGCGAAAAGTCGTCATGCGATATGAGATTTTCGGTCTGTTCATATGGATTGCACGACGCAGAGACAAGACGGTCGCGCCCGGTCAGATGAGCGAGCAAGGATACAATATCGGGTACGCCATATATCGATATCCCCTCGCGATAAGCGACCGTAGCTTCGCGAAGATTCCCCTCGGGTACAAAAATCTCATGCCGCCCCGCGTGAATCGCCGCGAGAACCATTCCAAGTACCCCACGCACCGAACGTATTTCACCGGAGAAAGAAATCTCACCGATGAAACACATATCCTCAACCCTACAATCGATAATACCGTTGCTGAGGTAGACCGCAACGAGCACGGCAAGCTCGATAGCAGTTCCTTCTTTTTTCTTGTCGGCCGGAGCCAAATTGATTGAAATCTCGGATGGCGGAATCGGTGCCCCGCTGTTCTCTGCTCCGGCAAAGATTCTCTTTTCCGACTCCCGAATCGCAGCGTCAGGCAGCCCCACAATCTCAAACATAGGCAGACCCTTCTTTACAACGCATTCCACCGTAACCTCATACCCATCAACGCCCAGCACCGCCGCAGAATTGGTAACAGACAGCATAACAAACTCCCCAACATATTTTTCTATATTTTAACACAAACAGTATGAGTTTGCAAGGGGCTCTGCTTGAGGCAGTACGGCAGGATTGACTTTTGTGGATAACGAAAAGATGACCTTTTTCTAAGCGTTTGCCTTGAAAAAATCCACCTACCGTCTCCCCATTTCCCCCAATTTATGATATAATGGGAAAAAACTTTCAGGAGGGTTTTATGGAAAAAATTTGGACGCCAGGCGAACGAGCGAGGTGCGCGCTTACGCTTGGAAAACCGGACGAGATTCCGACTTTTGAGCTTGAGTTTCAGCTCTCGGAAGAAATGTTCGGGTACCCGCTCTGGGACCGACGCTTTGATGGTGACGTCTTTCCCACACTTTCGTCTACCGAGGTGGAACGTGCGGCATATGACCTTGCAGATAAGTACGCACGGGTGTATGGGTGCGGTTCTGCTTATGACATTGGCGGCCCGGCCATATCCGGTGACCCAGACAAGGATGCGCGTCCCGGTCTTGACTATGCCATTATTCCCGTGTATTCACCGTGGTGGTGGGACGTGAATTCGCCTGTGACGATTGCATTCCGGCGGCGGCTGCGTGAGCATTTCGGAAATACGCGGCTGTTTGGAGGACACGGCGATGGCACGTTTGCAATTCCGTCGGGAAGTGACATGTACAGCTTCGCCTATCGTATTGCGGATGAACCGGAAGAAGTGCTTGCAGAAGCAGAGCGCATGTGTCAGAACGCAGATGGAATGCTCATGATCAAGCACACGGATGGAAACATCATGCCGATAATCGGGTCTCTTGTGGAGGCGGGTCCAAATGCGCTGCATTCAATTGACCCCATGGCGGGCGTAGATATCCATGAAGTAAAAAGGCTATACGGCGACAAAGTAGCGCTCTGTGGAAACGTCCACTGTGCCGCGCTCCAGACCGGAACCGACGATGAGGTTCGCGCGAGCGCGGAATACTGCCTGAAGTACGGCGGCGAAGGCGGCGGATACATTTTTGCGACCAGCAATATCCCGTTCAAAGGCATGCCGCCAGAAAGATATGATATGATTCTCGATATCTGGAAAGCGCATCGCAAATACGAGTGATAGTGAAGTATCCACATAAAACTTCCAAAAATATTGTGCAATTCCACCATTGACAATTCTTTTATGATATGGTAGTATAATATTGCTTTAGTGTGATAAAGCAATAAATTGCATGAAAATTGCCACAAACGTGGCTGGAGGACATTATGAAAAAAATTATCTCTATTATAATGGCAGCGGCAATGCTGTGCGGCGCGGCCATGATGTTTGCATCTTGTAGTTCTGACTCGGACAGCACATCGGACCTTGACTACATAAAGGAAAACGGCAAGCTGGTAATCGGCATCACAGAATACGCCCCCATGGATTACAAAGATGAGAACGGCGAATGGACAGGATTTGATGCAGAATATGCACGTATGTTTGCAGAAAAACTCGGCGTGGAAGCGGAATTTGTTGTAATTGACTGGGATAACAAGCTCCTTGAGCTGTCCTCCAAGTCCATCGACTGCATCTGGAACGGTATGACCATTACCGCTGAAATCACCTCGTCCTGCGCGGTTTCCAATCCTTACGTAAAGAACCAGCAGGTTGTTGTCATGAAGTCCGACATCGCCGGAGATTATACCTCCCTCGACGACATGACAGGTCTCAGCTTTGCTGCAGAATCCGGCTCCGCTGGTGAAAGTGCGGTTGTCGAATCCGTTGCCAACTACACCGCTGTTGCCGCTCAGTCCGACGCGCTTCTTGAAGTTGAGTCCGGCTCCGTTCAGGCATGTGTCATCGACGCCACCATGGCTGCCGCTATGACAGGGGAAGGCACATC
>CAZUPI010000044.1:0-20396 GCA_964621755.1 uncultured Ruminococcus sp. | reverse complement strand
GAGGCGGAGATGCGGAAGATCTGCAAGGAGAAGCTGAAGCTGGAGCGCTTTGAGCTGCCCCGGGCGGAGGCGCTGAAGCTCATGGAGGACAAGGGCGAGCCCTTTAAGGTGGAGCTCATCCGCGACCTCCCTGAGGGGGAGGTCATCAGCTTTTACAAGCAAGGGGAGTTTACCGACCTGTGCGCCGGGCCCCATCTGGACTCCACAGGCCGGGTGAAGGGCAACGCGCTGAAGCTGTTGACCTGCAACGCCGCCTACTGGCGGGGGGACTCCAACCGGGAGACCCTCCAGCGCATTTACGGCATCGCCTTCCCCAAGAAGGAGGAGCTGGACGCCTATCTGGAGCGCGTCGAGGAGGCCAAGCGCCGGGACCACCGGAAGCTGGGCAAGGAGCTTGGCTTGTTCATGCTCCGGGACGAGGGCCCCGGCTTCCCCTTCTTCCTGCCCCGGGGCATGGTGCTCCGCAACACCCTGCTGGACTACTGGCACAAGGTCCACAAGAAGTACGGCTATCTGGAAATTTCCACGCCTATCATGCTCAACCGCCAGCTCTGGGAGCGCTCGGGCCACTGGGACCACTACAAGAACAACATGTACACCACCGTCATCGACGACACCGACTTCGCCATCAAGCCCATGAACTGCCCGGGCGGCATGCTCGTTTACAAGTCTGAAATGCACTCTTACCGCGACCTGCCGCTTCGTGTTGGTGAGCTTGGTTTGGTACACCGCCATGAGCTGTCCGGCGCACTCCACGGTCTGTTCCGCGTACGCTGCTTCACACAGGACGATGCGCACATCTTCATGACATGGGACCAGATGAAAGATGAAATCAAAAACGTCGTAAAGCTGTTCGACGAGGTTTACTCCGTATTCGGCCTGACCTATCAGATTGAAGTCTCCACCATGCCCGAAGACCACATGGGCGACGTTAAGGACTGGGATTTCGCGACGGAAACGCTCAAAGAAGCGGTAACGGAAATGGGCAAAAGCTACATCATCAACGAAGGAGACGGCGCGTTCTACGGTCCGAAGCTCGACTTCCACCTTTCCGACTGTCTCGGAAGAACATGGCAGTGCGGTACCATTCAGCTTGACATGCAGCTTCCCGAAAGATTCGAGCTGGAATACACAGGTGCGGACAACGAAAAGCACCGTCCGGTTATGATTCACCGCGTTGTTCTGGGCTCCATTGAGCGCTTCATCGGCGTTATCACAGAGCATTTCGCAGGTGCGTTCCCGGTATGGCTCTCTCCCGTACAGGTTGAGGTTCTCCCTGTATCGGCGGCATTCAATGAATATGCGGAAAAAGTGGCAGCCGAGCTTGACGCTGCCAACGTCCGTGTTCACGCCGACCTCCGCAACGAAAAAATCGGCTATAAGATTCGCGAAGCACAGCTTCAGAAGACGCCGTATATGCTCGTAGTTGGCGAACGTGAAATGAACGACAACGCAGTTGCAGTTCGCACACGTGCCGGCACAGACGAAGGCACAACGCCGCTCGCAGATTTCATCACACGCATCCGCGAGGAAATCGATACGAAAAAGAAATAAAAATTTTGGCACATGGTGAATTCATCATGTGCCATTTTTTTTGCTGAAACAACGCTCCACCCTCTCGCGGCCCCTCACAAAATAGTTCATTAATTAACTGTATATTTGTGGTAGAATCAGGTGGCATTTTGGTAAAAAGGAACTGCGCGTATTGCTTGGAAAAAGGAGGTATTCTTTCATTATAAAACCAGAATAGGCTCTCCTTATTATTGCATTATCCCATCTGCGGCTGTAAAAAAAGGAATTCTGCACCATTCAGCTCAACTTCCGTTTTTTTGGAAAATAAAAAATGCCTTGTGATTGTATTCATAAGGCATATGGAAGGATATGGAATAATATAAATTGATATAGAAACTTTTGGTCTATGTTATATTTCGGATTTTTTGAGTTCTTCAAGGCATGCCTTACAGATTTTCTTATCCTTATAGTTGATTACATTATCAGCGTCTCCGCAGAAAATACAAGCAGGCTCATATTTTTTAAGGATAACTCTGTCTTTTTCGACGAAAATTTCCACTCCGTCTCCAGCTGCAAGCTCAAGACGCTTTCTGGTTTCAATTGGAAGAACAATTCTTCCAAGTTCATCTACTTTTCTGACAATGCCAAGTGATTTCATTTTTTCTTTCCTCCGTTTTTTTCTTTGTTTTTCGACGGCTTTTGGATGGCTCTATTGTATCATACAATTTTCGCCTTGTCAATAGCTCAAATGACAATTTTTGTAAAATTAGTATAAAATTTTTTAATACTTACAATTTTTCTACCACGTAATTATGTTTTTGATAATTTTCAACAACGGAGGGCTTTTTTCTTGCTCACTAAATGCTTTATTATTCTTGTCGGATATTCGTTCATTTATGTACTATTTTTCGGTGACTATAGCTTACTGACAGGGGCGATTCTTGACGGAGCGGCGAAAAGTGTGTCGTTATCGCTCGAATTATGCGGCATGATGTGTCTCTGGTGCGGAATCATGCGAGTTTTTCGCGACGCGGGCGTCCTGCAGTTTCTCAGCAGGGTCATGTCGCCGATATTGAAGCATGTGTTCCCCACCGCATGGAGAACAGGAGTCGGAAAAGAGGAAATAACGGCTGCGGTATCCGCGAACCTTCTCGGCATTGGCAACGCGGCGACGCCGTACGCATTGGCGGCAATGAAATCGCTCGACGGAGTGAATCCGACTCCGGACAAGGCAAGCGGCGACATGGTAACTTTTGCGGTGCTGGGGTGCGCTTCGATAAACCTGATTCCGACGACTCTCATCACCCTGCTCCGTTCTGCGGGGATGGAGTCGCCATACTCCATTATCGTGCCCATCTGGATATGCTCCTTTATCTGTGCGGTATCGGGGATTTTGCTGTCACGCCTGTTCACGGCAGCAAGTGTCAAAAAATCACGCAAGAAAGAAGAGAGAAATGGCTGAAACGATATCCTCCCTCGTCGTACCGCTTGTAATACTCGTACTGTGCATATGCTTTCTCCGTGACGGAAAGCTGTATGACTCCTTTGTCAAAGGAGCGCGCGAGGGACTGGAAACGGCAGTGAATATTCTCCCGACGATGACGCTCCTCTTGGTTGCCTTAACACTCTTTCGGGAAAGCGGAGCAGCGGATGGTATCGCAAACTTTATCGCGCCGGTATGTGACAAAATCGGAATTCCGGCTGGCATCGTCCCGCTTGTTATCACACGTCCGTTTTCCGGCTCCGCGTCGACTGCGACCTTCGCTGAGCTTCTGTCCGAATTTGGTGCAAACAGCCCCGAGGCATTCGCCGCCGCCCTTATCATGGGCTCCGGTGACACCCTCGTATACGTTGTATCGGTCTACTTCTCCGCAACACGCGTCCGCAAGACCCGCTGCGTCATCCCCGTCGCCATTTTCACCGCTGTTCTCGGGGTAGTCGCCGCTTGTATTGTTACGAAGTTCATGATGGGAAGGGGGTGAACCCTTTCCAAACCTTTTGAAAACAGCCTTACGGCCGATGAGGGTTCAGAGACAGTGCTCATACTCCATAATTTTTAGAAAAAACTGAATACAAAGTTGAGGCGTGGCAATAATTATGGCAGAGAAATTTTGTTGTGGGGTAATTTTATGCTGCGTGGCTGCCAGAAAAGAATGTATTATATGAAAAATGTGGGTGGAATTTATTTTGAAGAGGTCTATTTTGTATTGAAGAAAAACGCGCCGGATTCAACATCTCCTATTGGTGCGCTTGACCTTGCGGGAGAAGCGGAGCGTATTGTACGTGAAGCCAACGAAGGACTGCCGTGCAGGAAAAATCATGGCCATCCATCAATCAGCCGTGCGGCTGCATTTGCGCTCGGCGCCGCTTCGTCTTCTGCTATTATTGGAACAGTCGCCCTCATCATCGGGACGTTATAAGAACAACGCCACCGTTTGTTTTTATTTTACATTCTGCCACTTGACTATATTACCGGATAGTTGTATAATGATAAACGGGTTAATTTGTCGCCGGATACGCATTAAATCGGCGGAAATTTAATTTTGCCAAAGTTAAAATGATAAATAGCTTCTCCCGCCACGGTCTATTCCGCCGCCTTCGGAAAAAACGTGGCATACAGGGAGAGTGATTTTTTACGGCAAAATAAGCTGCTCCTATGCCGCATCATACGTTCTGGTGCGACATAGCGGTTTTTCCGTTCCTTTTTTTGAACGCCCGGGATATCATTTTACGCTGTGTATTTTTACATAATAGACGCGTATTGTTCGTGATTTATAGTACAAATAATTCAAACTACTTATTTTTATTAAAATGAAAGGATATTTTATGGCAAAAAAGCAAAGCAGCAAAGTTCGTGTCATGATGCTCGGCGGTTTGAACGAAATTGGCAAGAACCTCGCTGTAATCGAATATGAAAACGATATGATTATCATCGACTGCGGACTGGCGTTTCCGGATGAGGACATGCTCGGCGTGGACCTTGTGATTCCCGATTTCACTTACCTTGAGAAAAACGTATCCAAAATCAGAGGAATTCTCATCACGCACGGTCATGAGGACCATATCGGCGGTATTCCCTACCTTCTTAAGCAAATGAACGTTCCCGTTTACGGTACACGTCTGACTCTGGGTATTCTCGAAAACAAGCTCGCAGAACACAGGCTGCTCGGTGAACGAGAACTCGTGACAGTCGAGGCAGGTGCGACCATCAAGCTTGGTGTGTTCAAGTGTGAATTTATCCACGCGAATCACTCCATTGCCGACTCCTGCATGATTGCGGTTCGTACCCCCGTCGGCACCATCCTCCACACCGGGGACTTCAAGCTCGACGTATCCCCAATCGGCGGCGAAGTGATGGACCTCACCCGAATCGGCGAATACGGACGCGAAGGAATCCTGCTTCTGATGTGCGAAAGTACAAACGTAGACCACCCCGGTTTCACGCCTTCTGAGCGGAAAGTCGGCTCTTCGCTCGACTATATTTTCATGACCAATACCGACCGACGCATTATCATTGCAACATTCTCATCGAACGTACACCGTGTACAGCAGATTATCAATTCCAGCGTAAAGTTCGGACGTAAAATCGCCATAACAGGCCGCAGTATGCTCAACGTTGTCGGTGCGGCGGTCAGACTCGGATATATGGACGTTCCGGAGGGCGCGCTTATTGATATAAACGATATTAACAAATATCCGCTCGAAATGCTCACCATCGTCACGACAGGCTCACAAGGTGAACCGATGTCCGCACTGTACCGCATGGCGTTCTCCGACCACTCGCAGGTCGAGCTGACGCCGAACGACCTTGTTGTGCTGTCATCTCATGCAATCCCAGGCAACGAAAAGCTGGTAAACCGCATTATCAATGAAATGTATAAAAAAGGAGTGAGCGTCTACCACGATGAAGCGGTAGTCCATGTTTCAGGACACGCCTGCCAGGAGGAGCTGAAACTGATACACGCTCTCACAAAGCCGAAATTCTTTATGCCAATTCACGGCGAGTATCACCACCTGATGCAGCACAAGGAGCTTGCTGAATACATGGGTATGGATTCGCAGAATATTTTCGTCTGCGATATCGGTCAGGTACTTGAGCTTGACAGCGATTCCTGCCGCAAGAACGGCACCGTCGCAAGCGGCCGTATGCTCGTCGACGGATACGGTGTCGGAGACGTCGGAAATATCGTGCTCCGCGACCGTCGTCACTTGGCGCAGGACGGCCTCATCGTAGTCGTAGCCACAGTCGACGTAGACGAAGCAACAATCGTCTCCGGACCAGACCTCATCTCACGCGGTTTTGTATACGTACGCGAGAGCGAAGAACTCATGGACAGCGTCCGTGAACTGGTGCGCGGCGTCCTTTGCGACACGCTCGACTCCGGTATCACCGAATGGACGCAGATGAAAACCAACGTCAAAGACGCCCTCTCTAAATACCTCTACTCCAAAACCAAAAGAAAGCCTATGATTCTTCCAGTCATTATGAATGTCTGAGAATGGGATTCGTTAGGGGACACTTTTATAAAAGTGCCCCCTCCCCCCTTAAAAACTTTTGGAAAAAGTGTAAGGTATACTGAAACATGAACGAACAATAATCTAAATATATGAGAAAGGACAAACCATGGTAAAACATATTATTCTTTGGAAACTGAAGGAAGGGCTTTCAGATGAGGAAAAAGCAACAGCTCGCGCGGAGGCAAAACGTCGGCTGGAGTCTCTGAACGGAAAAATCGATGGTTTGATTCGTCTGCGTGTCGTTACAGAACGGCTTCCCTCCTCCAACGCGGATATGATGCTGGATTCTGAATTTGAGACGGTCGAGGCGCTGGCTGGATATCAGACAAACCCGCTGCACCTTGAGGCCGCCGGATATGTCAGAAGCGTCGTCGAAGCGCGGCTCTGCCTCGATTTCTGATATGGCGTATCGCTCTGGAAAGGCGGAGCTGCTCTCGCCCGCCGGAAATTATGAAAAAATGAAGACCGCCGTAAACTACGGCGCGGATGCCGTCTACCTTGCGGGAAAAAGCTTCGGTATGCGCGCGGCATCCGGCAACTTCGACCGAGATGAGCTCATCGCCGCGACCTACTACTGCCACCGACACGGTGTCAAACTCTACGTTACCGTGAATGTGATGCCGCATACCCGCGAGTACGACGAACTGCGCGGGTATATCAAATTTCTCGACGCGATCGGGGTCGACGCAGTTATTGTGTCTGACATCGGCGTGCTTATGACCGTCCGCGAAATCGCGCCAAAGCTTGAGATACACATTTCAACCCAGGCGAGCGCAGTTTCGGCCGCAGCGTGCCTTGCATGGCATAAGCTCGGTGCAAAACGGGTCGTCCTCGCGCGGGAGCTGACCCTCGCAGATATCCGCGAAATCCGCGCCAATATCCCCGATTCGCTTGAACTGGAAACCTTCGTCCATGGCGCCATGTGCATCGCGTACAGCGGCCGCTGTCTGTTGTCGAATTACTTCACGGGCCGCGACGCCAACCACGGTGCGTGCGCGCAGTCGTGCCGCTGGCATTACTCGCCCACCGCGATAGACCTTGCAGAGGCAAACCGCCCGAACATTCCGTCGGTTACTACAGCGGAAGAAGAAAATGGCGAAACATTTTTCCTCGCATCAAAGGATATGTGCATGATAGACCATATTCCTGAGCTTGAGGAAGCCGGTATTGCGAGTTACAAAATCGAGGGACGCGTCAAGAGCGCGTACTATACCGCAGTCGTCACCAACACATACCGCCTTGCCATCGACGCGTATCGGCGAGCCCCATCCGCTTACCGGTTTGACGAGACGTGGGCGCGTGAGCTTGACGGGGTAAGTCATCGTGAATACGGCACGGGATTTTTCTTCACCCCGCCCCACGAGGACGCCAACACGGTGCATGAGCTTGGCTACATCCGCGAAAAGGCCTACATTGCAACCGCGGTTGTCGATTCACTTGTACCGGACGAGGACGGCAGGTATGATACGTTATTCATCCAACGGAACAAGGTTTCGGCTGGAGATACGGTGGAAATGATATCTCCCGGCAAAGTCGGCCGCGCCTTCACCGCTGATACTCTGCGCAGCCTCCGCGGAGACAGCATCCCATCCGCGCCCCATCCGTCGATGTACTTCCGGCTGAAGGTTCCATTTGAGGTCCACGCGGGAGATATCCTGAGACAAGGCTGAAGGAGGTTGCACATGAATTTTATAGAAATACTCAAAGCGTTTTTTATCGGAATCGTCCAAGGAATTACGGAATGGCTGCCGATTTCAAGCACGGGGCACATGATTCTGTTCGACGAATTTGTAAAGATGAACGTATCAGCCGAATTTATGGAGATGTTTCTGGTCGTGATTCAGCTGGGGTCAATTCTGGCGGTTGTGGTACTGTATTTCGGGCGGCTGAATCCGTGGAATCCGAAGAAAACGGTCGATGAAAAGCGAGAGACGTGGCGGCTGTGGCTGAAAATTGTGATTGCTGCGGTTCCTGCCGGTATTGTCGGAGTTCTGTTTGACGATATTCTTGAAACGTACTTGTACAACTACATAACTGTGGCGGCGGCGCTGATTCTTTATGGTGTGGTTTTCATCGTCATCGAGCGCAGGAACAAGGACAAGGCGTACCGGGTGACGACAGCGGAGGGGCTTGACAATGTCACCGCGCTGAAAATCGGGTGTTTCCAGATGCTGTCGTTGATTCCCGGAACATCGCGCTCCGGCTCGACAATAATTGGGTCCATGTGCGTTGGCGTATCGCGTACAGCGGCGGCGGAATTCTCATTCTTTCTCGCAATTCCGGTGATGTTCGGCGCAAGCCTGTTAAAAATCGCGAAATATGTGATTAAATACAGCATCGCGTTCACGTCTACTGAGGTTATGACGATGGTGGTTGGAATCATCACGGCGTTTGTGGTGTCTCTTATATCGCTGAAATTTCTCGTAGGGTTTGTGCGGCGTCACAGCTTTGAGGTATTCGGGTGGTATAGAATTGTGCTCGGCGCGGCGGTGATTGTATACTTCTTATTGACAAAATAAAGTCGGGACCGAAAGCGTCAGAAATTGCTTTCGATCCTATATTTTTGTTCATGAGGTTCCCTAAAAACGAACTTGCGTTAATTTTTTTAATCCCATAATACATAGAGCAACATTGAAAAAAAAGCTGCTGCCATGATTCTTTTCCGTTCATCTATTGATTTTCCACACCACAATCTGCTATAATATAATGATAAGATATTATAAAGCAAAGGAGCAGTCATGTCTCTTACCGATAAGCAGAAGCATATCAGAAATTTTTCGATTATCGCTCATATAGACCACGGCAAGTCTACCCTTGCCGACCGCATTCTTGAGTTTTCCAACACCGTTTCCGCACGCGAAATGGAAGAACAGCTCCTAGATAATATGGACCTCGAACGGGAGCGCGGCATCACCATAAAGGCCCGCGCAGTCCGTATCGACTACACTGCGCCGGATGGAGAGCAATACGCGCTCAATATGATTGACACGCCAGGACACGTCGACTTCAATTACGAAGTTTCCCGTTCTCTTAACGCATGTGAAGGTGCGCTGCTCGTCGTCGACGCGACACAGGGGATTGAGGCACAGACCCTCGCGAACGCTTATCTCGCGGCAGATGCAAACCTCGAAATCGTACCTGTCATCAATAAAATTGACCTTCCATCCGCGATGCCGGACCGGTGCAAGGCTGAAATCGAGGATGTCATCGGCATTCCGGCGGAAAACGCGCCTGTCATCTCCGCAAAAACCGGTCTCAACATCGCAGACGTTATGGAAGCCATCATCCGCGATGTTCCTCCGCCGCGGGGGGACGAAGATGCGCCGCTCAAGTGCCTGATTTTCGACTCAGTTTACAACAGCTATCTCGGCGTAGTGGTTTATATCCGCGTGATGGAGGGTACTCTCACCGTCGGCGACAAAATCAAGCTCATGCACACCGGAGCAGAATTTGAAGTCGTAGAGGTTGGTACCATGGACCCGTTTGGTCTGCGTCCCACCGGCAGCTTGTCGGCAGGCGAGGTGGGATACTTCACCGCCTCCATTAAAAATGTATCGGACACCCGCGTCGGCGACACGGTAACGCACGCGGACGAGCCCGCAAGTGAGCCTTTGCCGGGATTTAAAAAAGTACAGTCTATGGTTTATGCGGGTATCTATCCCGCTGACGGTGCGAAATACAACGAAACAAAGGATGCCCTCGAAAAGCTCCAGCTCAATGACGCGGCGTTTACGTTTGAGCCGGAAACTTCTATTGCGCTGGGATTTGGATTCCGGTGCGGTTTCCTTGGACTTTTGCACATGGAAATCATCGAAGAGCGTCTGGAGCGGGAGTTCAATCTCGACTTAATCACGACCGCGCCGAGCGTTATCTATGAAATCACAAAAAAGAACGGCGAGGTTCTTCGCATCGATAATCCGACAAACTACCCCTCCCCTGACGAAATCGAAGTTGCCGCAGAGCCTATTGTCGCAGCATCCGTTATCACACCCACAGAGTACGTCGGCGGGATTATGGATTTGTGTCAGGACAGGCGCGGTGTGTTTATCGATATGAAATATATCGACACCGAGCGTGTGGAGCTGCATTACAAGCTGCCGCTGAATGAAATTATATACGACTTCTTCGATGCGCTCAAATCCCGCAGCCGCGGATACGCGTCTCTCGACTACGAGCTGGAGGGCTATGAGCCGTCTAATTTGGTCAAGCTCGACTTCCTGCTGAACGGCGAAATGGTCGACGCGCTCACGTTCATTGTGCACGCAGACAAAGCATACGGCAGGGCGAGAAAAATCGCCGAAAAGCTGAAGGACAACATTCCGCGCCAGCTCTTCGAAGTGCCGATTCAAGCGGCGATAGGGTCAAAGATTATCGCGCGCGAGACGGTCAAGGCGCTGCGGAAAGACGTGCTTGCAAAGTGCTATGGCGGCGATATCACAAGAAAAAAGAAACTGCTTGAAAAGCAGAAAGAAGGCAAGAAAAAAATGCGTCAGCTCGGTTCCGTTCAAGTGTCCCCTGAGGCGTTCATGGCGGTTCTCAAACTCGACGACGATACTTGAATTCTGAAACATCGGATAAGACAAATTTTCGACGAAAGGCATGATTTTCATGCAAATCAATATGAACGAGCAGAAAAAGCTCGGACTTTATTTTCATATTCCCTTCTGTATCTCGAAATGCGCATACTGCGATTTTAACTCCGCGCCGCCTGCAAATCCCGAAATTATCACCCGGTATGTAAGCGCGCTTATCGCTCATATGGAAAGCTATCGGGCAGGGGCTTCTTCCTACTGTCCTGATACCGTTTTTATCGGAGGCGGTACCCCGACATCCATCCCGCCGGAGGAGCTTTTTCGGCTTATCCGCGCAATCAAGAAAAACTTTCGGCTTACCAAAAATGTGGAATTCACGATTGAGGCCAATCCGGCAACGGTATCATATGCTACCCTACTCCGTTTGCGCCGCCTAGGGGTGAATCGCATCAGCATGGGGCTGCAAAGTGCGCATGAAGTGGAATTGAAGGCACTTTCCCGACGGCATACCCGCAAGGATTTTGCCCGCTCCTTCCGAATGGCGCGTGATGCAAAATTTGAAAACATCAATGTCGACCTCATGTTCGGAATTCCGCATCAGACGTATGCGTCTCTGATGCACACGCTGTCCTATGTCACCCGCATAGGTCCGGACCACATTTCGCTGTACGACCTCAAAATCGAGCCGGGCACCGCTTTTTACCGGAATTACAGTGAAATCGCGCCCTATCTGCCTGACGACGATACCGAAGCGGACATGTATCTCGGCGCAGTCGAATTTCTGCGGAACAACGGCTATATGCAGTACGAAATCTCGAATTTTGCTCGCCCCGGACACATGTGCGCGCACAATTTGAAGTACTGGAACTGCGACGAATATCTGGGCTTTGGCGTATCCGCGCATTCCTACTTCAACGGCAGCCGCTTTTCGTTCACAGCCGACATCGGGAAATATATGCAAGGAGTCGAGGGAATTCTGGACTCCAGGGTCAAAATTACCGATGAATGCGAAACCGTCGAGGAGCGTGAGCGGGTCGGTGAATACATCATGCTGCGGTTCCGGCTGTGCGCCGGCATCGACTGCCGTGAGTTCACGAGGCGGTTTGGACTGTCCTTTGAGACGCTGTACGGCGGAAAATGCGTGAAATATATTCAGAACGGCTTCATGACTTATCGCGGCGGCGTATACGCGCTGACTCCCTCGGGAATGTTTATCTCAAACTACATTTTGTCCGACATACTCGAGTTCGAAGACTTCGGACGGTACTATTTTGGGAATTGACAGGAGGTTTTTTATGAAGAAAGCGGCATTTATCGGCTCGCAGTCGAATGTGGACCGGGTTTATGCAGCGGATACAATGGCGAAGCTGCGTGGCGAACTTGATTTTGTCACAGATCACGTGATAGCGAAAAGCGAAATCGACGCATATCGCGACGTTTTGAAACGAGTCGAATACGTTTTTTCCACTTGGGGAATGGCTGTGTTTAACCGCGATGAAATCCGCGAATTTCTGCCCTCCGTCAGGGCGGTATTTTACGCAGCTGGCTCGGTGCAGTTTTTCGCGCGTCCGTTTCTTGAGGAAGGAATTTCCGTGTTCAGCGCGTGGGCAGCGAACGGTGTTCCGGTCGCGGAGTACACGTTTGCCGAAATCATTCTGGCCGCCAAGGGATTCTATCAGCTTCTGCACAGACAAGCGGACGGTCCGGCGTGGCCGAATCGCTCGGTTGGTATCGGCTTCCCGGGAAATTATGAGATTAAAGTCGGAATCATCGGTGCGGGCATGATTGGTAAAATGGTGATTGAAAAGCTGAAAACGCTTGACCGCGTCGATGTGCTGGTATTCGACCCGTTTTTGCCGGAAGATGCTGCTCAGAATCTGGGCGTGACGAAGGTAGAACTAACGACCTTGTTTGCGGAGTGCGACGTGATTTCCAATCACCTTGCGAACAATCCGCAGACCGTCGGCATGATTAACGCAGACTGCTTCCGTCTTATGAAGCCCCACGCGACGTTTATCAACACCGGACGCGGTGCGCAAGTTGTGGAAAACGACATGATTGCCGCTCTCCGCGAAGTGCCGACCCGTGCGGCGGTCCTAGATGTGACCTATCCAGAGCCCCCGGCGAAGGACAGCCCGCTTTACACCATACCGAACGTATTCCTGACGCCCCATATCGCGGGGTCCCTCGGGAACGAAGTACACAGAATGGCGGAATACATGTACGAAGAATATAAGGCGTTTGACGAGGGACGTCCGAACAAATACGGCGTGACCTTAAAAATGCTTGAAACAATGGCGTGATGATGACAAAATTTACATATAAAACAAAAGACGAGCTGCTTGCCGCGGCAAAATCGGCAAAGGTCACCCTTCCGTGGTCAAAGGATTTGTCCGCACTGCGGGAACCAAAGCAGGTCGAAGACGCAAACGTAACCTTAAAAAATCGTCTTACCATCCATCCCATGGAGGGGTTTGATTCGGAAAAAGACGGCTCTCCTTCCGAACTGACGTTTCGGCGTGCGGACAGACTGTCGTCCGGCGGCGCGGGACTTATCTGGCTTGAGGCGACCTCGGTTACAGAGGATGGGCGTTCAAGTAACGGACAGCTTCAAATAAATGAAAAAAACGTGGACACCTTCGCCCGTATGGCGGAAAAGATGCACCGGCAATCAGATGGCACGCCTCTTATTTTGCAGCTCACCCACTCCGGCCGATTCTCCCGTCCGGACAATACGCCGCGTCCGGTGATATCCTATCACAACCCGTTGATGAACGAAAAATTTATGATTCAGCCGGACTATCCTGTCTTGACAGACGAATACCTTGATGCGCTGCCGGAAAAATTCGGAAAGGCGGCGGAGCTCGCAAAAAAAGCGGGCTTTGACGGAGTGGACATCAAGTGCTGCCACAAATACCTGTTCAGCGAGCTTTTGTCCGCGTACACGCGCGAGGGGCGCTACGGCGGCTCGTTCGAAAACCGCATCCGGTTGTTTATCGACTCCATCAAAGCGGCGGCGGTTCATCGTACGCCTGATTTTATCCTTGCGTCGCGATTTGGACCGTACGAATGCCTTCCCTATCCATGGGGATTCGGCGCCGACCGTCAGGACTACCTCAAAATCGACTGGACCGAGCCTGACCGGCTCTATCAAATGATGTACGACTGCGGCATAAGATTAGTGGATATGACGCTCGGCTCGCCGTATATCAATCCGCACGTAAACAGGCCGTATGACAACGGCGGATACGAGCCTCCGGAAGAACAACTGGTCGGCGTCAGCAGACTGATTGACGCGGCGGCGCATATGAAGAAAAGCTGTCCCGGCATCACGCTGATTGGCACGGGATATTCGTATCTGCGGCAATTTTCAGTGGAAGCCGCAGCGGGCGCGGTCAGTACAGGAGGCACAGATGCTGCGGGATTTGGCAGAATGGCGTTTGCTTATCCCGATTTTGCGAAGGACATTTTGGAAAAGGGCGCGCTTGACGTCCATAAGGTATGCTTGACTTGCTCAAAGTGTACGTCACTCATGCGTGCAATATCGGCAACCGGCTGTCCAATCCGCGACCGGGAAATTTATCTGCCGATATACAGGAAAATTTTTGGATAAAAGGAGGATTTTATGAAAAACGGCAACAAAACAGCCGTCGTAACAGGTGCTGCACGCGGTATCGGACGCGGAATTTCGATAACGCTCGCAAAAAACGGGTATACTGTATGCGCGGTCGGAACACGTCCGGCGAGGGATGAACAAGTACGCGGGTACCTGGATGAACTGCAAGCCTATGCACCGGATTCTTTTTACATAAGCGGCGATATTTCAAACGCCGCAGACCGCGAAAAAATCACAGAATCCGCTTTTGAGGGGCTCGACGAAATCGATGCGCTTATAAACAACGCCGGAGTCGCGCCGACTGTACGCAATGATATTCTTGAGATGACAGAGGAAAGCTTTGACCGCGTGATTGGAATTAACATGCGCGGGGCGTTTTTCCTGACCCAAAGTATCGCAAAACGCATGATAAAGCAGGAGCCAAATCCGAATTTCCGACGGACAGTAGTATTTATCACATCCATTTCGGCAGTGGTATCCAGCGTAAATCGTGGAGAATACTGCATGTCGAAGGCAGGGCTGTCGATGGCGGCACGTCTGTATGCCGACCGTCTAGCGGAGTATGGAATGAATGTATACGAGGTTCGGCCCGGTATCATCGAAACAGATATGACGGCTGGAGTGATGCAGAAGTATCAGACGCTCATCGCCGGGGGCCTTTGCCCGATAAAACGGATTGGGCAGCCTGAAGACGTAGGCAAAGCCGTATTTGCGCTGTGTGAAGGATATCTCGGCTACTCGACGGGAGAAATCATCAACGTTGACGGCGGCATGTCGATACAAAAACTGTAGGAAAAATTGTGCGAATTTGAATAAAAACTGACATTTTTCGGAAAGTATCGCAAAGATTACAAACTCGTGGTTGACAACCCATATATAATAATGTATAATATTTATCGTAAGTTATGATAATAAGAATGAGAGGAGTGCGGCTATGAACTATTTTAAACGAGGAAGGATTCTGCCCACTACTCCATATATGCTTGTGCATCCATCGACTGCTGCGCACTATCTGCTGGAGGGACGTTCACTTGTATGCCTGGTGCGGCACGGTCAGACCGACTGGAACACCATCAAGCGGCTGCAAGGGCGTGAGGATGTGCCGCTCAATGAGGCAGGACAAGTGCAGGCAGCGTTGGTGTCACAACTCATTAGAGAAACACAGCGGAGCGGCGTATTGTTTTCAGCGGTATGTACGTCTCCGCTTTCCAGAGCGTACGATACAGCAAAATATATTGCGAGCTCTCTTGGCACCGACACTCCCATCATTGTTGACAACCTGATTGAACGCGACTACGGCAGCTTGTCCGGACTGACACTCGACGAAAGGCGGCGCATGTTCCCAGGCGGAGAGCAACAGGCCGGAAACGTGGAGGCGGTTCCGTTAGCGGCCGCGCGAATGCTTCGCGCGATAGACGAAATGCTTGACATTTCAGAACGCCGTTCCGTCATTGGTGTGACACATGGCGGACTCATTAACGCGGCATTCTCACGCCTGACGTCCGGCGAAATCGGCACGGGAAAAACCTTGACGGTCAATTGCAGCGTAAGCTGTATTGCAGCAGGCATCGGTGAACCCATCCCGCTCGCATACAACCTCCAGAATGAAGATGCGGTGCTCTACATCACAAAGCTGTTGGTGTACGGTGCGGAACTTTAACTGATTTTTCTGCAAAAACCGCTTCGTTGCCAGTGTCATGCTGCCGATGAGATGTTTTATTTTAATCGGTTAGCATGCGCTAACGAGGAGGGGAAAATTGGTATCCAAAAAATACAAAGTAAACGGAATGACATGCGCGGCGTGTCAGGCGGCAGTGGAACGCGCGGTTTCCGCTGTAAGCGGAGTTGCATCTGTTGCCGTAAGTCTTATGACAAACTCCATGACTGTGGAATTTGATGACGCCGCCGCATCGGACGAAACCATTGAAAAGGCGGTTTTAGACGCCGGCTATTCCGCAGGAGAGTAGTCCGCTAAGGAAGACACAAACGAAGCGGATGAGAGAAAATACCGCTCCATGAAAAGGCGTTTGCTTGCATCGGCAGTTTTGGCGATTCTGATGATGTACGTCACCATGGGCACATGATTGGACTTCCTCTCCCGGGATTTATGTCTCCGCACACCGCACCGATTGTCTTTGCCTCCGTGCAGCTTGTGCTTGCTGTTCCGGTGATAATAATCAACTACAGTTATTTTAGTGACGGATTCCGCGCACTCCTGCACCGCAGCTCGAACATGAACACGCTAATTGCGACAGGCGCGGCCGCGTCCCTGATTTATGGAATTTACGTTCTCTGCCGTATGATAATCAGGCAAAAAGCAGGCAAGAATGTGCATATGATGACGGAAGACTTATATTTTGAGTCGGTCACGATGATTCTGACCCTTATTACACTGGGGAGGACGTTGGAATTCCGCGCAAGACGGCATACGTCCGACGCGGTGCGAAAGCTTATGGAGTTGACGCCGCCTACCGCGACCGTAATTCGGGATGGAAAGGCGGTTGTGATCAAATCGGACGAGCTGGTTTAGGGAGATATTGTGGTAATTAAAGCGGGTGCGGCGATACCGTGTGACGGAAAAATTACTGCGGGCGGCGGCGCGGCGGATGAAAGCGTAATTACAGGAGAAAGTGTTCCGGCTCCGAAAGAAGTCGGGGATTCGCTCATCTGCGGCACCATTTTACTGTCCGTTTACGCGGAAATGGAAGCGGTATTTGTTGGGGAAGACACCACGGTAGCAAAAATCAAGCAGCTTGTAGAAGATGCAGCGTCAAGCAAAGCGCCGGTTCAAAAGCTGGCGGATAAAATCAGCGGTATTTTTGTCCCGGTGGTATGCGGCATTTCCCTTCTGACGTTTGTTTTATGGCTGATTTTCTCGCACTCGCTCCACATGGCGGTGGGATTTGGCATTTCTGTGCTGGTTATCAGTTGTCCGTGTGCGCTGGGACTTGCCACGCCAACAGCAGTGATGTGCGGAGTCGGGCGCGGTGCGTCTCTCGGGATTCTGATAAAATCCGCTGACGCCATCGATACGCTGTACCATACAAGCGTTGCGGTGCTTGACAAGACTGGAACGATAACCGAAGGAAAGATGGTTGTCGCGGACGTATACGAAGTGGACACGAACAACACGGCAGAAATACTGAAAATCGCGTCGTCTTTGGAAAGCATGAGTGAGCATCCGATTGGGCGCGCGATTGTGGAATATGCGTCGGAGAATGGAATCTCACCTGACGAGGCAGCGGGATTTACGCAGACCTTCGGCGGCGGTGTACGGGGCGTTATCGGCGGCGAGGAATGCTGCGGCGGCAACGCGGAGTACATGCGAGAATGCGGAGTCCCGGTGCGGCAAGCAATAAGAGAAGCGCTCGCTGGATATGCAGAGTCCGGCAAAACGCAGGTTATTTTCGCAAAATCGGGCAAGGTAGTGGGAATCATTGCTCTTGCCGACCGGATAAAGCCGACGAGCCGCACAGCGGTCGAAAAGCTGACAAAGTTGGGATGTGATGTAGTCATGCTGACAGGAGACTGCGCGGCGACCGCCATGCCATTGCGAAGGATGCGGGTATTTCACACGTTATTTCCGGCGTAAAACCTGACGAGAAGGCGGAGCACATCCGGAGTCTGATGTCGGGTGAATTCTATGGGGACACCGTCAGACGATACGCAGTGATGATTGGAGACGGAGTGAATGATGCGCCCGCGCTCGCTGCTGCAGACTGCGGTATGGCAGTGGCGCATGGGACGGACATCGCGATAGAGTCAGCGTCGGTGGTACTCGTACGCAGTGACCTCTCGGATGCGGCGGCAGCAATCCGTCTCTCCCGTGCGGTCATGCGGACAATCGGGCAGAACCTCGCATGGGCGTTTGGCTACAACATTCTGTGCATTCCGGTGGCAGCTGGTATTTTGTACCCCGCTTTTGGCATTGCCCTCACCCCCATGATAGCGGCGGCCGCCATGTCCCTCTCAAGTGTTTGCGTAGTCGCGAAGGCTTTGAGGCTCCGTGGGTTTAAAACGGAGGGATGATGCGTATGCTCTGTGGGGAACCCCCGCCTGAGAATCCTTTTGCGGAAAGGTTCTTAGGACTTTCCAAACCTTTTTGAAATGGAAAATTTAGTTTATACTATATAGAAAAGGAGACAAATCATGTTATTTGACAAGAAGAAAAAGGCGGTACTCAAAATTGGCGGAATGCACTGCGAGAAGTGCGCCGGAAAAGTAACAAACGCGCTTAAGGCAATCGGCGTAAATGCGGATGTGGATTTAAAGCTGGGACGCGCGAATGTTATGTATCCGGAAAAGGTTGGCATCGGCAAGATGATTGAAGCTGTAACCGCACTTGGGTTTACTTGCGAGGAGCAGAAGTAAAAAAGAACGGGAGGCACTTTTGAAGTGTCTCCCGTTTTTTATACCTTATTTTCGTATCGCTCGGCAGTGATGATGCCGTCATTAACGTGAAGCTTACAGATACGCGCGGTACGGCGTTCTACATAGCTTTCGTCGTTTTCGGGTCTGAGATCGCGTCCGTGGTAGACGGCGTAATATTCGCCGTTGTACTTTATCACACTGTGGTGGCCGACGCCTTCCTCATATTCGTTCTTTATCATGACCGGGTCGAACTTTCCATCCGCGGTGTGCTTGATGAACTTTACCTTCGTCAGGTCCTGTTCATTTGTTTTTGCGGCGGCATAGCCGATGTGGTAGGTATCATTCTCATAGCAGGCGCCGCTGTACATGACGTACTGCCAATCGCCCTCTTCAAACCAGAACGCGCCCTCGATGGTATGCCAGTCGCGTCCATCGCCGTAGCGGTTGCGCTGGAATATTTCCTCATCAAACGTAGGGATGATTACTTCAACCGGATGATAGGCGGGCGTGTATGGAGCGAGAAGACGGTCAACGAATACACGTGTGCCAATTCGGTCGGTATTGACGTTATCCTCCGCGTACCACAGGAACAGCCCCGCTTTGGTTTCGACAACATGTGCGTCGATAGAGAATTTATCAAACAGGCACTTTGCTTCGTCAAACGGTCCAAGGGGAGTTTTCGCGCGCGCGGTATGCAAGTATTCGAACATCCCTTCGTCTGAGCAGGATACATACAGGTAGTACCAATCGCCGACCTTGATGATACAGGGTGCCCAGTAGTTTTTATGTGTGCCGATGGAGCAGACTACACCCTCAAAATGCCATTCTCCAAACGGAGAATCGGACGAATACGCCTCGACGCCATTGTAGGCGGTGACGTACATATAGTATCTGCCGTCAGCCTCGAATATAAATGGGTCTGGCTGATTTTTGTTGTAATCTTTATCAAATTTCAGCTTCATTTTGCTCTCTTTTTTTTCGGGTGTGTCCATTATACCACAATTCTTCATATCCTGCAATATTTGGGCTGAATGAATTCTTCCAATATATCGATAAAATTCATTGGGCCTGCCGATGAACCTCATCATCACAGCCGCACCGAATGATTCCAGTGCCGCGCGTATAGCGTATGCTTCTGCATCCGCGCCATATACCGCAAGAAGAACATTCATATTCACCCTCCTTAAAGCCATCCTATAACAAAAGAGATTGCCCCACTGGACAATCTCTTTTTATAAATTCAGTTGAAGCTAACTTATGCAAGTTCTGCGAAGTACTTGATTGTACGAACCATCTGGCTGGTGTAGGAGTTTTCGTTGTCGTACCAAGAAACAACCTGTACCTGGTAGGTGTCGTCGTCAATCTTTGTAACCATTGTCTGTGTAGCATCGAACAGAGAACCGTACTTCATACCAACAACGTCAGAGGAAACAATCTGCTCTTCGTTGTAGCCGAAGGATGCGGATGCAGCTGCCTTCATAGCGGCGTTGATAGCATCCTTTGTAACGTCCTTGCCCTTAACAACTGCAACAAGGATGGTGGTGGAACCTGTTGTTACAGGAACTCTCTGAGCGGAACCGATGAGCTTGCCGTTGAGTTCGGGAATAACAAGACCGATAGCCTTAGCAGCGCCTGTGGAGTTCGGAACGATGTTAGCAGCGCCTGCGCGAGCACGTCTGAGGTCGCCCTTTCTCTGAGGACCATCAAGAATCATCTGGTCGCCTGTGTAAGCGTGAACGGTTGTCATGATACCGGAAACGATCGGGAAAGTATCGTTGAGAGCCTTAGCCATAGGAGCAAGGCAGTTTGTTGTGCAGGAAGCAGCGGAGATAATCTGGTCTTCTGCT
>CAZUPI010000043.1:0-21292 GCA_964621755.1 uncultured Ruminococcus sp. | reverse complement strand
GATATAACGATAAGTGTTGATGTGGCTCAATTATATGACAGAGCAGACGAGATTGAAAACTCTTTTTCACAATTAGATAGCGTACCTTACTTTTCACAAGTAGATTATGAAATAGACTATAATGCTTTTGTAGCAGAACTGAATTCTGTAAAGAGTATATATAAAACGTATGCAATTATTGATAATACACGTTATTCACATATTTCCTTGACAATTCTTGAGAAAGAGCAAAACACAGAATTGGGATTATACGATGCTCTTGTTCCCACCGGAACCAATATGTCAATTTTTTCTGACGGAAAACTACAACTGCGTTCAATATATGAATTATCCCATAGCAATCATGCACATCACGCAGAGGATAAAACAATAAATATCGTCGGAACCTGTAATTCTGATTCGAGAAGTGGTTTCTTGAATGTATATGTTTCCAAAGAAACCTTTATAGCCTTAACAGGTTATGAACCGGTAAAACGAATTGCTTATCTGAAACTATACGATGAGTATAATATTGATACTGTAATAGAAGAAGTACATAAAATTTTTTATGATGATACATTTAAAAAAGTGTATCACATGGAGGTTTGAAGATGACATTATTAAAATGTGAGCAGTTGACCAAAATCTATCTGCAAGGGGAGACATCTATATATGCAGCAAACAATATCAATATGGTTGTTAAAGCGGGCGATTTTACTATTATAACCGGAAAATCCGGTTCCGGAAAAAGTACATTATTAAATCTATGTGCCGGAATGTTAAAGCCAACCAGCGGCAGTATATATTTTGACAATGAGAACATTACTTCATGGGGATATGACCGATTAGCTAAATATCATCGGGAACAGACAGGAATGATTTTTCAGAATTTCGATTTGCTTCCCATTATGACTGTCCGTGAAAATATCATGCTGCCTTCCATCTTGTCAAAACGTCTTCCCGATAAACATCATTTTGATGATTTGATTGAGACACTTGGATTGTCCGAGCGATTAAATCATTTTCCAAATGAATTATCGGGTGGTCAGATTCAACGGACAGCAATTGCACGAGCATTGATTAATCATCCGAAAATCCTGTTTGCTGATGAACCTACTGGAAATCTTGACAGTAATACTGCGAATGAGATAATTGATTTCAAAAAAAACTTCGTTATTTCAAAAATTTAATTGCTCCGATTTTTGCTTCGATTAAGGAATATGCGTCATGCCAGCTTGAGCCACTTGTGAGAAAATGTCCTGGACCATATGCGCCATGAATTGTCGGAACAATGTGGAGAGGACCGAAGGAGTTGCGACGGGTATTGACCAGCGTGATCTCGATAGGCAGTTTTTCCTTTACCGCCTGTGTAATGTCAGCAGTATATGGCTCCCATGCAAGCGGGATTTTTTCATTTCCGGCTTCCACGGTGACCAGCGCACCAGAGTATGCTGGAACCTGTATTTTTATGTGTTCTGCCGTAGAATCCGTGAGCGGCGCATACTTTTCTGCGGGAATTGTGAGGGTAACTCTTCCGCTGTAGAAGGGAAGGTTCCGCTTTGCCATGTCGTCAAGACCGAGCGTCTTGGGAAGAGAGATGACCTCCGAGGCACCTGCGCAGGCTTTGACCCCAAACGAACCGACCAAATAAACCGCTTCAATATTTGTAGTACGTTTAAAGTCTGTGACTACGGTAATGACGTTTTTGCCGGATTTCAGCACACCATCCGGAATCTCCATCTTCACAAACGCGTTGTCAACCCACCAGTCGTTCAAATCCGAATAGGTCAAACGGACGCCGTTGCAGTAATATTCCTGCGCTTCTGGACGCTCGCCAGCAAGATAAACCTTGCCCTCTGGCATTACCTCAACACGGAAGGGATATTCAAGAGTGAGCTTGCCGTACGGTACGGTATATTTTTGTTTTGCAAACCACGGCTGAAGCATTTCTACGCCGCGCCGCTCAATGTGAAGACGGTCGCGCAACTGCTGGTCGATTTTTAATACCTCTCCCAGTTCGCTGAAATCCGTGTCATCTCCAAAACGATACCGCGTGTAGTCGAGAACCATAACGTTTGGCTCGTCGAGAGTATAGTCAAATTCACCATCTGTCAACGTTCCAGTGACAACCGGTGCGGATTTTTCATACGCTGCAATCTCATCTGTAGAAGGCGTGAATACGAGAATCATCGTTCCTGCAGCCTCAAGCGAGCAGGTGAGCGTGAGAGTTCCGTCCTTATTTTCATATGGATAAAGCTGACGTTCTCCGGTTTCGGGATTCCACAGTTCGGGACGATAGCCGGCAGGCAGGGAAGTCATAACGGTAAAATCCCCCGTCGCGTTGACACGGTCAGTGTTGAGCCATACGCTGATGTAGTCGTCACCGTTTCTCCGAACCTGATTGAATACCGTTTTCCCGGCATTTGCTTGAATCGGACAGCTGTCTATCTCGTGCAGCCCCTCACGCAAGGAATCAAATTCTACATAAACCGCGTTGTTATAGGTGTCGAGAAGCGCCTTGCATGCGTCTGACGGCACACCGCCTACATACTTCGGCAGCTCGCCTGTAAAGATGACTTTTCCACCTGTTTCGAGTAATTCGCGGAGCAACTTAATGGTGGATTCACGTACGGTAAGGGCGCCGGAGACGAGAACCGTCCGGTATTCCGCCTGACCGATGTGCAGAATTCCGTTTTCAATCCGGCCATTCTGCGCCATAATTTGCTCCTCGCCATAGTCGAAGTCGATTCGCGCGCCGGCGAGTTTCATGAAAGTTTCGGCATAGATTCTCTCGAGTTTGTAAACGTCGCTCTGTGTGGGATTAATCCAGCTTGCCCACGCGAGATTTGCCAGCGCCCAGACACTTTCCACCGGACTCAGTACCAGTAAATCACAGACCGGTTTCCCCTCTGACAGCATCAGACCAAGCCGTGCAAAATAGGATTCCACAAAATCGTAGTCCTGCCAGTATGGAGATTGATAGGAGATGCTTGCGGGATAGTCACGCTTGCATTCACCCTCCATAGTGTACCACGACAGGTGTGGGCAGCGGACGTTTACACCGAATAAAGCCTGCCAGTCGCCAATCATCTTGTGGGAGCGCAGCGTGAATTCCCAGCCGGAGCAGCCGTACAGCTCGGACAACATCCACTTTTTGCCGAACTGGCGGCATACGGAAGAGCACTGTTTTGCTGCCCAGTAGCAGGTGTTATCGTTTCCAAGGATGTCAATACCGGGATAGCCGCTGTGCTGGTAGAACCGCATAAGGGAGCCGTTTGGTACGGACTGATTGGTGAGGGAATCCTCGTGAAGCACGTGTCCGGTCAAGAGAATGCCATTTTTTCCACACCAGTCGTTAATCGGTATGGTAAAGCGTTCGTTGAATAGGTTGCAGCCTAAATCAAAAAAGTCAATGCGGACCTTTGAGACCGGTTCTCCATGCAGACGGTAGAAAATCTCCGGCAGAAGGGGAAGAGCGTCGTAGCCGTAACGGCTGCGGAATTCTTCAAAAATATCATCTGTGTAGAAAATCGCGGAGCTGCGGATTCCATCCTTTTCGCTGAAGTTGTCCATTGCGTGACCACGGTGCGGCTCATCCGTAAATATTCCTTTGATGGAACGTCCGATTCGGTCTCCGCATCGTTTGCGATACTCCTCGTGGGTCAGCTGAATGAAACGATCCACTGCCGCACGGCTCATCGTATCAATATATGTGTTGCCGTTGTAATTGTTGTTCGGCGCATCGGGTACGATTTTGAAAGCGAGAACTTTTCGCGTACCTTCCGCATCATTCAGCCCCGCAAAAGCCGCTTCTGATGCGTCTTCACGCGGCAGAGCATGGTAGCCATTGACGGAAAGTCCGTCCTCACCAATCACAGCAGCAAAGGCGCAGACGATTTCCTCATCCCACGAGAACGCTTCAGGGGACATTTCATACAGGTAGAGTGATTTCATACGGTACTGCGGGTCCTCTGTCACCTTTCCACCTGCACTTCCGCTTGGCCAGCGGTCCTCGTCGTACAGCCATGCTTCCAGACCCTCCGCTTCGCTGGCATCTGCTACGGCGTTGATGAGATCGAACCATTCGTCGCCGAGGTATTCTGTTATCAAACCGCAGCGGGAGTGCATGAAGTGACCTCCGAAGCCCATTTCTCCAAGTACATGCGCCTGCCGGATAAGCTCATCCTTTTTGAGCTCCCCATTCCAAGACCAGAAGGGCTTGCCCCGGTATTCCGCTCCAGGACGAACAAACTTGCTGTGAATTTTTGTGATATCCATTTTGACAGTTTCCCTTTCAGAATGTTGAGATTTAAATTTATTATAGCATTTAAATTTATTATAGCATATTTATCTGAAAAAAGAAATGCCTTGAGAAGGCAAAATAAATAAACAGTCGGGTTAGTCGTCCTGAATTAAGGAAACATTCATTAATAAAAGATGCGGGTAACAGGACTTGAACCTGCACGGTCGCCCATCGGATCCTAAATCCGACGCGTCTGCCAATTCCGCCATACCCGCATAAAAATATTATAGCATTTTGCAGTAAAATTGTCAAGATGGAGTTTGTGTTTTTTAGTCTTCTTGTTACAGAGTGACGTCTACTCGATATTCTTGTCGATGAGGATGGATTTATCGCTGTACTGCTTTGCACAGCCCTGTTTGCGATAACAACGTAGCCGGAGGAGACTTTTGAAAAAGCCTCCTCCGCTGGTTTCCATGATTTAATGGTCATCTTTAATTTTTTCGATTTTTTCTACGAGCTTTTCCATTAGTTTTGTATAGACCTTATTGTATTTTGCGTAGGCGGAGGAGAAGTTGCTGCTCTTGCTGCTGTAGAGAATGTCACGCAGCAGGGCCTGTGAGCAGGAGCCGAGACTGTAGGTGTGAATCCAGCCGAAGTCTATTTTGATACCATCCATCGCAATTTCAAGCATTTCTGCTGAGTCGGGGTCGCGGATGTATTTGCCGTTTAAAACAAGGTCATAGTATGCCGGGGTTACATAACGGTAGGATTCCGCCGCCATGGCTTCCATGACTGCGCTGACCATCGACGGGTTCTGAACCGACAGCGGAATGCCAACGACGGAGTACTGGTCATGTACGAAGGTATAGTAATTCTGCTGCGTTTCGTCCCACTTTGGGAGCGGAATCAGGGCGTAGTCACTCTCCATTTCACGAATCTGCTCAGTGTGCATGATGCGTAGAGGAGAGAACAGCATGCGGTCATCCGCGAGCATTTGTGCAATATCGTCTTGCTCTGCGTCGCCGTTGTTGGTAGGGGTGAATACATAATCGCAGTCTATATAGTAGCTGTACAGTTTTTCAATAACAGAGGACATTTTTTCTTCGTCAACCGCAAAGGAAGGCGTATCGTTTTCGTCCTTTTGGCAAATCGTCAGGTCGAAAGCGCTCCAGTATACGTCCAGGCCGATTTCCCCCCCCATAGACATGCCAAAAGAGTCCTTCGCGTCCTTTACGCCGTTTCCGTTGACGTCTTGATAAGCGACAGACGCCATTTCCATTTCCTTGTCAAATGTCCATTCGCCGCTCCGAACGAGGTCGTACGGGTTTTCCAGACCATGGTCGTCAATCATCTGGAGGTTTGCATAGGTCACAAACGACAGTTTGATGAGGGAGAAGCACAAATCGCCCGTTGCGAAGAACGAGCACCCGAGAATTTCACTCTGCGCAGTGTAGTATTGACTCCACCACGGCTGGGAGAGGTTTAAGTATTCCGGATAATCGCCGAGCAGATTGTAGTAGTTTCCGTTTACACCGTACTGTACCGTATCCACTGCGCTGCCCACGTGCATGGAGAATTCGTCTGTGCCGGCGGTTACGTTTTTGTTGACAAGTGAGTTGGTGTCGGATTGCAGCGAGTAATCGATAATTACGTTCAGCCGTTCCTCTACTGTGATGTCGCGATCGTATACGGCGTCATTGACAACTTCACCGGTTAACTCCTCCACGTACATTTCTCCGGTAAACCATGCCTTATCGCGTGCGAGGATCAATACGCTCTGACCGTCATAATCGAGGTCGTCAGGGAGGTCGTCAGGTGTGTTTTCACGAGTTATTTCGGTTTCCTCGGCCGTTTCCGTGTTCACTTCATTTGCAATGGAAGACGACGCATTTTGCGTTTCGCCATTTGATGTTCCTTCTGAGCATCCTGCCAGAAGAACTTGCGATAGCAGTAGAAGCGCAAGGACAAGCGTAAGTATTCTTTTGTTCATATTTTACTCCTTTACTCCATGAAATTTTTGTTATACTTTAGTTACCAGTCCCCTCTATACAAGTTTCCGGTATCTAACGTATAAAAAGAATTGAACTACGGACAGTATAACAGTTTTTCCAAATAATTTCTATTATTTTTTTAGACAAATATATTAGCAAATATTTGTGCAATTCATACTACAAGGAACCGGCTTATTTTAAGAAAAAAAAAGAAACGGTGAACATCACCGTTCTTTTTTTAATAAGTACTTACTTCTTCTTGGCTACGCTATAGCCGGCGAGGGAAACAACCGCTGCGATTGCCGCGATTACGCCAAAGTCGAAAGTCTGAGCTGCTTCTGTAACAGGAGCTTCTGTTTCTACTGTTACGGTTTCTTCTTCAGCCGGAGTAGCTGCTGCTGCAATTGTACCATAGAATTCTACTTCTGCAACGTCACCGTGAGAGGTTTCGTTGTAGTAACGATACATGGAGTAGCCGGTGTTGTTTTCAAAATCGGTTACGATGGTGTATTCTGTGGTGGAAGCTGCTGCTGCGTCGGAGGTCCAGAGTGTAGTCCAGTTTTCACCGTCATTGGAACCCTGAATCATCGCGCCGAGGAACCTGTCACCATATGAGTCACGGGAGAGAATTGCAACTTTGTCGAGTGTGTACGCTTCTGCTGCCTTGATGCCGCAGTAACCGTCCCCTACTCCGAGCGGGTCAAAGAAGGTTGCGGGATTTCCATCGAATGCTGCTGCCGCACCTGCCGCTGCATTGTCGCCCCAGCCAGTTTCGTTACCGATAATTTCGCCGGTGATGAGGTTGCCGTCTGTACCGGATGCCGGATAGGTGTAAGTTACCGGTTCTTCTGCTGTGCCGCTTGCACCGAATACAACGTTACCAAAAACAGAAGGATTACTGGAGGCGGCGTCTGTTGTGTCAGCCCAACCCATGCACATGGTTCTGCTGTTGTATTCTGCGTTGTCGTTTACGGAAATTTCCATACCGATTGTTGTGCCTTCAGCCATTACAAAATCAGGGTCGATGGCCTTGAAGTTGAACGCCCATTCTACCCAGTAACCATCTGCGGAATCATTATCCGGATCGTTTTCAAGGCTTGTGTGAACCGTTACATATTCCGCATCGCTGACGTCAGTGCCGCTGCCTATAAGAACAGTTGCTTTCGAGTCTGTGTTGCGGACGCCATAAGGTGTAATGCCAATCCACCAGTCGTCTACTAAAGAGTAGGAGGTAGCGGTTGTGTTGGACATGGAGATGCACACCTCAGTGGTGTCATACTGGTAATTTGCCAGGGTGAGGTCGCTTGTCCAAAGGGTGTTGTCCGGAACGTACTCCAGAACATAGAAGTACGTGTCGTCGTACATGCAGCGAATCTGCGCTTTCGCGTCAGTTTCGGTGCCGGAACGGAAGGAATCCTGAACCTGCATTTCAGTATCGTTCCAGATATCGTCCATCTGACCGTCGATAACGGGAGTGCCGTAAGCGGCGGTGATGGTGTGTGAACTGTCAGGGTTTGCATTTGCAACAACTGCCAGAGAAACCAGCATGCAGCCTGCAGTCACAAGGGAAAGAAACTTTTTCATTGCTTTGTCATGCTCCTATAAAAATATTTGTAACTTGTCGATGTATGATTTTACCCATACTCTCCATTATTACTGCCCTTACTATACCATAAAAAAGTGAAAAATTCAACAATCATTCATTCATTTTATCTAATTTGTATAATTGCACAAAAATCTTTTTTTTTTTTGGTTATAATTAAGTTACAAAAGTAGTTGCAATAGGGGAATGAAGCAGTGCTGAATTTCAGGTTCTTTTTATAATTATTTTTATAATTTATAATTATTTTTATAATTAATAAAGAAAAAGCTCAGGGACACTTAATAAGGTGCCCCTAACGCGTTTTTATTCTATAAATTTATGAATTCAAGAAATCTCTGAATGTGTAAATCCCAGTATTCCCAGGTGTGACCGCCGGGGTCTTCCTCGAAGGTGTAGGAGAAGGGATTGCCGGGGAGAGAGGTGAAAAAGTCGCGGGTTTGGTGAGCCGCTTGAAGCAGAAAGTCATCGGAGCCGGTAGAGTGATAGATGCGGGGGACGGGAAGTCCGTCTGCAAGAATCCTGTTTGCACTGGCAATGACGTCTTCTTCGCTCCCCGCAAGGTCGCGTCCGTCAAAACGTATATAGTCGTATTTGTTCTTGGAAGGGTCGAGTGCGCTTGTATCGTTCGGAAGCGGATGAATCAGCATGGCTGCGGACAGGCACCCGATAGCGGCGTATTTGTCAGGATTGGCGAGACCGATTTTCATGCAGCCTGCACCGCCCATTGAGAGTCCGGCAATGAAGTTATCCTCACGCGCCGTTGAGAAACCGAACATCCGGCTCATCACAGCGGGAAGCTCCCTGGCAACATAATCATAGAATCTGCCTCCGTGGGCGAGATTGCTGTAAGAGGACATCTCAACGTCGGGCATGACGACCGCAAGACCGTATAGGGCGACATATCGTTCAATAGATGTGCGGCGCTGCCAGATAGTGCAGTCGTCGGACATGCCATGGAGAAGCCACAGAACTTTGATTTTTTCGTTTTCGGCGGTTTCCATTCCGATGAGCTTCGTAGACTTTTGCGGCAGAATCACCTCGCAGGATACGCCGCGTCCAAGGGAATCCGAGCGTAAATATGTATGAATGAGCGCCACTTTCAAATCTCCTTTCTGCTTTTTCTGTACTCGTCAATGAAGCGCAGCACGTTCTGAATTTCGCGGTCCCAATAAGACCATGAGTGGTTGCCGGGCGTTTGGGTATAGGTCAAATCATATCCGAGGGAGACAAGATGGTCACGGAAGGAGGTGTTCACGGAATAGAGGGCATCTTCCGTTCCGCACCACATGAATATCTTCGGAACGTTTCCGCCTGACTCCTTAACCGCCTTGGTCAGATACCAAAGGTCATTTTTCGAACCTTCAAAGGCCTCCACCTCTCCGAAAATGTCAGAAAAGTAGGTGTTTTTGGGATGCTTTTCATCATAGAGCCCCCGCGGGTCGAACGCGCCGGACAGGGGTGCGGCGATGGAGAAGGTGTCGGGATAGGTCAGGGCAATCGCCACTGCGCCGTAGCCTCCCATCGAATTGCCGGCGAGGTAGGTATCCTCCCGTTTGTCGGACATCATGGGGAAGAACGAGCGGCAGATTTTCGGCAGCTCCTCTCCCACAAACGTGCGGTACTGAAATCCCATGTTCATGTCTGTATACCAGCCGAGATACGTTGTCGGCATGACGACCGCAATCCCATGCTGGTCCGCATACCGCTCAATTGAGGTGAGACGCGACCACGTAGAATGGTCGTCGCTCATCCCATGAAGCAGATACAGCGTAGGATATTTTCTATCCGCATTTTGCGGCAGCACGACATTCATGGACATGCACATGCCGAGCACGTCCGAAAAAAACTTAACTTCAAGAAAAGCCATACAATCCTCCTATGGTAAATTGAAAATACTGGGGGATATGTAGGGGACGCTTTTTGATAAAAGCGCCCCCTGACCCCCACAAAATTTTTATACGGGGTGAGGGCAGGATTTTGTGTAGTTGATATGAATTATCTCTTCTTTTTCTTCCTGCGAACAGAATATAGAATAAGGGAAATGAGGAGAATGCCGCAGATGGAACCGGAGGTATCGAGGAGCATGTCGCGTATCATGCACGCGCGGCCGGGGACGAAGTATTGGTGGATTTCGTCAGAGATGGCGTATATGGCGCAGATGGCGACCGAGAAAAGGGCGGTTTTGCCGAAATCCATGGCGTAGGTTGAAAGGGTTGAAGAGACGAGAACTCCCAAAAGAGCATAAATGGAAAAGTGTGCCAGCTTGCGGATAAAATGGTCGTGGGATTCGATAATGGCGCGCTGCTCTTCATATGAGAGTTTGGAAAAATTTGTATCAAATTGTTCGAGAAGCGTGCGTATGAATCCGCCGGATGACTCCGCAGACTCTACTCCGTTTTCCATGGAAAATGAGAATATCACTGCCATACAGACGGCGACAGCGAGCCAGAGAATGATTCGTGTTACTTTTTTTGACATAGTTCTCCTTTGTACCTTGGTTTGGTTATATTATACCATTTTGTGCGGCGGATGTACAGGTATTTTTGCAAAAAAATTTGCGTCGTGAATATTTTCACGACGCAGGGGGGTTATTTTTGATATAGGAGCTCCTCCGTAGAGCTTACATTATTTGATAATCGGAGCCTTTCTGTGCGTCTTGTTGATTCCTCCGGTTATGATGTCATCTGGTGAGGAGGCGGCGTACGCGGCTGCAAAAATATTGAGGAGGTAGGGGGTGTAATTAGGACGAAGCTCAACGATGGTATGGCTTTTTTTGTTGATTTCTACATCGTTTACTGAGATGAGGCGCGTCAGATTCTTCAGCTTGTCACGTATTTCTCCTTCTTTTGTCATATCGACGCCGGCTTCGCGCAGAAGAATAGTAAGCTCGTAGGCGCTGCGGCTTGAACGCTTCAGCAGCTCAATGAGGCATTTCACGATGTCCGTGTCGCCAAGCGGGGTCAGGTAAGTGATTGCTTCCTCCGTGAATAACGATTCAAATCCTTCCGGCGGCTCGAATACGACTGTAGCAAACGCGAACTCCGGGTGGTCAAACATCATACCGGCAGCATGGTCTGTGAAAAGTTCCTGCCTGCACATCTTTGTGTTTTGGAACGGCTTATCCCAAATATCACTTCTATATTCATTCCGGTCCCATGATTTGTATGCTGACGCAATGGTATCGTACATGCGTCTATCTTCTGATTTTGCTTTGTCACCGTGCTTTATATAATTGAAGATTTCCGGTGCAACCGTCTTGACCTCCCGTGCCTCATGGCCGAACAGCATGTCAATCGATACGCCAAGCGCGTCAGCAAGACTGGGGAGCAGTGTAGGGTCTGGAAACGTGTCGCTCGTTTCCCACTTCGATACCGCTTGTCCGCTGATTCCTACTTTTTCCGCTACCTCTTCCTGGGTCAGTCCCGCGGCGGTCCGGTATTTTTTGATGTTTTCGGAAAATGTCATGATTAGTCCTCCATTTTAGCAAGAATTGGGTTGTAGAGCGTTTTAAAATAACCGTCATATCCCGTGTCTTCGTTGATTGCCAGTTCGTGGGCAAGGCAGAGAATCGCCAGCCATGAGCCTGACAGAGTTGCGTCAAGATGTTGATAAATTTTGCATTTGCCATCGATCAGCTCGACATTCTTGAAGTGAAAGCCCGCATAGTCAAGGAAATCGACTGCTTTTTCAGTAGAAATGCCAGCGGCTTCCGCAGCATAATCGGCTGTAAAGTTGCGTGCAAAGTCAGAGGCGAGGAGGGTATACAGCAATTTTAGAATATCAGGGTCAGTAAGATAGGAGAAAAATTTTGTCAGCTTATCCGACTGTTCTGTTATCCATTTGAAGTTTTCAGCATTGCGCATGACTGTCACTGAAAAATTGTTTGCGTGAGAATTGACAAACAGAGAATAAATCCGGCTTGTGAAGACTCCGGTCGCGTGAGCGTTCTCGTCAAGAAGATGCGGCGGAACCAGAGAATCGAGTTTTGAAAAATCTACGCCCTTGTCGTCATTACTTTCGAATGCAGCCTGTAACGCATTCGTGCATTTCAGCATATCGGAATACGCCTGAAGTGCCGCATCATCAACGGATAAATCTGCATAATCGCGGACCTGTGTTTCTTCAATCCCGCACAGCTTGTCGAGCGTGACTCCGTAGTGCTCGGCGATTTTGATGAGTGTTGCCATATCCGGTTCACCGTCCCCGCATTCCCATTTGGATACTGTACGGTTTGATACGCCGAGTATGTCTGCAAGCTGACCCTGCGTCTCCCCTTTACCGGTGCGCAGCTTTGCCATTGTTTCTGTGAATGTCATGAAAATAAACCTCCATTTGAATGTTTTTACTTTTTTGCTGTGAACAGTGGAATTCCTCTGTGACAATAGTATATATCAAAAACAATGGTGGAGTCAATCGACGCGCTCTTGCATAAATCCACTAAAACGAGAAGAACGGGGGAAAATCCTCCGTCCGCTTGGATAAGCTCCACCGCTTTCTCGTTTACTTCGTCAACGGAGTCGCAGATGAAATAATCCATCTCGCGGGTGCGAACAGGTCGGTGTACTTTTTGATACAGCCACAACGCAATGGCATCCGGATTGTACATGAGCTTTTCCACAGGGAACGGATCGTCGATACGGTCAGCGGGCCTGTCTTTTACGCAGTATCTCCATCGTGGAACTTTGGACGAGCAGACCGCAGCTTGTGAGGCGGATGGCGAAAAACAAGATGAAACAGGCAATCTCCGACCATGTATATGCCAAGGGCAGCTATGAAAAAGAGATGGAGCAAACTGCTTTGCTGAATGAATCAGGGATAAAAACTCCAAAAAGAAATCAATTCAAATTATGAGTGATGCCTAAAATCATCTTCCTATTTTTCTTGAGAATTTTAAGCAGGGCGGACATTCCGAAAAACACTGCCCGCGATCTTCACCGTTTCATAGATTGGCTGCGATTAATAGTAAAAACTAAAAATCATTCAGAATTTATTCTGTACTTTTCAGTGCTTCGACCATGTCGATACGCTTGTTTTTAAGTGCGACCAACAGACTGACGGCAAGAGATACGCCGAAAGTAACCAGTAGACTGACGGAATATGTGAGAATACCGAGACAGAGCTTCAGCTCGTATTCATCCCCGAGCGTTGTAAGCAGAGCTTGCAGCACGCCAACACCTGCCGGGAGCCCGATAAGTATGCCTGCAATGGTGAGCCAAATGTTCTGGCTCACAAGCAGCCTACCGATGTACTTGTCACGGAAGCCGAGGATTTTGAGTGTAGCAAGCTCGCGGCTGCGTTCGACATAGCTCATCACTCCAAGATTGTAAAGCACCACAATTCCCAAAACAATCGCCGCAGCCACAAGCATCAGCACCATGACATTCATGATGTCCATAAAGCTGTCGTAGGTGTCCATGATAGTCTGCTTTTCCTGCTTGCCCGCTATTATCGATGAATTATCAATTTTGTCAGCCGCTTCATCTGTGTAAATCGACGTGATATGATAATCGATGCCTGCACCTGCAGCGTATGATTCTGTCATGACAATAGTTTCGGACAGAACAGAACGCAGATATCCGGCTACCTTGACTGTGTAGGTCTCATCACTTCCGTAAGGTGAGAATTCAATTGTGTCACCGACCTTGGCGATGTCCTTCAGACGTTGACATAGATATACGCCATCATCCGTCAGTTCCATGCGGTTGTTGCTTTCATCTACAAACCGAATCAATCCACGCTCGGCATTGTAGATTTCCAGTACAACTGTTTTACCGTTAAGGCTGACGCCGGAGGACGATACCCAGTCTCCGTTTAATTCCTCTGCAAGCGCCGCTGCTTCGTCACTTTGCACATTTTCCGAAAGATTTACTTTTGTGGTATAGTTGCTGATTTCCACATTTAAGATCCGCATGAAGTCGTCCATCGTGTCCTTCATGCCAAGTCCGCCGACAAGCAGAACCATGCAGCCAATTACTCCGATAAGCGTCATTGCGGAGCGGGATTTGTGACGCATAATGTCGCGGAAATTCCACTTTGTACCGAAGGAAAATTTATTCCACAACCGAAGTCTTTCAGCTGCATTCTTTCTCATCAGCTTCGGCTCATAGGGGCGAAGTGCATCTGCCGCTGTTCCGGCTAACATCTTTTTTACCGAAAGGAAGCTTATCAGCGTCAGTGCTATAATCGTTATCAAAATCACCGGAATACAAAATCCGGGCATCACCAGCGACCAATCCGGAAGATCAAAATATGTACTCATCATTCCACTTGGGCTTATAATAATTGCTGCAAGCCCATATCCCAGTGCCGCGCCGAGAATACAGCCGATAATTCCAATGATAAAGCCGTATGAGGTGTAATGCCATAGAATCTGACTGTCACGGAAGCCGAGCGCTTTTAATGTACCAATCTGAGTTTTTTCATTTGCCGCAATACGGTGCATGGTAGTTACCATCGTCAGAACGCCAATAGCAAGGAACAGTACCGGCAGAATTGCTCCCATGGTTTTGCCTTCCTCGGTTTCGCTCTGCGCTCCGGCGTAAGCAGTATGCTCATCCTTGGAAGTTACGAGAGTCGTCCGCCCCAGAGCATCCTTTACAGAATTCTCTATATTCGCTTTTTCAGAGCCGGAGATAATATTTATCTGCGGATAGAATACCATGCCCATCGCATTTTCAAGTTTCTTTGGCGTTATGTAAGCAAAGCCGAAGCTGGTATAATCGGGCATCAGCTGGTTTTCGTCCGACGTGCAAATCATCATTTCGCCGCTTTTAATCAGTCCGACGATTTCACCACTGATTGTAATCCCTTTATAGGAGAGAGTCAGACTGTCGCCGATCTTATAGCCGTTCTTCTCAGCAAATTGGTCAGACAGCCAGATACCGTCCGAGTTCTCGTCATATGGATTTCCCTCGGTAACAAGCATAGTGGAAACCGTGTAGTTTTCCGAAACCATCAGTGCGACAGCTGTTTTCGTGCCTGTGATATTCGCATTCACGGATAAAAATCTTGCAGCGGCGTCTACACCTGAAATATTCTGTACAGCCTCAATGTCTGCCTCGGTAAAGCCTGTCTCGGAATAGAGCCGGAAATCGGCGTAGTTTGTGTTTTCAAAAAAAGAAGCGGTGTCAGCTTCGATACTTTTCCATTCGATATTGAATCCGAGAAATACGCCTGTACCAATAGCAACCATGATAATCATAGAGATAAACTGCGCTTTGTAGATCCATGCAGTTCGGAATAGTTTTCGTATCAGCATTACCATTCCACCTCATCGGCACGCATCGGATTCGGCTGTTCCTCACAGGATTTGATTTTTCCGTTTTTCACACGGATTACCACATCCGCCATTTTCGCGATGTTCTGATTATGTGTAACAATGACAATAGTCTTTCCGTAATTTCTTGCCATAGATAGTAAAAGCTTCAGTACCATCACACCGGTTTCAGAGTCAAGCGCGCCGGTCGGCTCGTCGCAGAGAAGTATCTTCGGATTCTTAGCGAGGGCGCGGGCGATAGAGACTCGCTGCTGTTCGCCGCCGGAAAGCTCTGCGGGGAAGTTTTGGGCATGGTCGGAAAGTCCCACCTCGGAAAGTATCTGCTTTGCGTCCAGCGCATCCGGTGCGATATCCTTCACGAGTTCTACATTTTCCTGCACAGTCAGCGTCGGAATCAGATTGTAAAACTGAAAGACGAAGCCAACAGTAGAAGCACGATAATCAGCAAGCTCATTATTTGTCAAAGTAGAAATATCTGTGCCGTTTACAATTATCGTTCCGCTTGTAGGACTGTCAAGCCCGCCCAGCATATTGAGCAAGGTGCTTTTTCCTGCGCCGCTGGGACCGAGAATGACAATGAACTTTCCATCATCCAACGACAGATTCACACCGTCAAGCGCCCGCTGTTCATGATTGCCGCTTTTATATATACGTGTTACATTTTTAAATTCCACAATAGCCATTTTACTGTCATCCTTTTCTAAAAAAGTGAGAGTTTTTCCTCCGGATTTACTCCGGAGGAAAAACTGTCTTTCAGATTGCCTGACGTTTCGTAATGCCTTTTATATTTTTCGGTATACAATCACTTCACCGTTTTGAATGAGAAATTCACATCGGGATAAAGGATTTCGGCGAGCTTCTGATAAGCCTCTGCAAAACGGCTGTTAGGCTTGTTATGGAAAAGTGACTTTTCCAAATAGAAAACCTTTCCGTCGCGTACAGCTTGTAAAGACTGCCATACGGGATTTGTGCCATATGTATTCTCCACCTGTTCCTTTGCGGCCTCTGCCCCAGCATGGCACTGAACGATGATAATGTCAGGATTAACCGAATAAACGGTTTCAAGATTGATGTCAAGGCGCTCTGCTCCGGTGCTGTCTTTCCATTCATCAACGATATTGACTGCGTTCATTGCATTTATCATACCGCCGACGACCGTAGCAGATGTGTTGGCTTGCAGACTGTCAGAACCGGAAAACATGCTGAATACCGACGGGCCCTTTTCAGCCGGAATTTCCGACAAAACCTCCACCACCTCGTCAAGTGCCTTCATTGCCACGCTGTCCCAGAGTTCGGCATGACCCGTGAGATTGCAGAACACCTTAAACCATTTCAGATAGTCGGAAAAATCGTCATAGTTTACTGCGATGACAGGAACATCAGCCGCCTCAGCAGGAGCCTGAATCGTCGAATAACCGCTCATTGCAGTTGAGCATATAATTAAATCGGGGTTCAGAGCAATGATTTTTTCTGTGTCCCATTTCTTTCCCGAAGAAGATGTTGCCACTACTGTCATACCATCGTCAGCAGTAATATCTCTACCGATATATTCCTCGTAAAGCTCCTGCGAAGAGCTTCCCCCGATACAGCCTGAAACAGAACCGCCGGCTTCATACCAAAGTGTGGTGAAGCTTGCGTAAAGATTCACTGTTTTTGCAGGCTTTTTGGAGACTGTCATTTCATTGGACGTTGCATCCTTGAAGATAACTGAGTCTTCTGTTACGACAACCTCGTTTGCTTTACTCAAAAATTCATTTTTCAAATCGACTTTCAGCTGTTCTTTGCGGGCTTCTTCGTCATCAGCCGGAGCTTCGGATTCTGTCTGGCTTGCAGTATCTTCAGAATCGGATGGGCTTTCTGTTTTGCCGCAGGATGCAAACGCAAAAATGCAGAACAGCATGGACAAGCACAGCATAAGTGGTAAAATTTTTTTCATATTTATTTTCTTATTTTCCTCCAAATATTATTTTCCATGAATTGTGGTTCGAAGCGGGATAAAATACGGGCAGTTGTGAATTGAATCCGTATAAACCGATGCCTCTATCTCAAATATTTCCTTCAAATATTTTTCATTTATAATTTCAGACGGGTTTCCGCAAGCATAAAGTTCTCCTTTTTTGATGGCAATCAATAAATCGGAATACCGTGCTGCCAGATTAAGGTCATGCAGTACCATGATAATGGTAATTCCAAGTTTCTCATTCAGCTTTTTTACAAGTTCGAGTACTTCCACCTGATAGCTGACATCGAGATAGGTTGTCGGCTCATCAAGAATCAGAATTTCCGGTTCCTGTGCAATCGTCATGGCAATCCATGCTCTTTGTCGTTCACCTCCGGAAAGCGTAGAGAGAATACGCCCTTGCAGCTCGGTAAGTCCTGTCAGGGACAGCGCATGGTCAATTACCTGGGCATCGGCAGCAGTCATTCCTCTGCCAAACTGTGAATACGGATATCTTCCGTAAGAAACCAATGTGCGCACATCAATATCCGGAGGGGATTCATGTACCTGTGAAAGATAAGCGATTTTCTGTGCAAGCTTTTTCGGCGCATATTCGCCGAGCTTTCTGTCGCAGAAAATGACAGAACCTTCCTTGGGAGAAACCGCTTTTGAAACTGTTTTCAGAAGCGTGGACTTTCCGCATCCGTTCTGACCTATTATTGTGATAATTTTTCCTTTCGGGATATCCGCACAAAATCCGGACAGAACTTTTTTCTTCCCGTAACTAACCGATATGTTTTGAAATCCGAAATACATCTTCTCACCCCCGTTTTCCTTCGCGTATTCTGAGAAGATACAGAAAGAACGGCGCGCCGATGAACGAAAGTATAATGCTTACCGGCACTTCTCCGGGCGGCAGAATCACACGCCCGATGGTGTCGCATATTATCACAAGCGAAAATCCCAATAAAGCCGACGCAGGAAACAGATATTTGTAATCCGATCCGACAAGCAGTCTTGCAATATGCGGTACTATAAGTCCGACAAAGCTGATAAGTCCCGCTACCGAAATTGCCGCACCGGAAAGAAGTGAGGATACCGCAATAAGAAAGAAGCGAAAAATCTCAGTACGCAGTCCCAATGCGTTTGCAGTTTCGTCTCCGAGCATCAAAATGTTCATTTTGGACGGAAGAAACGCACAGATGAAAATACCGACAAGTGAGTACGGCAGAATCATACGAAAGCTTTCCCAACCGCATCCATTCAATCCGCCCACAAGAAATCCCGAAGCATTGCCGATAGAATCGGCAAAAAAGGTTTTAATCATATCATTGAAGGCACCGAATAATGCCGACACAGCCATGCCGGAGAGGATCATTTTTACAGGAGAAACGCCTTTTTGATAAGCAAGTGCATAAATCAGCATTGTTGTAACAAAAGCACCGATGATTGAACCGACAGGCAGCAGGTAAGCGTATGCCGGAAAAGCCACAAGCGTGATGTATCCGACAAAACTTGCACCGCCCGTAACGCCGATGGTTGAAGGGGACGCCATGGTATTGCGCATAACGCCCTGCAAAATGCACCCGGAAAGGGAAAGACAAACACCGACAAGTCCGCCGTCCAGCACGCGGGGAAAGCGTAAATTCCATATAAGCAGTCTGGCTGTACTGTCATCCGATACAAACAAGGCTTTTGCAACCTCGATAACCGAAAACCTGACGCTTCCGATTCCCGTACATATCAAAACCGAAAGCAGTGATATAACAGCAAATAGAATAATGACTGTGATTTTTGCTGACCTTCTTTTTTTTGTTGAAGGAAGCTTCGTCTTACTCATATCTTATTCAGAAAACCCTTTACAGCGATTCTTGCATCAGAGAAATCCTTCTCGTCAGGATGACCGAGTGACTGCTTTTGCTTTTCAAAACGCTCTGGGGAAAGCTTGCCTTCGCGCAGCTTGCGTCCGGTGCGATTGAGATCAATACTGCCCTGACAAAGAAAATGTCCGAGGAGAATATTGTCCTTTGACGCAAGCACCGTAACACGCGCGCATACATCCTGCGCGTGCTTTGAGTCACGCGCAACGCCTAATGTTCCGATAACAATCAGCTTTTTATCGTGAAGCTTTTCTATAAGGGCAATCGTGTCGGCGTCGCACGAGCCTTTATCGCACCAATATGAGAGAATAAAGGTGTCAAATTTTTCAATAACCTCATCGTTTATATAACGAATGTTGTACGGTCCGCAGTGTTCTGGAACCACCTCGGCAACAGCTTCCGCAAGCTTGAAAGCATTGCCGGTAATGGTGGAAAAAATAATGGGTATCATGTTTATTTCAGTTTACCAACCTTTCTAAAAATGGTTAGCATTTGCTAACTCAAGCGTAAAATATTTTGTCAGCACACGTTGATATCTTTCGGTTTTCAGGAAATTTTTGCATTGTATAGATGTTTGACGTAAAGCTCTCTAACTTCGCTGTATTCACCCAGACCCTTGACAATGGGATTAACTGTAAAGCCTTCTGCTTCAAGACGCGATTTCCAACTGTTCTCAATGTCTCCCGCCATATCCCTGCAAGCGTGCCCGCCTGCGGTAAAAAGCAAAGGCGTAATAATGATATTTTTATATCCGCCGTCCTTCAGTCGAGGAATAATATCGTCTATGGACGGCCTGGCTTCAAGGGTTGCGATATAGAGATTACGACAGCCCATCAGACGGCAGGTATCGCCGAAATCCGTATAAAGCTTGTTAGCCTGATGGTCTGAGCCATGTCCCATAAGAACAACCGCATCTGCAAGGCTCAGATATTTCTCAGCAAAAAAGCGGCACAGCGTTTCGATATCCTCTGGATCCTGCAAAAGAGGTGAACCGATTCTGACGGTCAGAAAACGGTTTCCGTATGCTTTGGCCTTACTGTAGACAGCTTCAAACTCGCTTCCGCCTATAATGTGCGTAGGCTGAATTATTACCTCGCCATACCCGTCGTCGGCAAGCTTTTCAAGTGCCTGCTCAACCGAATCAACGTGTATCTGTCTTTTTTCAAGTATTTCTAAAGTTCGCTTTCCGGTGAAAGCGCGGCATACTGTATAATCAGGAAAGTTTTCCCGAAATACATTCTCCACTGCTTCAATAGAAGCGCGCAGTGCGTCTGGGTATGTTGTACCGTAGCTCACCGCAAGAATTGCTTTTTTCATTTGGTTATGCTCCTTTCGTTCGGTTATATATTTCCAGAACTAACTTGTGCTAACCGCTATTCCAAAGTAAACAGCCATAAAGGCTGTTTACTTTATTTGCATGATTCATCTGCGCAGCAAGCAGCATGAGACAGTATTTTTGGCAGTCTGGATTAGCATATGCTAACCCAACACGAACATTATATCACAACATCGGAGACTTGTCAAGATGTTTTTTAAAATTTACCCGGTAATTGCCAAAGCAGGGCTGACACATCTTTTTTTGATACTCCATCCGACTTTGCTTGTGTATTGAGCTTACTCAATCGACCCATCCTGATTTGCTGTTTGCAGCTTCACCATATGGGCGTAAATTCCTTTTTGTTCAAACAGTTCATCCGGCTGCCCCTGTTCTGCAACCGTACCGTCAGAAAGGACAACAACCTTATCCACGCCGGCAACGGTACGCATTCTATGTGCAATCAGAAGAACCGTCTTATCCTTAATCAATCGTGAGAGCGCTGACTGAATCGCCGTCTCGTTCTCTGCATCGAGAGATGCGGTTGCTTCATCCAGCAAAATAATTGGAGCATTTTTCAGAAAAGCACGGGCAATGGAAATACGCTGCCGCTCACCTCCGGAAAGAGCGCTGCCGTTTTCTCCGATATTACTGTTCCATTTCTCAGGAAGCTTCTCCACAAATTCTTCACAGTTTGCAAGTCTTGCCGCCTTTATTACTTCCTCGTCGGTGGCATCTTTTCTGCCGATGCGGATATTTTCCATAATGGTATTGTTAAAGAGTGTGACATTCTGAAAAACAATCGAGAAAGCTGTCAGAAGCAGCTCAGGATCGACTGATTTGACATCCACACCGCCGACTGTGATTGAACCTTTATCCACATCCCAAAATCTTGCCGCCAGCTTCGCCGCTGTGGATTTGCCGCCGCCGGACGGACCGACAAGCGCCGTCACCTCTCCCTGCTTGGCGGTAAAGGACACATTTTTCAATACAGTTTCGTCACAGTTATAGGCAAATGCTATACTGTTCTAAATCACACATTTCCACAACGCCGTCAATCGGCTGA
>CAZUPI010000042.1:0-21858 GCA_964621755.1 uncultured Ruminococcus sp. | reverse complement strand
CAGTCACGCCGCCCTCTGCGGCAAATAGTTACTTGTCACTATTAACCCTTGATTTATCGGCGTTTTTCGGTGTTTTCTTACTCTATTGTCTTCATCGCCGGGAAGAGCAAAACGTCGCGGATAGCGGCAGAGTCGGTCAGCAGCATGCACATGCGGTCAATCCCGAACCCAATACCGCCTGTCGGAGGCATACCAATCTCAAGCGCATTCATGAAATCCTCGTCGGTATGGTTGGCCTCGTCGTTTCCCTGCGCGAAAAGTTCCTCCTGTGCACGGAATCTCTCTCTCTGGTCAATCGGGTCGTTCAACTCGGAGTACGCATTCGCCATTTCCCATCCGTTCATGAAGAACTCAAAACGCTCCACATATGCGGGGTCGGACGGCTTCTTCTTGGTGAGAGGGGAAATTTCAATCGGATGGTCTATGACAAACGTCGGCTGAATCAGGTGCTCCTCGGCAAACTCTTCAAAGAACAGGCTGAGAATGTCTCCCTTTTTGTGATGCTCCTCATACTCCACGTGATGCTCCTTCGCGGCCGCCTTTGCTTCCTCGTCAGAGTGGATTTCATTAAAGTTCACTCCCGCATACTTCTTTACCGCATCAACCATGGTGATTCTCTCAAACGGTTGGCTGAGGTCCATCTCTACGCCGTTATACGTAATCTTCGTCGTACCCAGAACTTCGTTTGCCACATGACGATAGAGGTTTTCCGTCAAATCCATCATACCGTGGTAATCCGTATATGCCTGATAGAGCTCCATGAGTGTAAACTCCGGATTGTGGCGCGTATCAAGCCCCTCGTTGCGGAACACTCTGCCTATTTCGTATACCTTTTCCAGGCCGCCTACGATAAGCCGCTTCAAGTAAAGCTCAAGGGAAATGCGCAGCTTGAGGTCCTCGTCAAGCGCGTTGAAATGGGTTTCAAACGGTCTTGCAGCCGCACCGCCGGCATTGGAAACGAGCATTGGCGTCTCGACCTCCATAAAGCCCTGCGCGTCGAGGTACTTGCGAATGGAGCTGATAATCTTCGAACGCTTGATGAAAGTATCGCGCACTTCGGGATTTACAATGAGGTCGACATAACGCTGGCGATAACGGAGGTCCGTATTGGTAAGACCGTGGAACTTCTCCGGCAGAACCTGCAGGCTCTTTGTGAGCAGCGTCACCTTTACTGCATGGACGGAAATCTCTCCGGTTTTTGTCTTAAACACAGTTCCTTCAATACCGATGATATCGCCGATATCGAGCTTCTTAAACTGCGCGTATTCTTCCTCACCTACAGCGTCTCTCGCCACATACGACTGGATAGCCCCCTTTAAATCCTGCACGTGGCAGAAGGATGCCTTTCCCATGATTCTCTTCGACATCATTCTGCCCGCTACGGAAACGGTCTTTCCTTCGAGTGCTTCAAAGTTTTGCTTGATATCTGTGCTGTGATGAGTCTGGTTGTACTTTGTAATGACAAACGGATCGCGTCCAGCTTCTACAAGAGCGGCGAGCTTCTCACGCCGCATCTTGCGGACCTCATTCAACTCCGCCTGCTGTGCTTCATTGTCTATCCCTTCCGGATTTGTGTTGATGTTATTGTCAGTCATATATCTTTTTGCCTTTCGTTGTCTTTATTTTGGTTATCGGTCTTTGCACGTTTTTTATGCGTTATTTTTAGTTCTCTCCACGGAGAGAATTTTAAACTTGATATCGCCGCCGGGAGTGGTTACGTCGACAATATCACCGACCGTTTTGCCAATCATAGCGCTTCCTATCGGGCTTCTGTCAGAGATTCTGCCGCGCATCGGGTCAGATTCGTTTGTACCGACGATAGAATACTCCACTTCTTCTTCCATATCGTAGTCATAAGCCGTAACGGTTGAGCCTAAGTTGATGACGTCCTCTTTGAGTTCGCTTTCATCTATAATCTCGGCGTGGGTGATAAGCTCTTCCAGTTCTGCGATTCTCGCGGCAACCTTCGCCTGCTCATTTTTCGCCTCATCATACTCGCTGTTTTCGGAAAGGTCGCCGTATGAGCGCGCCTGTGCCAGCGCCTGTTTTACCTCTTCGGTTTTCTCACCTCTGAGATAATTCATCTCATCAACCAACGCCTGATAGCCTTCTTTGGTATACTTAGTAGTCTTAGCGTGTTCCATTAGGATACCTCACTTATGTTAATGTTATTTTTATAGGTCTCGACTCCGGTATTTTTATTGTTCATAGAACGTTGCGGCAGCCGCAGCAAGCTGATTGTCTTCCTCGTCGGTGATTTTATAGATATTCTTCGTTGCGAGCGCTTCATCAAGCTCCACTTCAACGTCCGGAACAATGCCTATACCGTGATAGTTGTCAGAGAACGGCGGGTTATACATACGGTAGGTAACGGATACCGCGCCGCCGTCGCTGAGGGGAATCGTCGTTTGCATACAGCCCTTGCCGTATGTGGTGGTACCGACGATTTGCGCCTTATTGTAATCGCGGACAGCGGACGTAAACAGTTCTGCCGCGCTTGCGGTACTGCCGTTTACGACAACCGCCATGGGCATATTAAGCTCAGTAGCTTCGGAGTAGTATGTCTGGACCTCATTGCCATCTGCGTCGAAGATACGGATAATCGGACCCTCGGGCAGGATATAGTCAAGCGTGGTGACAATGGACGACAGCTCGCCGCCCGGATTATAGCGCAGGTCAATGATGAGCTTATCGCACTCCTGCTTCTGCAGATTCTCTACGGCCTCGACAAACTGCGTCGGTGTTTTTGCATCAAAGCCGGAAATTTTAATCACACCGATAGAGGTATCAGGAGAATAAACATGATACATAACGGTCTGTTCGGTGATGACTGCGCGCGTTATGGTAAAATCGACTGATTCCGTGTAGCCCTCTCCGCGCAGGACGGAAAAGACCGCAGTAGTCCCCGCCGGACCCTTGAGCTTGTTGATAGACGGATAATAGCCAAGCTCAACAACAGACTCGCGTTCCTCGCCAACAGTCACAATGAGGTCTCCCGGCTGTACGCCCGCTTCAAGAGCAGGAGAACCTTCGGTGACACTTAGCACCTCAATGACATGGTAGTCGGTATTGTAAATGACATTGACGCCGATTCCGGCGGTTTCGCCTTCCAGGTCATCAATCAGCGCTTCAAATCCCTCGGCGGTGTAGTATGCGGCGTAATCATCCCCAGTGCCGGCGACATATCCGGCGATAGCCGAATCGATAAGGGTATCGTCATCCAGCTCCCCAATGTAATAATTGCGGTAGAGAGAGTCGACTTCCGCGAGTTTATTCGTGAGACGGGTCATAAAATCGTCGTCGCTTCCGAGAGAAACGGTAACGCCGCCCGTGGAATTCCCGGAAATGCTCGTCACGCCGCTGCTGTTCAGCGTATTGACCGCACTCCCCAGGTATTTCTCCTCGAACTTATTTTGCAGGAAGATATACGATCCTTGAAAGGTCGCAAGACAGCATAGGGCTACCACCGCAGCCGCAGCCCCAATAGAAATTTTTTTCATGATGGTTCCCCTTGTGATTATTTTCTTGAGGACCCTGTCCTCTGAAATATCCCGCAAAGCCCGATCTTCATCCGTTTTGCAGAATAATTTTTAGATGATACCACACTTTTTCGTTTTAGTATTCCCAGATTTATCTCGTATAACGATATTACGGGAAAGACAAATAATTTCGCGGATATCAAAGTGGAAGTGACAGCGAAGGTGTGCCGGTGAGCCCGACCCATCCTATCGTCTGACCCGCTTCCACGTAGTCCCCGGCCGATACCGTGCAGGACGACATATGCGCATACCTAAATGATTCGTACAAATTTCTCTTATTACGGGAAAACCAGATATCCACGCGGATTCACAGTGGAACCGTTTTCACGCGTCTCGAAGTGCAGATGATAGCCGCTGGTGTTGCCGGTAAGTCCGACCCAACCGACCGTTTGGCCGGCTTCTACGTAGTCGCCAGCTGACACGGCGCAGGATGACATGTGCGCATACAAGGTAGAAATTCCGCCGCCATGGTCGATGAGGACATAGTTTCCGTAACTTGCATGGTACTCGCTTCTGAGAACCGTTCCGGAGGCCGCTGCAAGCACGGTTGTACCGCATGCACACGCGAGGTCGATGCCAAGGTGGTATTCGGATATGCCGTTATAGGTACGCCATCCCTGTTCAGAAGAAACGTAATAGGATACGCCATCCTCAAGCGGCCAGTAGAATGAGCCGCCGGAATATGTATACGTCGTCGTATACGAAGTCTCATAATTATTGTCATTCCAGCCTTGACCATCGCTCACAGTCTGGCTCTGCTCTGCCTCCAGTCTCTTGCGTTCTTCCTCTTCTTGGCGGAGACGTTCTGCCTCCTGCCGCTGGCGCTCCTGCTCTCTCGCAAGTTCTGCAAGGAGTTCCTCAAGTTCAGTGTTCAACTCAGATTCAAGCTGCTTATAATACGTATACTCCTCGATGAGACTGCTCTCGTCTGCCTCAAGACTATCGATATACGCAAGCTTGGCTTCATAAATCTGCTGATCCTGCGCAATTACCTCTTCATAGTCGGCGACACGCTCTTTCTGCCTTGCCTGGTCCTCGTCGAGCGCAATTTTTTCCTCCTCAAGCCGCTCCCGGTTGTTCTCGAGATTCTCAATGATATCGTTGTCGTAATCAAAAATCGCGTTCACACGGTCCATTCTGCTGAGAAAGTCTGACAGGCTTGTCGAGCCGAACAGGAGCTCGAACATGTCCGTATCATCCTCCATGTATACCGCAACCATCCGGTTGAGGAATGCCTCTTCCTGCTGCTCAATAGCCGCTTCGGTATCCGCAATCAGCTGCTCCTTGTCCGTAATTTTTGTTGCAAGGGAGTCAAGCTCCCCTTCCGCGAGCTTTTTCACTTCGTTGTTGTACTTCAGCAGCTCGTCGTATTTGCTGACCTCCATCCACGCTTCCGACTGGCTCGAACGGATATCCGCAAGTTCATTCAGCGCCTGCTGCTGTTTCGCCTTATACGCTTCAAGCTGGTCCTCATAGGATTGCACCGCTGCGTCAGTCGCTCCTTCATCCGCCCCAATCGGCATACAGAGAAGTGTCCCCGCGGTGATCACTGCCACTGCCTGTTTTAATAATTTTCTGTTCATAATCCAACCTATATTCAAAGTCTCTGCCGTAGCATAAAAGTTTTCGACAGGGTCTTGTCTTTCTCTTATTGCTTCAAGTACTTACTCAATGAAATCGAGCTGCCGATAACGCCTGCCACAATGCCAAGCAAGATGAAGCCCCCAAGTACATACCCCTTGATGTCTGCGAACTGGAGTATCGATATCATTTGTAAATCGCTTATAACCATCGTTTCGATGTACGAATATATGTACCATTCCACAAAATATGCAATTGTCGACGCGAATATCCCGATGATGATACCCTCGAACACAAACGGAAGGGTAATGAACCAGCCCGTCGCACCGACGTAACGCATGATGCTGATTTCATGGCGTCTTGCAAACACGGACAGCTTAATCGTATTGATGATGACGAAAATACTCACCACTGCGAGGATGGCAAGGAACCAGATAAAGACGAGCATGACGCCGCTTTTGAAGCGTTCGATACTGGACGCCAGGTCAAGGCGGTTGTTCACCTTTGCAATTCCCTCAATCTGTTTCAGCTGATAGTCAAGTTCCGGCACCTTTTCGGTGTCGATATAGGTAATCTCATACGAGTCCGGCAGCGGGTTATTCTCCTCGGAAACATCGTCATATACGTCGTATTCCTTTTTCATCTCCGCAAGCCCTTCTGCCTTGGTGATACGCCTGATGCTTGAAATGTTGTCGAGTTTGTTGATTTTCTCGCCGATTTCGACAATCTCCTCTTCACTCGCTTCTGTATTACAGAAAACGACGATTTGGTTAAGGTTTCCGAACTGTTCGAGGTTTAAGTCTATATTCATAACAATGAGTGAAAATCCGCCGATAACCACAAGGCAGCTCATCAGCACCGCAATGGACGCAAAGCTCATGACGCCGTTACGCCAAAGTCCGGAGAAGGCCTGGCCAATAAAATAGAAAATATTATATCGTCTCACTGGAACATCCCTCCTACGTGGTCCTCGACTATCAGACCGTCCTTGAGCATTACGACGCGCTGTTTATAGTAGTCAACGAGGTTTTTCTCGTGGGTCACGACGATAACAGTCTTGCCGAGTTTGTTGATTTTCACGAGGAGGCTCATAATTTCGAGGGACATTTTCGGGTCGATATTTCCCGTAGGCTCGTCCGCGATGATAATCTTGGGATTATTAGCAAGTGCGCGGGCCAAGGCGACGCGCTGCTGCTCACCGCCGGAAATTTCGTTCGGGAAGGAATCCTGCTTTCCGGCGAGGTTTACCGTATTGAGGATTGCCGGCACTCTGCGGATGATTTTCTTACGTGGGGTGCCAACGACCTCCATCGCAAACGCGACATTTTCGAAGACGGTTTTCTTTGGAAACAGGCGGAAGTCCTGGAAGACCACGCCAAGCTCACGACGGTAGTACGGAACTTTGAAATTAGACAGTGTAGCGAGATCGTAGTCGCCTACGGTCAACTTGCCGGAGCTAATCCGCTCCTCGCGCAGCAGGAGTTTGATCAGGGTAGATTTTCCGGCGCCCGAATGACCGACGATAAAGATAAACTCACCTTCATCGACGTGAAGGTTGACGCCTTTTAACGCCATTGTCCCGTTTGGGTAGGTTTTTTTTACGTTTACAAAATCTATCATAGCAATTTTTCTTTCAAAGATGAAATAAGCGTATTGCACAGCGAATTGTGAATGTCACGTCAAATGATACAAAATTCACACAACATTCTTGACCATTCTTTTGCGCATTTTTGTATAATCTTTTTATAAAGCATAGCAGGGACATAACGCCTAGCCAGGCGCGATAGTCCCTGTCTCATATTGAATTGATGAAGGATAAGCGAGATAACTTTCAAATTAATACTTCACAGGTTTTGTCGTGAGGTATCTCTTGACCATGAGCGCCACCTTAAATGTGATAGCGTGGTCGAATTCACGCAGGTCAAGACCGGTGAGCTTGCGGATTTTTTCAAGACGGTATACAAGCGTGTTGCGGTGTACGAACAGCTTTCTTGAAGTTTCGGATACGTTGAGGTTGTTCTCGAAGAAGCACTGAATTGTCATAAGTGTTTCGCGGTCGAGAGAGTCGAGGGAGCCGTTCTTAAAGACTTCCTGAAGGAACATTTCGCAAAGGGTAGTCGGGAGCTGGTAAATGAGACGGCCGATACCGAGGTTTTCGTAGCTGATGATGTTCTTTTCGGTGTCGAACACCTTGCCGACCTCGATTGCAACCTGAGCCTCCTTATAGGAACGTGCAAGGTCCTTGATATTGTCCACGACAGTACCGATACCGATGGAAACTTTCACATAGAACTCGGAGTTGAGGGTGTCCGCGATAGACTTTGCGATTTTTTCGATTTCGCGGATATCCGTGTTCGGTTTCACCTCTTTGACAAGGACGATATCCTGCTCGCCGGTGGAGATAACGTAGTCCTTGTTCTTATCCGGGAAGATATTCTGAACCATATCGAACGAGAGGACGTCTGATTTTGAATGGAACTTTATAAGGAATACCACTCTGGTTTCTTCCGCATTGAAGCGCAGTTCCTTGGATTTAATATAGATATCGCTGGGAAGAATGTTGTCGAGAATAATATTTTTAATAAACGAGCTCTTGTCGTACTTTTCATCATAGAGATTTTTGATATTGGAGAGAGAAACGGCAAGAATGGTAGCAAATTTTTCGGCATATTTATCTTCACCCTCAACGAAAACGATGTATTCCCATTTAGAGCCGGAGCCTATCGGTTTATAGGTATAACCGCCAGAGGTAATTGCATCCGAAGTATAGGCAAGTTCATCGCGAACGCCTTGTCTCATTTCACCTATCTTAACAAGTTCACTGCATGCAATGATAACTCCGTTGTCATCCACAACACCGATGATTCTGTCTACAGCATCCTTTAACTGATAAATAATTCCCTGAAAAAGACGATTTGACATATGCTGCACCTTCCATAATTTATATTTTTAATTTGTATATACTACACTATATTTTACATGATATTTTGTATTTTTTCAATAGGAAAATAAGGATTTTTCATAAAATTCACGACTTTTTTCGGAAAATCATCATATTATCTCCCAAGTTTTATATGATATACGCCAATTATTATCCATATTTTAACACAAAACATTTATTTTTACCATTATTGTTGCATCAAAAAAGTAATATAACGTGTGTCTCAGTCCCTTCACCGACCCTGTTTCAGCAGGAAATTGGAAGGGTTTCTTGACGTGAAATTTATCCCTACCGAACTTACATGAATGTAAAATGAAAAAGCCCGTTTCCGGGAGCGGGCTTATTTTTTATAGAGGAGGATGGTGTATATATAGTAAATTGCGTAGAGAACGCTTGCGATAATCATGATGGTATAGAACAGGAAGGGGGTGTTGCGGAACTGGTCATATAGCATCGCGCTGAGGAAGAGGAAGAGCGTGAGACCAGATATCATTCCCGGGGTCATGATGTAAGCGGAGGTATCGATTTTCTTTACCAAGGTTATGATAAGATATACCAGCGACAGTACGAACAGAGCGCCGAACACATATTTTAAAATCGGATGAACGTTCGTATGGAACGCAAACTCGCGCATCGCTTCAGCCTTCACGAAATCGAACAGAGAAGCGACAATAATGTCCGCCAAAATAATAATAAGAATGCGGAACAATACAATTCTGCCTGCCTCGCCTTTTCCAAGCGACATTATTTTATTGGCATTGTTGTTTGTAAGTTTTTTTGACTTTGCCATATTCATCATACGATAAGCCTCTGTCACACTCGCCTCTGATTATTATCAGACAACAGACAGAAGCCGTCTCCTTTCAATTGTGAAAACTGTTTTTTCTACAGTTCATATTTATATGACACACACGATAGCACAAAAGCCGGCGCTGTTTCGGTACGCAAAATCCGGCGTCCCAGACCGACCATTTTCATACCGGTCTGCGCCGCCTCTGCGGCTTCGTCTATTGAATACCCGCCTTCCGGACCTATCATTATCGATATCGTTCTCGGACCGGTACATGAAGCAAGGTGCTCCGGAAGCGGACGCGTCCCGTCTCCTTCATAGCAAAATAGCGGCAGACTGGCTTGCGCAGCATCGGCAAGAGCGTCCTTATATTTCATCGGCGTCCGCACAGTCGGAATGATTCCCCGCCCGCACTGCTTGGCGGCTTCATATACGATGCGCTGCCAACGTTCGAGCTTTTTCCGGTAGTCCTGTGAACCCGGGTCAAGCTTTACCGTACAGCGTGACGTGATTACCGGAACAATGGCATATACGCCGAGCTCCGTCGCCTTCTGCAAAACGGCATCAAACCGATCCCCACGCACGAGGGATTGATAAACGGTCGCTTGATACGGCGGCTCGTTTTCGGAAGTCTTCACGGAAGTTATGGTAAGAGTGACCTGCGCACCGGTGGAGGCGACTACCGTCTCGTATTCCCGCCCTGCCATATCGCAGACCACAACACGTTCTCCCGGTTTCATTCTCAAAACTTTGGTTATGTGAACGGCATCGTCTCCACGGATGGTGATTGCCCCACTTTGTCTGTCCTCCGCGCAGTCGATATCATCTGAGATTACGAAAAATCGCGGCATTTGCTGTTTTTCTCCGAACTTTGCCCTCTCTACAAATGAGCGCAAAAAAGGGCTTGTCATTATGCCGATATATTATACTATAAAAAAAAGATTTTGTCAAATCGTTTTTATGAATTTCCCCTTATAATTTCTGGATATTTTTCGCTTATCACAAAAAATTTACAATTGGCAGAATTCGAATCCATAAAATCGACCTTCCAATTTCCTTCGCGAAAAAGCTTTCCCCGGGGATTTCATCGAACTCACATTATGTTATCATTATAGCATAATGTGCTTTATTCGTCCATCATTTTTTTGCACTATTCACAAAAATAAAGGATACTATTGCAAAAGCACCCTTTATCATATCTATAAACTCACATTCGTTATAATTTCTCAAAATAAGGCAGCACTGCAAGCGGCGCGTCTACCGTTACCGTTTTCCCACCATTATAAACCTTACCGTCCACGTACCGCCACTGTCCCGCGGGCAGCCGCACCTCACGCGTTGCGGCATCTTTTCGGATAACCGGCGCTGCGAGAAGCCGTCCCCCTACCATAAACTGGTCAGTCACGGTTTCCAATCCCTCGTTCGGAAATTCGTATTCCATATACCGCAGTATCGGCTCATTCGTCACCGATGCGTTCTTCGCCAGCTCAAGGATGTAGTCGGCATATTTGAGGTGTATCTTCCCTGCCTCAATGCACAAATCCGCATATTTCTTTGGAAGGACCCGCCACGGCGCCGCAGAATACTGCATCATCGGCATCAACGCCGCGCACTGCGCGTATCTCACAAACAGCTCCGGTTTGAGGGACGGCGCGCCCGGCAAAAAGTCCGTGAATGAACCGCCGCCTATCATATCCGGACAGCCGTACGCAAATCCGAGAATTCCCTGCGTCAGGATATCCGGCAGCAGCTTCGCGACCGCTTCCCATCGGTGTGCCTTATCGCATAACCTTTGCACAAGTGGAAGTCCGGCGCATTTGTAGCATGCACGGTACTCGTTGAGCGGATATTCCAGTCCCAGCTTCACCCACAGTTCGCACTGTTCGTGGGCAGTGACGCCGCCGTAAGTTCTGTCGTCATCCCGGTAATACTGCACATCACCCGCGTCAAACTTGAACCCGTCGACCCCGTATTCGGTCATAAGAGAATCAAGCATTCCACGAAACCACTTGGCGGCGTCGGGATTGCTCATGTCGACCACGCACGAAAACCCGTTCCACCAGTGCCGCAGGGCGGTCGAACCATCTGCGTTATGCACAAGATATCCCTTGGAATCTGCTTCGCGGTATACGGTCGTGTCCGGCGAAATAAACGGGCATATCCACAGCATCACGGAGAAACCGAGGTCATGAAGCTCCTTTATCATCGCACGCGCGTCGGGAATGGTGGCGAGGTTGAATTCAGAACTGCCGTAATAGCGCATCCATCCGTCGTCAATCATCATGATTCCCGGCGGCAGTTCGTTGTCAATGATGCCATGGGCATAACGCAGGATTCCTTCCTGTGTCTGGTCGTAAATCAGCTCCGCCCACGTGTTGTACTGCGGCTTGACGAAGAAATCCTCCGGCGGAATTTTTCCGTTCGCAGGGAAAAATCTTCCTGCAGCCTCAAGAAACGCCCCCTTAAGGGTACCGTATCCTTCATACAGCGCAAAGTCATCAGCGGCGTTCGTGATTTTTATCTCCCCATTCGCCACATCGACGTCATACGGAAGCTCGCTCCAGAGAAATCTTCCCTTACTCGACAGCAGAAGAGGAGCCTCCTGATTGCCGGAGAACTGCGCCGTCGCGTGCCACGAAAAGACCGATTTGTCCGACAGCGGGAATTTTGTTCCTTCGTTTACGCACAGTCCGTACCAGTACTCGCCGGGCTGGATTTTTATTTTTGTTGTCATATCGTCACCTCATCTTCGGAACTGCCGCAGTATATGTCACCTCTGCCGCGTCGGCATACTGTACATCTCCGTCTGGCAGTACAATTTCATTATGCGTTCCTTCGTCCGACTTCACAGTCAGCGTAAATACGTCGTTCTCGACTTTCCAGTTTACAAACACCTTTCCGCCGCCGGTGTAAACATCACCCTTTGCATATGTTCTTCCGTCAATTCGCGGTGCAATGCGGATTTTCCGTTCGGCTGCCGAAATCGTACGTACGCCGAGCACCACCGCCGCAAATTCATATATCGCAATCGCGCCCCATGCGTGGCAGTCGCTTCTCGGCGCGTCGGGCGTCTCCGGAATTGTGGTGCAGCCCATAGCAGGAAGGCCGCGCAGTCTATTCATCATCATATCGGTTTTCTCGTACAGTCCCACCGCTTCCAATGCGCGGAACCAGAAATACGCATATGCAAACGTGCATTTTGTCTCAAGCGGGAACGCGTTTTCCATACTGAAATATTTGCCGTTTGTCTCGTCAGAGTACAGTCCGGCCTCCTCACACCAGCAAAGCCGTTCAATCGCCTGTGAAACCGAGTCGGCGCGGATACGGTACTCCGCCGCAACACAGTTTCGGCCGCACAGCTCAGCCAGCCATGCTGCCTCGCGCAGGAAGTATACATACATCGCGACGCTATCGCCATATGACAGTCATCGCCTACCGCGGGCTCACCGCGAGTCGGCGTCCATGGATTCGACCAGTCAATAAAGTCCCAGTACATCGAGCGGTGAAGCAGTCCCGTGTCATCGATACAGCCGTCAAACCACTCGAGCACCCCGTCAATCGCACGCAGATTTTCCCGTACAAGCGCCTTATCGCCCAATCTCCGGTAATGCTCGGCTACCATAAAGATATAGTAGAATGAGAACGACGGGATATACTGGAGTTCCACAGTCGGATAACGACTCGACAGCAAACCGTCTCCGCGCTGCGACAGGCGAAAATCATGGATTGCCTTACGCGCCAGTGCATCGTCGTCAGTAAGCTGATAATTAAACAGCATCTGGAGCGAGGTATCCATCGCATACTGAAGCTGTTCGTAATATGGACAGTCCTCATAGGATTCCTGCATACAGCGCATCAGCGTGGCGATTGAGACTTTCCAGAGCTTGTTGTCTGTCTCACTGCCGAAATCGCAGGTTGCCGGGTAAGTCAGCGGATATCCAACTTCCGTAAAGCGGAAGCAGGTAAGACATACCTCCCCTTCGCACTCGATTTTTATGATTCTCGCACAGCGATACCAGAACGGCTCAAATGTAACGCTTCCATCCACTTCGATAACATCGATCGCGCCGCTGAACGAGAGTGTTTTGTCGAGCCTGTGCTTCTTTTCGCCGCCGTTCCTGAATGATTTCCGCATAAGTGACCTTTACCTTGCCGTGACCCTCAAATGACAGTTTCGGGAAGCCGAAAGTCAGTTCATCGGCAATGTAATATCCGTCTCCCGTATCCGCAAACGGCACATCAAGCTGATACATCATCGGAATCGGGCGCGGACGCACGAACAAGTCGTTAACAATTCCATAAAAATACGGATTCTCGCGCGGAGAATGGACGGGCATAAGCTTTTTCGCAAGCATCCAATTGGGCGTCCCGTTGTGCGCGTCTTCTTCAAACATCGTAGCATTCAAACCGGGATGGCGTGTCTGAAATGAAGTATAAGGGGACACACAAGTCTCCCACGTATCGTCGGCGCCAACACGAGCGACTGCGCCGTCGGCGGTTTTGCAGTTCAGCTCAACGGCAAGCGCAAGATTTCCGGTACGGCGGACTCCATAAATCACCCGCGGCTTTCCCATATCGCTGTTGTCCGACAGGGACAAGACCTCGCAGTCAATCTGGTTTTCTCCCTCTCGCAGATATGCGGAGATATCGACCGTATCGTAATACTTCTCCTCCGCGGACGGTCGGCACGGTCCAAATGCGGCACGCTGCCCATTCACAAACAGCTTATACCTTGCCTCCGCTGAAATACGCAGCAGAGCCTCCACAGGCGTTCCACTCAATACAAACGTCTTTTTGAAAAGGTATAAATCCGATTGTCCGAAAATACCGCCTCCGGATGCGTTATCCAAACAGACTCAAACATAATTCCTCCTAAATTTAATTATAAAAGGGACGTTTTCTCTTAAAACTTCATATTTCAAACCTTCTGAGGACACTACGCGCCCCCTTCAACCGACTCAAATTCTGCGATAGCGGATAGAAACGCTTCTCCGTATTTGGCAGCTTTCCTATTTCCGACTCCGCCAATGTGCAGGCCGCTGCTTGATTATTCCTTCATGCTTATTTCTTTGATTTTAGGTTTAAAAAACAGTGCCATCATATCCCCAAAAACAGCAGAATAGCCGCAATTTACAATATTATAGCATATTGACTTTTCTATTTCAACATTTTATAATTAAAAAAAGCACGGAGCCAAAAATGAAACGATTTGTAACTTGAACTCTGCTCACAGCACTGCTCGTCGGATGCGGGAAATCCAACACACCAAAGGTTACCACGTCCTCCGACACATCGAATGTTACTGCGTTCATAGAAACCACTGCAGTTGACACGGAGACCGACTCCCTCTTTATTGCGGATGAACTGCCCGACGATCTCGATTTCGAAGGCAAGACTGTAAATATCACCATCGGTGACTACTCGAACGCGTGGTGGCTCGACATGTACGCGGATGAACAGACTGGCAGCCGGATCAACGACACGAGCTATGCCGTAATCAATAGTATGGAGGAACGTCTTAACGTTAAACTTGAATATTACCGTGAGCCATATGCCTGGGCAGATATGGGCAAATACCAGACCGATATAATCGCGCAGATTTTGGCAGGAGACGCGGGCTTTGACCTGCTTTTCTCATGCTCTACTAACTTCTCAGTGCTGACTGCCGACGGCCATTATTTCGGCAATTTTGCCGACCTGAAATACGTTGACCTCGACAAGCTATGGCACAATCAGAGTGCCCTTGAATGTATGCCTGACGATGATGTGGACTTTCTGCTGGGAGAATTCGCCATCGGAAATATGTAAAAACACCTACTGCATGTACTTCAACTAGGCTCTTTTGGATTCTATGGGCATAAAAGAAAACCTATATGATATCGTGGATTCGGGCGTGTGGACGCTGGACACCATGTTGACCCTCATCAGGGAGGATATGTCGACCTCAACGGAAACATGCTTCTCCGCGATAGCCGACCATTGGAACTTTTGTTTGAGCCATGTATGAATACATTTCTTGCTTTTTAGGGTCAGAAAAGACTTCTGCTATATTGATCGTTTAATCGGTGGATACTATTGTTGTTCTCGAAAAGAATGTTTGCCCAGTTTTGTATGAGCTCTTTTTCGGTTTTGTAACGTAGGATCTCGGGTTGTCCGGTAGAGTGATTTACCCATCCGGCGTTAGCTAGTCGTTGAATAAAAGCATTTTCAAATTCTAATTCTGTTTCAAGCTCTTCTCCGTAAAGCGAACTAATCTCTGCTAGTCTGTCTTCATGCGTTTTCGATTCAGCCAATTCGGCGGAAAGCAGTTCTTTTTGTGCGAGTTCGATTGGAAAATCTCATTCTGTGGATTTGGAAGTGCTTCCCAGTATGCGTGCAATTCATCGATTTCTGCGTTGGGGATGCCTCCGGACATTGTTGCTAAGATGTCCTAGGATTCGGCCGCCTCAGAAGAATCGACATTAGGTATTCTCTTTTAATTTCTGCGCATAGTACTTGATGTTATCCTTCACCATGCGGCGCACGGAAGATTCGCTTCCAGTGAAACCGCATTCCATGGTCAGCCGTTCGTAGATGCGTCTGGCTGTGTGGCGCTGTTTCTTTGACCGGCACTGTTCGTCTTCACGGAGACATTTCAGAATGAAATCTGTGATATCCTCTGTCATGACATTGGCGGTCCGGCTGTACGGTTTCCGTTCTCACGGCACCTGTTCGTCATCCCAGTTTTTTTGACGGTGTTCCGGGAGATACCGAGCCTCTCAGCGATCTTTCGTTGACTCATTCCTTCCAGCCGCAGTTTGCGTATTTCTTTGTAAAGTTCCACTGTGATTACCACCTTTTCCGTCCTCCTGCTTTGTCTCTCTCTATTATACAGAAGGGTTTTCTCTGGCTCACTTTTTCGTGATCATTTGTGGTACAGGTGATGACCGTTGTTACCTCGCTCGCCTCATCGAAATAAATCCCGGTCGTTTTGTGCGTTTTCTTTATGCCTGTGATCATATTTTCAAAAATCTCCTGTTTTTTTTCGTTCCGTTAGAAGCGCCCCCATTTTTGCTCAAAAAAGTCTCGGTCTTCATCGGCGTTATTTGCGAATTTTCCAACGGAAGCACGCTAATCAGACAACGCATCGTTTGCCACTCTCAAAATTGCTGAAACGCCATATTTCCTCTTCCTCGGTGTACACCGTGAACGTTGCCTATAGTTTTTTTCGTTATATTTGCCCAAGACGCGAGCGTCGGGAAAAGCGGAAAACAAGTATTACTTGATTGACAAACAACAAATTGATAATTGACGATTCCTTTCCTCTGTGATAAAATATAATCACACCGGTGATAACGATAACTGGAGGTCAGAACATGAATATATTAAGACTAGGTGAAAAGATAAAGCAACTGCGACAACGCGATAGCAGAAAACAAGAAGATTTAGCCAATGCACTTGGAGTTAGCCCTCAAGCAATCTCGCGTTGGGAAGCAAACGGAGGTTATCCCGACATGGAGCTGATACCTGCCATTGCTAATTATTTCAACATCAGTATTGATGAACTTTTTGGATATAGCAAGGATAGACAGGAGAAATTAAAATCCATATTAGATAAAGCCGAAGCGGAAATTAACGGGCAAGGAGATATGACGGAGTGTGTTGAAATGCTACGCGCGGCAGCTGAGGAATTTCCGTCAGAACCACAAGTGTTAATTAAACTTGGATATGCCTTGAGTATGCACGGATGGAAAAAATATGGAGCAAGAAACTATACCACGAATGATTCAGACTATACCCACGAAGATACAGAATACAATTCAAGTAATGTATATTGGCAGGAAGAAGTTCATGTTTTCGAAAAAGTTTTAACCATGGATATCTCCCCTGAGGATCGCGATGTTGTCACAATGATGATGGTAAGCGTATATGCACAAATGGGATATACCGATAAGGCAAAAGCGTTGGCTTTAAAACAGAATTCTATCATCACGTGCCGCGAAACTCTTATGCCAAAAGCAACTGAAGCAGAAGAACGTGACAAATATCAAGGCGAAGCCATTATTTCACTTTTGACAGAATTGAAAAATGTTCTTTGTGACTCCGTATGCACCAAAATCTCGCTATTCACAAAAGCAGAGGGAATCAAGCTGTTTGTAGATCTCGCGCACTTATATGAATCTATTTTCAGCGACGGAAGATGCGGTGTTGCACACTCTCATATTGGAGAGCTGTATCTGCACGCGGCAGTATTTGAAGCCCGAACCAATAAGAACATTGATCAAGCTTTTGAGTACTTCAAAAAAGGATTTGAGCATAATAAGCTTTACAATTCTATTCGGTGCAATGGTGAATATAAATATACATCACCGCTTGTCGCAAAGGTGACGTTCCCATGTGATAATTTCCCATCAGTTCCCTCAACATTTTGGAAAGGATGGATTGAAGTTCTTCCTGAAGAGTTCAAGAAACGTATAAAAGCAGATTCTAATTATGCAGAATGTTTTGAATAATCTTTTGCCCCGCCTCGTGCGGGGCTTTTTCTTTGACTTCTGCGGTGCAATTTTTGTCCCATTACGCTCTCCCCTGTTCCGTCTTAAACTCCCTTATCACCTCCGCGGGCTTCGCCTCGCACTCTTCCTCGGGGGGCGCGTACACGATCTTTACCTGCTTCTTTCCATCAATGACCGGTAGTATTTCTCCTGCCAACAGTTCTCCGTGATGCTGTTTTGATGATGCAGCAGACAGACGCATAAATTCCGTTGAGACTATCCCGGAGCTGATGAGGAAACCCTTCGCACAATCTGTCTGGTACTGAAGTCATGCCGAACGATTTTCAGGCGGATCATGTATACATCGCCTGCGGGTATACCGACCTTCGCCGCGGGATCGACGGACTGGCATCCATTGTGGAATCGCAGTTTCATCTGGATCCGTTCAGCCGGACATTGTTCCTGTTCTGCGGCAGACGAAGCGACAGAATCAAGGCCCTGTACTTCGAGGGCGATGGGTTCGTCCTTCTCTATAAGCGGCTTGAGAACGGCAGTTTCCAATGGCCGAGAAATGATGAGGAAGCCCGTGCGATCACACCGCAGCAGTTCCGCTTGGCTGGCGAAACTTCGGCGTAACCGAATTTCAGGAGATTCCTATGGAATTCCGATGGAGGTGCTAAGCATTGATCAGCCGAAAGCTCACAAGCCTGTAACGGGGCTGAAAATGACATAGTTCATGTGCCGGTTTCGGAACTTCAGAGAAACGATATCAAGCTGTCGAGGCAGACCATGTCAAACTGGGTGCTGCGCGCATCAGAAGACTGGCTGAAGCCGATCGTGCCGTATGAATACACGCCGGATAAAAAAGCGGAGAATGCCCGACAGTTTCTTGCCGAATTCAGCGGATATCTGCATACGGACGGAAACAAGAGCTACTGGATTCTGTCGGAGGATATCTCCGTGGTGGGCTGCATGGCACATGCGAGACGTAAATTCATCACAGCACTGGATGCTCTGCCGAAAGGAAAGCAGAAGAATTCTTCCGCATACAAAGGGCTGTCTTTCATAGGCAGGCTGTATGAGATCGAAGAAAGCATCCGTGAAAAAACATCGGAAGAACGATATACTACGCGTCAGGAGCAGTCGAAGCCCGTTTTTGAGGCTTTGTCGGCATGGGCAAAAACGATGCACACTTCCAGCAAATCCTCCCTTGGCGACGCACTGTCCTATCTGACGGATAACAAACCGTATCTGCGAAGATATCTGGAGGACGGACGGTTGGGGATTGACAACAACCGTGCGGAGTGAAGCGTCAAGCCCTTTGTGATGAGCCGGAAGAACTTCCTGTTCGCCAATACACCGTCCGGAGCCCAGTCCAATGCGGTTGTGTTCAGCCTGATCCAGACGGCGATAGAAAATGGACTGGATCCGTACCGGTATCTGACGTATGTATTCAAAAATGCCCCGGTTCTGTTTGAGCAGACAACGGATTGGGTAACGCTGCTGATGCCGGAGAATACGCCGGTGGAATGCAGGGTATGTGAGGCATAGTGATGCGACATCATGGTCTAGGATATATTCAATAACCACCGCTGACGGCTGTGTGAATACTGCTCCGCAAGCGGTGGCTTTTTTATTGATGCTAGGTTTGACGCTTACAAAGCGCATGAGGATGGTTGACATTTTCTTTAAACATCTACTATAACATTAGTAAAATTGACAGTACCGATAACGTCGGGGGTTACTATCAAAATGGTACAGGATGGTACCAATCACTTCCCTTATTGTTTTAACATCAGGGCAAAAAGCACTATCACTTGTGCTGGACATTTTATGCAGAAGGCATATCTCTACAACTCAAGATAACCGGATGCTTGCAAATGCCACATATCGGCATATATTCCGTCCCTTTGCAACAGTTCGGCGTGTGTCCCTTGTTCAGCTATCTTTCCGTCTTCTATCACATATATTCTATCTACTTTCCGACAAGCCGATAATCTGTGTGATATTAGGATGACAGTCTTTTCTTTCATCAAATCTATTATGCTCTCGTACATCTCCGCTTCACTTATCGGGTCCAGCGCTGCCGATGGCTCATCCAATATTACTACTCCACAATCACGCGCAAACACTCTCGCCAATGCCAGCTTTTGCGCCTGTCCTCCAGAAAACTCTACGCCATCCGCGTCAAATTCCTTTGTTACTGCCGATTCTATCCCTTTTTCTTCTTCGGCTACACGCTCGTACAGTCGTCCGTTCTTTAATGCCACCATTATCCGTTCTCTTTCTGTTTCATCATACGGTTTCATCAAAACATTTTCAGCTATAGAAACTGCATACAATTGTGTGTTTTGAAACGCTACACCAAACCTTTCGCGGTATGCTTTTAATGTATATGTTTCCGCTGGCTTTCCGTCCATCTCTATTTCTCCGCTTTGAGGTCTGTACAACTGCAATAACAGTTTCACAAGTGTAGACTTTCCGACTCCGTTTTTTCCGACAATCGCTATTTTTTCGCCTCCGCGTATATTCATGCTGATATCTCTTAATACTTCTTTCTCTCCGTTATATGAGAAACTTACATTTTTTAGGCTTATTTCGTTCGCTATTCTCTTCGGCTCTGCTCCTCCTTCGTTTGCTTTGATTTTTGCTTCGCTCTCTATGTATTGAAAATATTCGTCTATATACATACTGTTATTTTGCAAGCCGGGACCAATATTGGAGATATCTATCAATAGGTTACATAACTGCTGCATCATTGTCTGCGCAACTATAATATCCGTCACACCAAGTGTAAACGAATGCAGCAGTAAATATTTTATTGCTAAATACGTCCATGTTATTGAAGTAGTGATGAGAAAAGTAATGATATTTTTTATATCAGCTTGTTTAATTTTATGTTTATAAAAAACATAAATACAGAACTCAGCGCTGCTACAATAATCAGAAAAGCATCAATGTTGAGCAATACACTTATATAAACAGATCCCAAGACAATTACAGAAACTGCCCACCACTGCATATCAAGAGCAGAGGTAAGATTATATGTTCCCATATTCAAGAGTCTTATGATCATATCCAAACTACTCGGGTTATATAGCTTCTCCAGATCATCGTTTTTTATATGAGAAAACATCTTTTTATTATATTTATGAGATATTCTTTGGTTTGATTTCTCAGTATATATACAGGGCTAAAGCTAAAGCAAAACCGGTCATCATCAGCGAATAATTCACTCATATATTTAACATAAGCTTCTAACATTTGTAAGCCTTCCTTTGAAACATTTGAGCGAATATTCATCTCAAATTTTAAATTTGGCGAAATTGTTTTAATTTCCAATAAATTTAAAATTATTTTATTGAAGCTTCCTTCTCCATCAACTGTTATTCTCTGCTTGTCATGAATTTCAGCAAGTCCGTCTATAGTAACAGCAAATTTTCTCACATTTCTATTATAGAGCTTTAGAAAAACATCTTTATTCATGAAATAGCCATTTGTAGTTATTGCACTTGTATAGAGTCGGTTTCTTTTATGGCAAATATCCATAAATGCGTTGGACATTAATTGAATCAAATCCAATTTAAGGAGAGGTTCTCCGCCAAACCAAGCAACATGAAGTTCGCGATATTTTGAAATATTCTTTCTGACATAAGATATGATTCCAGCTGCTGTTTCTGAATCCATGTTATTATTTTCATGATTTTGATAACAGTACGGACACCGAAAATTGCATGCTAATGTTGGATATATAATAAAACACAATGAATTTTTTGTGATTTCATTCATAAGATCTGCTCGTGAATCATAATAGATTCTTTTAGATATTCACGCTTTTCTGCTTCACTGCCGTCAAGCCGTTCAAGGGATGCAGACAGTTGAATCAGTAAAAGCGCATTGTTTGGATAAAACTTCAGCGCATTTCGCATAAGTTTTACGTTTTCTTCATGCTTTCCGAGCGTTCTGTTTTTCTGCCACTTCTGATTGATCTCATCAAGTTTCTTTGTTGAAGATATTTCGTCCATACCGATAAGCTCGTCAACGGACACCCCAAAATAATTCGCCAATGACGGTAACATCGTAATATCGGGAATCGTCTCTCCTGTTTCACACAGTTAAAGATATGGTTTCCGTCTGAGTGCCAAGTGCATAGAGGACTTGGCACTCAGCGGTCATTTCAGTCAATTTTACCGATGAAGCGGTAGTAAATCTCAATCTCCTGCTCCCGGCAACCATCCGGGGACTTCACCGCCTCATGGACAACGATTTTTTCAATCAGCGTGTTCAGCAGGGGTGCGGTCAACTCCGAGGGATGGGAATACTGCCGAATCAGTTCTACCCACTTTACGGCATCGGCCTCCGTCTGCTGAACAGACGCAAGCTCCGCTTTCAAGCCGTTGATCTTCTCAGTCAGGGCGGTCTGCTCCTCCTGATACTTCGCGGTCAGCATATTGAAGTTGTACTCGGTGATGCGGCCAGATGACCAATCCTCGTACATCCTTGCAAACAGTCCATCGACCTCGGCTTTCCGCTTCT
>CAZUPI010000041.1:0-21865 GCA_964621755.1 uncultured Ruminococcus sp. | reverse complement strand
AGGGTGTTTTCGTTTACAGAATATACGATGGTCTTCAGGTCATTGCCTGCAGGAGCGGAAATAACAACCTTCTTAGCGCCTGCCTGGATGTGAGCCATGGACTTTTCCTTAGAGGTATAGAAGCCTGTGCATTCGAGAACAACGTCTACGTCGAGCTTACCCCACGGGCAGTCTGCAGCGTTCTTTTCTGCATAAATCTTGATTTCCTTACCGTCAACGATGATGGAATCGTCTGTGGATTCAACTGTGTGCTTAGCTTCGCCAATTTTGCCAAGGAAGGAGCCCTGGGCGGTATCATACTTGAGAAGATGAGCGAGCATTGCAGGGCTGGTGAGGTCGTTGATAGCAACTACTTCATAGCCTTCTGCATCGAACATCTGACGGAAAGCAAGACGGCCGATACGACCGAAACCATTAATAGCAACTTTTACTGACATTTGAGTTTCCTCCATTATATATAAATATTTCCTTTGGTAGCATTTCAAGAGGCACCTATACCTAAGGTATTTTGTCCCTCTACTCTATATTTTATACTATTTTGCGCAATTATACAATACTTTTTTCGAAGTTTGCGAAGAATTTACCATTTCAATAAAATTAGGTCGCAGGAATTTCAAATTTCGTGCGTTTTGTCATGACAAATTCTCTGAAACTGCTTACAAATATCCTGCATTCGCTTGTCGATATCCGCAATTTCTGCGGTGACTGTATGAAACTGCCGCCAAGTTTATTTCATAAAGTTCATATGCAAATATTCGGAGGACTGCTTAACAGAGTCAAACGGGTCGCCCGGCCATGTATCCTGCTCAACTACGTAGTACTTGACGCCCGCTTTTTCGGCTGCGTCGAGAACACCCTCCCACCAGATATTGCCGTTTCCGATTTCGGTGATAAAGGGACCGTTTTGGTTTCTGCCCATATCCTTGAGGTGAAGAATGTCAATTCTGCCGGCAAGCTTTTCAATCCAGTGACGAACGTCGCCGCCGCCGTGCTGTACCCAATATGTATCGAGAACAAAGGAGGTTTTCCCCGGGTCGAGACCTTCAACGAGCATATCCATTGCGGTTTTGCCGTTTTCGAAGTGTCGGAATTCATGGCTGTGGTTATGGTATGTAAATTTGAAGCCATGCTTGTAGATGGTATCCGCTATGGTGTTTGCCTGTTCGATAAAGCGTTCGACTGCTTCGATGCTTTCCGCGCCGAATCCGCCAATACCCATATTGGTTGTACCGAGTGCGCGGTGATTTGCCATAGCCTGTTCGGGATTATTCAGCATCAGACCGAAGTCGTCGTGCGTGCCGCAGATTTCAATGCCCTCTTCGGCTGCAATTTTGCCGAATTCCTCATACGGGATAGCGCAGCCCGCGGTATGACCGATATCATAACCAAGAGCCTTTATTCTGCGGAAGCTCTCGCGGATATTCTCCGCATTGTTCATCGTGTCGCGGATAGAAAAAAGCTGCAATCCAAGTTTTTTAAGTATCGTCCTGCCTTTCAAAGTATGGTCTAACATAAATCAGCTTGAGAAAACATCTCGATTTATTTTACAATATTTACCGGGAAATTTCAAGGTGTGTTTGTGAAATTTTGCTGTTTGACGCAAGAAATCTTTGAATAGAACGGTAAGTGTCGTCTTTATTTCAGCCAATTGCTGTACATAGCTCCGCGGTAGTTAAAATAATGGCTCCTGTTTTCGGCGATAAGTTTTGCAATGTTTACTGCTATTATCATGCACAATAACATGTCGCTGTTATCAAGGCTGTAGATTCGAATCGTGCTGTTTTCATCCTCCCTTACTTCGGTCACATAGTTCAGATGAAGTTCTACCAGTTCGTCGAGCACGCGCCTGCTTTCCTCCAATCCGAGACCCAATTTTTTAGATGCGTAGGATGGGGTTAAGTATTCCGTCCGATGCTCGATTTCATAAGCCAGAATCTTTCTTACCCATTCGTTCGATAAAACCTCAAACACACGTCCAAGTACGGGCGTCAGCTTCTCATCTTTCAAATACTCGCAGCCCTTTACGCTGCGAAAGACGACGGCAAAGTTGTTGTTTATAAGTACAGCACCTCCTGTATCCGAGCAAGCTACGGATTTTGCATCCTCGTTTTCCTCCAGGTACTGCTTCATTTTGGAGGCTTCTTTGGGTGAATGCTCCCCGGCAAACACGCACGACACCTGCCTGATAATTTGGTCATACAGAACTTCCGGGAGCGTATCGAAATTGGCCTGCACTTTGGTATCAGCGTTCGCTTTGCCTCCGTACAGCTCATCTATTGTGATGCCGAATACGCCTGCAATTACCGGCATGAGCATAATATCCGGCATTGACACTTCTGTTTCCCACTTTGATACCGCCTGTGCCGATACGCCAATCTGACTTGCGAGTTCCTCCTGCGTGATTCCTGCGGTCTTTCTGAGTTCCGCGATGTTTTTTCCGATATTCATCATAATCCCCCTAAAAATAATTTTTATTCGGTCGACCTTATGTTATATTATACTGGAGAATTTCTGCAAAATCAACAAATCGGTTGGATAGCCTTTCAACTGTTTTTCGCTTCCCGTACCGTTTGGTTGACCCATTCCTTTTTCCAAACAATGGTTGATGGACTGATAATTGATTTTTGCCGCATCGGAAGAAATGACCGCGGCCCCGTGCTGGAACGGATAGGTAAAGCGTGCAAAAGAACAACAAATTTCCGCTCGACATTCCTCACCCTTGATTTTTCCGCTCCCACGTGATATAATAATCTTAGATTTCACCCAAACGAAATCCTATAATTTATAAAAAGGTTTTGAAGGGGATCTGGGGTGACTTTTTCAGGAAAAGTCACCCCCAGCGTTTCCCTCCCACCAAAGGAGGCACCATGAAAGACGAGCTTACCGAAGTTGATATACAAAAAATGAAAGAGGAAATTGAGTATCGGCAGTCCGTGCTCACGCCCAAATACAAAGAGGAAGTCGCACGCACCCGCGCACTCGGCGACCTCTCCGAAAATGACGAATACCGCAGTGCAAAACGTGAACTAAATCGCAACTACAGCCGTATCCGCTACCTCAAAGCGATGATTGAAACTGCAATCGTCATCAAGGTCGAATCCTCCGAAGATACCATCGGCCTGTTCGACCACGTCACCATCTACTACGAAGAAGACGACGAGGAGCGTACTATCACCATTGTCACTACCCTTCGCAACGACGTTCTCAAAGACCTAATCAGCAAAGAATCTCCCCTCGGCAAAGCACTGCTCGGCCACAAGGTCGGAGACCGCGTAAAAATCGACGTAAACGACAGCTATTCCTATTACATCCAAGTCCGCGCGCTCGAAAAAGGAACAGATGACGCCTCCCTCGATATCCACTGAGCGGGATTGACCTGTATGGTATCAGCCCCGTAATTATACACAAAATAAACAGCAAAATTTGTATTTACAGCCCATTATTTCGAGTTTTTTCAACACATTTTTCATTCACAATTTGTACAACTTCACGAAATATCAAAAAAGTCTCCATAAATATGGAAATTTCAAGTGATTTGTGCTATAATGTACAAGAGGAATGATGTGGTTATATATTTTAGCTAATAAATAACTATATAGATAAAATAAAACACGTCATTCGTAATTTCTTCATGTTCTAAGAAAGGGAAAAAAATGAAAAAAGTTTTAGCACTTGTTCTCTGTGCAATTCTTTGCTCATCCGCATTTGTATCTTGCGGCAGCGATGAATCTACAACACCCACAGAGGAAAACGAAACCCAGCAGGAAAACGTTGACAACGAAGATCTTGCCGAGGAAGAAACTCCTTCAGGGGAGGACGAAGAAGAAACGTCTGCATTCGATGCTTCCAAACTCACAGATTACTCTTGGAGCGTGGCAAACTCGGAGATTGTTGCAGCTCTCACCTTTGACGGCAGCAACGCAACCCTCAACATTCTGGAAAACGGCGAAGATAAGTCCATATCTGGTGCAGTTTCCATCGCAGACGGCACGATGACAATCGATGGCACGGAAATCGGTTGGTCCGTTGTTGCTTCCTTCTGCAAGCTCACAGTAGGTGACGCAAGCTACTCTCTCTCCAAGTCTGAGAGCGCAGATACTGCAAAGGGTCCGTATACGCTTCTGACAAACAGCTGGTCCGGCGACGGCGCTTCTCTCTCCTTTGACGGCACGAAGGCTACTATCACAATCGATGGTGCAGACATCGACTACACAGGCACATACACACTTGAGTCTTCATCTTCCCTCATTATTCCTGATGAGTCCGCAGGAAACTCTGAAAACATTGCTCTCGGCGCAACTACTGAGTGGTCTTCCTCCGAAACAGAAGACGGCACGCTCATCGGTGACATGGCTGTCGACGGTGACTACACAACACGTTGGTCCTCCGCATACGAAGACCCGTCATGGTTAATCCTTGACCTCGGTTCTCCGAAGAAGGCGACAGCCGCAATCTTCACCTTCGAAGCATCCTATCCGACAGACTTCGAAATCCAGGGCTCCAACGATAAGGAAAACTGGGATACTCTTCTTTCAGTAACCGGTAACGACTGTGGCGGTACCGCATCTGGTGTAGAAGTAACTCCGTTCGAATTCAGATTTGACCAGTCCGGTGAATATCAGTACTACCGTTACTATGGCACAGCACGTGCTCTGGCATACGGTCACTCCTTCTGGGAAATGGAACTCTATGAAGTTATCGCTGGTAAGGCGTCTTGCGGTCTCGCATACAGCGGCGATTCCGTTACAATCACTGTAGACGGCAACTCCTACACTCTTTCCAAGTAAGATTGGTTTGATTGGGTGATTATTTAAATAGTGTTAATTAGGGGGTACTTTTTCAAAAGTACCCCCTAAAACCTCCTCAAAACTTTTCAATCTGTAAACACATGGATTTACTGTGAGCAAAATCCGGTACGTGCAAAAACTTAATTTGTCCGATGCCTTAGTAACGTTTGTAAGCTCGCAAACGATTTTCTTAGACACTGAACGAGATTAAATTTTACGTACCGGATTTTGCATTCACTAAATCAATATCACAGATTAAAAAGTTTTGAGGGGGTCTAAGACCCCCTCAAAACTATCAATTCAAATCAAATCAATTTATTCGCCCTCGGCAGCCGCTGCTGCAGCCGCTGCATCGGCTGCCTTTTCAGCTTCAACACGAGCACGGAATTCAGCACGTCTCTGAGCTGCTTCTTCCGCTCTCTTTGCAAGTTCTTTCTGTCTTGTTACAATAGCACGTGAAATCTGGTCTGCGTATTTATCGATATCGGCACCGTAGTCAACGGTCATTTCCAGTGCAGGAGTGCCATCGTTTTTCAGGATTCTGAAGATGTAGTACTTAACCTGTACGGTACGGTCGCCTCTCTTGTATTCGTAAACTTTCTCTTCGATTTCAGCTTTGTCAAGCTCGGTGAAGTAGTAGGCACCCGTTATGTCGGCGTCAATGCTTTCATCCGTCAGGGAGAAACGTCTGCCGAAAACGTACATCTTTTCACTTGTGAAAATCAGGTTGCAGCCCATGAAGTAGTTGGTTCTGTTAACGCCGTCTGCGCCCTTCCGATAATAGAAAGGCTCTTCTTTTGCAAGAAAGTCATAGCCGCGAAGGTCGATAGGCTTCAGCATCTTGAGGAAGCTCTTTTCGTACACTTCAAACTTCTTTTCTGAGCGTTCCTGAAGGTTCTTAATTCTTTCGGAAATCTGATACTCAAGGTCTGTATCATTTGATTTACCACCGGAAGAAAATACAACTATAGCAAATCCGATAATTGCAATTACGATACCTAGCACCATCAGGTAACGAATAGCTGCCACGCAGATGATTCCAATAATTGCCACTATCCATCCGATAATGCCCGGAATGGAAATCGGCGGAGCTGTGAAATACTTAAGGTTTCGTTTTGTTTCCATAACGACTCTCCATTTTGTAGAAATTTTTTTATGATAACGATTACGCACAACCTTATCAATATATGTATGATATCATAAAAATGCCGATATGTCAAGACAAAAGCGCAGTAAAATTGACAAATAGTTATCAGATTTTGTTCTGCTCTGACGGCGGGCAATATAGAGGGGTTTTGAAAGAGGCGTGGGGAAAACTTTTTTAAAAAAGCCTTCCCCACGTTTTCTGTCTTATATTCTTTCCGCAACTTCTTTCAGGAAGTCTTCGGTGTTGACCTTGCGCTTGTTCTCCAGTTTCGAGAGAGCGTACAAGTCGCCTGTCATAACGCCGTCTTCTATGGTCTTGATGGTCGCAGCTTCGAGACGGTCTGCAAACTCCACAAGTTCCTGATTGTCGTCGAGTTCGCCGCGCTTTCTGAGTGCACCTGTCCATGCAAAAATAGTTGCTACGCTGTTGGTCGAGGTTTTCTCACCCTTAAGATACTTGTAATAGTGTCGCTGCACGGTGCCGTGGGCCGCTTCGTACTCATAATTTCCATCCGGGGAGACGAGCACCGATGTCATCATGGCAAGGCTACCGTATGCGGTCGCCACCATATCGCTCATGACGTCGCCGTCGTAGTTCTTGCATGCCCAAATGTAGCCTCCCTCGCTTCTGATAACGCGTGCGACCGCGTCGTCGATAAGGGTATAGAAATACTCGATTCCGGCTTCTTCAAACTTTGTCTTATACTCGTTCTCGTAGATTTCCGCCCAGATATCCTTGAAGCGATGGTCGTATTTCTTGGAAATGGTATCCTTTGACGCGAACCAAAGGTCCTGCTTCATGTCGAGCGCGAAGTTGAAGCAGCTGCGTGCGAAGCTGGAAATGGACGCGTCGACATTGTGGATACCCTGCACGATTCCGGCGGAGTCGCCGAACTGATGGATAAGCTCACGGGTTTCGTTGCCGTTCTCGTCCTCACAGACAAGGTAGCACTTCGAATTTGCCGGAACCTGCATTTCCGTATTCTTATATACGTCCCCATACGCATGACGGGCAATGGTAATAGGTTTGGTCCATGTCGGAATATACGGGGTAATGCCCTTTACGATAATAGGAGTGCGGAACACGGTCCCGTCGAGGATGGCGCGGATGGTGCCGTTCGGGGATTTCCACATCTCCTTGAGGTCGTATTCCTTCACACGCGCAGCGTTCGGGGTGATTGTCGCGCACTTTACCGCAACGCCGTACTTTTTTGCCGCGTTGGCGGAGTCGATTGTGACTTGGTCATTCGTTTCGTTGCGGTATGTCAGACCGAGGTCATAATACTCGGTTTTGAGGTCGACGTAAGGCAGAATGAGAATGTCCTTTATCATCTTCCAGATGACGCGGGTCATTTCGTCGCCGTCCATCTCAACGAGCGGGGTTGTCATTTTGATTTTTTCCATAGTGCCAGCTCCTTTTATTATCGATATTATATGGGGAAATGATTTTTGAGAAATTTTTAGAAAATCGGGACTTGATTGCAAGTCTTTATTTCAAATTTGCTTTTGTATAGTCGAGTAGACCGCCGCAGAGCATGATATCGCGCATACGGCTGCTGAGCTCGCATTTTGCAGTAAATTCCGTACCCTTGGTGAGGTTCTTTACTGTAATTTTGCTGCCCTTCTCAAGGCTCGCACGGACGTCTGGAAGCTCAAGAACGTCTGACTGGTCTATCTTATCGTAGTCGGCTTCATTTACGAACTCAAGGGGCAGGATACCCGCGTTAATGAGGTTCTGGCGATGGATTCTCGCAAATGACTTTACAATGACTGCCTTTACGCCGAGATAGAGAGGGGCGAGAGCAGCATGCTCACGGGACGAGCCCTGCCCATAGTTGACGCCGCCGACAATGATAGACTGTCCCAGCGCTTTAGCGCGGGCCGGGAAGGTTTCGTCGCAGACTGTGAAGCAATGGTTGGAAATCGCCGGGATGTTCGAGCGAAGCGGGAGAATCTTTGCGCCTGCGGGCATGATATGGTCGGTTGTGATGTTGTCGCCAACCTTCAAGGAGCACTCCGCCTTGATGGTTTCGGCAAGCGGTGCAGTCTTCGGGTAGCCGCCGATGTTCGGACCGCGCAGGATTTCGACTGCCTCAGCTTCCTCAACCGGTGCGGGAGGCGTTATCATATTGTCGTTGACTATAAACTTTTCGGGGAGGGTGAATTCAGGCATATCGCCGAGCTCACGCGGGTCACAGAGGTATCCGGCAATCGCGGATGCTGCTGCGACTTCAGGGGATACAAGGTATACCTTGCCGTCCTTCGTGCCGCTTCTTCCTTCAAAGTTGCGGTTAAACGTACGGAGCGAGATACCGCCGGAATTCGGGGACTGTCCCATACCGATACACGGTCCGCATGCCGATTCGAGTACTCTTGCACCCGCATCAATCATCTTCGACAGCGCGCCGTTTTTCGCAATCATGTTCAGTACCTGCTTTGAACCGGGGGCAATGGCAAGAGATACGTCGGGATGAACCGTCTTTCCGTCGAGAATATAGGCAACCTTCAGCATATCGTATAGAGAACTGTTCGTGCAGGAACCGATGCAGACCTGGTCAATCTTCATCTTGCCGATTTCTGTTATCGTCTTCACATTGTCGGGAGAGTGCGGACATGCGGCCATCGGAACGAGTGCGGACAGGTCGATGGCGAGTTTTTCATCATATTCAGCGTCAGGGTCGGCAGACAGGGGTGTAAAGACCTCTTCTCTGCCCTCCGCTTTCAGGAATTCCAGTGTAACCTCATCGGACGGGAAGATGGAAGTGGTAGCGCCGAGTTCAGCACCCATGTTGGTAATCGTCGCGCGCTCAGGGACGGACAAGGTTTTAACGCCCTCGCCGGTATACTCGATAATCTTTCCAACGCCGCCTTTTACGGAAATACGGCGGAGAAGTTCCAGGATGACATCCTTTGCGGCAACCCACGGGGAGAGCTTTCCGATAAGCTCAACATTCAGAATTTTCGGATAAGTGATGTAGTACGCGCCGCCGCCCATTGCAACCGCAACGTCGAGACCGCCTGCACCAATGGCAATCATGCCGATGCCGCCACCGGTCGGGGTGTGGCTGTCCGAACCGATAAGCGTTTTACCCGGCACGCCGAAGCGTTCGAGATGAACCTGATGGCAGATACCGTTGCCCGGACGAGAGTAGTAGATGCCGTGCTTCTTGGCGCAGGACGCGATAAAACGATGGTCGTCTGCATTTTCAAATCCAGACTGGAGCGTGTTATGGTCGATATAGGCAACGCTTTTTTCGGTGCGCACCTGCGGAATGCCCATCGCTTCAAATTCGATATACGCCATGGTTCCGGTTGCGTCCTGTGTAAGAGTCTGGTCTATTTTGAGTCCGATTTCCGAACCCTTCCTGAATTCTCCGTCTACGGTATGCGCTTTCAATATTTTCTCGGCAAGAGTGAGTCCCATTGTGCCCTCCTATATATGTAAAATGAATTTTTGCAAGTTAAATTATTCAAAAGTCATATTCAAAGATGTATCTTCTCTGACAAATATATTATACTACCATCTCATATATTTGTCAACCTTATATTTACATGGAAAAAATTCGTTCTTTCTGATAGTTTCTGTTACAATTTGCGATAAATCATAAAGAACCGCCAAAAATATATTGCAAATATGCCCCGGATATGCTACAATATGAATACGAAACAAAAGGTTATATTGGCATTCCAATACACAAACGCACAATCCACGGCAAAAAATATTCACAAAAAGGATGGGTGAAGCGATGTCAGAGACAACCTATTATGTAAGTCCTGCAGGGTGTGATAAAAATGCAGGAACGCGCGCATTTCCCTTCAAAACCATCACGGCAGCAAGAGATGCGGCAAGACGGTGCGGCGATTCTGTGACCGTTGAGGTGATGGAAGGCGTATATGCGGAAACACTTGAATTCGACCAGCGGGACAGCGGCGACACCTATGTGACGCACGAAAACGCGGTTCTTACGGGCGGATTGACCGTACCGTATGAGAATACGGACGAGCCGTCAGCGGAAATGAAAGCACGTCTGACGCCGGATGCTGCCGCAAAGGTTCGCGCGATTGACCTCAAAAAATATGGGGTAGACAGTACGGTCTACGCCGAACTGTACGCGATTGGCACATACAGCACCCACGCAAAATATGACGGTGTGACTGATGGGACCAACATTGAAATATTCGAAAATGACCGCCGTATGACGCTCGCCCGGTATCCGAACGAGGGATATCTGAAACTTGAAGCAGTGCTTGACGTGGGAGATGTCGCCGAATTCCCGCCGCAAAACTACTGGCGTGACTGGAATACACGGCGCAATCACCGCGGCGGCACCTACATCCTCGATAAAAAGACGAACGAGCGTTTAAAAGGCTGGCAGACGCCCGAGACGGCATGGATGTTCGGCTATTTCTTCTGGGACTGGGCGGATTCGTCGACACCGGTGACGTTAAACACCCAAAACCGCGCGGTCATGCCGAAATTTGTAAGCCGATATGCTGCGCGTGCAGGTGCGCTCTACTACTTCTACAACGTTCTTGAGGAACTCGACTCCCCGGGAGAATTTTACCTTGACCGCGAGAATGGAATTTTATACGTATATCCGCGCGGAGCGGAGGACGTGTCGTTTGACATTTCTCTCAGCGTGAATCCGCTGGTCAAAATATCCGGTGCAAATGGAATGACCATATCGGGCTTTACGATGACCTGCGTCAGACAAACCGCAGTCGTGCTGGAAGGAAACAACAATCGCCTTGCCGACCTTCTCATTAAAAATGTGGCTATGCACGGAGTAGAGGTACACGGCAGCCGCAACGTGGTGGAAAACTGTGAAATTACACACACAGGGCGCGGTGGTATTTATCTGACCGGTGGGGAGCGCGATACGCTGACACACGGAGAAAATGCGGCGCGGAACAACCGAATCCACGATTTCTCCGAAGTTTACCAGACATATCAGTCGGGCGTTCTCCTGTCCGGAGTAGGCAACATTTGTGCACACAACGAGATTTCCGGTTCGCCGCACATGGCAATATCATACGGCGGGAACGAGCACATCATAGAATACAACTACATTCACGATGTGGTTCTCCATTCCAGTGATGCCGGTGCGATTTACTCCGGCTACGACTGGGCGGCCCACGGTACGGTCATACGGTACAACCTTCTCGAAAACATCGGCCCCGGCGAGTTTTCACCCGACGGCATCTATTGGGACGACGGTCTCTCCGGTCAAACGGCGTACGGAAACATTCTGATAAATGTGAAGAAAAACGGATTCCTCGTGGGCGGCGGACGGGACAATACGGTGCGCGACAACATTATTATCGGAGAAAGTGCATCCCCGATATCCTACGACGACCGCAACCGGGACGGGTTTGTAAACGGCGGATGGGCACATCAAGCATGCGACACGCCGGACGCGCCTCACTGGAAGCACCTCGCAAGCGTTCCGTACAAGAGTAAAATTTGGTCAGAAAAATATCCGACGCTTGCCAGAGTCATTACCGATTTTGAGCGGTTCAACGACCCTGACTTTCCAATCAATCCAGCCAATGTCGTGGTGGAAAACAACGTTATTATCAATCATGATGCGCGCTTCGGCTGGATGGCACAGTCCGTATACGATTACAGCAGCATCGGCGAAAACTATACTTATCATTCTACAGACGAGGCGGACTTCGATATGACCTCGCTGAAGTTCAAACATCCGCGCGAAGGCTTCCCCGACCTCCCAGTCGAAGAAATTGGAATTCAAAAATAGAGGTTTTCCAGACGCCAAGCAGTTACCCGTCAACTCACGTTAAATTAATATGAATTCCCTTGACAAATGTTTGAGACTATGATATAGTTCCATTTAAAACTAATTTCGCCTTATCAAGGGAGAAGCTATGCTGAAAATTCTACTTACATGTTTTTTTGCCGGAATGGGAGCGGGGCTTGGCACGGGATTTGCGGGGATGAGTGCGGCGGCGGTCATCTCACCGATGCTCATCACATTTCTCGGAATCGAGCCGTACACCGCGGTTGGAATAGCGCTTGCAAGCGATGTGCTGGCGAGTGCGATATCGGCGTATACATATGGAAAAAACAAAAATCTCGACATCAAGAACGGGCTTGTCATGATGGTGACGGTGCTGATTTTCACAGCAGTCGGAAGCTGGATTGCCAGTATCGTTCCCGCAAAAGCGATGGGAAGTTTTTCCTTCTTTATGACGCTGCTGCTCGGCATCAAATTCATTGTGAAGCCGGTCATGACGACCAAGGAAGCAATGGAAAGCGTGCCGATGAAACAAAGACTTATCCGTTCGGTCCTCTGCGGGATATGTATTGGCTTCATCTGCGGATTTGTCGGAGCTGGCGGCGGTATGATGATGCTCTTGATTCTGACCACTCTTCTTGGATATGAGCTGAAGACAGCGGTCGGCACCAGCGTGTTCATCATGACGTTCACCGCGCTGACAGGCTCGGTATCGCACTTTTCTATAAGCGGCATGCCCGACCCTCTCATTCTTGTTCTCTGCATTGTATTCACGCTGATTTGGGCTCTTATCGCTGCGAAGCTCGCGAATAAAGCAAAGCCCGAAACGCTCAATCGCGCAACGGGCGCAGTGCTTGTAGTCCTCGGCGTAGTGATGATTGGAATGAATTATCTGAAATAATGTGAGTTCAATGAGATTTTCACAGCGAGCTCACGTTAAAAACAGCAGGATTCTCGAGAGTGGATTATTCCTCCACGTAGCCCTCGGGATATTCAAAGCTTACGATCCGGCAGAACAGGTCACGGCTGTATTCGTGCATCTGTTCTGCTTTTTTTCGGCCGGTGAGTGCTGACATGGTCGAAACTCTGCGCAGCGCGATAACCGCGTCTTCCGGGAAAATATCCGCATTGCCGTAGAATTTGCTGAATTTTGTCTCAGCCAGTCTCACGCCGTACTCATCGATTGCGCCTTCCGGCATCTCGGACTCCTCGAACAGTTCCGAGAGAGGCATAAATCCGCCCTCTGCGAGAACCTCTCTATACTGCTCCTCTGCAAGAATACAAATCGACGCTTCCCCGCCGAAGATTTCGTAAGTGAACCGCTCCTGCATCTGAGCGTTTGCAAGACGGTCAAACGCCACATCGTCACCGCTTTCCTCGACCTCCGCTATCATCTCGTTCATTTGATTTTCCGTCATAAAGACGAGATCATTCAGCTGCGCGTATTTCTTGCCGTCGCCGTTGTAGTCGAGCATGATTGACTCAATGTTGTCGCAGAACGCCTGATTTTCATTCGGGGTGATATACGTGGGGCCCCCATATATGATACTGACGTCGGGATTTTGCTGCTTTGCAAACTGCCCAACGGCAACCCCTATAATAAACCCGAACACCGTTATCATGACGACCTTCCACTTGTGGTGATACCAAAAATTCGCCCATTTGTTGATTTTTATCGGCTCTTCTTCGGTATGCTCGTCCTCATTCTCTCCCAGCATCCGGATCCTTCGCGCCGCATTCGACTCCTCGGGATTATTTTCAGGGGTGTTTTTATCTTTATCTTCCATCAGATTTCTCCCTCCATCATGATAGCAGACCAGCACGGGGAGGTGCCTTTTCAAGCATCTCCCCGTCGAGCTTCCATTAACATTTTATTTAAAAAGTTATGTCAGCTTCTGATTTGGGCGTGTAAGCCAACCTGCCATGACAGCGATTACAGAATTTTCAATTTTCCGCCAGCATTCCCGAGTACTCCTCATGGAGCCAGAGAAGACGGTTGCCAATCCATTCTATGAGATAGTTGTAGTGCTGCTCAACCGATTTAAAGGACAGGATTTTGTCCGGCTCCATATTTATACGCTGTCCGAAAATTGGCCACCTCTCAAAGTTGTGCTCAAACGACTCTGAACATACCGCGTAAATGTTGTCAAGTTCTTTTATCAGCTTATTGAACAGCCCGCTTTCTTCAAGCGTAAGGAAACGCTCCGCCGCAAGCTTCTGGAACCACTCTTTTTCCATTAATCTGAGGAACCACGGATTTTGCTGGCTGAATCCGTTTGCTCGTCCGGCATATAACCCTTCATAGTCTCCGTTGTCAAGACGATAGTCGTTTCCGGCAGCGAGGTCAAAGTCCCAGCACGGGCCGAAATACAGCTTTCCGTCGCGGCGGTATAGAAAGAAGCTTGACCAACCGCAGTCGATATTTTTCATGATTTCTTCCACAAGATAGCAATCAAGCACGGAATCCACGTCGATAACCGCACGAATCTCCTCTTCCGTTCCGTCACAGACCGTGACATACGCATTGGTCACCCATTCATCGATATAAGCGCAGCGTTCCGCAGTGAGGTTATCTTCTCCGCGTATCTCATATGGATAACTTTTCACGGTAAACCACATAAGACCATTGTCTCCGGCTTTGTAAGCATAATTGTCAAGCTCTATCAGGAAATCCGCATCAAGAGAGTCGCTTTCCTCGCCGTTTACAATGTTCACGCGATTCTCGTTTACCGTGATTTTTTCAATGAGCGTATAGTTTCCGCAGTAGTCGCCATTTACGTACACATCAACCGGACGGCAGTCTGGCGACCATTCAATGCCGCTCATATTCTGCTGGAGCCAGAACGCGGCGTAGTTACGCAGAAGCGATTGGTCACAGTGGTTGGAGACAAGAACCCAGTTTTTGCTCTTTCCTTTTCCAAGCCCGCACAGCTTCTGACTTTCCACAAATTTTATGGTGTATGACTTCTTAGCCCACCCCAATGAAGCGTTGCCGCGGCATTTTATCGACGCGCTTGCCTCGCTTACCACATACTGCCTTTCGATATTATCGATAGATATGGTACAGCTTGTATAGACAACATCGGACTGAACGCTCTTTCCATTCTCCGTGGTAATATAAATGACAGGACATGAGTCGATAGTCTGCTCGAAAATAGCGTATATGGTTTGACTTTCGCTGACTGTAACAGCCTTGTGTACAGTGTTCTCTTCACCGTCGCTCCATTTCACAAACTTATAGCCGGGCGCAGCGACAGCCTCGACAGGCGTACTCTTCTCGCCGCGCAGCAATGTCTGCGACGCAACACCGGATATATAAGCGGATCCGGCAGGAGAAACATCGAAATTTAAAATATATTCATTTTTCGGCACGGCAAGCTGAGCGGCCGTTGTCTCGACCACATTTTGCTCTGATGCAGCATTTTCTTCCGCCCCCGTAGTGATGGCACAGGATGTGATAAACAACAGAAGCAAAATGGACACGATAGCAAGAACTATATGTAAAATTCCCTTATGACGCATGAAACGTCCTCCACGTGAATAATATTTTTATGTAATCATCATCTGCCTATGTTTACATATGTATTAATTCATTATATACGATTTTTACAATATTGTCAACGATAAATCGGAGAAATTCATGCGGATTTTCGAAATTTTGTCAGACTTTTTTGGGGCGCTGCTGACTCCGGTGTTTTTGCTTCTTACAGCGGCAGTACTTTTTTTCAAAATCAAACCGTCGCGGCTGCTCAATCCTCGCTCGTTTGTACATGCCCTCACCGACATGCCGGAGGGGTCCGGCAGTACGCCATTCTCCGCTTTGTCGATGGCATTGGCAGGGACACTCGGAGTGGGAAATATTACCGGTGTTGCATCAGCTTTGATATCAGGCGGCGCCGGCGCGGTATTTTGGATGTGGGCGGGCGCGGTTGTAGTGATTGGAGTAAAGTATGCGGAAGTCTATCTGGCGGTAAAATACCGCCGTCATGACGCACGCGGATACTACGGCGGCGCCATGTATTACATCCGCGACGGGCTTTCGTCCAAGCTGCCGTACAATCTCACCTCTGCCGTAGGCGGGGGATTCGCGGTGCTCTGCTGCCTGAATTCGCTTGTGACCGGAAACATTGTTCAGTCAAACGCAGCGGCGTGTGTTGTTCCGCCGGAATATCGGCTGACATGCGGCACAGCACTCGGAATCCTCGTTTTTCTTCCATTATTATATGGGAGCCGCAGAATTGAAAAAATCACGGCAAAGCTCATGCCTCCGCTCACCGGAGTTTACATGGCGATTGCCGTGTACATTATTATATGCAATTTTTCCCTTCTGCCGGAGGTTTTCGGTGAGATATTCCACGCAGCTTTTACACCACGTGCAGTCTTCGGCGGTGCGGTGGGATTTTCGGTGCGGGAAGGCATTCGATTCGGAGTCATGCGCGGCATTTTTTCAAACGAGGCAGGGTGCGGCACATCCCCGACAGCCCATGCGGTTGCCGAGACGAAAAATCCGCACAATCAAGCATGCTACGGTGTTGTAGAAGTGGTATTTGATACGCTGATCCTCTGCACAATGACTGCAGTCGTGCTGCTCATCGCGGACCTTCGGTACGCGGTTATTCCATGGAAAACGGAGTTGGACGCCGCACCGGTGACGCTCGACGCATTCCGCGCACTTGCAGGAGACGCAGTCTACTATATTTTGATTGCAGCAGTCGTCCTATTTGCTTATGCAACCATCATCGCACAAATTTACTACGGTACAGTCGCAATAGGATACCTCACCCAAAAAAAGCTCCCTTTGTTTCTTTACTATACCGCGTCCGCCTTCTGCACAATAATAGGCGCAGTGATATCCTCACCTGTCATGTGGACCCTAGCAGATGTCATCATCGGGGTCATGACGGTAATAAACTGCATCGTGCTTCTTCTGCTGCGGAATCAGCTGCGGGATGGATAACAGATTCAAAACTTTTGAAAAGGGTTTGGGGGAAACTTTTCTCAAAAATTTCCCCCAAAGTTTCCCATAGTTGCTTCTTAAGTCGAACTCACGTTCCCGTCGATTGTCACATCTGCCTTTTTTCCGGTATTGATATCAATTAGCTTTGCGAGAACTGCGGACAGTTCATTTATCCGGTATGCTCCACGGATTCCGTATTCCGACAGTGTAATATATGCCTTGCTGTGAGCGTTAAAACGTGCGTCATAGGAAGAAAAGTAGTTTTTCAGCTTTACATCGATGGTTTTGTTGTATTCTGCAGACCCGTTTTTCAGTCTCGTATATCTTACCCGCGCGTATAGGACCTTCGCCTGTTCAAACCACTTCGAATTGATGAGATATCCCTTTCCGTACAGGTCGCTCATGCGTTTGGTACGCAGCTCCTCTATCGCCGTCATGTTATTGCCAAGAGACCGCAGATAAGTGTCTACATTGTACAGGATGGACTGCGCCATTTCCCGTGCGGCGTCAGTCTTGACCGACGTTGAGTGATTCTCCGAGTGATATCCGATGACGTCAGCAAGTGTATTCATCAAGCCGTTTTGAAGCTGCGTGACATCGGATTCCGTATAAATCCCGACGCGCAGAGCCTCAGCGGCAAGAGTATTGGCATAATCGGCGTAGGATATGTTCTCCGGATTGAGAGAATCATGTGCAATCAGTCCGTTTTCATGATTCATAGTCGTCGTAATCCTCCTCGTCTTCATCGATGTACGCATAGTCATCCTCGTCACTAAGCTCGTGCGCAGCGTGTGGGTTCGTGAAATCGTCGTGCTCTATGGCATGCTCCTGGTCGTAGAATTCATCAAATGTGTCGATATCAAAAACATCGTCATCGTCATAGTCGTACTGCTCTTCATTCTCGTACCTGTCGTGGTCAGCAGGCGTATCCTCCTCGAAGTAGCGGTCGCCGTAACTTTCGCGCACATATTCTTCGGGAGCTTCCCGAAGTCCGGTGCGGGAGTCGTAGTTAAGCTCGTCCCGGTCAGCGTACCACTTATAATAATTGTCACCGCTGTTCACCATACGGATGATACGCTCGACCTCACGTCCCTCAAGCGTGTCGATGCTTCCGCGGCACTGGAGTTCAAAGCGAGAGAAAAGTTCGTCAATGAGAGCGTCGTCACTGATTTTGTCGTCCGTTTCGGTTTTAATATAATAGAACCAATATGTGACCTCGTTCAGCACATATGTATAGTTCTCCTGTGCGACATAATGTGACGTACAAAACCGCTTGATGATTTTTCCAACAGCGCCAATTCCGGTTTCAATGCGCTCGTTTTCAGTCAGTGCGGTGTTTCGCGTGTCGGACAGCTCTCGTGCTTCCTCCTCAGTGAGGACGAGGCCGTAATCCTGTGAAATGGTATTGAGGTCGAGTATTTCCTTTGATACTGGCTGCAGCGAGATGTTTTCAAATGATATCAGTCCGTTCATAGTATTCCTCTTTATTTCAGTTGGGGAAAAATTAATAAAATAAATGTTTTAAACCCCTTGACAACCGCCGTGAAATGTGATATAATAATAAATGTAAAGGTATATTCACGGGTACGGTCTATCGATACCCTTTTATTATATCACTTGCAGGCATTCCTGTCAAGTGTTTTTTATTTTATCGGTACTGCCTCGAGCATTTTTATTTTGATTCCCTGATTCATGAAATTCCGCTCGTACTCAGTAATGATGTTTTCTGCTGCGCGTTCGGAGGCGTGGAGGTCCCGCGTCTCGAAGGTAATTTCGAATCCACATCCGGAAAGCATCGCGACCGTATAATCGAATAATGTATCGTCGTCAGTTTTGAAGGAAAACATGCCGTCCCGTGCGAGGACACGCTTGTAATTTTCGAGGTAAGCGGGATGGGTCAAGCGCCTTTTCTCATAAGTGCACCTTCTAGACCACGGGTCGCTGAAATTGGCGATAATTCCCACAAGGGAGGAGTCCGGCATCCGTGTCACGATATCTCCCGCTTCTCCCACAATAAACCGAACGTTCCCACGCAGCTCTTCGGGAATATTCCAAGTCTCCCCGTTCTTATAAAGCTGGCCGTCAGGGGTAAGCCACCCGCCGTTTGCGCCGAGACTGCCAAGCCCTCTCCGTTTTGCGTATTTTTCAACTGCGCACACCGCCACATCCGATACCCGTTCAAGCGCGATATAATTAAACATGTCGTCCCGCTCGGATAAAGCTGTGATGAAATCTCCTTTGCCGCAGCCGACCTCGAGCTTTAGCGGATGGTCGTTTCCGAAAACTCCAGTCGGTTCGACCCACATTTCAGCGGTATCAGGATATAAAAGTGGAAAAAGAGCGAGAAGTCTTTCATTTCCATGCCGTTTTTTTCTCATTCTCATATTGATTATTACTCCGTTTTTTGATAGAATATAGGAAAGGCGGATCAAAAACTGAAATTTGGTACTCTCCATATAGTTAATTACAATTTTATATTATACCACATATCACACAAAAAATCCACTGATAAAATCCCAAAAGAGAGGTGACTTTAACGGATGGAATTGAATATTTTCATGAAAGAGCTCGAGTCAGCTCTGGTGGAACGCGGCATCCCGGACGAGACTGCGAAAAAGCATGTGTCCAATCTGCGGCGAACCTTCACAAGCGACGACCTTTCAGAAATTGAAGCTATCCACTCCAAAAGCGAAATTGAGCAGCTTGCGGACAGTATAGCGGTCATACTCAACAAAAATAAGAGGACCGTTCAGGCACAAGCAGAGCCAAGCCCTGTAGAAAAATACGAAAAACCGCATCCATCAATGTCAGCCGCATCTGAAAACATGCCGCGGTCGCCAGCCCCGACACCGAAGCCTCATCCAGCGGTACGACAGCAGCAAGTGCAGCGGAAGCCGCTTGAAATTCCATATGAAGACGATTACTTCGAATATTCCGAAGGAGCCGATGGTACCACCAAAGGGATGATTATTTTCTGGGTCGGCCTGCTCATAACTCTGCCGATTACCCTTGCTCTCGCTGCTGTCATATTCGGTGCGTTTGCATTGGTGTTCGTAGGTCTCAGTGCTCTCATTGTCGGACTTATCGCAGCGTTGATTGCAATTGTTGCGGTTGGCGCAGGTCTTTCTCTTGTCGGGATTATCTTTGGTATCACACAGCTGTTCTCGTTCATGGCGGCAGGAATTTATGAAATCGGACTTGGTATCATGGTAGCCGGTGCAGTATTGTTTGTATCGGTACTCCTCTACAATATTGCGATACGCCTTCTGCCGTGGCTTATCTCACTCGTCGGCAATTTTCTCGGATTTGTCTGTGGAAAGCTGAAAACGCTATTTTTAAATATCAGAAGGGAGTGCTATAAGCTGTGAAACCAACCTCGATTGTTTCTCTTATCATCGCGGTGCTTCTTGTCATTCTGGGTCTTGTGACGTGCATCATCGCGCAGAACATGGCAAACGCCAACGGAGAATTTCTCTTTTCCGAGGACCGCGAGGACGGGCTGGTAAACACAGTCGACCTCACCGACTCAGAAATTTCGAAAATAGAGCTTATCGTCTCAAATGCCACAATCAACATCATCGGAAAGAGTGACAAATCTTGCATTGAGTTTGTGAACTTCCGCGATAACTACTACAACCTATCCGTAGCCAACCGGGTCCTCAGCTTTTCTGAAATACCGGACATCACGTCGATGCTGAAATTCTGGGAAAACGGCTTTTCCTTTAAAGGAATGCGTTACATACTGAGTTTTGGAAAGAACACCCAGCAGGACGCTGATACTGAAAAGAAAATAAACCTATACATCGGCAGCGATATGGAAATCAAGATTTTCGAAATTAAGGCAGACACCTGTCTCTTGAATATTGAAAGCATGACCTCCGCGACAGACTACAACATTACCGTTGAGAATGCCGAAGTCACCACGACCGGATTCAAGACCACCTCAAACTTTAATATCAACTCTAAGAGCGATGCAGAGCCTGCAAAATCCGTGACGCTCAATATGAGTACTGCTCTGCTTGCAAACCTGAACATCAACGCGGAGGAGCTCAACATGAATTCTGGTCTTTTCCGCTGCTCGGGCGAGGCAGTCATCACATGTGACAGCGGTGAAATTGACATTGCGAGCGTCAAAAAAATTGAGAATCTGAAATTGGATATCCAAACCGATGAAGGCACAATCCTGATAGACGGTTCGGCAGTGACGAGCCCGTTTACACGCACCACAGCTGAGTCTACCGACGCGAAATACACAATAACCAGTAAATCTGCCAACATAAAAATCGTCTCCATCAACAGCAGTGCAAGCACAGATGATTCACTAAGCAGCGACAGTGAAGATGACAGTGAATAAAAAATAACCAACAAGGAAGGATTTAAAAATGAAGTATACGTACAAAACAAAAGGAACATGCTCCACAGCAATCACGTTTGAAATAGAGGATGGCATTCTGCACAACGTTTCCTATACGGGGGGCTGCAATGGCAATCTCAAGGCGGTCTCAAAACTTGTCGAGGGTAAGGATGCGCGCGAGATAGCGGCACTTCTCCGCGGTAACACCTGCGGTCCCCGCAGTACCTCCTGTGCCGACCAGCTCGCTCAGGCGATCGAAGCCGCTTTGGATGAGTGATTACAATTTTTGTAATATAGAAAAACGCGGGAGACCTTTTTCCTAAAAAAGGTCCCCCGCGTCCCTCCCAAAACCTTTTTAAAAGGGATGTGAGTTTCAGGGAGGAGGAACTTCTTGAAAGAATTTCTTCCCCTTAGTTTAACATAAACTCGGTATTCGTCAATAACAACATTTATTCGCCGTGAAGTCCGCCTCACCAAGCCAATCTTCGCAGAATTGCCGGTAGGTCATGTTCATCTCGAGGTGTATCTTATACCCCTTCCCTATTTCAACTCTGCTGAACAATTGGGAGGCAATCATTTTCTTTTTCCGTCGCCTGCGCCCGCTCTGCGGCATATACTACTTACTTGAATTGCTGAATAATATCGCAATAACAATTTTTAGACGGCATTTTTATTTGTTCAGTACGTTGTGCGTAATCTATAATAGTTGAATACATACCAACGAACATATTATGACACATACGATCTGCATCATCGTTAAGGTGAGCGGGAAACAACTGTTTGTAGCCTTTGATGAAACGATTTACAAGATCGGCATATTCGTTAATATGAGGAACAAGATATGTATCAACAATTTTATTTGCTA
>CAZUPI010000040.1:0-22527 GCA_964621755.1 uncultured Ruminococcus sp. | reverse complement strand
CTCTTCGGAGCGGTCGCTTTTTTCATACCAAATTTTAAGAAGCGGAGGGATTCAATCCGCTCAGACCGTGCGTCACCGTTTTTCAGATAGCCGCAGTAGATTTCGTTTTTCAAAATCCGCAGGACGTTGTTGCTCTGGAACATCGCGTCGGCATGAGTGCGAAAACCTTCCTTATTTATATAGGTAGCGATCTGGTGTGAGCCGCATCCTTCGGATACCATCAGTTTGAATATCCGTCTGACCACGTCGGCTTCCACGGGTTCAACCGCAAGGTCGCGCATCTCCTGCCCCTTTTTGTTTTTCCGTCCGTTCTTCACCAGTGTGTAGCCATACGGTACAACGCCACCGGTGTAGATACCTTCTTCGGTCATCTGCTGAAGTCGGGTCTTTACACGGATGGAGGTTTTCTCGGATTCTCCCGATGCCTGCCAGAAACGGATGTAATTCATCAGCTTGTCAACGTGATTTTCAAATTTCTGCTGACCCTCGTTGACCGACCATACTTCGATGCCATGTTCGGCGAACCATTGAAGAACAAACGGAGTTTCGTTCTCGATTCTGCCGAGACGGTCGAACATAAACACCAGCAGCACGTCAAACTCGTGTGCAAGCGCGGCTTCCTTGAGGTCTTGGATCGCGTCGCGATTTTCGGCGGATACTTTGAAGCCGGAGATGCCTTTTTCCTCGAACTCACGGCAGATTTCCCATTCGGGCTGTCTGTCCGCGAATTCGTGGCAAGCGATCTTCTGCATGGGGATGTCGTCTTTGGTGATATCGACTTGTTTTAAGGTAGAAACTCGATGAAGTGTGTAAACTCGTTTCATTTGTGTTTTCCTTTCTTTTAGAAAACACGAACTGCTATGAAGTTTTCAATGAGCGTTTGGATTACTGAACCTATTATAGCAGATTTCGTGTTGTTTCGCAAGGATGACAAATAATTTTTCCAAAGAGAAAAGACAGCCGATGTTTTGCTGTCTTTGTATGTAGCTTTTATAATATTCTCAGCAATTGAACATACTGCGTATCATCTGCCGCCGATGTTCTTGTTCCAAAAGGACGGAACCGATTCCGGTCATTCTGATAAAAACGGAGCAGCTTCGGATTCTCCTCGCATTCCAGATATACCACACCTCCGCCGATATCATGCTGGATTTTGGTAAGCACACTAAGTGTGATTTCCATAAGCTCGTCCCCGGAGATCATATCTGCTGCCACAAAATTCTTTCCGAATTGTGCGATCAGAAAGGCGGAGATCATATATGTTCCTGTGCTTTCATCGAGCTGTGCATATCTTCCAATCGTTTCTTCAGCGTGGCGGATACCCCGTCACAGCTGATTTCAATCGGTTTATGTGTCAATGTAAAAATTCCTGACAGCTCTCCTACCTCATCCATAACCAGATAGGTGATCGAAATCTTTCGTTTCGCGAACTCCAGCGCGTTGTTCTTTACGTAATTCTCAATTTCCTGATTCTTCTGACATGAATAATCGGAGAGTAATGCCCTCACAGCTTCCTCTCCGATTGCGTCCGCCATATCAAGAATGTTTATCGTCGTGAACGTACTCACTTTTTTGAAACCTTCTTTTCCATAAGTTTCCGAATCGCTTCGATGTCAGTCAGCGGCGGTTTCACAGTTTTTGCGGGCTTTTTCGCAGATTCGCGTTCGGACTGCTCCAGAGCATGAACGAACGATTCTGCGCTTTTGGCATCTTTGATTTTTACGTTTGAAAAGATGCTTGATGTTGCCATAACCAACACCCCCTATCATAGTTATATCCCGTAATATTATTATATTACACATTACGTTTTTTGTCAATAGGCACTGGTACGCCGAAATCATGTCTCTCGAATCCGTTTTTCATAAGCATCCATCAGCATATCCAAAATGATATTCTTCACATTTTTATCTCCCGGTTTTTCGGCAAAGGTGATGGTAATCTCAACACCGTTGCTTTTCCGATGAAGCACGGGAGTTTCTGTTTTCTGTTCCGCTTCATTTGTTTTTGTTCTTTCCATATCGCTTATTATTTAATGAAAAAACAGTCGTGATATTTTTAACCACAACTGTTTTAAGGCATCAATCTCAATATAGCTTTCGGATCATCTGAACCATCGGTGTCTCACCCATCGGTATTCTGGCAAATTCATGAAAAGCGTTGTCTTCATAAAACCGAATCAACTTCTTCTCATCATGGCATTCGATCAGTACATATCTGCCGCCGACCGCTGCTACCGATGCTTCAATCACGGATATTGCAGCTTCCATAAGCTCGCTTCCGTGAATCGCCGTTTTATCGACTGCTGAATTTCTTGCGATCTGACCAATCAGATAACACGGGACTTCACGAATCGGTTCCCCGTAGATTTTGCCGCTGAAGCCATCCAACTCCTGACGGGAACGGATCGACTTGTCCACCGGAATGATCAGCACTTTCAGAGCCAGCGCAAAATAGCCGAGGATTACAAACTCGCCATCCTCTAACTTATCTTCATCTACGAGCAAATATGTACGCGATTTTGACAGCCGCTCAAACTGTACCGCGCGTGTTTTCAGAAATGACTCGATGTCGGAATCCTTTTCACAAGAAAAGGAAGACAGGTACTGCTGTAGCATTTCGCTGTCTTCCCCGAGCTGCGCTATCAGCGTTTGGAGCGGGATAAGAACTGTTTTAATACTTCCTCACTCCTTTTCCTGTCTTTTTCAGAGAAAGGAATTGCGGAAACAGGCTTCGTCGGCTCCTTTGAATTCATGATTTTTCCCAGCTTTTGCTTGGATTCCGGATCAGTTATTACAAAAGTTCTGTCAAAGGTTGCGGTTGCCATATCATTTTTCTCCTTCCGTATGGATATCTTCATTTTAATACACCATATATATTATACATTACAATAAATATTTTGTCAATATCTCTACAAGTCCAGTTTATGCAGAAAGGTTTCTTCTGTTATTGTTCCGTCCGAATTCGTTTTTCATACGAATCCATCAGCATATCCAGTATTCTGTCTTTCACATTTTTATCTCCCGGTTTTTCGGCGAAGGTGATGGTAATCTCAACACCGTTGCTTTTCCGATGAATCACGGGAGCTTCTGTTTTCTGTTCAGCTTCATTTGTTTTTGTTCTTTCCATATCGTTCTCCTTTTTGTTTATGTAGATTCAAAATCCTAACAATAGACCTGACCGTGGCGAGATTTGTCGAGGGACAAATTACAGTCAGGTCCATGACTTATAATTTTGAATAGCAAATTTCGTTTGTTGCTTTCCCGGACAGACTGCCTTAAGCTCTCGGCACTCGTTCATCCATAGGAACCTCTCACCCCATAACGTGCGACGGTTGTTATCACGCTCAGGTCATGGCTGGCGGGGAGTCTCCACTCTCTGTTGTCGTCGCCCATCGGGTGCTGTCCGACTTTTCCGAAAATGGTAGTTCTCGCTCGCTGCGTGATGCAGGTCATGGCGTACCTTTCGGTTTGGCTATTCCAGAGAGATTGTTGTCTGTCCCGGGGAGTATTCTGTTTTCAAAGAACCTGCACACCTTTCCGGGATTAAACTGTTACCGTGAGGTGTGGTGAAAGGGGATGTTTTATCCCTTTCACCTACTACCTCACTCAAAAGCCAAAAGTAAAGTCAGTTTTCAAAAAATTCACAAATTTTCTTTCAAAAATTTCAGTGCAACGTCAATGCTGTACTTTACCGCCATTTTAGAACAATCTTCCCTCTCGGCGATCTGCTGATACGTGAGTCCATTGAAGAAATACATCTGCACCCTGCGCCGTTGAATCTCCGGCAATTTTGCCATAGCTTCACGCAGTCGTTCAACCGACAGATGTTCCATTACAGTTTCCATCGTTGAATCTGCATCAATATCTGTTTCCGTATCACCTTCTGCGTAGTGGCGGTCAATTTCATTCAAATAAGACAGATCGTCCAGTTCAAATTGATTGTATGTATCAAACAGTTCCTGACTAATTTCCTGTCGGATGTGTTCTCCCATACCGTCAGTGAATTCCACGTAGTATTTCGGATTGTCCGTTTCGCTTCCCACCGAGTATACCGTGTAGGGATTATCTTTATCTTTGCGCCGCTTCGGACGCGGGTCTGCGTTTTTTGGATATTTGTTATCCATTTTTCTTTTCCTCCGTTTCGATGTTGAATGAATAAAAAATCGAAACGAAGGGCGGCGGAGACCGGCACCGATATTCAGTTAGGCAACAAAAAAGAGGGCAGTCACTTCTGTAACTAAGTACAAAAGCGACTGCCCCCTGATAATTTGGAGCTATCAAAATAAACCTCCGCAGGTATGTATCTCAGGCAAATTTGCTTTTGCCCGAAAACTTTACCATACGGAGGTCGTATGAAAATTTTTGATTGTCACACAGTTGTTGTAAAAGTGCGTTTTGCGTTATATGGTTGTTGCATGAGTGTCACATGATTGTCGCATGGAAAAATTCGTGTCGTATGATTGTCGCACGGATGTTGCATGGATGTTATATGGGCGATTTTTCTCCCGAAAACGGGTTATACGGCTCGATTTTCGCTTTTTTTAATGCGCCTACCAATTCATAATATTCCTCTTCCGTCAAGTTCTCTTGTGCAATCTGTATTTGTGTTCTTGCCAATTCATCTGCTCCCCTCTGAGCCATTGAGTAGATCAGCCAGTAGTACGCCGTGACGCTTTCCGGATTAATAATTAAAGCCTGTGCTGCATATTTATGCAGATTATGATAGTCTTTCCCCTCAGCGAGTGTCTTTAACAACTCACTTACCATGCCCTGATAGCGAAGATTATAGTAAGATGCCTTTGGAATAAGCCAATGTTCATCGGATGCAGACTCAAGCACACCGCCTTTATACAAATCCACAGCTCGTTCAAGTATTTCAGCCTTTTCAGAAGCGAGGCTTGTTCTTTGCGCTGTCTCCCAACACCTTTCAAACAGATCGAGATCGGTTATGATGTTGAGTTTTGGATTGAAGCCATAGCCGTTTGGTGTCGTCTCTATCAACGGATAAGGGGAAATCAGACTGAACGATTGCCGCAGACGGTAAACCAATGACCGTACATTCTTCCCCGGATTGTCTGATTCCAATATATCTTCCGGCCAGATTGCTTCGACGATCTCGCGGGCGGGTACTGTGAGTTTCCTGCTTAGGACGAGATACGCCAGCAAGCGGCAAATCTTCGGGGATTTCAAATCAGCTTCTCGCAGCACACCGTTGGCGGTATAAATCTCCAAATTTCCAAACAGATTGATGATTACGTCCGTGTCTTGTTTAATGCTGTCCGGCGATATGGACATTTTCAGACTTTGCATCAATTTCTGTTCATTGATAGACGACAACAGAACAAAGCCAAGCATTTGAAGCATACTGCTTCGGTTTATGTATCTTTGCGGATTGCGGATGACAAAAAATCCAGTCGGGCGCGGCTTGATGGGAACTGCCAATGCCTTTTCGATTTTGAGCCGGTGGTACATTGCCATCTCTTCCGGCGGTGCATCTGTGAGGTCTTTTACCGACGGCACACACAAAGCGCCATTGTTGCGCATAACATTCAACCATCTGTTGAAAGGCTCAAAGTTTTCAACCTCTGCTAACAGTACCTCTGTTTGGTCGTTGCCGTTTGGATTGTACCATACATACGGCGTCCACATATTCATTTCCAAGTCAACTTCGAGAAAACCAACCCAATCCCCTTGATAGAACTCGCAGGCGGTTTTCATTACGTTGTGGATGATTTCTGCCGAATCGTCGCTTGTGTGCAGCTGCGCTTCGAGGATGCGTAGTGTACCTTCGACCTCTTGCGCATACTGGATATATTCCGTTTGTTCCTCTGTCAGATTTTGACCCTCTCTCTCAAAAGAATCTCGTTTCCCCTTAAACATATACTCTCTCTCCTATTATAATAGAAAACAACGCAAAAGGGACCTGTCTCGAAACAGGCAGCCTTTTGCGCCGTAATAATTATTGGTTATAAATCAACTGCCAGCGGTCAATCGTTTGAAATATCATATATCTGTATATTCGTGGCTCCATTTAGCATCCGATGACTTTATTTCATCGTATTTCTTCTTTGCCATCCGGTCGGTCGGTCATTGCCGCCACATAATCCACCACGGAACGTACTATGTTCTTTTCTATAGAATCGCGTCTGTCCTTTTCGCTGATTTCAGGGACTTCCTGCTCAACCGTATGATATTGTTTTTCATTCAAATCATTCCGTTGTGCGTAGGGTAACATATCCGGGTGTTCGACATAGTACTCCAACAATGTCCTTACAATCTCATCGGCTGTATGTTTCATAAACTTAACTCGGGTACTTCCGATAAACTCGTCGATTGTAACCTTGATTATATTCAACATACACCCGTAGTTGGTATCACAACTATAGTATTGCCCTGCCTCATCCCGCTCCATAATATATTTGCATTCGTCTTCAAACCGATAGTCATCCTCCGGCATATAGTCATGGAATCCGACGAGAAAACACGTTCTTAAGGTGTCCTTTAACCGCCTTCTTGCCTTTTTAGGCTCGGTCTTATATTTATTGTTGAGTTCATTGTATTTATATGTCCATAATTTATTACAATGGAGTAAATAGGCGTCCCGCGTATCAAACTTCTGATTCGGATTATTTTCCAGTGCGGCTACATAGTCTATCGTCCCATCGATGATTTTTTGTACCACTCTCGGCGTTATGACATTGGGACGCAGATCGGTCAGATACATATAGAAAACATAAATCGGATCGTGCTTCAAGCCATAACCGCGCGGATAAACCTCCAGCAGTTTTACCCAACTTACAGTCATCAAAAAATAGTTTTTAAGCGTTCGATATTCCTTCGCCGAAAAGTACCGATAATACTTTTCCTCCTGCCCTGCAGAATCTGCCGCAAGTTTACCGCCTTCACTTTCAATTTGAGTGATACTTTCCAGAATCGTTTTAACCTTTTCTTGAACGGCAGAGTAACCGTAAGCACCTTCCTTCCAAGCTGTTTTGTACAACTCTTTTTCGTTTGGATGATCCGCACACACAGCATACTCTTGCCCGATTTGCTTTAGTGCTTCCCATATACAGGTGAGCTGTTCATATTCCGGGTTAGCAGAGTTGTCTTCTCCCTCTTCCGTAATAATTTTATATATTTTCCGCACCATGTCATTGACGCGGGACATCATTTTTTCGAGAAGCTGTGTATCAATAAATTCTTCCCAGTCGTGTCCCAGATATGCGATTTTATCTGCCCATGCAACAATCTGAGATTCCACACTTCCGATCAACACCTGCGGAAGCTGTGCATTCTTAAAAGAAGTTGCGCTGTTCAGCCAATCCGTCAAACTCTCGTTCGATTCTCGCTCTGATAAGCCCACAATTCCACACAAATGCTTCACATCAAGTTGTTCGAGGAAATGATCTTCCTGCATACCATCCGTGAAAGTATCTGCATCATGCTTTAGGACACCTTCTAATACATAGGATGAGATGCCCAGCCCTTTAATTGAATATTTCTCCAAAATAGGATGTCTGCATAAATGATCTAATACTCTGACACTCTGCAATGCGTGAGAAAAACGACCGTAATTTTTCTTTGTTAAGAATTCATTGATCGTATATTCTCCGGTATGACCAAACGGCGTATGTCCGATATCGTGTGCGATTGCTATGGTTTCTGCCAATTCCCAGTTCGCGCCGATTCCCATCGCTATCTTTTTGGCGACTCTCTGTACCTCCAGAGAATGCAATAGCCGTGTTCGCTGATCGTCTGATGCGGAATTTACCATTACCTGTGTTTTATATTGCAGTCGTCGGAAGAAATTTGTGCAGATAATCCGATCATATTCTCTTCCGAATACGGTGCGGTTTTCATCCCAGATGAATTTCATGAGTTCTCCAGCAACTTTATTGTCGATTGACTCCCGTTTGTTTTCTAAGAAACGATAGGAATCTGCAATCATTTCGGCACAGGCAATGATATCCTTGGGGTCAACAGCACTATTTAATTCATTACTTTTTAATTCACGTTTTTCATTCGGATATAACGGAGAGGTAAAGTGTTCCCCCGATATTTTGTGGGGACAATCATTTTCACAAATATACCGGAATACACATCCTTCTTCCAAGTTCGGGGTCAGGTAAGGGGTTGCGTATCGCTTCATTGACTGATTGAGAAGCGTCATGTATTTGATCGCTGCACTGCATTTCTCTGTCATCTTTTTTCATTCTTTCTGTTATAAGTATATTTATGTTCAAAGAACATTCAAAAACTTTCCTTGTCCTCCATTCCTTACGCACCACCCACAGAAGATTCCCCGAATACATACAGGTAATAATCTTCCAATGTCGGCGAAACCGCCTTTGCCCGTGTATCCGGCATTTCGTCTGCCAACACACGAAGCAATACTGCGCCGGTTTCTTCCTCTCTCGCTATGTTTGTTACGCGAAATTTCTCTTGCAACGATTGTACTTCCGCTTCCATACATGGGATATTCCAGACTTTCCCCTCAATCTTTCGCGTCAGTTCATGCGGCGGGGCAATATCTACAATCACACCTTTTTTCAGCATAATAATGTCACGGGCGATAAATTCGATATCCGATACAACGTGTGTTGCAATCAATACAATTTTCTCGAATGCGATTTTTGAAATATAGTTCCGTATCGCTATCCGCTGTTTGGGGTCCAGCCCCGCCGTCGGTTCATCGAGAATTAAGATTTCCGGATCGCCAAGAACCGCTTGTGCCAGCGTCAGACGCTGCTTCATCCCGCCGGACAGCGTACCGATCTTGCGTTTTGGCACATCGTCCAGTTCCACTGCCGCGAGAATTTCGGGAATCTGTTGTTTTGCCTTCACTTTCTCCATCCCCTTCAAAGCCGCCATATACCACATGAACCTCTCTACTGTAAAATTAGCATAGAGCCCTGGATACTGTGGCATAAAACCAAGCTTTTCGCGGAAGCGTACTCCCATTTTGAGAACATTTTCGGTAATTCCATCGTTGGAAGTGTAGGTGATCTTTCCAGAGTCAGCTTTAATATTATCCGTTAGGATGTTTATAAGCGTTGATTTTCCCGATCCATTCGGACCAAGCAAGGCGTAAATGCCAGGAAAAAGAGCGGCAGTGAAGCGATCAAGTGCACGATTCGTTCTGTATGCTTTTGAAATTTCATCAAGATATAATTTCATGCTTTAATTCCTTTCGCTTAAGTATAACCCTACGCGACTTTGGATAATATTTGCTGTTTCTTCTTCTGTTTGCACACCTTCAAAATACCGGCTACACTCTTCCTCAATAATTTCTGAGACTGTTTGTGGTAATATAGAAACAGAATCCATCGATTCAAGCCATTTTTGGAATTTAGTCATGATTTTATCTGAAATTTGATAAATACCTATAGCTCCCTCTGCTACCATACCTTCCTCTAAAGGCATATATATTTCTGTATTTCCGTCAAATTGATAAACATACTTTTGCCCTGCTTCCACCCATTCCTCATATGAATCCTTCAAGGATGGGATAGAATCATCTGAATGCACGATATGCCGATTTTCTGTCATCATATAGCAAATAAACTCCCATGCGCCCTCTTTAACAGGACTAGTAGCAGAAATAGCATAACAATCAGATGGTATAACAGCAGATACGCCTTTTGTCTTGCCAGGATACCCGATCATATTTATATCTTCGTCTCCAAAACGAACCGTCAATGCCAAGATATCAGCCGGACGTCCTATTGTAGCCTGATATAGCAAATAGTTTCCTTCACGGTATAAAATAAATTCACTGCTTCCCGATTGCCGCTGAAATTGCTCTGGGAGAGCGTTCAGAAAACACAGTGTATCAATAAAGGAGGAGTCTGTAAATGTGCAATTTCCGGCTTTTAAATCAACGTATGCTCCCACACTATACGAAAGAAGAATGTTTTTCCAATTATCACGGTTCATGACAGGGAGCAATTGTTGATCATCTAAAAGTGTTGCTGAAAAATCTAAAAATCCGCTAAGATTCCATCCGCTTTCCGGAAGAAGATCGCTTTTTCCGACTAATGTCCGAATATAAAAAGAGGGGGTCAACGCATACAGATGATCTTGATATTCGAGAGATTCAAGCACACAAGGCCAAAAATCTTTTTCTGAAAGAATCGAATCCGATTGGGTGAATTCGGATAAGTCGCACAATACATTTTTTTCCGCGTACTTCCCAATATCATCCGAATTGGTCACAATGACATCACCAGCTGTGCCATTTAGAATTTGCTTATCGAATTCAGAAAGCAGAAAAGCGCTTTGCTCAGATGTTTCTGTGAATATGGTTGCCTTTTCTTCGCATATAACAAAATAATCTTGCGACTGCGCATTATATTGAGCTGCCACTTTCGGAAGAATATTAACACCTGATTCTCTATAAGATACATGAATAACTGTTCTTTCGTTCATTTTTGTGTTAGTCGACGGTTTCAAAGAATAGAGAAAAATCTGATCCTCCGAAGATGGTTCCCGATACAAAAGAAACATTTGCGATGTTTCAGATAAAACACAATCTATGACATCTTCTTCCACAATGCAGGAGTTTATCCAATTCATGAGCGGAGATAATTCTTTCCCTATTGTATAAAAACCTTGCGTATTCCGAATCAACAGCTCGGAATCCGACAAAAGATAAACCTGATGTGCGGTTTTCAAATTCTCTTTATCTATATCCAATCGATACAAATCGGCATTCCTGTCAAGGCTGTATACCTCCTGCTCACCATACTGATTCTCCACTAAAAATACGGGAGAAGCGTCCAATATAGACACGCTGATAAAAGTACCAAGCGAGTCAAAAGAAAACAGAAGTTCCGATTCCCCTGTATCCGTATAGACAACCCTACATTCGCTTGACGTAGAAATATATACCTTCTCCCCTTCAGCCCACATTTCACACTGTTCCCCTTCGCCTACGGATATGGGAATAGGAAACATGCCTTTCTCCATCCCATCTTCTGATATAACACGGAGCGCAGCCGTTTCTTCATATGTGGAAGTATCATAAGAAACGGTCAGAACAGCATATCCTCCGTTGGTTTTGCATGCACTCATGGGAACAGATGCAATCGCCGTATCCACATAGGAAACAACAAAGGACGGGGTTTCCACTTTTGCAACACATATCGAACCTTCTTTCGACCCGTAAACATAAAGCGTACTTTCCGACAGTTCAAGAAACCCAGAGGGAACAAAGTAATCGTCTAAGGAAATGAGGTCTTTGGTATAGACCGATTCCAACACAATAGTCTCGGGCATTGCATCTTTTGCGGCACACCCAGAAATACAGAAAGCGAACAAACAGGCGAGAACCCCTAACACTCTTTTAATTATTATTTTTCTCAAGTTCAAAACCACCTTTCGGTTTTCATTTTGTCCATTTTCGGAACGCGCAGAAGAGAATAACAAGCGTGAATAAAACCACAGCCATTGTGCCGATTTGATAGAGAGGATGTGTAAACAGGACTCCTTCCCACGAAAACAAAATCGGCGACAGCAATACACAAACACCAATGATGATGGAGATCAAACGATTTTTCAAGAGTCCCGCTGTCCCGGAAAAGAATAATGAAAACATCCACAAATGCAACCATCGGAACAATTCGTGAAGAACCAACATCACACCAATCGTTTTTTCTGGAGATTGATCAGTAAATATAAGCAAAGAGCGAGCAGCGGCGTTGGGCAGAGAAAGCGGGAAATCTCGTGCTATTGATGCAACAGACACTCCCTCTGAGATGATAAAAACGACGGCGCAGCAAAGAGTTACAATCGCCTGTTTGCAAAGGAAGGTTTTAGCGCGACCGAACTTTGTCGTTCGGACGATTTCTTCCATCCCAACGGCTGATGTTCTTTTCTCACTTTCCATCGTGGACAATCCAACCGCCAAAAGCAGCAGCGCAAAATAAACAGGAATATCCGCTGAACGTTGAAATACCAGATTCCACCCAGTGTCGTAAACAAAACTAACCGACGCTTTTTTCGAGAGATAAGTATCATATTCTTCTATACGCGAAAAAACTTCCTCCCGTATCGAAGCATCCGCGCATTCATCCAAAATTTCTTCGTAATCCTCTAATGTAAGTTCACCACGCGCGAAAGCAGTTTCAGACGACCGAAGTATCTGCACTTTATTATCAAGAATCGCTCCAGTTGCGGCTATATCCTCAGATTTAAAAGCTGTCCACAAGCTGTCTTCTACTGTTTCACCGGAATATCCCTCCATATATTCTCTGTATAACCGTTCATTCACAGATTGTGAAGCGATGGATGTCCCATTCAAATTGATACAGACGCTCGTTGATAAAGCGATAAGAAGAAGGATATAGTTTCTTGACGAGAACACGCCTTTATACAATTCAAAAGCAAAGAGAGAGGTCGGATAGTTGCGAATAATCACTTTGGAAATTCGTTTGGTGCTCTGCTTCGTGTGTTTTTGGAACTTTTCCCTCTTTGGCAACAAGTTTCTATGGCGCACTGTAGTAAGCCACCCCACCAGGGCAGACAGTAGGATCATACAAAGGATAATTCCAACAGAAACGACAACAATAGCAGAATACTGATGTTCGCCAAACGCGATTGCTCGATAACGTGAGAACAGAGAATTGATTTTAGATGTCTCATACAAGCTGATATAATTCGATGGATGAAAAATAGAAGGGACAGAGACAAGAGATGTTGCCCAACAAAGCGCAGCGGCAACAATAGCCATTCCACTGCCTACAATCACGTTTCCGAAAAAACAGATCACCGGAAGGCAAAAGTAAGTGAAGAGCAAAACGCACATCAGTTTTCCAAGATACACAATGGCAAGATACCCCCCTATTGTAAAGGAATACGGGCAAATTGCCATTCCCGGTAGCGTTTGTATGGGGGCGTTCATATGCAAATCTCTGCCAAAGATAAGAAGATCAGCAATAAGAAAACACCCGACAATCCCCATCGAAAATAATATCACCGCAAGCTGTTTCGCGATAGATAAAGGAAATCTTCCTTTTTTTGTTGTCCGCAGAATCGGATTAATGTCAAGCGAAACATCTTCTGTGTAGATCGTGAGCGAAAAAAGCAAAACGGCGACAGCCATAAAAATACTGTCGTATGAATACACAAAAAAGCGGGAATCGGAAAAAGAATCGTCCGAAGGATCTGCGGAAGCAAGCAGTTCTCCATACCGCGAGATCAACTGATCCTGATACATCGCATATTGCCCCGCTGCCGCTTTTCTATCGTGGACAGCTGTTTCATAGGCAAGTGTCAGATTCTCTCGGTATTCTTCCGCATTTTCTACGGTATCATTGATATTCGTTCGGGAAAACCGTGTGCTGTCTCCCAATATTTCAGTTTGCTGTACTTCCGCGTCAGTTTGAAGGAAAAAAGTGAATGATAGAAGATTTAAAACTAATAGAATGAAAATTACAGCAATCTTTTTTCCATCCGACAGAAACCGCAGAAATTGGTAGAAAAGAAGTTTCATCATGAGTATAGAACTGTCTCACAGTCAATCAGGCAAGCGATACCACTTGACAGGTTGACAGCACCAATCCCAGTCAACATTCCCTTTTTTGTTCCTTCCTCATAAGGTTCTTTTATCTGAGCATAAATATAGCCATTGCATATTGCAAAAACCTCACCCAAATAACAGTCCTGATCGGCAAGCCCTGCACAAACGGGAATCTTTGAACCTTTCTCTCCCGACTTGTCAAGAGAAATTTGATAAATCATATTACCGTGTGACACCATGATGGGTGTTAATTCAATTATCCGATTTCCTTCTTCGTCTGTTGTCGGGAAATCCCAAGTAAATGCTTCAATCGGGGTATATTGTGTATAATACAAGGTGCCTTCATCAATGCAAAACCACGTCACATCATTGTATAATGTGTCTGTGGACAAATCCTCCAAATTCAAACAAGCAAGTGTGCCGAATACCTGATCGCTATCCTTTGTAAGGTAGTAAATCTTATTCGAAACAACCTGATAATTCATCACGTTTGCCGTCCTCACAAGTGTTTCCACATTTTGAAAATTCGCATCGCACCGACAGAGATTTCTTGACGCATCCATGTAATAGATCGCTCCATTGATACCGGATGGATAATAAAAGAGCCTGTTCGGTGACATTTCCGCAATTTTAACACACTCTCTTTCCTTGATATCATAGCGATAGAGCAATCTTGTCGTCTGCAGCTTCCCCATCTCCGTCTCATTGTCTACACGGATGATATAATAATAAAGATATCTTCCAAGGCGCACGAGAAGTTCTCCACCGTTATCATATTCTTCAAGAGTTGTATAGCTCCCGGTCGAAGGATCATACTCCGCTAATTTTATATATTTTTCTCCGTTAGTATAAAGAAGTAGATACAGTTTTCCTTCCGCTTCAATGATATTTCCAGACGTTCTGGCAGCATAGGCAATGCACGGAAGTGCGGTATGATTGCACACAGGGTCCTGACAGAGAGAATAAGTAGAAATTCCCCCATCTTCCTCCACATATGAGCGACTCCACTCTGTATAAAAGGTGTAGACTGTATCATGCGTTGGTAAAACCCTCACCCGCTGACTCGAAGGAGTTGCTTGTGTGTCGGAGAATTCTCCTGTCGCATATATCTCATCATAGGTAGGCGTTGGAAGGAAATTGTCTTCTGTCAGAGAGGGGTCGGAGGTATCGTTGTGTTGTTGGCAGCCGCTCATCAAGCCGAGCACGGCAATAAGCATAGCTAACATGAACAGAAATAATGATGCTATTTTTTTGTTACACATATAATTTTACCTCGTTTTCATCGTTCGACTCCTATATATCGTCTTATTTCATTCATAACATAAACGCAGTTAGAAATTATTTTTACAAAAATATTATTCCCTAAATTATTTGGTTTTTGTCATTAAGGCAAAAAGCGAAAGCGCTTGATGCCTTCGCTTCTTGCCTTGCAGTAGATAGATTTTTAACGCTCGTTAATGTTATGTGGTCTCAATCTACTTTGACTGAAAATTTTTTATCTTCTCCAAGCAGTAAAACCAAAGAAGTTAAAAATCATATTGACGAAAATGTATTAGTCTTACTTTGTTTGCCTTCAAGGACACGTCGCTGAATCTTCCATAGTAATTGGTTCCACAACGCCGTTTGTTGTCACTTTAATGTCGAGTTCCAACCGGTAGGTAGTCCCACTGATTCCCGTGAAGGTTTCTGATAATACTGCAACACTGTTTCCGGTTATATCCCAGCTGTCCACTTTAGTTTTACCTATGTAAAGTGTTGCCGTTCCGCTAATTGAGGTCGTTCCCGCACAGCCAGTAACAGTACACCTAACTTTTCCACTTGTACCTGAAAAACTAACATTGCAATCAATTTGCCGAACATTATCCCATAAAGGCACGACGGAAGTCTTTGCAGCGGCAAATGTAGGAACAGCTTGTACAAACAGCAGGCATACAGCGAAAACAACAATTAGAAACTTTTTCATTTTCATCTCCCCCTTTCTTTTTGATTTCATACCTTATAATATACCTTATAACGAATCAGGAGCGAAAAAAAGCTCACTTTTTTGAAAAAACTTTTATTTTGTTAGTTTGAATAATTTTGCCGTCCAATTATTGTACAAAACATCCAATAAAGTCGACATAATAAAATCCACGAAGTTCGCTCTTTCGGATAAATCCTCGTGAATTTTTGAAGTTCTCTCTTAATGCTATTTTGCACTCCCGGCGAATTCCAGCATTATCTCTTTTGATTCATCCGCGTGAATGAAGTAAATCATATTCCCTTCCTGCCAGATCAGAGAATACGTATCCCCCTCCCTTTGCGGTTCAAGATAAATCGCGTCTGTTCCATTAAAATCGATCTCCAGCATATTCACATGATTCCTATCTACGTAAAACTCGTATCCCTCATAATTTTCTTCGCGCTCGAAAATAAGTCGATTTCCTTCATCGTTTGTATAAACGATATACAAAAACATTTCATCCTCATCTTCATACCGCTCGGTTTCTACATAACCTTCCGGTATGACTGTAGGTTGCTTCAGGCTGGATATTGTTTCACCAACTGTATAGGAAATTCCCGCATACTTCTCATACCATGTCACAAAGGCGTCAGCCACTCTATCCCGTATCGGCTTGACTGCGGAACAAGCAGCAAGAAGCAACACAAAGGCTACACTGACACAAACAAAAACCTTGCGGGCATATAAAAGTGTTTTTCGAACCCCTCTTTTTATGCTGTCCCGACGAAAGATTCCACGAAGTCTGTCCATAAATTTAGCAGAATATTCGTGTGGAATCTGGTTATATGCATCAAACTCCGCCAGTTCCTCTTCCACAAGGGGCTGCAATATGACTCGCATCGCCGCCTGGTCATAGAGCTCATCTCTTTTGAGTTGATCCATCTTTGTTATTCTCTCCTTCGTTCATTAACTTTTTAAGAATATTTTTCGCTCGTACAAGTTGTGTAGAAACCGTACTCTCAGGGATATGCCATAAAGCCGCTATCTCCTTGTTTCTTAATTCGTTTACGTATTTCAAGAGCAAAATATCCCTGTACTTTTTCGGCAGTTTTACCACGTATTTTTGCAGTGAACCAAATTCTTCTCCGGCGAAGATTACGTCTCCTTCTTCGGAGTCCTTACTCTCAATGTCCGAATCTGAAAACACTGCTTCATTATAAAACACTGTTTCTGTCCGTGTATTCTGCCTCAGCAAATCAATCGCTGTTCGTTCCGTGTATTTTTTCACTAACAACTTTCTTTCTACTTCTGACTTTGTTGTAAAGTCGTCTATATGCTTGCAAATTTTAATGATCGTGTCTCCAACTACTTCTTCCGCATCATGTGTATTGTTGAGAATTTGGTATGCGATCTGAAACATGGCATTACGGTAATTCAGAAAAATCTGCTCTGCCGTTTTGATCTGTTCTTCAGTCTCAAGACGTTCCACAATAGCCTGAAACAAAAGCATACATACTCCCCTCCGGTCTTGAAATGGTTTATAATTTTTATTTTAGCATACAACCTTTCGTCTTAGCAATAGTGATTATGTTCAAAAGTATACTTTTAGCCGAAAATCCTTTTAAAAATTTTTATAATTATGTTGACTATAGATACCTTCTTATGATACAATTACTATGTAAAAAACGACAATTTTCTTTTTTCTGCAATGCTATTCCCCTGACTGTCAAAAAGTATACTTTTTGACAGTAATTTCATTTTCGATGTGGTTTCGATGCCTGATACTCCCGCAGCCGTCGATAAAAAGTAGATTCACTCATATCATATGTCTTCGTGATCTCACTCAACGTGAGTTCTTTTTTATTCCATTTATCTACCAACTCATCGAAATTCGACGGCATCTCTTTGATAGGTCTGCCGAACTTTACACCGCGCTTTTTCGCAGCAGCAATCCCTTCCGCTTGACGTTGACGGATATTCACACGTTCATTTTCCGCAACAAAGGACAGAAGCTGCAAAACGATATCACTGATAAAAGTGCCAAGCAGATTTTTATCACGTCGGGTATCAAGCAGTGGCATATCAAGGACGACTACATCCGCCCCTTTTTCTTTTGTGATGATACGCCACTGATTTTGAATTTCTTCGTAGTTACGACCAAGACGGTCGATACTCTTGATATATAATATATCTCCCGCCCTCAATTTTTTCACAAGTCTCTTATAATTCGGGCGATTGAAATCCTTTCCTGATTGTTTGTCCACATAGATATTTTGTTTTGGCACACCTGCCTGTTCAACCGCAATTATTTGTCGATCTTCATTTTGCTCCAATGAAGACACGCGGGCATAACCATAAATTTTTTGTTCCATTAACACAGCTCCTTTTTTAGTTGAAAGTAAAAAAGCGAATCCATTCGATTCGCATTTTTATTTTATAGTATATCCGATTTGCTCCAGAATACAGGACTTTATATAGATTATTCGGCTCATAACCGCAAAACGTAATGAATAGTTATCATGAAATATAGATTCCATTTTCTCATGAATTTACTGTTTTTCTCATGTTTTCTTTGTTTTTCTATTATGGCGCAATACATATTCATGATAATTCCTGCAAGCAATGCCCGTGTTAATACACACGCGCGAACTTGTTCGGGGAAGCACCCCTAAAACCCCTTGAACACAAAATAAATTTTGTGGCTGCTGCACCTCTGACATACTGCGTATGTCGGGCGCTTATCAGGCATGACGTCACTGACGCTCATGCCTTTTCTGTTTCTCGTCATGAAGTTCCTCCTTTCCGAGAATTTTTTCGACGTTCGCTTTGTGGATCAGCAGCTCCCGCATCTCATCCCGCGCAGTTCGATACTCCGCATATGCGGCTTTCTTTTCGGTCAGCAGTTCCGCATATTCGGCCTGCAACGCCTTGACAGTCGGCAGCTTGTCGAGGTGCAGTTCATCGAACGCTTTCTTCGCCGCCTTATGCAGAAGAATGTCACTCTCGTGTTCGGACAGAAATTGTTTGGAGTAGCCGGATTTCCGATAAGCCGCATACACTTCGCGCGTTTTGGAATAGTTGATGATGTGCGTTTTCAGTACAGCAATCTCCGCCATACGACTTTCCGCTGCCTTGATTTTGTCCGACAACTCGTTGTATCTCGCCGTTGTGTCGGCAGTCTTTTTGATGAGTTCATCATAGTCAAGCAGGCCGTGTTCTCTCAGATAATTGACCGTCTGCGCCATCTGTTTGAGGTTGTACACCTTCGCCCAGCGTTCATAACCGCCACCCTTGCCAGCCTGCAACTTTGCTTCGATGTCGATCAGCAGCGTGTTCTTTTTCAGTGCGAGAATATTCTTCTTTTTCTTTGGCGTATGCTGTTTCTCACCAGATAAAACGGAAAGAATATCATCCTCGGTATATCCTTCACCGAGGGAGTCCAATCGGACTGCTTTCTTGAAATCCGGGTGCGTGACTGTAAGATGTTTCCCCCGCTTGATTGTGTATCCGATTTCTTGAAGGAGTTTGAGGAACGCTTCAAGGTCAGCGGGTTTCTTTGCGAGAATTTCATCAATCGAAGTCCGAAGAATCTCCCGGTGCGACGGCTTCTTCTGATCTCCCAGCCACTTATCGTAAGTCACTCCATGCCGTTTCGGATTCTCCACAACAGATAGCCGGTGTTCCGTGCAGACCAGGTCGCTCAGCCGCCGGACTGCGTTGGTGCTGTACCAGAAATTCCGAAATTTTCGCTGACAATCCAGCGCAGTCGAATTCCAGATGATGTGATTATGAATATGGTGACGATTGATGTGTGTGCAAACAAAAAAAGCGTGTTTCCCTTTGAGAAACCGCTCCGCAAATTCATACCCGATTCTGTTCGCTTCTTCCGGTGTGACCTCGCCCGGCTTGAACGACTGCCGTATCTGATAGGCGATCACGTCATGCTCCTGCTCCCGCCCGGTGCGATTCAGATACTCCCGTTTGGAGAGCGCGAACTCCGCCGCCGCTGTGATCGGGTCGCACTCGTATGCGGAAATCAGCTCACCGTCCGCAGTCTTGTCCTTATCCGTGGAGTATTCCGTCCGTTCGGAGAGCGACTGCAAGAGTGACTTGCCTTTGTTCTGGTGCATCGGTATGATTCTTGTTGTGGCGATGTGCTTCACCTCCAAACACAAAAGACGGTTCTGCCTTTCTTAGCAAAACCGTCTTTGCAGCTATTCACTTTTTTCTTTCATACGAATGACCGGCACTTGTTTGGTATGGGGTCCTTTCCCCTTTTTCACACGCTTCAAACAGAAGATCATGTCGCCGGTTCTTTGAAAATATCCGTCGTGGCGGCTCCAGCTCATACCACACTTACAGTGCTGCAAACCGATAAACTGCTGCTTCATCTTCCGTCCGCAGTTCGGGCATACCTTATTGCTCTTTCCCATCCGATTCTCCTCAACTCCGCGATGCGAGCGGGATCTACCCAATGCGTCGAATACCACTTTTCAATATCCGCGTTTCCGCTTTTACTGAATCGCAGCGGGATCACCGGGCGTTTGCCCTGCCCGTTTTTCGTTTTGGTTCCCCACTGTTTGTAGTAACAAACGGATGGCTTCAACCCGTTTTTCTGCGCATATACGCGAATTTGGTGCATAATCAGCGACAGCTTACGAAGATTCACATTGCAGACCGCTTCAAGATATGTCGCACGACCAAACCGCCAGTCCTCGTGTTTTTGCTTCGGGAGAACGCCAATGTCCAACAGCACATCCACCGGCGCGGCATATCCCCGCTCTTTGCATTGATGGTACATCGCCGAATTCACTTTTGCCATCAGCTCACCGTCGTTCATAAGCATCCTCCCCCTGATTTTTCTGCATATAGTATAGCATAAGTTTTTGAATATTTCTTCCTTTCACCTATAGAATTATTGAATCGCCGCCAGTGAGGACAGGATTTTGTTCGCAACCTCCCATAACTGTTCCTGATTTTGAAGGATGTCCCCCTTATCTTCATCGTAGAATCTGCCGGTCTGATTCACCCGCTTTGCGATCTGATTCAGGCTGTTGCTTGACCGCCGGAGAAGGGAGACAAGCTCCCTCAACTCCGGCAAATCGAGTTTCACGATGTACCCGTCAATCGCAATCTTCCTCAGATACGCGCTCATATTGTCCGTACCGAGCTGCGCCATCTTCGTTTCGATCTGTTCTTTTTCCTGCTGCGTCACCCAAAACAGGATCGGTACATCACGCTTCCGTTTTTTCATATGGATAACTCCGTTTTCTTCGGCGTAGGGGCGGGCTTGTCACCCTGCTGCGGCTTTGTTTCGTTCAGTTTTGCCAACACCGATTTTCGTTTCACCAATCCCTGATGCCGATCTTCGTCCTTCCCGATAATCAGAAACACACCTTTCCGTTCCTTCACCGTAGATAACGCGCCGCTCTCAAACGGCAGCATCGACGCGAGTTTATCCATATCTTTCGATTTCGCGCGGGCGAGAAAGTCTTCCGACACCTCCGTCATGAAGTGATTACCATCCGGGCTGTTGGGGACAGGAAGATTTTCAAGTTTGGCGAGAAGGTTTAGCGCTTCCATCTTGATGTCCGCCACCTTCAACGGTGTGGCGAGAAGCTGTTCATGTCGCGTCTGTGTAAGGAACAGATCAATCAACCCCGGATGAGAGTGACTGAGAGCAAAGTCATGATTTCGGTCGTCTCCAAAGCCGTTCGTGTCCGGGATCACCGGGGTAAGCTGCGCCCAATTTTTGTTGTCGCGGGAGAAGCGTCCGTCCCAATCCATACGTTTGACCGTAACCGCGAGTACATACAGCGTCCGATCAAAACCAAATTCATTTACAACCGCTTTGGCTCCCGCGGAATCGAGGCGGTTGTCCTTGTAGCTATCCCGGATCGCATTTTCGATGACCTCCTTACACGCAAGATTTTCCTTGCGCGACGCACGGTATGTCTCCAATTCCCCGTTTTCTCTGGCGTACTCTGCCGGGATTTATACACGGGTTCATAAGATTTTTTCATTACCCGACCTCCTTTGTGTGTTTCTTTTCTTTCACCGATTCCTGATTTGTTTTCTGCGACGTATTTGCCGGCGTGGACTTCAGCTTCGCCAGAACGGACGGGCGTTTTTCGATTATCTGCTCCCCCTGTGGTTTGCGGTCAATATCCAGCAGCGATGTCAGCTCGATCAACCGCTCGGCCTTTACCCGCAGTTCTTCCTCATAGGGGAACGGCTTGCCTACTTCCGCTTTCGCCGCTTCGATCTGCGCTTGAAGATTCTCGATTCTGGCGTGTACCCCTTCCAATTTTGCGGGAATACGGGCGAGTTCGTTCTCAATCCTCATCAGATTACCGCGCGGGTCTGTGCCGAGTTCTACCTGATGGCTCATCTTCCCTTTCAGCGTCAGCAAATACTCCTGCTCGAACGGACGGAATTCCACAGACATCGTAAGCCCGCGATAGCTCCCGATCTCGACCGTTTCGTTCCCCTTGACTTCCTTGCAGGCATCCAATAGAGCAGCCCCGGCGTTTTCCTTATCGGTGAGAACATCCCCGCGAACTACCATCCCGACAAATCCCTCGGTGGGAATCGGGTGCGCTGCTATGGTCGCCGCATCCGCTTCATACCCGGCGATGGAGGTTTCACACAGTTTGATTTGTTCGGGGAAATTTCGCAAGAGGTTATCTTCCAAACGATACTGCTTGTTCTGGTGATCGGCTTTCATCAACTTCAAGCGGGACACATCCACATCGAGGTCCATGCGCTCCTTGATTCGCGGGTCGCCCGCGCACAACGCCTTGATTTCCGCGTAGGAAAGTGCCGTTTCGTCGATGTCCTCGCAGGAACGGACGGGGGATTTGGAAGTCATGATCTGTGAAATAAACTTCTGCTTTGTCTCGACCGTCTGATAGAGATACGCATCAAAGGTGGAATCAGTGACATAGCGGTAGATCTGCACTTGTTTGTTTTTGTTCCCCTGCCGAACAATACGTCCCTCTCGCTGTTGCAAATCAGTCGAACAAACTTTGCGGACAGTTATCATTTTCCTTGCTGTTTCGTCAATA